>NZ_FQUL01000093.1 GCF_900128965.1 Ferrithrix thermotolerans DSM 19514
CTATGGCCTATTTGCACAACTTTAGGCACACGACCTCAGATCCCACTGATGCCAAGCCAGCTGTACGATCGGTCTTGAGCGGCCAAGGCCGTAATTGTTCCCAAGCCTCGCTTCGTCACAGATTGAATGCATCAGAATGCTACGGGTCACGCTTGAGGGAGCTCTCAAAGCCAAGATAGAAGAAACGAACACGCTCAAATCCATGGTGATCACAGCTCCCAGTGAACTCAGGGAGCAACTACTTTAGATAAACACCCAACAGGTCATTTCTATGTGTCGGTCTTTTCGGGTACGAGGAGCCGATCTTTGTGATCCACTACAAGGTACGAAACTTACATGTAACTATCTTGCACAGCACATTCACCATCTCACCGAAGAAATCGACGCTCTCGACGCTCACCTTGGAAACCCTTGTCCCTCAGGTTGCGCCAAAGACCCTTAGTGTCTTTGGGATGGGGGTGGGAACTCTAGCGGCGTTGCTCGTGAGTATTGGGGATAATCCCAAGCGTCTTAGGTCTGATGCATCTTTTGTGTGCCTCTGCAAAGTAGCACCCATCCTGGCGTCTCTTAGTAGTGTCACACACTATCGACTCCATCGGGGAGGTGCTAGGGATGGCAACAGCGCTCTTTATGTCGCAGTCATTGTCCGCCTGCGCTACTGCGCAAAGACCAAAGCGTACATGGGGCGTCGAACAGCCGAAGGTCTATCAAAAATGGAGGTGATTAGGTGTCTAAAGCGTTACCTGGTGAGAGAGGTACTTAGAGCCCTTTGCTCAGACTATGAGAATTTGCGAAGGGTCTGATCTATAGGAGCGCCCTTTGCCACGGTACGATAGCGAACAAGCCGCACCAAGAACTGCGTCTCTCGTTCCAGCTTCCTCAGCCTGAGCTTCAAGCTCATCCAGCAGACGGTGAAGCGGTGGAAGGGTATTCAGCATCCCTAAGGACTCCGAGAGCTATTTGACGGGTGATATTTATCGACGGGATACCCGCCAATAAGACCCGACGGAACCCTAAGTGGGACGGCGCCTAAATGATGTCAGCAACTGTTCATACACTAGGTGTGACCACAGCTCAACTCTTGTCGCATAGACCCTTCGATATAAGCCCTACATATTCAGCCGTTAGTGCAAGGTTGACAATACCAGGCTAAGCCTAGAAGCACCGACCAACTCTGTGAATTGGTCGCCCAAAACTAAAGAAAGTGCCCCCTGAGCTGGTAGAATAGGTGTAGAAAAGCATCC
>NZ_FQUL01000086.1 GCF_900128965.1 Ferrithrix thermotolerans DSM 19514
GGTTTCATCGTACGTAGCCATCTCAACATCTCAGCCTTCTCGCCCTCATTAACTTATTGTTCAATCTGCGTACACACTGATACTGGGACCTAGGGAGAGTAAGCACCGGGTCTATCTAACTCCGGCGGAAGTATCCTTTTGAGATAAAGACCCATCGATCCCGATGCTAAAGAACCCAAGGTGACTACAACGATCCATGAAAACGGATGTGAGCTACCGAGCAAGAACCCAGCGATCGGAGGCCCTACTATGGTGCCGATCGACCAAACCGTCGAACCTAGAGCGTTGTAACGAGCCCGTAGCCTTGAGGGCGCAAGATCGTTAGGGAGTGATCCTGATACCGGACTGAGCAGAGTTTCACCTAGTCCAAAAAAGGCGAGAGAAGCAACGAGTAAGATCTCTATCGGCAACCGGCCTAGCCTAGGTAGATCTGCGAGGGCGCTCATGAGCCAACAAAGGACCCACACGGCCCCAACTCCTCCTAGAACGTGGCTGCGTCTGTACCTAACTGCAACTTTTGCCACTCCCAACTGTGAGGTTACGATGATAAGGGTATTGGCCGCAAAGCCAAATCCGACTACTTGGGGTGTTGCGTGTACAACCACGGTAGCGTACGCAGCCCAGCCACCATCGATCATGGCATATCCAAATAATACAAAGAGGGCATACGATGAGAGCCAGGCTAAAAAACGATGGTCTCGAAGAACCTCGGCGTACCCTTCTTTACGTTGCTCTTGCGCGGAATTGGCCGGCTCTGATCGAAATCCAGGCCTTCCTCGAAGGCCAAAGGCAACTATTGAAGCGAAGACCAAAGTTGTGCATCCGTCAGCCAGGTAGATGAACTCAAAACTTCGGGGGTCATGCAGGGAGACTGTCAGCCCCGCGATGACAGAGCCTACGCCAAGGCCCGCGTTCAAAGCCCCAAAACGAACTGCGTAGGCTCTTGGACGATTCTCGCTCGAAAGTTGGGTTGCGATGATAGAGTTCAGCATCGGCCAAGTTAGAGAGTTTCCAATACCTAAGACGCTCACCACCACTGCGGCTTCCAATAAAGTTGTAACCGCTGAAAGGGTCAGGGTTGAAGCTCCTGAGAGAAACAGGCCCAAGGTTAGTATACGTCCGACTCCCAGCCGGTCACCTAAGCTACCTCCGATGGCTCCAGTGATGAGTCCGCTTATTCCCGATGTAGCGACTACAACGCCAGCTGCTAAGAGTGCGATGTGCCGAATGCTATGAAGGTAGACGATCAAAAAAGGCAGGGTTAGTCCACTGCCTATAGCAGAGATGAAGGTGCCTAACAAAACCAGTCGCCATCCTAGTCTGTCTTCAGGTGAGCGCGCAGTTTTACTCTGATCCATCTGGTCCTTCACCCTTACCCACAGTCTCAAACTCTAACACCTTGAGAACGGGCGTTCTTTGCATGAGGATCCCGAGCTCAACAAGACTCCTCAAGTGGGATACTTCAGACGCAATGTCTCGAAGTGATTGTTGCGATGTGATGACCTTAGCCCGACTTTCGCAATTTCTTCCCGAATTCATGTCCAGCCTGTGGATATCTAGGGGTGTGAAGGTGTTATCCACAGGGGTGTTGTAAGGTTTGGGCTGGTGGGATACTAGGCGGGGTATATTTGGTTTGTCGT
>NZ_FQUL01000085.1 GCF_900128965.1 Ferrithrix thermotolerans DSM 19514
CAAGTAAAGTACAACTAGTATCGTCCTCATAGTTTCATAGTTCCACAGCTCCTTGGGATATCTCTCTCCCAAGGAGTTCGTGGCCCTCCCTGTTGTGAAGCAGCGACGGAGACTTTGCTTGTAAGATGTCGATCACGCACATGGGAGGAGGAGACAATCGCCGTGTAATTCATGAACGCATCGCAAAGACCGGAAGTGATAGCGAGGAAACTAACCTCAACACCAAGCACCAACGGCAAGACTCACCAAGACAGTGGATCAACTATTGGGGACCCCTCAACGTCGTAGCAAAGGAGAGTCCATAACTGCAGGCTCGCTGGAACTTCTCGGTGCCGAAGCGATCGAAGAGCCGTAGTACTCGATCAAGGGATATAAGAGCGATACTTGTAACTAGACCGGCGAGGATCTCGCGAGCAACGAGTCCGACAGGGGAACCGAGTGTCATTGCTCGGCCAATCATTGCGCCTTTACTCTGGCTCTTTAGATGGAAGCAATGATATCGGTGCAGGTGAGTCTCGATGGGTGACCTTGGAACCAAAGGTAACGCATCGCTCATGGTGTACAACAATCTCGGCCGTGCAAAACACCGCATTCTCGCTACCTGTGATCTTGACATCTACGACGTGGCCTCGAAGTGTGCGGGGAACTGAGTACAACACGGCGTGGATGGTGATGTAGTAGTTTGGGGGAGCTTTATTGATCCTCTACGCGCCACAGGGAATTGGGAGAAGCGGAAGGGGTTGCGAGGTCATTCGCTCCCCTTCAAGGAGATCTGCTAGTGACCTACGCTTTTTTAAAGGGTAGTTGATTGATGCACTCTGCGCCTTTGACGAGGTACGCATTTAAGGCTTCGGTGGAGAGGAACTTGTGGTCTCGTTCAGCGGCGGGGAGATTGCGCCGCACAAAGCCAACCCGGGCCTTGCAGTCGCTCTGTCTTTCGGCCGGCGCACTCTGTGGTGAGGACGACAAGTTGGAGTTGAGCTCTAAGTTCAAGGGATCCCCGCAAAAGTACCAAATGTCATGTGGTGTGAGAGCGCACACCGGGTTTTATGTTATCTGAGGTCAGGAGCTTTGAGGATCCGCCATAGAACACAAGTGATTGAGCGCAGCCTATACCCAAGGAAGCCAAATCTTAAGACCGGTAGGCACAGACATAGCTGTACTCTCAGCACTCCAACGTGACAACGAGGATCTGTGCATTGAACGCGGCGGTGTCGTAGTAGCCGTAGATGGGCACAGTATCGCCGGCGTGGTCGCCCTCGTCATCTAGTTAAAGAATCAAGCACCAATAAGAGCTGCAACTGTTGCAGATAGAATGAAGGTGCTCACAAAGTCCCGAAGAGGAGTACGTTCCCTCGGAGTTTTTGTCTAGCACTTGTGCCACAGCGGCTGGCGGGTCACGCCCTTACGTTGCAGCAACCACTCAAGATCGAGACGCACCCGTGTGTCTCGTCTTTCGGGCCGAGGGCATGAATTACGCCACGGAGCGAAGCTTTGTGCTGCCCATCTGCGCTAACACCTCTGGAACAACCCTCTAACTCTTTAGTCGAGCGATGTTACTCGTGATGGTTGAGAAGCTCTTAAGTGCGAGCGCTATCTGCTTGCGATTGAATGGATCTACTTAGCCCGACTTTCGCAATTTCTTCCCGAATTCATGTCCATCCTGTGGATATCTAGGGGTGTGAAGGTGTTATCCACAGGGGTGTTGTAAGGTT
>NZ_FQUL01000083.1 GCF_900128965.1 Ferrithrix thermotolerans DSM 19514
TCTCATGCAGCCATTTGTGCCCCAAATACCCCTACTGAACTGGGGCTATGGCCCGCCATGGGAGTCCGGGCATCCACATGAGTGTCAATAGAGCCAGATTTTCCATGATTCATCCTCTCTCCCCCACTATCATTTTTAGTGGAGCATCATGATTTCTAGTTTTCATGATTTCCTGATTTCATGACCTAGCCAAGCCAAGGCGCTTAGGCTGCGATGCGGTATCGCTGTATTACTGCTACACTTCAATCATGCGCAAAACACCAACCTTCGTCACAGTGCAGAGCCGTGGCCTCATCGCTATTCCCACCTCGATTCGGCGGCGCTTCGGCTTAGACCAGCCTGGAGCACAGGTCGAGGTGATTGAGCGAGAGAACGAGATTGTCCTTCGCCCACACATTGCCGTGCCATCTGATCAAGCGTGGTTTTGGAAAGAGCGTTGGCAGCAGATGGAGCGCGAAGCAGATGAGGATATTTCCGCTGGACGGGTAGTAGTCAGCGAGGATATTGACGAGTTCCTTGCCGATCTTGACTCGTGAGGTATGAGCGAACAGAACTGTTCAAAGCCGACTATCAACAGTTATCCGAACATGAACGTGAGCTGTTCCGTGCCGTAGCCCGCATCTTCAATGCTGCGTGTGATCGTTTCATTGAGACTAAAGATCCCTCATCATGGCCAGCCAGCCTACGGGTGAAAGCTGTAGTTAACGCACCAGGAATTTTCGAGATGAATTGGAGCTTCAGTGGTCCCGACGGTCGAGCCACTTGGCAGTGGGCCACAGTTGTGACTTCTAATGGAGTTTCAGTGCCAGCAGTGCGTTGGCGACGGATTGGTGGCCACCAGATCTTTCGACAACCATGATCGGTTAGCCGCATCCTTTGCACCTGCCATCCTTGCGAGGGCAAGTCATCAGGCGAAGCCTGATGAGGCGGCAGCGGGAGCGTTAGCGACCGGAGAGAACACGCGACGAGTTTTCAACAAGTGCAGTAGCCTAATACTAGGATTTTAAAAACCTATAGGTATTAGTAATATAGGCAGACTCAATTTTCGCGCCTTGAGCTGGGAGAACACAAGGGTGGCCGTCACCTCGTATGCGTGAATAACTCTCTTTTGCACGGCCCCACTGTGGACAACTCGTCAGGCGTCGAGCACAATCTTTCTGGCGACAGGCAGAGGCCAGGGCTTTAGCACCAAGCCGTCTGCGGACGGTAAGACGTTGGCCTCGGGGTAGGCGAGATGGACAATCGGGAGGGTCTTGATGACCTTGGCCTTGAACTGACGGGTTTGTGCGTACTGTGATCCGAACTGCTCGGAGAGGAGCGTCCACGGCACAGTGGTAGTACGGCAGAGGCTGAACATCCTGTGGGCGAGCCAGGTGTAAAGATCCAGAGCTAACGGGCCTGCCTTAGCCTGCTGGATGAGCGCTAAGCCACGGGTGTCGAGGGGTACAGAGCTGGCCTTAATTAAATCGCGGAAGGCCGGTGAGATTGTGATCGTGTTAGGCCACAATGTGTCGCTATGAGTGGGCCTATCCGACCACCACAAGTCTGCTTCATCGATCATGCCAAAATTCTTCGAGTGAAAGTTCCATACGCCATCTCCCATCACGCGGGTGTCCGTAATAGTGATGGTCGATGTCGCCAATCGTGTGACTTGATCTCGCAACCTAGCGGGACTTTCCTGGCTAGCAAGATCGACTCCTCCATTACCCCTGCTAAGGATGGGTAAGTGGTATCGATTTCTGTAGTACCTATATGGAGT
>NZ_FQUL01000082.1 GCF_900128965.1 Ferrithrix thermotolerans DSM 19514
CCTCGGCAAGCTCTTTGATCACCAGCTCTTCGGTGTGTCGCTTGGATTTCATGGTGTTTTCCTCCACATCTACTTCGGAGGCAAAACTCATATATTGGGTGGGTTAGTTTTTGGGGAGCTCCTCAGATGATGATCCGAAGAAAGTTACGAAGATCTCTGACCAAAAAGTTTTTCCAAAGGCCGAAGCATCAGCACAGGGACAACACTGCTGTCATCTTCTACCCGCCAGAGATCCTGAAAGAGATCTCGATGCACTTATGTGCTGCTCTTTGTGGGCCTCTAATACCGTCTCGTCCTAGTTACCTTTCGGAACAACTTTCTTCTGTAGTGCCGAACGGCCCTTTTTAGGATCCTCTTCAACTCTCGCCTCCAGAACTGCCCAGATAGTACGCTTTGTAACTTGCGCAAAAAAGCTTCTGTGCTCTTCAAGAGGATAACATAGGGGTCTAACACTGCATAATCGTTGCATCTAGGCTGAGAGTATATATAACACGAACGACCCAATATCGGTGTTTCTCAACTGGTCATGTACCTTAGCCCCTATGAGTTCTTGACATCAGATACGAACACTAAGAGCATGGCCTTACCCGATCAGCCTAGAACCGGAAGTTCTATGCGGAGAAGTACCTACGGTCCGTAGCTACGAATCGCTGAGACGCTAGAACGAAAGAGGTCGACTCAAACAAGAGGTATTTTCTGTGGAGGGGATCCTCCAGCTATGAGATAAAGTTGCTCAGTGCGAAGGACGACGAACTAAAAATTCGTTAGTACCGGCGATAGATGTAGTTGAGGTGGCGACCGCCCTAGTAACAATACCGACGTTCAAGTTACATATTGAGATGTTTCCGATCGGATCTGGTAGGACATTAGTTCGAAGCCGAAGGGTTATAGAAAGTCGGGAATAGCTATTTAGTGGATAACTCTTGAAGATAGCTAAAAACGCACACCTATGATTGCCTTCTGTTTTAGGTTGGTCTGGGCTAATTATCCAGCCCACATAGAAGTAGGCGCTCCCACTGGCGCAAGAGTAACAAGTTGTGGGTCTCGACGGTATCCGATAGTGTAGGATCCTCTGCGAAGCGTGCGGCCATAATTGGCTGGCCGTCTATTGAGTAGAACTTGATGACGGGATAGCCGTATAAGGCACAGGTCACACTTGAAGCATCGGTGTACCTAAATAAGACATTTGTCTATTGACTGGCAAGAATCTGGTATTCTAAGTTCGAAAGGCTCAACCGTGATGCGTGGCACCAAATCACTACGATGCTTTGTTGAGCCGGCGTGGCAGTCGATTTTCTAGGAGGCGCAGTGGACGTGGGAGCAGTCGTTGTGGACGTCCTTGGCTGAGAGGTGGTTGTAGTTGAAGACGACAAAGTAGCAGTAGCTCCACACTAGCTAAGAGATATTGCTCCAAACATCACGACAGCCAATGGGGAAATCAAGCGATTTAGAGGCCTCAAAGACACTGGTGCCTCCTTTTGTTTACTTAGCTTTTGAGAACATATCCGGAATGTTTCAACAAAAAATGTACGAGGTGCTTTCGAATTTAGTAGTCAAAACGCTAACTTCCGGCCAGGGAAGGACTCTCTTTCATCTCCTCGTCATTTGGTCGGTTGATCCAGACCTCGGTATTGAGGGTGGGTGGGGTTGGAACCTTGTTTACAAAGCGTTCGGGGTGGTTTTGATAGGCGCCATTTAGAACCTCGGCTCGTTTTTCGGTGATGGCTTCGGCGTATCCCTCATGGACATCAGCTGGAGTCATGAGTGCAATGCCTAAATGGTGGTGCTCG
>NZ_FQUL01000077.1 GCF_900128965.1 Ferrithrix thermotolerans DSM 19514
ACAGTTCCAAAGACTCTATGGCCTATTTGCACAACTTTAGGCACACAACCCGGCGATGGCAGAGCGTCTGTTTCCAGGTGGTACGTCAACCGTTGTCCTATGTTCAGGGAATCCGTCTCAAGCAGGGGCTGTCCAGCTAGGACAGGCTCTGGCAACCAAGATGTCAGGGGTGTTGTTGCTTACAGAAAACTCTCAGCACATAGGTGCTGAAACCCTGCAGGCCCTATCAGACATGACTGTACCTCAGGTAGCTCCAACCGGGACGATACAGCCGTTCCAACCCCAGCCAGGTAAGCCGACGGTGTATATCGTGGGTGACGACAGCGCGATCAGCGTAAAGATACAGGACAGGCTTACGCAAATGGGTTACCAGGTGACCAGGATAAGTGGATCAGCCCATGAGATTAGAACTCAAATCCTAAACATTGTGGCGCCAGCGATTCCGCAAGGTTTAGACGCCTCCTCCTTCCCTTCCTCTTGGACGATGAATGAAGGAGCATCGAACCACGAGTCCTTTTTCCCTGTATCTAGTACCGCTCCTGCGTGGATGAAGCAAGGAGTATCGTGGAACTTTGCCGAGCAAGCAGCGGTACCGCTCAATGCAAGCTTTCCTGATCTGGCCAACTTGGGACCAAGGAACGCACCAGTCAAGCTCACCCAGTACCTCGGTAATGCCTTGGGGGTAACTGCGGTGAACGGAGTTATCTACGCTGAGAGCGACGACTATCACTTATATGCTTTGAACGCGCAAACAGGTGCTCTTATCTGGCAGGTTGGACCACTGAATAATTCTCTGATGGGTGATCCGATAGTATCGGGAAACGTCGTCTATGTAACAACTGGAGACACTGGCTTCTCATTCTCTCAAGTCCTAAAGTATCAGCTTTGTGGAGGAACCGCTTTGCTTGTCCGGGGGCTCTTGTACTCGTCCCTCTATGCATTTAACGCAACGACAGGAATAATGCTGTGGAGGCAAGACTTCAGGGGAAATGCAATGCCAACTCCGATTCTGTATAACAACACTGTATATGAACCGACCGGAGGAGGAAATCTTTGGGCATTGAACGCGCAAAGTGGAGCTCTGGTGTGGAAGACTGCTTTGGGAGGATTTGACTCGATGTCAAGTCCAAATCTCTATGTAAACCCCTCTACGAAGCAGGCCCCCATTATTCTGGGAACTTCAGACGCGAATCACGTAGTCGCTGTGAATGCCGTAACGGGTGCGATAGAGTGGGTCCAGCCAACTACCTTGAACATCTTTAACACCGGAATGGGAGATAACTCTCCTGCGGTTGACCAGGCGAACGGGGTAGTGATTAAAGACTCCGTCGTAAATTTTGATATGGCTAACAAGACGACCGATCTCGCGGTGTATGCGATGAACGCCGACACCGGCAACATTTTATGGTCGACTGACCTCGGCCGAGGGAGTGCTCCGCCGGCGTATAAGAGTGGTATGGCCCTAATTCAAAATGGCGTTGTTTATGTTGGTTCCCCCGTTACATCGATGCTTTACGCCCTCGATGAATTTACTGGCAAAATCCTTTGGACGTTCTCATTTGCAAACTCTGGTCCGGCCGGAGCCGGTAGGGGTAACGCTGTTTTAGCTTACGGAGTACTATGGATCGCTGCGGGACCGACTATCTATGCCGTCAATCCAACGAATGGACAGGAGCTGGGAACCTACACTCCAGGGGGAAGGTTCGGGATAGTGAATCCTGTCATAGTCGGAGGAACCATGTATCTTGGGAACTCTTACGACTGGATCCAGGCCATTCCTCTCTCTAAGATCTATCCAGGTGTGAATCTTTCGTAATGAAACGACTAAAGGGACACCGACTCTATAGGCATTAGACAGATCTGTACGTGATCTAGATCGATCTCACGACGAGCGCTCGACCTGTTGAGCACGAGATGATGTGTCAGACAGGTCGAGCTTGTACTTAATCGTCAGACTATCGTTTGTGTACTGATCTGGAGAGTTCTTTTCGCTCATTCTCACGTAAAGGTGAGCGCTACTATGTCTTTTCAACTCAGAGACATCGATGTGTTAAGGTCTCCTCAATTAGTCAACCCTAACATCACCTAACCACGAAGCTGACAAGTTGATCTGCCCACAGTGAAATGGGACTCTATAGATGGTAAGGGTAGCTCGATCCAGAGACTTACGTGTCGGCGAGGCGAGCGTTTGATTCAGCTCGTTTCCACGACGTTGGGCCTGACTTTGCTCGAACCTGCCATAACGAATCATAGCCGGGACCCTTCTAGCTCGTCTAGCACTATCCAGTCCAGTCAGCTCTCTGTGACTTTGAAAGTTGGTTGAGTCTAGGCCCTAATTCCCTGAACAGGTTGTGTCCCGATAGTTGTGCAAATTCCACGAGTGAATTGATTTGCT
>NZ_FQUL01000095.1 GCF_900128965.1 Ferrithrix thermotolerans DSM 19514
CTCGAGATCGACGAGGTGAATGAGATGCTGGATCGCTGGTGCAGGCGAGCCTCACGCTCACGACTATCGAGCTTCATCCGGTTATTAAAAACCATTCGAACTCATCGAGACGGGATACTTGCCTCCATCAGACTCGGGGTATCCACCGGGAGGGTCGAGGGACTCAACGCATGAGTTCGCTCCATCATTGCCCGCTCAGAGGGACTACCTCCTTCATTCATAACGCACATTAAAAGAGAGGTTGATAGATCGTCACAACAGTGTTAGGTTTAAAAAGGTTCATGATGAGTCGTCGTGATACCGATAACACAGGGGGGGTATCGAAATTGAATACGACTATCCGAAGACCCGGGGGCGGTGTCTGGTGTACTAGGTGCAGTATCGTTAGTTGGAGAGGCCAAAATAGCTGAGTGCAACGCGCATGGGTACGGAGGAGTCTTTATCAACAATGTATTCGGAATTTTGCTACCAGGATGCTAGTCCGGCGTTTGTAGGGGAGTAGCTTGATATGATAAGTCCGATTGTGACTATTAGTTTTATGCTTGTGGTGTTCGTATTGGCCAGAGCAAGACTTAATCGGACTTATCAGACAACAACCGATGTGGATAAGCGAGCCAAGGCATATCATGATAGGAGGATATATGATCTTGTCATCGTCCTATGCATATTTGACTTAGTGATGTTCCTTGGACTCTCAATGATCCACCGATTGTAAGACCGTAATTGTCACCTAACGAAAGGAGTGTTGAGAGATGTGTCCCATGGTTTTTGATGCCACTCTCACTTCAGCATTCGTAAACAGCGTTGCTGCGATAATACAAGGGGTGCTCTACTTCAAGGAGCGTAATGAGAGTCCTAGTTTGCGACACTTCACTCCAGATCGATCACTGGAGACGTTAAAGGCTCCATAGCGCACGAAATCCAAGGGGCAAAGACTGCCCTAGTGTCCCTCTTCAGAAGTTTGCGGAGAAACAATAGGCTCCAGGTATTTCTGCATTGAAGCGAAGATCTCGTCGGCGCTCTTGGTCCAGATGA
>NZ_FQUL01000076.1 GCF_900128965.1 Ferrithrix thermotolerans DSM 19514
CTCAGTTCCCGGTGGCCAAGTTCCACGCCCTCATGGAAGACGCTACCGCCGATGCCATCATGGATCGTATCATTCACGCTTCAAGGGTGATTGAGTTCACCGGTGAGTCGATGCGAAAGCTCAAAGCACACGACGAACTCAACCAAGACGAGGAAGGGGGGTAAGCCAAGCCAGCCAAGCAGTCATGACGAGATGGATCCCAGGAGTTAGAAGAACTGATCTTCAGGAGATAGAATCGGCTGCTTTCACAAGTTACAAGAATCGGCTTTCACAAGTTACAAGAAAGTGGCTTCAGGAGAGCACGAATAGTCACCCAAAACGCGTTGCAACCTTTGACCAGATGTGCTACGGTAAAAGCCACTTGCTGACGATTGATGCATTAACTCTGAACACGGGAGGGAAACATGGCACTGGGAACATTGGTTCGGGGGGCGGCTATCGTAGCTGCTAGCGCGATGCTGACGAGTGTGAGTGCAGGTATGGGGTTTGACGGCTAATGCGGCCGCGACGATCACAATACCTAAATCGGGAGTTCTAGCTAGTGGTGTCCAAGCGGTACGCCTAATCCAGCCCGAACTCTGGTTGGGAAGAACTTGTGAGACGGTGAGTGATCCTTATTACGGGGATAGCGGTCAGATCTGTGGTACACTGAATGGCAATGATGCGTGGCGGACCTCTACTGGCAGATGCTCGTGACCTTTCAATCATATAGCGGTGGAATGAGCAGGCTTTCTTTGATAGACGCTGGCGTGTATGACAGTGTCACTGGTTCGAATTTATCTACAATTGGCGACACATCGGTGAAATTGAACGGAAATACCTCAGCATTCATCAGTACCCCCTGGTTTCCCGGTTTATCGTTTCAACGCTACCAAGGTTATACCGATCCCCATGCATTTTTTGGCAGAACGGTGGGATTGCGTGTGTCTCGGGTAATCTCTACACTCAACCAATTTGGTTTGACTAGACCGTTGGCGAGTGGAAATTGTCTCTTGGCAATCTCTAAGTAAACATCTGAGCTAGGGGTGTGGGTCGGAACTCGCCGGAGCTGCACAAGTATGCATGATCCATGTTTTGAATCGGGACAGGTCCACTAACATCTGTATACAAGTACGAGTAATGGAAGTCCTCTGCAGGATTTGGGATTCCGACCTACGCTCTTAACAATCGCAAACAGTCCCATGGAGCGATAACCATGTTGCTGTGCAAATACGGCCTTGATACTCGGTAGGTCCGGGGAAGCAGGTCAGGATAGGAGGGTCTTTGTGTATACTGTTGGCCCCACGGGGCAAAACCCCGAGTTGGATGCCGCACTTGAGAAGATGTTTCTCATTGGTCGGAACTTAGATGTGCATACATCATTGGATGTCGACATCGACAATCTTACCGCAATGCAGCAACGCCACTTTGGACGCATTGACGATGCCTACTTTGCCTACCGACGTAGCCACAGTCGCGAGGCAAGGGTATTTAAGGTACTCGCGCCAATCTGGTTCATTGCCAAACCGATTGCATTCTTATTGGGACATCGCGAAGAAAATGCCCACACGGTCAGTGATACCTTGGGCCTTTTGAGGGAGGTGGATATCCACATCCCCCGCGACGCGATGATGATTCGTGTCCACACTGCAAGCGGTGCGTCCGCATTCTTTCCGATCTACTCTGGGCACCAGCAGTCCTGGGAAGAGAACCGGCTCTATGATTTTGCACACTTTCTCATCTTCCCTAAAGCATACGCTATAAGTATCGGACTCTCGTTCACCGCTGGCGCATATTCTGAAGACGAAGAAACCTACACCGCTAACTTTTCTTCCCCTCCTTTGGGTGAGGAACCAAGTCTTACGGTGGCAAGTCGCCGTTGGTGGGCGGGCCACAATCTATTGATTCCCTATGCTTGCCGAGTCCGAGCTGTTTTCGACAATCGTGAGCGTATGCTATCAGAGTACGAAGTCTTTGATCAAGCGGGTAGAAGAGTACTCGGGCTGCAGGTAGCTCGCACGTAGACTGGACACGCAGACTGGAGTTGCTCGCCTAATGGAACACTGAACTCTGCTTACCTATGGGGCTATCTATTCCATTATATCCCCCTGAACTGCCATTTTAACTGAGCAAACCATCGCAACGATGGCTTCCATGAGCGACAATCGCCCAACATGGCCCGCTGACTGGGTTGCCCTCACAGCCGCCCAGCACGGTTACTCCAAGATGCTCGCCACGATCGAACCAGGACCATATCCGCCGATGTGAAGGCAACAGAGCCTTTGAAGCCCAGTGTGTTGTGTCCAGACCGACTCCCCACTCCATATCAACCCCCAGATAGGAAACCGCCGTATCGTGGGCCCAAACTTTATCCGCGGGTTGTGTCCCGATAGTTGTGCAAATTCCACGAGTGAATTGATTTGTTTGTGGTGGCCATGGTATCTAGGAATTATTAGAAACCAGAACCTC
>NZ_FQUL01000090.1 GCF_900128965.1 Ferrithrix thermotolerans DSM 19514
AATGGGTTCAACAGGGGCCGAAACTTGAAAATTCCTGTTTAGTAGTGAAACTTTGGCTAGGGACACTAGCCGGGATCTTTGCTGCGTCTTTATGGAGGGGATAAAGCCAGCAGGTCTTTTTCTGTCCGTGATGGACATGGGCACCGTTGCGCCTCCCATAGCCGAGAGTCTCGCCTGCTCGGAGGAAGTTTGCAGCCTTGTAACAGGTGCCAACGTGGCGCATTGAATTGGTGAAGGTCGCCACTAACAGCACTGGATGCCCATAGACATGAAGAAAGTCCGAGGAGAGCATGCGCAACACTCGAGACCGTATGGCAGAAGTCAGATTAGGCCTGCTTTCGTTAGGAAGCACGCAGAGGCGTTGATTGTTCGTCACATAGCGCAACCCGCAAAACTGGATGTCAGGTTTCCAGCCGATGTAGGGTCTCCTGCAGCGAGGCTCAAAGCCCCAGACCCGAAGCCAACCACTCTAACAACACGCTCGTCCTCGAGTGCGACGTAGCGCATAACCTCGCCGACGAGCCTATGGCCGAGCCAGTGGTACTCGTCTAGCACTTCGTTGAAGCGGAAGATCTCATCACGATGGACTGGCCGTACAATAAGACGCTTAAAGTTCCCCGAGTCCTCTACTTTCATCTCTTAACTTCTACCACGTCTCGGCTTAGCGCGTAAATCGTCCTTCATTACCCCAGTTCAGTGAACCTAATCGAGGACTCTGACTTCGCCTTGCTACACCTACAAGGCAGACATCGTTTGCCCTTGTACATCATAGATGCTCTGCCATTCGGTCTAGAGGATCTTGATTGTGCACCTGCTGACGTTGAGACTGTACTCGATGCTATTGCCAAACTACAAGGCATTGATCGTTACGACGAGACGAGGTATGATTCGGGGGAATTTCCAAAGGTGATCTTCCGCAACCAGGTGGAGGATCGCAATGTGTGTGGTGTCTGCTTCGGCACACTCGAGGACGCAGCGGACTTGACCATAGCTCAGCATCGCTCTCACAGACGGCTTATGTAATAGACAACAAGGAGGTCAACATGGACACCGAATATCACACTTACTCAATAGGAGATAGGGTCATGACCAACCACAGTGTTGGAACGGGCAAGGACTGTGAGTTTGACGGGAATGACTTGGGTGGCATGGTTGACCGTGTTGTTCGACAAAGGTTGCGTTACGTCGAGGAGGACGCAAAGGTTGGACCATTATTGGCTCTATTGACACTCATGTGGATGCCCAGACTCCCATGGCGGGCCCATAGTCCCAGTTCAGTAGGGGTATTTGGGGCACAAATGGCTGCATGAGAAACGCACACGGTTTCTGAGCTCTAAATTTGGTGTTAACAACGCATCAAAAA
>NZ_FQUL01000075.1 GCF_900128965.1 Ferrithrix thermotolerans DSM 19514
GCTAAGTAGCCCTCTTGGTGCTCACCTGTAATGTTCAGGACGTCTAAGTATCTTCCCATCACTTGAGTTGCATCGAAGAGGGAAGGTAATTGCCCAGATACTGCTTCATACTATGGGTTGATGAGCACCCATTGGAACCCCGTAAAGCTACAAGGCACCCTAAGGCCAGCCTCTTTTAGAGAGACGATGAACCCTTTTGAGGTTCAGCTTGTACCTAAATTGCAAGGGCTAAGCCGAATAAGCCTTACGATACCCTGGGGCGTGGGTTAGAAAATGCAAAGGAGCATGAGGCGCCTCTTTATCTCCTCATTAGTGTTGCCCTTCTTTCGCTCTAGTGGTGTTGGCTTTCGTTGAACGGGGTTGGCTTGTGACTCTACATGCCTAAACTCTTGCGAGACCCCGAAGCAACTTGACATCCACTCACACGTATCGCGTCAGGTTAGAAGTTTCCGGTTCCCAACTCCTTTGCCACCACGATATCAAAGTGCTGGGATCTGCTACCATAGGCTCTAGCTTTTTTTCTTTGGCTTCTAGTTCCTTGGAGCAGGTTTTATGTCGGTACCTAACGTCTACGCCATAGGTGTTCTTTGAAGCGATACCAGATGGTCTCAGGTAATGCAGTAGTCCCTAGCTACTAAAGCATCTGTCTTGCCCTCATTGAGCACTCGATCATCCTTTATAAGCTGCGATACGAGTTGCTCTTATGAGTGCAACTTCTCTTTCATGTGATCTTCCTCCATCTCTATTCTGGTCGGATCTCACATTCGAGGTGGATCATTTTTGGGGTAGCTGTCCAAAGTCACAAGTGGTCCAAAGTTACGCAAACAAGTAATCCACAGTATAAGAACAGCCAACAGCTTAGAACTTTTGAACGTATTGACTTTGTTGGTTGGCTCCGATACCGTGGAGATTCTAGATTATTTGCTCCTCTTGGGGTGAGTTGTACTCCTTGGAGATCGGTTTTTAAAATAGTATGCGGACAAACTATCTTACAATTTCTTGTAAACCTTGCAGGTGCGTTGTAGTATCAAAAGCATGATCGGTCTCAACCTTCTCTGAGATCGTGACCCAATAAGGGGGTAAGCGTGATACAAAAGATCATCTCTCGGAGGATCGTCCTAGGGTTGAGTTTTGGATTAGCTAGCGTCGGGTCGGGGACGGAGTTAACGGCTAGCCACCTTGCAACGGCTAGATCTGACGTGCAACGCGACAGTAGGTATGTCTCTAACGATCTTCACCGTAAAACTGCCACAGGCTATGTCGCTCAGCCAAAGTTGATATGTGATCCTGGGGTAACCTGCGGATATTGGGAGTACTTTATACCAGGCGAGTACTGCATATCGGTATATCCAAATAACGAAGACGGCCGATGTACTCCAGTTGACATGTCCTTCGAAAGTCGCTATCACAACGGAAATTTTGTTGAAGGATGCTTAGTAAACGCTGGGCTGGCGCAGGGTTGGACGTGGGTCGGAGGGCCCGAAATAGATTTAGCAGGCGATATCTTCGCCTGTGTGACTGGTGGATTCGAGACGTGGATATCGTGAATAGATCATCGAAGTACTTTCGGCATAACGTCAACGGTGATCGTGAAGAAATATCACGACCTTCCCACGGTTATTCAAGCAACCTCGAAAACAAGCGCTTGACAGTTCGTGTCTCGCCAATGCTTACGCTAACTGTTGGAGCCAGTTCTTTTTTAGCCGTCACTTTTACCCAAATCTTCACTAGTTTGTCTATTCGGGACATAGCGGTCGTAGAGGGGATAGTAGGGCTCACTTTCGCCTTTCTTACGTCATTTCTCTACCTAGCGGCACGTTTATTAACCTTGAAAGTTCCCAGCTGGATAATCTCCCCGACGCATTTCAAAGATCCAAGGATCGGCAGGGCATTCACTGTTGCAGTTTCTACGATCTCACTTGTTCCTTTCGGACCCTCTTTACTACCTGCAGCAGGTGTAGGCTTTGTGTTAGTTACTTTACGAGCCTGTTATCAAGTCATATCCGAGCGTCGAGATAAATCATTGTCGCCTTGGGCCCGTAATGAGTAGACTAACTCAAAATACATCTAGAGAATAAAATCGGCACGTTGTTACATCAGTCAAAAAGACATACGGTCACGATCTCCGATAATTCCCGCCTTAACCACACAACTTACTGAATGAGTATTAGACCTCTCCATCGCTGAAGTTGGCATTAGAGGGACTTTACTAGCTAACGGGTTCGACTGCTCCGTTATCCATGTCCAGGATGGGTAAGTGGTATCGATTACCTTATTGCATAGTGTCCCTTATCAACAATTACCTAAAATAGGGATTTTACGGCTCTTTTAACACTCATGTGGATCCCCCGAGTCACCTAATCGGGGAATAACCCCATCACAATCGTGACTTTCGGGTCTGAAAAAGCGATAGAAGAAACGCGC
>NZ_FQUL01000074.1 GCF_900128965.1 Ferrithrix thermotolerans DSM 19514
ACACGAGAGGAGGCAAGAACCGCAATCTTTGACTGGATCCAATGGTACAGCTGCAAGAGGCTTCATTTGAGCATCGAATATGTATCGCCGATGCAGTTCGAACAAGGGGCTATGATACAGGCCGCATGGGTAAGGGGGGTTCAGTGTCCCATTTGGTGAGCAAGTCCATGGTGTCCCGCTTTGTGAGTAGTTTCCGTCTGCGTCTTCATCAAGACTAGAGGAGAGTAGGGTAGGAAATACTACTTGGTCTCATCTATAGCCACAGTTCGCAAATTCCCAACGATCTCCTGCATTCTGATCGGTCAGCGGAATCCCGCACTAATTTCACAGAGCTGACCAACACGATAAAGCCCGCCTGGCAAATTATGATGGACAGCTGTATGGATTCTGATCAAGGCAACGTTGATAAGCTACGTGAAGCCCTCGCCGAGCAAAATCAGATGATCGATGAACTAAGCGCCGATCTAGCTGAACATAAGCGGCTCCTCGGTGAGGCCTACGCCAAAATCGAGGATTGCTCTCACAACGTAGAACTCCTCAATCTCCAGATTGAACAGATTCATTCGTCCACATCTTGGCGGGCAACCTCTCTCCTACGGTACACGGCAGCAGCTTTGAAGAGGCTACTAACCCGACTTCCAATCAGGTACACTAAGTCGTCAGCCTTACCGTGTACATATGTGCCCCAAGCCTACTGCAATGTCCTCGGGGGGAAAGCTCAGATCAATTTGGGGACGGTTCCCTACCATTCGAAGGCATCGCACGAAATCTTGATTAGAGTCTTCTCCGATCAAATATCTAACAGATTTCGTCTGTACGTTCTGTCTTATGATCAAGCATCGCAGATACTCAGTGGACCGTATCATTTGCAGAGCCAGTCTTGGTATCGGATCAGGTATACATGCTTTGGATCAACAGTTGCCCTCGTTGCATACGGCATTAGAGGTGACTTTCGCATGGAATTACGAAAGACAAGGCGAATGTCGCTTTCTGTACCAAAGACATTCAACGCACCACACCAATATGAACAACTATCTAATCCCGATAGCCGCTACTCGAGTTGGGTCGAACAACACGAGACAATTCATCGGCTACGCGATGAGAGACTATTAGGCGCTTCAAGACTTGAAAAACAACATGCCTTCATTACCTATGTTGTCGTCATCCGATCTGCTCGTGAACACCTAGCCTATAAATCTTCGATAGAGTCGATAAAGTCGCAGGCTAACAGCCGATGGCGCCTTGTACTTGTACTTCCTAGAGATATATCTACAGAGGATCGCATCTATTTGAAGACGTTATCAAAGCGCGATCACCGGATCTTGCTGGTAACAGATGTAGCCAGTGATTTGCCATACCCTTCCTTGTTGGCGCTCGTCTGTAATGAACTAGCGAGCGATTTCGTTGCTTTTGTCGATGACCAAGATGAGCTCGATACTCTCGCAACGGATTACCTACTTGCTCAATACACGCGAGATGAAACGATACAGATGATTTATAGCGACGAAGATTTGATAGATGATTACGGGGAACGATCTTATCCCTACTTCAAACCAGAATTATCACCTGCGTTGGAAATTGAACAAGACTACATTGGTAACCTCTGTGCCTTCAAAACCTCCACTTTTGTAGAACTTTGTAGTAACGATATGCTTTCGCTGATTCAACACCCCTGGGCTCTAAAGCTCAGCTTCCTTAAACAAATCGATTGGCAACGAAATCGAACGCGTAGGATACCTGAAATCCTCTACCATCAAAGGATCACTGATGCATCAGTACCTATATCTGACAACATCCGCAAGAACGCAACCAATAACGAGAGCGTTCGTCAGCTACTCAAAGTCTTGCTGCCAGACTTCAATTATGAATCCATTGTGTCTTGGTGTCGAGATAAGGAACAAGGACAAAAGTGCAGCATAAGTTGCTTTGTCTCGATACTAATTTCCACTAGTGGCCGATACGAGATTATTGAACCATGTTTGACTTCCATCCTAGAGCTAACCATCTTTGATAATTTCGAAGTAATTGTGAGAATTGACACTAGTGAAGCGCTGACAGCGCAAACTATAGCCTTCTTGAACCATGTGGCTGAAGATCAGAGAGTGAACGTGCATTATCATTTTCGACCTAGAGGCGTTCCGTTCAACTACGCCGCTGCTAATAATCAAATGGCCAAGTCTGCGACGGGTGATATATTGGTTTTGCTGAATGATGATATCAAGATAACAGATCCTTATTGGTTAGTTAGACTGGTTGCGACCTTTGGACTACCCAAAACTGGGATCGTAGGTGCGCTGCTTCTCTATCCAGATGGTACCGTCCAACATGGAGGTGCGCTTTTGGGGGTAGACGGTTTAGTTGCGAACGTTTACACCTTAAGAGATTGTCACGATGCAGGTTATCACGGGCAGATGCAAATGATTCGGAATGTATCTGCAGTGATCGGAGCTTGTCTAGCGATACATCGTGAACTGTTTTTGGAGGTAGGCGGCTTAGATGAAGAACATTTTCCAAATGCGTTCAATGATACTGATTTATGCCTCAAGGTCTTGGATAATGGATACTATATAGTTCAGAATCCTTACATTCGTATCATACATTTAGAGTCAATAACCCGTGGACTGGATAATACTTCATACAAGGTTTGGCGATTTCAGCGTGACGGCAAGCTATTTCGTGCGAGATGGTTCGAATATATCGATGCTGATCCTTTCTACAACCCAAATCTAAGTCTCAGGCACTCTAATGAATATGAAATAGAGTGCTAGTTATGTTTGAAATCCCTTGGTAATTTATTTGTATTCCTCAAGCCTGTTTAGATATATTGTGCTCATTATTTACTGAGGT
>NZ_FQUL01000073.1 GCF_900128965.1 Ferrithrix thermotolerans DSM 19514
AACGGAAAACCACGACCTGCTCCGGACCTGATCCTATCGGGATGCGTATTTCACACCAGTCTCCTAGGACTCTTCCCATGGCCAAATCATCTGCCCACCCGAATAACACTTCCTGTCTTGAATTAGCACTCCCATAAACAGTCTGCCAACCTCCCTGCTAGATGGTACACTTTCGGTAATATCTGAAAATGCTGTGCAATCTTTGCCATGATGCGTTAGGTTCTTGATTGTACCAGACGATAACTCTGGTAGCGATGAGCACCATAAGGGGGTAATGATGAAAGTACGCAACATAGTTCGGGGGGGTCTATTGTAGCTGCCAGTCTTGGACTCGCTAGCTTAGGGCCTGGGATGGGACTGACAAGTTCATCTTCCACCCTCTCAGCAAGCTCTTTGGTCGCCTCGTCGCCGATGACAATCGTTGGCTTTGACGAAGCCGTTGCAAAAGAGCATGGATTTCGGATTATCACGATGCCGGACGGACGTCAAGCAGAGGTTGCTAACGCAGTTGAAGGCAATGCACAAGTACATCCTGACGGAGAGGTCGGTGGTGATTGCGGTATTTCCTACGTTACCATTGCCTCTGGTGCTCCAGGATCGTTCAGCTTGCTCACGGGGTTTCATCTCAATACGTGGGCGATTGACTATCAGTGGCATGTATATGTCGACGATATGGATCTCAACTATGAGCGTGTTTTCTCGTGGGGAGGACCCCTAAACTTTGAAACACGCTGGTATGGTCTCGCCAGCGAAACTTACGTTCCGAGTGGTGATTATTTGGCAGTAGTTTCCGATACGTCGAGTCTCGCTATCCTATGGGACGGTGCGGTGTGCTACTCAGGTGGACCAGAGTCGTCAACTCAGGTTGGTTGAGCGTCATCACCGATCAAGTTTGTGTTTGTCGATGACTGCGAACCAGTACCACATGATGGTAGGCCCAAGGTGTCTCGTGATTGCAAGGAGGTAGGTTCATGGATTATGTCGGTAAGATACCTGAATTTCACCATGAGAGGAATATTCGCAGGATAGCCGCGATGATGTTGGATAGTGATCTGCCAATATTTGGAGTTGCTACGAGCGATGACATGCCAAGAGTGTTGGGTGGGCGTCCCCACAAGCGTAAAGTGTGCAATGGGCGAGTGGAGATAGATGCAGTCGGAGTGCACGTTAGGTTTGGGTATCCAAGAGACCCAGATAAACCTCTTCTCAATGTTATTACTTGGAGGGGATGGACGCTGCAGGAGAATCCCCTCTCGCAGCAGTTCTCTGATATGCTCTACGGTGTGCTTGAATCACAACAGCAGGCGTGTTCCGATGAGGAACATCTTGATATAGCACGACAGGCTGATGACCTCGCGACCCAGGCACACAACTCTTCAGTAGCGATCGTCGTGAATGGCAGAGCTCAGATCTTCCAGACCTTAGAGGCTCAATCCTACGTCATTGCTCAATGCGACTGTGACGAGTATTCAATACTCCTGGAGGGACGCAATTGGACCTCATTGGAAGGGTTGGAACTCGTAAGAATCTCGGACTTAGAGCCCTTCATTATGGGATACTTTAACTTGTTTAACAATTCCGATTGACCGTGCACGGCTTGGAGCTAACGACCTGTACTCGGCGACCGTGGAAGATTTGGACAAGAACTAAGCGATAGTCATCGGTTCGGTATTCAAAACCTCACGTTCTGGCTATTGAACGACTTGCTGTCAGCTCCTCTTCTGTTGGTCCATTGAGCCGGGCCCCGGTATTGCGGGTAGGTGGGGCAGCAAACCTCTTCATAAAGCTCTCGAGGGTGGAAATGCTCAACCCGTTGGCCGTCGAATTCCGTCTTTCCGTTTACCCAGGTGCTTTTGACGACGAATTCGAGAAACGCCGTGGGGCGCGTTGAGAATACGAACTCCTTCTCTGGAGCCTGATGATCTAACCTCCTCTTACCTGTCGGACATTTTGCTCGGCACTATTCTTCTTGACCAGCGCGCGTTACAATCGTAGATTACAGTAGTGTGGTGTCCCACATTTTGCATACGTCCGATTTACAGTTGGGAATGACTTGCAGAGTTTTCGATTGGACGGCCCCTTGAGCGTGGTCCACTTCGTTTGTGAGAAGACCACCTACAGTTTACTTGGCGCGCTCCTATGGGGCCCGAGATCTGAAGTAGTTCCCGCACGTTGTAGCCCCGATGTTTGCTTGACTTAAGTGAGAACCATTCTCTGGGTCGTCACATCAAGGGCCAAGAACTCATGACGGCTCAGGTAGCCGAGGGAACTATGTGCTCGGATGAGGTTGTAGTCATGATGATAGTTATTAGTCAAGAGTTGGGCCTCGGTGACTGAGGTGAACAGTTCGCCGTTCAAGAGTTCGTCTCGGAGTCTTGAGTTGAACGACTCGCACTTTCCATTTTGGGAAAGGCGATCCTGGGTCGATAAAGTAAAGTGTGCCACTCATCTCTTTGGCCCAGTCCTCTAAGGCATGCGAGATGAACTGAAGGTCCATTGTCCATTCTGATGTAGACCGGGGTTCCATGTTCTGCCACGATCCCATCGAGAGCCGAAATCACCCCTTCGGCATCGATCGAGCGATCGACGAGGGTATCTAATTACTCCCTCGAGTACTCGTCGATGATGTTGAGTAGTTTGAGGATCTCTGAGCGCTCGAGCCGTGAAGCAGCTGTTTCTTGCGGTGAGACCTGCTTGGACGCCACCCTCTGTTGGGCACGTAGTGCGTTCAGTAACTTAGTCAACCTCTCCATAAGGTCGAAGGACCCAAAGTATTGGACCCTACCCCCAATTCCGATCGGCGAAACAGCACAGATCGCATCCATTTGCCATGGATAGAGATGCCTGTGAACCGGTGTACCCTATGTGATCCACCCGAAATGTGAGAAGACTGACCAAAATAGATATGGGAGGTAACCACATGAAGGCCCAAGTTGCACACTCAAGATCAAGTCATCGCAGGGTTGTGTCCCGATAGTTGTGCAAATTCCACGAGTGAATTGATTTGTTTGTGGTGGCCATGGTATCTAGGAATTATTAGAAAACTAGAACCT
>NZ_FQUL01000071.1 GCF_900128965.1 Ferrithrix thermotolerans DSM 19514
AGAAGGACCACGACGTGCTGCTGACCTTCTATGACTTTCCGGCAGAGCACTGGCGGCACATCCGCAGTAGCAACGCCAGCGAGTCCACCTTTGCCACGGTATGATAGAGAACAAGCCGCACCAAGAACTGCGTCTCTCGTTCCAGCTTCCTCAGCCTGGACTTCAAGCTCATCCAGCAGACGGTGAAGCGGTGGAAGGGTATTCAGCATCCCTAAGGACTCCGAGAGCTATTTGACGGGTGATATTCATCGACGGGATACCCGCCAATAAGACCCGACGGAACCCTAAGTAGGACGGCGCCTAAATGATGTCAGCAAATGTTCATACACTAGGTGTGACCAAAGCTCCCAAATCATTCATGGTAGTGCTCAATATGATACGTAAGGGTTTAGCTTGAGCAAGAAGTTGAGTTGCGTGGAGTGTGATTGGAACTGGTCGACTACGCTGAGTTTGGCTGAAAGGAGCTGGAAATTTCCAAATCCCTGGCGTTCTGATGGAGGATATTTGGTGACTCGTGAATTCGATGTCGTTCTTGTTGGCGGATGCGGCCATGTGGGTTTGCCTCTTGGTGTAGCATTGTCATCAAAAAAGTTGAGGGTAGCACTCTATGACATCTCCTCCGAATCTGTTGCAGCGGTAAACAGTGGGAGAGCGCCATTCTTCGAACCTGGTTTGGATCCGATGTTGAGGGAGGTGTTGAGCGAGTCGCTGATTGTTGCTACTGAAGATCCGACGGTTGTAAGTCGTTCTTCATCAGTAATCGTAATAATCGGAACTCCAGTTGATGAACATCAAAATCCAGAATCGCATAAAGTATTGGATGCCGTTCAAGATCTCGTCGGCCGAATGACCAACGATCAGCACCTAATGCAGTACCATATATCCGGGTACAACGGCTTTAATTGAATCGATAATAAGTGAGGCCGGTTTGGATATTCCGGTTTCATTTTGTCCAGAATGTATCGCGGAGGGAAGAGCAATGATAGAGCTATTCGAGCTACCGCAAATCGTGTCGTCGAGGTCAGAACGAGGACTGGAACAGGCAAGTGCGTTGTTTGGAAATCTGACTAACAAAATAATTACTATGTCTCCTGAGGAAGCCGAAATGGCAAAACTATTCACGAATGTGTGGCGGTACATAAAGTTTGCAGCTGCAAGTCAGCTCTTTATGATGGCAACGAATTTAGGACTAGACTACGAAAGTATTCGTCGAGGCTTGATGGAGGACTACCCAAGGGCGAGTGACTTGCCTAGTGCGAGATTTGCAGCGGGACCGTGTCTACTAAAGGACACCCTGCAGTTGGCTGCATTCAATGACAATAATTTTGTGCTCGGTCATGCGGCGATCAATGTAAATGAAGGTCTCCCTCTCTTTGTTGTGTTAGGAGGTCTAACTTGAGTGGGCTTATAGTTATTATACCCTTCTATCGAGGTCTAGATCTCGTGAAGCAACAAAGGAAGCATCTAATATCGTTGCAGCAGGAGTTACAAGATCTGTCGGCTGAATTTGTGCTAGTGAATGACTACCCTGGTGACGAAAAATTAGCAGAAGAGCTGGAGGAGTTGTGCCTTCAGATAGAACGGATTGGTGTTAAGTGTTATCTGCATATTAATCCGCAAAACTTGGGCTTTGTAAAGTCGGTAAACGTGGGATTAACTCTTGCGATTCAAAGGAAGGCTAATGCGCTGCTGCTCAACTCCGATGCGTTTCCGGATCCTGGTTGTCTGTCTGAGATGATTAGTGTTCTTCAAGAAGATGACCTCATAGGCTTTGTGGGTCCTAGATCTAACAAAGCAACGTTGGCGTCGCTACCTTGGTGGTCGGAGAATACGGAGGTGGATGTAGCAGCCTGTCGTTCAATGTTTAATGATTTGAAGCCGATGTTGCCAAGGGTGCAAATTGTTCCTACTGTTTCTGGATTCTGTTTCCTCATACGCAATGCGGTTTTGGAGACCGTTGGGATTTTAGACGAAGTGTATTCACCGGGTTACAATGAAGAAAATGATTTAGTCTTCCGAGCAAACCGAGTAGGGTATAGGGTTGCATTGGCGAACTGGGCGTTTGCATCCCATCTTGAAAGCGTGTCGTTCAAATCGTCGAAGGACTATTTGGAACGGCGAAATTCTAAGATTCTTCAAGAACGATACCCGGAGTACTTTGATGCTATCAGGCGGTACTATTCAGGCGCTCCAAGGACATATGAAAAACTAGTTACAGAGCTCGTGAGAGCTAGTAGGGACAGCTGGCGCATTCTCATTGATCTGTCTATGCTTGGTTGCTTCCACAATGGAACCTTTACACTTGCTCTTCAGGTGGTTGAGCAATTAGTTAGGAGTTTAGGTTCGGAGCATAATATTGCTATTGTTGCCAATAAGGATGCCCTAATATTTCACGAGCGCCGGTTTCTACTAGCTACAGTTGACATTTACGAAAGTTTTGAAGAGATAGAAATTACCTATACTGTTGCGTTTCGTTTAGCTCAGCCGTTTTCCTGGGAGGCTCTTCTATCGTTACATAAAAGTGCACCCATAGTGGGTTTTATGATGCTTGATACAATAGCGCTCGACTGCTTCTACTTAGCAAACGACCAACCTGGACTTGAAAGTGTGTTGGGCTTTGCGGCCTCCCATGCTGATATATTGGCATTTATTTCGACCGCTTCACTCAATGTGTTTAGTACAAGATTTGGAAATAATGAGCGCCAGATCAGGCTAGTGAGTAGGCCCTCTACAGATTTGTCAGAATATAAAGAGCGTTTTGAGAAAAGAGAGGTCTTATTTGCGAGGGAGAACAATTCAGTGTTTAAGATTCTCCTAGTTGGTAATCATTATGACCATAAAATGGTAAACAAAACTGCAAGCATTATAGCTAAGCGATTTGGTGGCTCTAATGTAATGGTTTATGCGTTGGGTTATTCTGGAGAGGCTCATGTGGGCATTAGGGCTTTGAGAGCTGGAGAGCTGACGATGGATGAGGTTACTGGCCTATACGCTAAGGCAGATATGGTGGTGTTTCCGTCTAATTCGGAGGGGTTTGGATTTCCTATCGTTGAGTCCATGGCAAGTGATAAACCGTTGGTATTACGTGATAGAGCAGTGAATAGAGAGGTGGTGCAAAACGCTATAGGTCTGAAGTCTCCAGTGTATTTCTTTCAGTCTTACGATGAGCTTGTCACTGCGATTAGGGATGTCATGATGGATTCGTTGCAGGAGGGTTGGATTTTTGGCGGGTGCTCTGAAACTAATGGAAATAATTCATGGGAGGGTATGGCGAAGATAATCATTGATGGGATAAAAGAAGGTGTTGCCAAGAGATGCGAAGATCCTAGTTTTGTTGCTATGCGTAATCAGGTGTGTTTTAGTCTCATCGGTCGCGATGCTGAGACGCGTGATGAATTAGTTAGTTTGCGTGGACGTAATTCGGAATTGGCTAGCGAAATTATTGATCTGAGGAGATCGACGTCTTGGTCGGTTACTGCTCCGGCGCGTCGAATTTCCTCTGTATTGCGCTCGTGGATGGGAATAAATTAGAAAAAAAGTATTTTTGTTATTGTCCCTAGCCAAAGTTTCGCTGTGAAACAGGAATTTTCA
>NZ_FQUL01000068.1 GCF_900128965.1 Ferrithrix thermotolerans DSM 19514
CTTTCCAGCTGTCGGAGATCCAAAGCAACCTCAAGGGCGTAACACAAAACCCATATGCTAACATTACGCCTGAGACCTGGTACTTTGTAAAGTAAGCAGAGTAAGAAAGTTAGGTAATTACTTAGAAGAAGTGCCCTTAGGCACTTCTTCTAAGATATAGAGCACAACTACGGTTATTTGTCTCATTGAGTTTCTTGTAGCTTTATTATCGTTTAGGCTCTACTCTCCTTGTTGGCAATGGCATCAGGGAGAAAGTCAATAGGTGAAGGAGAAAGGGAATCTGTGAAATACGCGTCAAAATCAGACAATGACTCTTCATGGGAGTCCCTAGATTGACTCGGTACCTCCTGCGACGTATCGTACAGTCCCTGATCGTCATACTGGGCGTATCGATAATTGCTTTCTTCCTTCAGCACATCATTCCAGGTGGAGAAGCCAGAGCCCTTCTAGGACCACGAGCCACCCAAGCCCAGATCGACGCCTTCAATCAACAAAACGGATTGAATCAACCTGTATACGTACAGTACTTCGATTATCTCGATCATCTTGTACACGGAAACCTTGGACGTTCCTATAAGCTGAACGAACCTGTCACCTCGGTATTGCGCCAGGATATGCCAAAATCGATCCTTTTAGTCGGATCGGCTCTCATCCTTTCGATCCTTATTGCGTTGCCCGTCGGCGTTGCGCAGGCAGTACGACGGAACCGCACCCTCGACTATGTGGGGACAGGGTTATCGTTCTTTCTCTACTCGATGCCTACGTTTTGGGCGGGTCAAATCGTGATTCTCATATTTGCCGAAAAGCTCAACCTATTTCCTGCCGAGGCTCCTCAGGGATCGACGCTCGGACAGATCCTCTCTCAACCTTCAGGCTTGGTGCTCCCGATAATCACGCTCGCACTGATCACCTATGCTTCTTTTTCTAGGTACATGAGATCTTCTGCCATTGAGGCGTTAGCCCAGGACTGGATCAGAACTGCTAAGGCAAAGGGTCTCTCAAATAAAGCGATACTGTTTCGCCACATGCTCAGAAACGCGCTTATACCAATTGCAACGTTGGTGGGACTATCTCTCCCCGGAGTCTTTACAGCAGGACTTGTAACTGAGCAAGTATTCAACTTCCCTGGAACAGGTCTTGACTTCTACAACGCAGCTGTGAGCCGTGACTTTCCCCTACTGCTAGGCATTATCCTCATAGTTTCAGTTGCTACAGTAATTGGTAATCTACTAGCTGACATAGCCTACGCTGTATTAGACCCAAGAGTAAGGTACTCGTAGGTCCCAATGATGGAGAATTTTTCTGACGATAATCAAATGATGAAGAATGGTACCAAGGTATGACAAAAGCTGAAGACAAGCTAACAAGTCTCGATGACGAGATAATCTCACCAAATGGACCAGAAGGAGGAGAGGCCCACGAGAGCGAAAGCGCTCTTGCTCTCATCCTTAGAACCTTTTTAGAGAACAAGCTAGCGATCATCGGACTCGCTTTAGTTGTAGGCATGGCCATCTTTTGTTTCATCGGTCCGCTCCTATACCACACGAATCAGGTCTCCACGACCTACGCAATAAACCTCCCCCCAGGCAAGGGACATCCACTAGGCACCGACGAGAACGGTCGAGACGTTTTAGGGCGGCTAATGGTCGGGGGTCAAAGTTCCTTGGAGATTGGACTAGCTGTCGCTATAATCGCTACTCTCTTTGGGGTGATATGGGGCGCAATAGCAGGCTATGTGGGTGGTAAGGTGGATTCGGTGATGATGCGTATCGTAGATGTATTTCTATCGATACCGTCTCTCTTCCTACTTATATTCTTAGCTGCCGCCTTTACCCCCAACATCGTCATCCTCGTATTGATTCTCTCATTCATATCATGGCTTTCTCCATCCAGGCTGGTTAGGGGAGAAGCGCTGTCTTTACGAGTCAGAGAGTATGTAAAGGCCGTGAAAATCATGGGCGGTGGTCCAACACGAATCGTCGTCAGGCACATAATTCCCAACACGATCGGTACGATTGCTGTAAACGCAACGTTTCAAATCGCCGATGCCATTTTGGTGCTCGCGACCTTAAGCTACTTGGGTCTTGGCCTACCTCCGCCGGCAGCTAGCTGGGGTGAGATGCTCTCCAATGGTGTTAACTACATATACGACGGATACTGGTGGTTGATCTACCCCGCAGGCTTTGCGATCATCATAACAGTGATAGCGTTCAACTTCATTGGCGACGCTCTCAGGGACTCCCTGGAAGTTCGCCTTCAAAAACGGTAGTTGTTCGTTATTACAGGTCTCTGCTAGTGTAGTGCGCACGCTAGCGGCACTAATTCGGTGTGAGGACAATACGGTACCCTTGGTGTTCAACGGAGCCAAGGGTATCGTGTATTGAGATCCCCTAACTACGCAAAGGGTTCCCCCAAGGTCGGTCTGGATGAAAAGGCGTGAAGTGAAAGGGCACGGGGATCTCGTCGAGTTTAGGCGCATCCGCACCATCGAAACACTTCGGATCCCCGCTTTTCGGAAGCCAACTAAAACACCACCGAACATCGCAAATAAAGCGAAAGTAAATCTCATCAAAGGGAGTACTCGGGGTCTAACTAAAGTCCGTCACGAAATAAAGCACAGAACTCCCCTCACTTATGCAATCTGTAAAGCAAGCTTACCTGTTGAAAAAACCTAGCGATATGGAGTTGGTCTCCCGAGTGCTGCTACTATCCAGCCAAATTAGTAGATATCAACTTAAGTAGTTTGGTTACTGTCTTGGTGTGGACTGTAGAACGTGCTTGCCATAGAAACTCTACCGTCAGACCCTAACTTGGCGATGATGCCAGAGAACACCACGGCTCGCAAGCCAAGGGATTTAAGCTTTGATCCCTTCAAGGAGGTGGTAGACGAGCTCGTATTGCCTCTTTCGGCTCCCGCAATCCTTGAACGTCTTATCCCACTTGGCTATGGGGGCAAAGAAACAGCAGCGAGAGACTTAGTAGGTAAAGATCCATCCCTCAGTTTCTCCATGCGCGATTGCAGCCAGACGCTTTGAGATCGCACCAGACCATCAACTACAGTTCGACTGGGAGTTCCTTCCCAACGTTGACCTGGAGAAGCTATGAGCAGCGCATCCCTTGCCTCGTAGATGCCCTTGGTTGCTTACGCTAAAGCAACCTCGAGTTTCCAATGGCAAGAGACGTCTATGGTCTTAAGGCAGTATCTATCAATAGTTTCTACCACTTTGGTAGTACCGTAGATGTCAGGTTGAAAGAGCACATGAAGACGGTGGTCGTCGGAAAGAGATTGTGAAGATGGATGGGAGTACAACTCTCACACCGAAGATCTTTGTGAGTTCAACGTGTCAAACCTCGGCTCCAGTCGGCAACACTTTGGGGGCACACGACTGACGTTCACAAACGTTCCTTGCTCGATCAGGAACACATGATGACCAAGACCTATGACAAGAGTAGCTGTAAAAAGAGCGGCGTATCGAGATCCGAAGATCAGCGAGGCGATACTGCTTGGTTGGGTTCTTACTCTTTGCTTCGCCTCCTCCTCGTTAGCGAGCCTAAGAGCCCGGCCTCAGAACCTTCGTGTTCTTCACATACTGAGCCCCGGTTAAATCGAAGGCTTAAGTAAGATGAGAAAGTACCAATCAGTAAAATCTCGGTTGTGTGCCTAAAGTTGTGCAAATAGGCCATAGAGTCTTTGGAAC
>NZ_FQUL01000067.1 GCF_900128965.1 Ferrithrix thermotolerans DSM 19514
CTTCAATCTGGCCATACACCCAAGAACGCTCAACAACAAACCGATTCCTGGTCGATCTTGGCACCGGATTACCGCTTATTTCCGAAGAGCCGCTTATCCATTATGGGCCGTCCTATCACATTCGAGGCGGTCCACTTGAGGTAGATCAGCGCCGCGCCGTGGCGTGGGCTGGCGAAAAGCTGTACCCCGAGGGTCACCATTGCTCATCTAGTCTCGGCAAAGACTGATGACCATATGGGAACATAGATACTCGATAAGGAGCTGAGGGTGTCAAGTATATAATTCCCAAAATTTGGGTGGGTAGATAAAAGTCATCGGAGCACCTGAAACAAAATGGCAACTCATAAGTGCTCATATAGTTATAGGTGGGACGACCCTGCAACCACTCAAAGAAGACTCAAAATAATCGTTCAAGTCACTAGATAAAAGACCAGATAAAGCGCGGTTAGGACCCTAAGTTTCCTCATGACAACAGCAGCTGATTGATGCTTTTAGATTCTTGAGAGTCTGTTTGTGTTATTGTCGTTGGTGTTATTGTCAATGATGGACGCAAAGTCCGCCGCTGACTGCGCAACGGAACCGAGGTGAAGCACGGTCTTGAGTGATCTCAAATACCACGATCAACAGATGCAGGGATACGAACGGGCTAAGCGGGCGTTGCGCTTTTATCAGGGACTTAGCGCCGCCCTGTTCACCGCAGTGGTAATGGTAGGGGTAGCCTATCTCACCAAGCCCGCCTATACGATTCCCAAGCAGAGCCAGATCGCCAGCACGGTGGGGAACTACAGCACTAGCGATCAGGCCACGACAAGTAGCACAAATCCTCCGCTTCAGGTCAGTACCACACCCAAGTGCAACCCTTCTCAACTCCGGGTCCTTTACGGCCCCGAACAACAAGGGGGCAATACATCTGAAGTGCAGATCGTCTTGCAAAATACTTCTTCATCTCTCTGCGAGATTGCAGGTCACCCAGGTCTCCAACTCGTTCAGACCTTGGGCAGTAGTGTTACCAAACTGGATGGAATCTGGACCAAGACCGGGTTTTCAGCTGTCAAACTCAGTCCCGGAGGAGACGCTCATGCTTGGTTTACCTTTCTAAACAGCACAAAGGGATGTACAACAACCCCTCAAGCGTTCATACCTCAATCCCTCTACATCATTCCACCCAACGACTCAATTCAAATCCAAACATCTTGGATAGACCAGACTATCTACCTGTGTTCCACCGAGCCTCAGTACCCCAGCATTGGAGTGTTTCTACCCGGCTTAGGAGGCAACTACCCAAACTGAGGTTAGAAGGACTAAGAGCAATAGATCCCTTCATCCAACTCTCTAATGCAAAAATAAGGAGAGCTTTAGATGTAGCTTGCAAATCATCGCTAGCATAAGGAAGGGAGTTACGGAACAACACGAAAGGAGTTCCAATTGGCGGACCTAATAGTGGTAAAGTTCGATCGGTCCTACGGCGCACAGGAGGCACTGTCGGCAATCAGAGCCCTACAGGAGCTCCGCTACGCTTGGATAGACGATATAGCAATAGTCGAAAAGCACAAGACCGGAATAACGACAATCTCAAGTCCACACGGATCCGCTTCAGGAGGAGCGTTCTTGGGCGGACTAGCTGGTCTGCTACTGTTCTGGTGGTTCCCGCCAGCTTGGTTCTTCGGCGGATGGCTAGGTGGTATGGGAGTAGGTGCAATCATCGGTGAGTTGATGAAGAAGTCCGGGCTGGATGAAAACCTCATCAAAGAGATAAAAGAGGAACTTACAGCAGGGACCTCTGCTTTGGTGTTAGTTGGAGCCACAGCTGATGTAGATCAGATGCGACTAGCTCTTGAACCTTACCATCCCGCCAAGATCATAAGAACCTCACTCTCAGACGACACCGTAGCAGCCCTCAAGGAAGCGCTTGAGGAGCAAAAGGCAGAGAGTTAGTCCTATAAGGAGCACCTTGTCTCCTCAATTCGTCTCACCGAGCCCCTCTCGTCTGTAAGACGCTAGGGGCTATCAAACGATATGTAAAAGGCAGCGAAGGCTATTTCCAGAAACAAAGACAAAACGCCCATACCGCCCTACATCCCGAACCACTGGAAAAGGAGGTTCGCCTCAGACGAGGGACTACGGGCCGTAGTCTGCAACGAGACCAACGGCATTGGAGCAACTTATCTTTTGGCCACGTCCCAAGTATGCCGCCAGATCCTCCGATAGATAAATCACACTCAGCGATCAACCCAACAGCCCAGCTTATCTCTCATACCTCGATCGATTGAGCCGAAGAGAGCTGTACCACGGTCCCAGAGGCTCCTAACATAAAAGGTATCCACCCCTCCCTAAGGACGATATGCTCACTGAGTAATACTCTATTTGGTTGGTAGCCGAGTCAAGAAATCCTCTGATACCGTTCTTTAAGGAAACCCTCTTCATAGTCATTGTCATCGCCTTCAGATGAGACCCAAGCGCGGATTCGGCATCTCGCCATACGTACGTCGCACTAGAGCTAGTCTCTAACACTAGGGCAATTAGTTGGAACCAGCAAGATAGGTTAGGGCAGCAGATGTGGCCACGTCCCCGAGTTTCAGTTCGAACTAGTCGAAGGCGGCTCATAGTAAAGGTCCCGAACCTAGCGCCTACACGCAGAACCGTTGGAGAAGTGCAACTACCGAAAGATAAAATATTGTCTCGCTGCCTTGATATACCCATCCATCAGACTAGTTCACCTAGTCTCGAGCTACTAAGCGACGGTGCCTTGAGAAGCAAGGTCGAAGGTCTCAAACATACACACTGCGAGACAAATGAACGCTAAGAAGGAGTCGATATGGTCAACCAGCACAGGTGCTCCAAATCTTCTTTGCAAATTGTTATCAAAAAGTTAAGTTGATGATCACTTAGGGAAATAGGGTAACCCGTCTGAGTGAATCAGCTACTATCTCAAGAACTGAAAGATCCTTGACATCTCCAACCCTAGTTATAAAAAGGTTCTAGTTCATGAAACGGCGGAACTTTGCCCTTAGACCACGATCCTACGTGGTTCCCCTTACCACCGCACTGGTTTTAGCCGCTTGTGGCTCTACCACTCCATCTGGCTCCACGTCACCTACATCGACAAATACGAAGGTGCAAGGGGGGACTGTCAACTTTGCAGAAGGTCCAGGAGCGGCGCCAAACTACATCTTCCCCCTAACGCCAGGAACCGCCTTTTCAACCTCGAACCTATCGTTCTTTCAGGTTCTTATGTACCGTCCTCTCTACTGGTTCGGAAACGGCACCAAAGCTGAGATCAACTACTCGCTTTCGCTCGCTAAGCCTCCGATATTTTCGGACAATAACACAACAGTCACGGTCAACATGAACACTAACTACAAGTGGTCTAACGGCGAGCCGGTAGACGCTCAGGACGTGGTCTTTTGGATGAATCTCATCAAGGCAAATAAGAACAGTTGGGGTGGATATGTACCGGGAGCCTTCCCCGACAACGTCGTTTCCTATAAGGCGACCTCAAAGTATCAGGTAGTCGTTACACTAAACCAAAGCTACAACTCCACCTGGTTTACCTACAATGAGCTTTCCCAGATGACGCCTCTGCCATTAGCGTGGGATTGAACCTCACTTAGCGCACCAGCTCCGACACCAGCGACCCCACCAAGTTCGCTTCCCGGTCAGACCCCAAGTGGAGCCCAAGCCGTCTACAACTTCCTCAACGGACAGGCCCAAGATCTATCAACTTACGCTTCCAGTCCTATCTGGTCGGTCGTAGACGGACCATGGAGACTAAAGAGCTCCGACATTCAAGGGCGCGCTGTCTTCGTCCCTAACGCCTCCTTCGGCGGTCCGGTGAAACCCGGTTGTGTCCCGATAGTTGTGCAAATTCCACGAGTGAATTGATTTGCTAGTGGTGGCCATGGTATCTAGGAATTAT
>NZ_FQUL01000066.1 GCF_900128965.1 Ferrithrix thermotolerans DSM 19514
TTACCCACTTTGAGACCGTGAAGTTAGAAATATCCAGCTCCCAAGCGATATCTTTTAGCCTGATAAGTTCATTGGCCAACAGGGCTATCTTTGCTCTGGTGACCTAAACAGCTGGAGCGCTAGCTTTGGCGATGACGGAGGTGAGGAACTCTTTATCCTCATCGCTCAACGTGACGACGTAGGTTGGTCTACGGCCGGTGCGCTTCTTGGACCCTTGTGAATCTTTCGCCGCTTGGGTTGCTCCTCGATATCTGCTTAGCTATTGTCATTGCCTTTTCCTCTAAAGAGTAGCTGTACAATGGGTTCAACAGGGGCCGAAACTTGAAAATTCCTGTTTCACAGCGAAACTTTGGCTAGGAATACTAGGTCACCACCAAATGCATCGACTGGTTCTCCTGTACAAGTTAGCACAATGTGGTGAAGATGTGTTGTCATTATGAGGATATTCGCGAAAGTTTGAGACTACCAGGCATTATGGCCGAGCGGTGATCTTCTGAACCTTCGGATGATCACTAGTATCGGAAGCTAGAGAGGTAGGTCATCCCACTCCCCAGTCGGTAGTACCCGTCCGCCCTGCTCGGCATGTCGTGGCTTGGTAGAGAGCTGATGGTCGACAACAGCTGCCCGTGATGTGAACACGGAGGACCGAGATGGGAAAGCCGGGTTCCCTAGCGAATCACCGGGGTCGTCGTGCGATTGCACCATTGTTCAACCTCCGTAGGATCACGACCATCCCCTCGCCCCGGCGGGTATCGAAGGATCGCACCCGACTTTTGAGTCGATGTACGAACGAAGAAAATAAGAGGAGGGGCATATTTCCCAACGACTAGTGCAATGAGCAACCCAAGCAAGGTGGCCCACGACCATTTCATGTGCTTTCGATAGTGCAGCAGTACGAGACACGTCGCCCATATTGGTGGTACGAATGGGTATGAATTGGGAGTGTTACGGGAGGCAAGGAGAGCGGAACGGTCACGGGAATCCGACAAGAGGACGTTGATTCCGGAACTTGGATCTACCTCAGCCTCGATGCAATCATCCTTACTGATCCTCTTGCAATCAGGGATGACTCGAGTACTAAACCTATGTGGCCGTCTATGAACTTCCCGGATGAACTCAGAGAGTCCCGCCCACCGTGACACAAGGGCAAACCCATAGAGCAAATCGACATCATCGATGATCGTCGCCATCGAATAGCGATCAGAGGCATTCGCCCCAAAGGAGTAGGTCACCAGAGAGTCCCATTGTGGATACAAGTCATGCTCGATTGCCAGGATCGCTTCGATGCAGCTTCGATGGTGGGCGAGATAGAGATCAGGCGCCTCGCTGGTCACTCCATTGCGGTGTAGGCAATCACGGATTGGCGCTCTTGCGATGAGCAACATCGCTTGCAGTACATGGAGCGAGGTAGTTTTTGGATACCCCTGCTCCTCTGACAACACTACAGCCAACTCCAAGATCTTTAGGGCACGAGTTGATGTGCCCCGATGAGTACTCGATGAACGATAGTTGGTCACGGTGAATCCACTGAGACACTAGTAGGTCGAGGATGATTGCACAACGCTCCTCCCATGCCAGCTACCTGGCCAACAAGCAGTCACTCCGTCTACCCATGTTATACAGGGACTTTGAACGACTGCGCTATTCAATAGTGCGCCACTGCGGCAATCCTAAACGTGGAACTGTAGACAAGGTAGAACATCACCGATGCCATCAGACTTGATGCAAGAAAGCAGACATTAACATGGTCTCTGCATAGCCAATCAAAGTTGAGAACGCAAAAAGTCGCTACCGCCACAACTAGTGCCAAGAGACCCAGCCAAGTACTCGAAGCGTCTACCCGAAAACCACCGGCTACCGCAACACATAGCTGCAGCAACAGCAAAGTGGAGGTTGTCAACTGGTAGAATCGTTTTCGCCGGGCCAAGGAGCCAAAGATCGTTGGCAGCGTCCCAAAGAGCAGAACCTGGAGGGCGAGGTAGGCAACATCTTCCACCTGAGCCTTCGGGGTGCCGCTTGGGAATCCGAAGCGCCCAACAAAGAACGCAACCATTCCCCCGAGATCTAGGGTACCTATTATCGCAGCTGCTACCAGCCCGGATGGCAGAAGATAGCCCACCAAGAATGCTGCTGGCACTGCAGCAATCATAAACATACCAGAAGGCGATGGCGATATATCACCAACTATCGCACCGAGCTACAGAAGTAGTGCTATCAAGCCAGCCGCGACACGCAACGACAACTCTCGATTCTTGACCATTTGTACCGTCCTTGGGTGAATGCCTTTGTATTGGCATGTCCTACCCTATACCTTCACACACTATATTTTTTAGAATCGAACCGTCTGGCTCCATCTATGCCCATAGAGTCCTCACACATAGTATTGTTATTTGCGAACGGGTTGTTGTAGAAGGTAAACTGCGCTCCAAGCATCCTCCCAGCCCAGCCGCTCATACACTATCCGGAATACCTGGACCATGGGAACGATAACGTTCCAGGCGTAAACAATAAAATATGCTTGAGTCACATCTATCATAAATCTGCCATCACTACCTGCCCTTCTGTCCATTAATGGGGTGGGTGAAGCACCGCAGAGACGACCACGAAAAAGAATGCTGACACCGTTACTGCAAGCATGCACGGAGCGACCATTCGACCAATTCGAATCTGACCGATGTGAAATAACAGCCCGAATGTAAGAACCGCCACAAGCAGTGCGAAGACCTCTGCGAGGTTTACCGATTGTGTCCGTCCAAGCCCGATTGCAATAGCGGTCACAAGTTGAACACCAAAGAGAGTTCCGATAGTGAATGGTCGATATCTCACATTGAAATACAAGGCACCAGCGGAAGCAGGAAGAGCTCCAAAGATAACTATATTCGCCAAGTCCAAGAGTAAAAATACAAAAACACGCTTGACGTCAGTGAAGGAATGCAACGGTATCGAACTAGGGTTGATTAGCATCAGGGTTTCCCCTAAGGCTCCTCCCAGAACGGCGACTGTGACTGACCTACCTCTTAAGAGACCCGTAATGAATATCGCCGGTACAAAGATAATGAGAACGAACTGGGCTTCCCCGGTGTTTGCTCCAAGTTCCAACAAGTCTCCGAGTAATCCAATGACTAGACACAGACTGAAACCAAACAGAGGGGCTCTCATGTCTGGAGGTTTCGCTAACACTATCGTACCATCAGACAATTTGCGAAATATCTTGGGCATCGCAGGTATCCTTTCGTAGTCTGCTATGACAGTTGCTAACGGTCACTGGTACCCTCACTAGAGGGTTATCCTGAACGACCCGTCGCAGATCAATGTGAGCTAATCGTTGGGGTAGTGGATCTCTTCTATATCATCAAGATTACTCGATGGTTTCGCATACCTCGGGGCTAAATTGCTTGCCGCTGAATGGAAAGGTGCCGCTCGTGCCTTCATAGCGTGCACATACAACATCGCCGTCGTGGAACCAACTAGAGCTATAAAAATCAAACTGGGCGCTCAGCATTGTTCCTGCTGTTCCACAAGAGACGCCGGATCCTACACAGTACTGCGTTGGGTTCCCGTAGCACACCTGTGGCATTTGCATGATGACGTTCCCATTCCGCAGAAGCTGAGCGACGCTACATCCATCATTGTATGCATACGCAGATGTTCTAATCCAGTTTACATAGGTCCCCGAGCCTGAGACGGATATACAGAAGCCGAACTCCCCCGACAGGCCTGGAGGGGCGCCGGTACAGCCAGACGCATCCATCGGTTTAATTCCTACAATCTGAGGGCTCACCTCGCCAGGACTACCAACGTAGGTAGCTGACGTATAACCCAGACTAGAAGTAATAATCGTTTTCATCGATGCCTTGGTGCCAACAGCCGACGAGTGGGTATCCTGTCAGTTGCATACCTCCACCAACACTCACAAGTGCAGCGCTAGCCGCTACTACAGCTCCCGCCCGGATGACATTCCTACCTTCATTTGCTTACCCCCTTCTAGGTTATCACCAGGTGTATCGTCTGATGTTACTCAATGTCCTAGCACAATGTTGCGAGAAGGTGTTGTCATTACGAAGAATTTTCTAAAGTTTGAGACTACTAGGCATTATGGCGGAGCGGTGACACTGAAACTACTCCCAAAACGGAACACACTGGATCTTCGGAAATAAGTGGCAATCCGGCGCCAAGATCGACCAGGAATCGGTAAGCCGTTGATGGTTCTGTAGGTGGTTGAGCCAGACAGGGCCGTCATTGCAAGGACTCCATGACACACCACCAGTGAGTGGCCAGGAGCTACCAAGGGGTTCTCGCCCCTCTGTGTCTCGTTTGTACCCTTTGTTGGGCCTGTTACAAACCAAGTGGGTTCAGGGCCTGGATCGTCATTGGGGTCACCGTTCCTAGTGTCCCTCCTCAGAAGTTTGCGGAGAAACAATAGGCTCCAGGTATTTCTGCATTGAAGCGAAGATCTCGTCGGCGCTCTTGGTCCAGA
>NZ_FQUL01000081.1 GCF_900128965.1 Ferrithrix thermotolerans DSM 19514
ACCAAAACCACCCTGTCAAGGCACTCGTGTCTACACTTTCAGCCAACCCTTAGCTATCTTTCCACTTCATGGGTGATATCTGGGTCAGGGGCGGTCGTAAGTTCGGGCTAACCTGGCTAACCATGGAATGACACAGCTCTTTGTTGTCTCGTATGTCTTGTCGAGATGGAGGATCACGGTCACGAGTGGGCTAAGGGCGAGTTGATCGATGTCGCGGTGTTCCATGATGCCGTTCTCGAGATGGTGACGAGAATGGATGCTGCTTAAGCACATCCTACAAACACCGTGGCTACAACGTGCGAGCACCACTTCGGATCTCGGGCAACATGGGAGCGAGGCAAGAAAACTGTAGGTGGTCCTCTTACGAACGAAGTGGACCACGCTCAAGGGGCCGTCCACTCCCTGGACCTCAGAGATGTGGTTATTACTGCAGAAACGCTTTAGGCTGCACGAAAGCATGCACGCTTGCTAACTGTAGAACAAAGTGCCAGCAATGTCGTGGGTCCCAAAGACAATCAGGCATCGATGGTTAGGAACGGGCGGTGGTTGGGTAGACCCGATGTTCAGGATCCCACCACAATATATGGAATGTTCCTTTGTGGAGATAGCCCCAGAGTCGTGCTCTCCTGCTTACTCCAAACCTGTACAACATTGTCAGGTCATCAAGCTCGCCTTCCTGCAGGAGCGTTTGCGCTTCCTTGCAAAGATCTTTCACTTTGTGGTAGTGGTGTTGCGGCTTCCCACTCTCAGTTTGATCTTCCTTGATTTGGCCCCAACTCTTTTTTGAGACGGCAGTAAGGAAATCAAGAATTTCGCGACTTTCAGCGGGAGTCAAGTCTTCCCAGTTCCAATGGTGACCCTGCACCCGAGATAACAGGGCCAGCGAGAATAACGGATGCTCATAGTCTCCGTCTTCGTTAGCTAATGACTGTATTGCTTTAGGGGTTGGCCTATGGGGGGATTGCGGACTGCGCGCTTTCGGAGAACGGGTCATTAGGTAGCCCGTTAGAGTGGCTCATCTTCAGAGAAGGTTAGCTTGCTGATGTCTGTGGCCTCGGGGTTCTGGTCTAGGTCGGAATAATAGTCATAGATATCGTCAAGTTCGATTATGCGCGATCCACGCTGACCGGGAGCTAAACCTTCGCGTGCTCGAATCCAAGGCGCTTCGCTGTGTGTTAGTTGACTCAACTGATACCCTGTGAGCCTGCCGTAGGCATCCACAATGCTTTCCACAACTTCGAGTTCGTCTGCAGTAAGCCGCTTCGGGTCTCCCCACGGCCACTCCGAGACAGAAAATCTACCCCGGTGGCGGGAATAGAGAGATGGAACTACTGGACCGCCGGCCCAGGCCTGGATCTCATCAGTAAATAGTGGTTTCGACTTCCAAACCCGATACCAAGCCTGCGAGTAGTACACGAGCTTTTGTAATTTAAATGTGTCTATTTCACCAGTCTTGTCAAGTATAGCTGCTGCAACATCGTTCACGTCTGCCATGTGACTCCTCTCTGAGAGCCCTGAAGGTGGATGCCCTTGTTTGGTTCGATTAATGCGCCGAGAAATCTGGCGAGTTGTGCATCCAGCTACTTCTGGTTCGATCGGTCCCCACCAACCAGGGAAATCTCGTTTCTGTTCCTTATTATAGCTGAGTGTCTTCATGTCCACGTCTCTTGTGCGTGTCAAGTGGTTGCTTCTCAGCCAGCAGATACGGTCGGTCCGTTGTGAGGTCGCGGAGCTGGGCTGGATCGTTGGTCAAGCGATGCAGGCAATCCAGCTGCTTATCAGGAGGCATGGATCCTCTCGCTAGCGAGAAAGACAGCAATCTTCTAGCTTCGATGGGTCATGTCCCGATAGTTGTGCAAATTCCACGAGTGAATTGATTTGTTTGTGGTGGCCATGGTATCTAGGAATTAT
>NZ_FQUL01000062.1 GCF_900128965.1 Ferrithrix thermotolerans DSM 19514
TCGACCCTACTTGGGCACATAGGCTCTGGAAGAGGTGAGAAAAGACCTCTGGCGCCAGATGAGAAGGTTTCCTTGTCTCGAGTACGCCCGTAAGTTCGCCGGGGCACAGTGGGGACTCTTGAGGAACCCTGGAGATCTAACCGAACACCAGGGTGAAACCCTGAAGCGCATCAAGCGAACTGGTGGAGCGCTCTGGCGGGCATATGAGATGAAAGAATCCCTGCGGGCGGTATTTTCTGGCGATCTCACTGACGATGAGATACGTAAACTCTTGGAGCACTGCTGCTCCCGAGCGTCACGGTCTCAGATACAGAGCTTTGTCCGGTTGTCAAAGACGATCCGTTCCCATAAGGAGGGCATCATGGCCGCAATTGAACTTGGTGTTTCCAACGGACAGGTGGAAGGTTTGAACACCAAGATCCGCTCCATTATCGCCAGATGCTACGGGCTTCATTCTGCTCAGGCGACTCTGGCGTTGGTGATGCTCTCCTGTGGACTAATTGACTGATCTCAAACTTCCGTACGAGAGGGCGAGTTGATCCACATGATGGTCAATGGAACCGCATTTAAGATATACTTATTTGCAATAGCAAAGGGTTGAGATCATAACAAAAACATCTATCGAAACAGACCCGATCAGTAAAGAGTTTGACGATTTGACCAATGGGACCACTGCTAAGAACTGGCGCTTGGAAGTCCTCGATGAACATTCGGTGATCAAACTTCTGCAGCAGCCCGGGGAACCGCAGGGACCATCGGCCCGCACGTCGGTCAGAGGTTGAAGCGATGCCTGAGTTGATTTGGGACGGCAAATACGACGCGTCGGGTAAGCGCACCGCCCCTCTTCGTGTCGAGCTTCCCTTTCAGACGGTTGAGACCGTAAACGAATCGGCGCAAGACCGCCAACGGTTGCTATTCTTCAACGACGAACGTAATGCCGAATGGCGCAACCGGCTGATCTGGGGTGACAAGAAGTATGTCCTACCCGCACTAATCGCTAACTTTGCAGGGGCCGTCGATCTCGTCTATATCGACCCTCCCTTTTTTACCGGAGATGACTTCTCTTTCTCCACAGCGGTCAATGGCGAAGATTTCACAAGAGAGCCGAACCTCATCGAGCAGAAGGCGTATCGAGACACTTGGGGGGCTGGGATTGACGGGTATCTTGCTTGGATTTACGACACACTCCTGTGTCTCCATGAGCTGATCGCAGATACGGGCAGTATCTACGTCCACCTCGACTGGCATCTCGGTCACTATGTGAAGCTTATACTGGACGAGATATTTGGAGAGAGTAACTTCCTTAATAACGTCGTATGGCTTTATGGACTCGGCGGGAGCTCGACACGCTACTGGCCCCGCAAACACGATGACCTGTACTGGTATTCGAAAAATCCCGATCGACATTATTTTGAAGCGAGTCGTATACCGGCAACTTCTCAGCGCATGCGTGGGCTTGAGAAGAAAGCCCCTGACTACTGGGATATCCCGTCAATCAACAACATGGCGGAAGAGAGAGTCGCGTACCCGACTCAAAAGCCGGAGAAGCTACTGGAACGTATTATCTCTTCTTCGTGCCCGCCCGGTGGACTCGTGCTGGACTGTTTCGCTGGCAGCGGTACCACCGCCGTCACTGCAGAGAAGTGCGGACGGCGATGGATAGCGTGTGACCTCGGTCGTTTTGCTATCCATACGACGCGGAAACGCTTGCTTGGGATCCCGGACGTGCGTCCCTTCGTAGTCCAAAACCTTGGCAAGTACGAACGCCAGCTCTGGCAGGCTGCAGAGTTCGGCGATTCGGCAACAGCGCGTACTGCTGCCTACCGATCATTCATCCTGGACCTCTATCACGCGACGCCAGTCAGTAGTGGGTACGTCTGGCTGCACGGGCTCAAGAGTGGACGCATGGTGCACGTTGGTACGGTTGATGCACCGGTGACGAACGGCGATGTCAAGCAGATCATCACTGAGTTCCGCAAGGCGGTTGGGACGGGGAAGGACGCGCCCTCCATCAAAGGAGTTGACCTCCTCGGATGGGACTTCGCCTTCGAGCTGAACGAAGTAGCCCGCCAGGATGCCGAGAAGGCTGGGATCGACCTTCGTCTCGTGCGCATCCCTCGGGAAGTGCTGGAGAAGCGAGCAGTGGAGCAGGGTGACATCCGCTTTTTCGAACTGGCAGCGCTCTCGGTGGGCCTCAAGCAGTCTGCTCGCGAGGTCACGCTGACGCTTGAGGACTTCGTGATCCCGCTCGATGACGTCCCGGCAGATGTCCAGAAGGCCGTTACCCACTGGTCGCAGTGGATTGACTACTGGGCAGTGGACTGGGACAACAAGGACGACACCTTCCACAACGAGTGGCAGGCGTACCGGACACGGAAGTCGAAAGACCTCTCTCTGACTACGACGCACGAGTACACGGAGCCAGGTGACTATAAGGTTGTGGTCAAGGTAATCGACATCCTCGGCAACGACACGACGAAGACGCTCTCGGTAAAGGTTGTTAGCCGTGGCGCGTAAAGCATACGAACCGCAAGGAGAACAGGGAGAACTCCTTACCGCCCGGGTGACGACGGCACCGTGTGTCCCTGAAATCCGCAAGGCCGTCCGCGAGTGGCGGCACGCGAAGTACAAGGGTGCCACCGACACGACGAAGACGCTCTTCGACTTCTGGTTCGAGACAGATCACCGGCTCCCAGACGGTGGCTTCTTCCAGTACTACTACGCGCAGCGCGAAGCGCTGGAGACGCTGGTCTGGCTCTACGAGGTTCAGCAGGTCCGCCGTCACCGAGACCTCGTCGAGCGCTTCGCCAAGGTACCCGGGATCCACGTCCTCCAGTACGACGACTTCGCCCGCTACGCCATCAAGATGGCGACCGGAAGTGGTAAAACAAAGGTGATGGCCCTAACCGTCGCCTGGCAGTACTTCAACGCAGTAGCTGAAGGCCGTGACGACTACGCGAAGACGTTTCTCATCGTCGCGCCCAACGTCATCGTCTTCGAGCGACTCCGCTCGGACTTCGGTAGCGGTAGTGTATTCCGCACCGACCCGATTATCCCTCCAAAGCTGCGCAGTTTCTGGGATATGGACTTCTACATGCGGGGTGAGCCCGAGCGAGCAAGCTCGCAGGGCGCGCTCTACCTGACGAACATCCAACAGTTCTACGAACGAGGTGGGACGACCAATTCCGATGAGCCCGACGTGATGACCGCCGTCCTAGGCCCGATCCCGCCCGCCGCAATGACGGTCGTCGAGGACTTCGACGAGCGGATCGCGCGCCGTGACACCCCGTGCCTCGTCATCAACGACGAAGGCCACCACGTGCATGACGAAGAGAGCGAGTGGAGCAGAATCATCCGCCGCATCCACGACTACAGCCCCGCAGGGCTCGTCGCCCAGCTCGACTTCTCGGCGACCCCTCGGTACCAGAACGGTGGGCTGTTCACGTGGACGGTATTCGACTACCCGCTCAAGCAGGCGATCATCGACAGAGTAGTGAAACGTCCGATGAAGGGCGTCACCACGGGGATGAACGAAGCACGCTCTGATGTCGGTAGCGTTAAGTATCAAGGTTACCTCACGGCTGGGGTGGAGCGCTGGCGGGAGTACCGCGTGCAGCTCCAGCCGCTTGGAAAGAAGCCGGTGCTCTTCGTCATGCTCAACAGCACTGCTGAAGCTGACGACGTCGGCGACTACCTCCGGGTCAAGTACCCGGCCGAGTTCGGCGTAACCGATAGTGGCGAGGCGCAGCTCCTCGTGATCCACACCGACCGTAGTGGGGATGTCTCGAAAAAAGACCTCGATGCAGCGCGGGACGTCGCCCGGCGGGTGGACGAGGGGAGTAGTCCCGTCAACGCGATCGTGAGTGTGCTCATGCTCCGTGAAGGCTGGGATGTGCAGAACGTGACGGTTATCGTCGGCCTCCGACCGTACACGTCTAAGGCGAACATCCTCCCAGAGCAGACTATCGGTCGAGGATTACGCCTCATGTTCGGTTTCAGCTCGTCTTCCTACATCGAGCGAGTCGACGTGATCGGGAACCCCGCCTTCCTCAAGTTCGTTGAGCAGCTAGAGAAGGACGAGGACATTACTCTCGACACTTTCGATCTGAAGGACCCCGTGGTCATTACGACCATCTCTCCTGACCCGGAGAAGATGGCACACGACATAATGGTTCCCGTACTCAGCCCGATTCTCTCCCGGAAGAAGACCCTTGCCGAGGAGATCACGGGGATCGACGTCTCAAAGCTCACCTGTCCGAGGCTCCCGAAAAAAGAGGGGGACGCGGTGGAAAACCAGTTCCACTTCGAGGGCTACGACATCATCAGCTTGCAGAAACTCGTCGAACGGGAATACACGATCCCCGAGCCGCAGACCGCAGAGGAAGTCATTTCCTATTATGCCAAGCGGATCGCCCAGGACGTCAAGCTCCCGTCACAATTCGCCGTGCTCGTCCCGAAAGTCCGGGAATTCCTCCGGGACTGGGCGTTCGGCGAGACCGTCGATCTCGCCGACAAGACGATCATCCGAGCCATCGCGACAAGCGTGGCGCAGTATCTCACAGTCAAGACCTTTGCATCGGTACTACGAGCGCTTGTCGTCGAGGAACTATCTCCCACTCTGGAGCATCCTGGCCGGGCACTCTCCGAAACCGAACCGTTCCCCTTCTCCCGACCTACTTTTGAGGCAAGCAAGACGGTCTTCAACCTGGTCGCTACCGACAACGACTTCGAGAGGGAGTTTGCTCGCTTCCTCCAAAACGCCCCCGACGTTGCGTCATTTGCCAAGTTGCCCAAGCGGTTCGGATTCACGATCGAATACACCGACAGCGCCACAAACCTCCGCTACTACGAGCCGGACTTCGTCGCTGTGGATCGCGATGGCGTCCATTACCTGATCGAAACGAAGGGCCAGGAGAACATCGATGTCGTGCACAAAGACCGGGCCGCAGCGATCTGGTGTGAGAACGCTACCCTCTTGACCGAAACTACTTGGACGTACGTCAAGATTCCCCAGGTTGAGTTTGGTAAGCTGGACGCGAGCGTTCTTTCAGATGCCGTGGTCGTCTTTGGTTCGACCGGTGGGGGCAGTGCATGAGCTCCCTGAACGCTCCGGTCATTGTAACGCCGACGAACGGAGTAGACCGTCGGGTCACGCTAGTGTCCATACGGATCCAGGTGTGTACACCCTTCTGGTCGGAAGCGGTATGTCTATCGCAAAAGGACTGCTTCCTGGGCAAATCGCTCAGGCAAGGTTCACATCGTGAGCGACGCTTGGGCGGTTGTTGCAGCAACGCTAGCCCAACTTTCGCAACAACCCCACATCTATCCAGGTAGATGGGCTAGTAGGGGTTGGCTTGGACACTACAAATGGGCCGCAGTGGTCTTGATTCTCTTTAAGGGATCTCTGACACCCAAGAGGGCGTAGATCTCACGATGTGTTG
>NZ_FQUL01000065.1 GCF_900128965.1 Ferrithrix thermotolerans DSM 19514
CCTGCCACCATCGCATGGATGAGGGTCAATGACTTACTCGCTTTATTGGCTCCACCCACTCGACCAGTGAGATCGACCCGCTCCGAGATGAGAGCATCGAGACCAAGCCTTGGAGACCAAGAGAAGTCCCGCATTAGCGACCAGATTCTCATCGACTAAGGCTACTTCGATAGCCTTTGGCGTGTGATAAGGTTTACTCACAGAAAGCGTTCTCCTTGGTTGACCGTATGGGATGCTTTTCTACACCTCTTGTACCAGCTCAGGGGGCACTTTCTTTAGTTTTGGGCGACCAATTCACAGAGTTGGTCGGTGGTTCTATGCTTAGTTTTATTCACACTCGGTGAGGCGATCTTTTGACCATGGCGAGCGAAGAGAGTTATCTTGTCCTCGCCGATCTTCTCCCGGAACTCTGGATCGTCGATGCCTAAGTTGGGAGCAGAAGCTAAACAGAGTATGCCCACTTTTCCCTCATGTTTGTTCTGATGAACGAGCTTGGTAGCTTCTCCGACCTGTTCTAAGGTGCTGGAGCAGAAAGAGATTGTTGGGTGGTTGAAGGCGGGAGCGGATAGTGGGGATAAGCGGTTTGAGTATGTGCCATATTAATTCGCCGATAATCTAGCGGTGTTTGAGAACAAAGAGGTTGTTGAGTGGCTGAAGGCGGGGGTAGAGAGCGGAGATGGGCGGTTTGAGGGTGTACTATATCGCTTCGCCGATTATCCAGCGGTGCTGGAGCAGAAAGAGGTTGTGAAGTGGGTGGTGAGTAAATTGAAGTCTTCATTTTCTTTACCCCCAGATCGCTTTGATGAAGTGATAAAGATTGTGGGGGTGGCAGAAAAGGTGAATGATGGTTTTAGAAAGGTGATTATCAATCATTCTTCCAGAATCTGTTGCGCAAAGCAGAGAGGGAGATAAGTGGTGGATAGGGGGAAAGGAAAAGGTGGGCAGAGCGATTGCAAAGAGAAAGGATTTAACTTCACAACAGATCAGCCTTATCCTCCAACTCCTTCACAGCCCAGATCCGTCTTCTGATAATTTAGATATATGAATACAAACATTTGCGGAGCAAAGACTAAAGACGGCACTCCGTGCCGTAACCCCATCACCTCTAACAGTAGCGCTTGCGCTGCTGGGCATCCACACACACCCTCGCTCTCACTCTCGCCACACATCCAAACCTTTGTTAGCGGAGATGAATATTCAAGAGAAGAGGTGGATGCGCTTCTTGCTCGTGACGATCTCTTTGAGATTGAGGGGTTGGCGGAGTGGCTAAAGGCGGGGGTGGAGAGGAGAGATGAGCGGTTTCGGTATGTGCCAAGTAGCCTCGCCGATAATCCAGCGGTGTTTGAGGACAAGGAGATTGTTGAGTGGCTGAAGGCGGGAGCGGATAGTGGGGATAAGCGGTTTGAACATGTGCCACATCACATCGCCAAAAATCCAGCGGTGTTTGAGGACAAAGAGATTGTTGAGTGGCTGAAGGCGGGGGTGGAGAGGGAAGATGAGCGGTTTTGGCATGTGTCATATTACTTCGCCAATAATTCAGCAGTGCTGCAGAACAAAAACAAAGAGATTGTTGAGTGGATGCAGGCGGGAATGGAGAGAGGAGATGAGCGGTTTTGGCATGTTCCAAATAGCTTCGCCGATAATCCAGCGGTGTTTGAGGACAAGGAGATTGTTGAGTGGCTGAAGGCGGGAATGGAGAGAGGAGATGAGCGGTTTTGGCATCTGCCAAATAGCCTCGCCAAAAATCCAGCGGTGTTTGAGGACAAAGAGATTGTTGAGTGGCTGCAGGCGGGAATGGAGAGGGAAGATGAGCGGTTTCGCTATGTGCCAAATCACATCGCCAAAAATCCAGCGGTGTTTGAGAACAAAGAGATTGTTGAGTGGCTGAAGGCGGGAATGGAGAGAGGAGATGAGCGGTTCCGGTATGTGCCAAATCACATCGCCAAAAATCCAGCGGTGTTTGAGGACAAAGAGGTTGTGAAGTGGGCGGTGGGCAAAGCGGAGTCTTCATTTTCTTTATCCCGAGACCGCTTTGAGGAAGTGATAAAGATTGTGGGAGTGACAGGAGAGGTGGGTGATGGTTTTAGAAAGGAGATTATCGTTCAACTTTATCAACACGCCTCCACACTTTCACCTGAAGTTTTGTTTGCATCTGTTGCGCAGAGCAGAGGAGGAAGGTGGGAGAGAGAGAAGAAAGGAGAGGTGGGCGAAATGATTATAGAGAGGAAGGACTTAACTTCACAACAGCTCGGCTTTATCATCCAACTTCTTAACAATTCAGATTCGTCTTTTGATACTACAGATGTATGAATACCCTAAATGATCAACCCTTTTCTCCGATAGGGGGCTGACCGCTACAAACTATCCTTTATACCAGTACCGTTAACTTAGGAACCAGCTCCGATGATATAGATAAGATCTTTGGCTGGCCTTGAGGGCTGCGGCCAGTTGGAGTGGTTGGGATACTTGGTGGGATAGGGGCTCATTGCTTTGCGTATCACCCGGGGATTAGAGCGCAGCCTTCGCTTTGGAAGCGCCTGGTCAAGGATCTGAGCACAGGCGCGACGGAAGGCCTCAGCAAGGAGCTGAGGGGGAAAAACCCGGACTGGTCATAGCACTGGTGGCGCGCATCCGGAGAGAGCCAACAAATGAGAGCCCCACCGGGTCTCCTCGTGAAGACGCCGCTACGTCATACATGAGCTCTTTGATGCCAAAGTGCAGCGCTAGCATCCCCCAGATCTCCTGATAGACGAGCTCTGGAGATTGAGACCGTAACACTCTTCGTGCCTCAAACTGGTGGGTCTTTAGTTCATCAAAAGCTGATTCGATCTCTAAGCGCTTGCAGTAGAGCGCCGCTAGTTCATGAGCTGGCGCCATCTCGGGATCGGTGATGGTGCAAAAGAGACGGTAGACGGCATCTGGATCCCCCCCTTCGGTGATCTGGTACTCAATGACCCTGAGTAGCAGCGGACTCTTTCTGGCTCTGTCCTTGTGGTGATAGACGTTGCCAAGGTACGAACCATCCTCGAGTTCGGCGACCATCTCAATGCGGTAGTTGCTCTTTGCCCTAAAGAGGAGTTGGGCACCGGTGTTCGCCACTCGTTGCCACAGATCATAGCTAAAGAACCCTCGGTCACCAAGACAGAGCATCCCAGGAGTGAGCTTGTCGATCACCTCTTGGGCCAACACCTGCTCAGCACTGCTATAGGGACCAGCGTTGGCCGCAAAGATCGCATGGGTTCCACACTCTAAGAGACCGACGATCCTTGCCTTGGCATGGGCAGCCTCACCAAGTGGAGTGGCTGGCTTGGTAAAGTGAGCGAGGTTCTCGGCAGTGTCAGCGACGCTAAGGCTCGTTCCATCGATCGCAACCAGACGCAACCCCCGGTAGAAGGCACCAGCATCGCCAGGCACTGCCAGTGGCCTTGCAACCGCCTCATAGAGCCTCTTCATAGGTTCAGACCCCAAGGCGTAGACGAGCCTTAAAGATCGCCACCTTGGAGGGGACGTTCCAAGAAGACTGGAATTGATCTATCCACCGAAGTCCCTCGCTCAAGTGACGCATGACCTCCTCGTAGGAGTCCTGGGGATAGAGCGAGAGAGCCAGAACGTAATAGATCATCACCCGTGATGGCAACAGAGGTATCCGCTGTTGGACCTTGTCGGTTGCGATGAGTATCGAATCGATGAGATCCCTCCCAAAGGTACGGGTCAGAACCCCTATGGAGAGATGATCGGTCAGTCGCAAATCCTCTGGCTGTTTTCTCCATCCGGGTCTTGGCACCGGTACCTCCCGAGACCCGGTATAGAACAGGAATGGTACTAAGTTAACGGTATTGGACTAGGGCGGAGTCTACATCCCTCATCGCAATTGCGATGTGATCGATTTCTTGTGGTTTCATAACTCGTTTCTCCTACTAAGCCTGAATCCACGTGCGTCGAGAAGCTTGGACGTATGTCACAGCAAACAAGGAGGTCAGATGACATAGACCGAGCGACAAGCTCACGATAGCTAGCCGGTTAGAGTCCGGTCCAAGGAGACGCCAGAGTCCTTGGTAGGGAAGCCTCCGGGTTTGATAGAGATGTCAGGGTCGAAGCGGGGTGGACCAAATGTGCGGTCCGCAGCATAAAGCGAATTCTCAAAGCGTCGTAAAGGCTTGAAGCGAAAGCAGGAGGTAGAGGCAGCCGAGTCTGTGTGGTTTTGACGAAGGCCATGGAAGACACCAGGGAATCTGGAGCGGGTGTCGAAGAACCCTCTCGGGTGTCGCAGGAAGGGGAGCGTACAGAAAGTTGTCGTGGGAACTCAAGAGGCCCTCCTTGGCCCTGGTCAAAGCGGAGACCAGGAGCGAACCTATCTATAACCGGTGCTCCCGGGAAGTGATAGGCACTCATGTGGGAGTCGGAGGGGGTAATAGTAGTGATGACGGCTGGGACAACATAACCCATCCAGAGCAAAGGACCCCTACTTCATCAACGCATGACGTGAAAGAGAGGAACGCTCATGAGTGCTGAGCAATCAGCTAGGACCATAAGACTGGCCGACGGCTCAGGACCTAAGTTCGAGCTCACAGGCGTGTGCTATATCGCAGTGCCAAGCAGAATCGGATACGTAAGTTCCACGCCCTATACGACAAGCTCACTCGCAGTGATGTGATTCAAAGGGACTGGTCGGACGTGGCGAGGAACCAAGGGGCCCCAGGAATAGACAAGGTGAGTATCACCGACATCTCCTCTAGAGGTCCCGAGTCGATACAAGCCTTCATAGATGTGCTTAGCGAGGAGCTTCGGACCGGCACTTACCGACCCAAGCCCTTACGAAGAGTACATATCGGAAAAGCCGGGTATATCGGGCGAGACCCGTCCGCTCGGCATTCCCTGTGTGAGAGACCGAGTAGCAATGGCAGCTGCGAAATTGGTCCTCGAGCCGATCTTCGAAGCTGACTTGGTCATGTCCCGATAGTTGTGCAAATTCCACGAGTGAATTGATTTGTTTGTGGTGGCCATGGTATCTAGGAATTATTAGAAAACTAGAACCTCAA
>NZ_FQUL01000060.1 GCF_900128965.1 Ferrithrix thermotolerans DSM 19514
CGCTTAGAACGTTCGAAGACACGAAAATCTAGAGAGGCTTTAGAGAGCGAGATCGACGAAGTCCTCTCTCCACGTTGGGTGAAACGGGTGATGACTTCGGGTGGTTACTGGCGATACACCATCAACGTTCCGCCTAGAGTTCTCCATTGACCAAGAGGCCCTCTTGGCCCTTGAAGAGGAGATCTTTGGCAAGCGCATGCTCTTGACCGACCGAGACGACTGGAGCATCTCTCAAGTCATCTCCGCCTATCGTTCCCAGCATTACGTGGAGTCAGACTTCAGGCAGATGAAAGACACGAACGTTGTCTCGTTCTCTCCAATGTTTCACTGGACGGAGCAGAAGATCAGGGTCCATGCTCTTTACTGCACCCTTGCCCTTAGTGTCTCTCGTCTCATGGTTCGACAAACAGCGTTGGCAGAAGTAGATCTCAGCGTGAGAGAACTTCTTCGTGAGCTCTCTGAGATCCAAGAGACCGTACTGCTCTACCCGGGAGAGAAAGGACGACCACGGGTGAAGAGGATGCTGACTGAGCTGAGCAACACACAACGAAGCCTCTTCAACATCTTTGAGTTAGATCGCTACGCCCCCAAGCGTTAAATCACTCCATATAGGTACTACAGAAATCGATACCACTTACCCATCCTTAGCAGGGGTAATGGAGGAGTCGATCTTGCTAGCCAGGAAAGTCCCGCTAGAGGTGGGGTTTTAGGAGCTCGAGATGTGGTGTTGTTACTCTTGCCTTGATAGCGTCCAAAGGGAGTTGTAGTAACCATTCATTTCAATAAGCTCGTCGTGCGTACCCTGTTCAACTATGGATCCAGAGTCGATTACAAATATCTGATCAGCGTTTTTTAATGAGGAGAGCCGGTGAGCAATGATCAGCACCGTCCTTCTTTCGGCTACCTTGTCAAGAGCGGACTGTACCTGCGCTTCGGACGTAAGGTCCAGCGCAGATGAAACCTCATCAAGGATTACTAGTCTGGGATTCCTAAGGAGTAATCGGGCAAAGACAACCAACTGCCTTTCGCCGGCGGATAACTTCGAAGCCTTATCCCCGACCTCGTAGAAGACGCCCTCTTTATGGGAGGAGAGCAACCTGCCCAGACCCACCTCACGGCAGGCAGTTTCAACATCGTCCAAGGTTGTGTCTTTTAGTCCAAAGGTGACGTTGTCGGCTATCGTTCCGCTAAAGAGGAAAGGCTCTTGTGGCAGGTATGCGATCTGTGAGCGGTACCACTTCAGGTCAAGATCTCCTAGCGGGGTACCGTCTATGTAGATTTGACCCGATGTTGTGTCATAGAACCTTTCGATCAGCTTTGCGATCGTCGACTTACCAGCTCCCGTTTCGCCTACAAAGGCAACGCGCTGCCCTGACTTTATCGTGAGGTTAACTCCGTCCAGAGAGTACGGAGGTGAGTTGTCGTAAGAGAATCGTACATCGACAAACTCGATGTCTCCACGGAGTTCCCCATGGGCTATGGGGTTCGCGATCTCCTTTACAGTAGAGGTCTCGTTCATGAGCTTGCGAATCTGAGCGGTGGCGACGACTACTTGCTGGTACTCGTCGAAGTTTTGAGAGAGTTCCTGTATGGGGGAGAAAAACGCTGTCACATACAAAGAAGCTGCAACTAGAGTTCCTATTGCCACTTTGTGTGCCAAGACTAAAGAACCACCTTCTCCCAGAACGGCGACGGTTGTTAGGTCTGAGAGAAAGCCCAAGAACGGAAAGTAGATAGCCACAGCTCGTTGGGCCTGCATCCTCGCCTCTTTGTAGATGGTTGAACTTTCGGCAAAGCCTTTAGAAACCCTTTCGCTTTGTCCCAACGATCGAGATACTCTGACTCCTGACAGCTGTTCCTGAAAGTTGGCGTTCACGATAGCAATCTTTTCCCGAGCACTTCGATAAGCACGAACTGAGTACCTGCGAAACACCAGACTTGCGATTAGGGCAAAGGGGAGGGCGAGGATCAGCAACTCAGACAAGGAGATTGACAGCGCCACCATAACTATTACGATCAGAGCGAAGGTGAATAGCGCCACCAAAGAAGACGCAAGGCCGATCTGTACCAACGATGAGAAAGCATCGACGTCAGAGATCATTCTCGTCATAATCCTGCCAGACATCTCGGACTCGTAGTAGCCCATATCGAGGCTGAGTAGTTTCTTGAAGATATGCGCCTTCAGGTAGTAGAGAAATCGCTCTGCGGCCACGCCGGTCACCATCTGTTCCATTGCCACGACGAATAGGTCTAGGACACCTACTCCCGCCAACAACAGCGCAGTACCGATGACCAGGTGGAGATCTCTTTGGGTAATACCGCTATCGATCCCTCGGCGCAAGAGTAATGGTCCCGCCAGTGACAAGGCTGCATCCAAAGCGACAAGCAGAGATCCTACAGCGATACCGAGGCGAACGCTTTTGAATAGCTTCTTAAATGAGAACCGACCTTGTGTGGGAGTTTGATCGATTCGTCGTTGGAAGAGTCTTGGAGGCACTACATCGTCGTGTTCTTTAGGTTGAATTCGGTCGCTTAGAGTGGGGGTTGCGGTGTTATCAGCTACAAAGCGGTCGTTGCTTGTGGCGATGAGACTGCGAAATTCCCTACTTGTCTCCCAGAGTTCCTCGTAAGTCCCTTCAGCTGCCACCCTCCCTTCATCTAAGACGATGATTCGATCTGCCAACGTGAGGGTCGAGCGTCTGTGGGCGATGAGTATGAGGGTATGTTGTTGGGCGTAGTTGGTAAGGGCCTCGTGTATGTCGGCCTCGGTCTGAGGATCTACAGAGGAAGTAGCGTCGTCGAGGATAAGTATTGGAGGACGCTTCAGTAACGCCCGGGCCAGTGCGACTCGCTGGCGTTGTCCTCCCGAGAGTTTGACTCCGCGTTCCCCAACTACGGTGTCTAGCCCACCAGGGAGTTGGGAGATAAATCCGTCAGCCTTCGCCGCCTTTACCGCCCAGATCAGATCGTCTTCGGAGATGTCAGGAACTCCAAAGGTGATGTTTTCTCGTATGGATGTCGAGAATAAGAAGCTGTCTTCGAAGACCACCGCTACCTTAGATCGGAGGTCTTTGAGGGAGAACAGTCTTATGTCGATTCCAGCGATAGATATCTGGCCAGATTGAACGTCATAAAACCGGGGGATCAAAAGCGCCAGGGAGGTCTTTCCACTTCCTGAGGCTCCAACTACTGCGACGGTTTCGCCTGATCGAATGGTGACAGTTACTCTACGAAGGACAGGCGCATCTTTGTTGTAAGAAAACTCCACGTCTTGGAATATTACATCTAAAGGACCCTCTGGAATGGTTACTGGGTGTTCTGGTTCGCGGATCTCCGGTTCGATCTCGAGCAGGCTAAATACTCGATCAATTGCAGCTTGTGCCTGCTGTGCAACTGCGACGAGGCTTGAAAGTTGCCGTATCGGTGTGTCGAGAAAGGTTATGTAGGTTGAAAAAAGTAGAAAGGAGCCGATAGAGAGTTTCCCTTCGATGGCTGCATAGCCTCCAAGGCCTATAACAACGGCTTGCGTTAGCACCGGGAGAAGCTGCAGCAGCGAGGCGAGCTTTGCTTGTCTCCAGATAGTTGCAACTCTAGCGTTGTAAAGTGTGTGAGCTGCGGATTTGAGTTTGTTCATCTGAACCTCCTCGAACCCGCTGCCCTTTATTACTCCAATACCTCGAACGGTTTCCTCAACGATCTCGTTTACTCGTCCCTTTTGTTCCTGTGCTACCTCTGATGCGGGAACTATGGAAGATCTAAGGACGCTGGATGCGGTCGCTATAACAGCAAGAGAGACCGCCTCTACTAGCGCTAAAGGCCAGTAGATCACACTCATCACGGCCACGGAGAGTAGGGCAAAGAGGAGGTTGCCGAAGAGCCTTGGCAGAAACGCAAGGAGCCCCTGGATCAAAGATATGTCGGCGTTAGCTTGGGATACTAACTGTCCGCTCTTGAGTGAGTCGTGCGTCTTGAAGTCGAGTCGCTGAAGATGGTCAAAGATCTTAGTCCGCAGACGGTGCTGAGTCCCCAGGGAGAGCCGCGCAGCAGAGATCCTGCGGAGGTAAGCGAAGGCAAATGACGCCAAGGCTAGAACTGCGAGAGCTAAGAGGTCCCCTGTGTATCTACCTGGATGTGGTCTTGAGATAGAGTCGATGAAGCTTCGCTCGTATACAGGGATCAGAACGGTAGCTACCGTTCCGAGAACAGCGGCCGCTAAGGCATGGTTTGTGTCTCTTTGTTGAGGCTTGATGGTCCTAAGAACCCTTTTCGCCCATAGGTACCGGTTTGCTTTGTAAACTCTGCACTCCTCGTTCAAAACGATCGTTAGCACAACACTGCAAGACAGCCTGAGCGATATGCGTGAGGTGTCTCTCCACTGTACGATATGCCGATCCCAAAGGCTGGATGGCGCCGGAGAACAAGCAAGCGCTGTATTGCTCAGTCTATCTCTCTACTGAGGTGAAGTGTATTCAACCGGTGGATTTCCTAGAAGAAGGCAATTCTTCGACAAAAAGTTGTAAAGCAAAGAGCGTTCTATTTCGCTGGCTTGCTTGCTCGCTCGCTGAGACGGGTCTTTCTGACGAATATAGGAATGTGAGCGTCTCTCTAGAAAGTCGGCAAAGAGAGTGTCATTAGATGAAAAAAGTCTTAAGCTCACCTATGTCTACCACGATTCGAAGGGTGTCTAGCTAGAACCATCACGAAAGCGTCAAGGGTTCGAATTGCTGGTTAAGAGATATGGCGGGGTAGTGGTTCCTTTATCTCTAAGGACTCTGTTCAGATCTGTTTAGGGGCTGCGTGGAGAGTAGCCAGTAAAGGCGTGTGATCGATACGTTTGGTTTGACTTAGAGGTGCTAGGCGACGAAGCCTATGACGGAGCCGTGGGCTTGTCGGACTGGAACAGTGCAACGATCGATGCGAGAAGCAGAAGCGAAGCAGAGACCAAAAGTCCAACCGAGAGACCAGCTGAACCCTCCGATATGACTCCCGTCAGCACTGGGCCAACTATCTGTCCCACAGCGAAGGCTACCGTCAAGGTGGCGATTGCCTCGGACCAGTGGTGCTTTGGCAGCGAGTGCCGGGCTACGGAGGTTACGGATGTGACAACGGCCAAGAACGAACCGCCAAATAATATGGCGGATAGGTATGCGACAAATGGGTACCTAGAGACGACGGGGAGGGCTGCGCCTACCGTTACGACCAGCAGTATCAGGGTAGTGCTGTGTGCCCGGCGTAGTCGGGCGATGGGAGCCGACCAAATAACCACGCTAAGTATCGAGGATATACCCAAGACTACCCAGAAAACTGTGACCTCGGTTGTGTGGGCTCCTCGATCTTTTATGTACGCCACTATGAAGGTTATATAAGCGATATATCCGAGACCAAAGAGACCGTATGACGAGAGCAACGCTAAAAACCGGCGTGCAGGCCAATGACGATCGTGCGATGGTCGTTGCGGAGGTTCCTCGCATCGGCGAGCACCGATTAGGGCGGGAAAAAATGCGGCAACCCCTAACGCTCCGAGGAGTATCCAACCCAAGCGCCATCCAACGCTTGCACCGGTGACTGATAGCAGGAGGGGAACTAGCAGTCCTGAGATCACTATCCCTAAACCACCTCCGGCAAAGTAGGTGCTAAGTACCACCGTAGCTCGCCCTCCCCTGACTCCAATCTGAGACGCAAGAGCTGCCCCGGTTATAAACGCGAGTGCTCCACCAGCGCCTGAGAGTCCTCTAAGAACTATCAGTAGTAGAACACTTTTGGAAGCGGCAGTTAGAAATAGTGTGGCTGTTGTCGAGCCGAGTGACCATAGGAAGACTCTTCTTGTGCCCAGTCTTAGAGCAAGTGTGTCGGAGGATAGAGCACCGACCAGGTAGCCCGCTGCATTTGCGCTGTTTAAAGCACCCGCCTGCCCAAGGGAAAGAGCCAGCTGTGACCTCATCGACGGCAGGAGAAGAGCGTATGCGAAACGAGCCAATCCCAGAACTACCGCAGGAGCTAAAGCCAGCTCGATAGCGGTAAGGAGGTCGTTGTGTGAGTCGGACAAGGTCTTTGGCGTCACCTTGTCTATGGTACCTAGGATGATAGAAGCAAACGTCTCTACTATGCGATTAGTCACAAGATCTTCTTCCTGCAACTCTGTTTGTGGAGTGTACATACTGATAGGCCGTAGTCGGTACAGATGTCGCAGCTATCTGCTGTGTTATTGCTTTGATGCAAAGACTTTTGCAAGTACAGCGTGTTCTTTTTAAGTTATAAGTAACAAGGCAAAGAAGGCGAACAGGGATAAGTTGAGGAACCTACACCTCAACCGTCGCAGTGGTACGGACCTATCGGACAGCGCAGAAGGGATCAACCCATACCTGCGAGACTGGATCAACTATTGCGGAGCCTTCTATCGTTCTGGGTTTTACCCTTATCAAGGCTTATCGACGAACACCTCGTCAGATGGGCAAGACGAAAGTCTAAACATCTGAGGAGTAGTCGTGCCAGAACATGGTTATGGCTTGAAGGCGTTCGCCAGCATCGACCGTACCTCTTTGCTCACTGGCAATTGCTCCTGCGTTCCTAGTGTCCCTCCTCAGAAGTTTGCGGAGAAACAATAGGCTCCAGGTATTTCTGCATTGAAGCGAAGATCTCGTCGGCGCTCTTGGTCCAGA
>NZ_FQUL01000080.1 GCF_900128965.1 Ferrithrix thermotolerans DSM 19514
CAAATCAATTCACTCGTGGAATTTGCACAACTATCGGGACACAACCAGAGCCGACCTCGGTCACCACCTGATCTACCAAGTAGCCGTGCTCCGTCGCCCAGGCCACGATCCTTGCCACCTGGCGGTCGAGATCCGTGCGCTAGTCGGCAGAGGAGACTTGGGCATAGACGACCGTGCGACGGGGGCTAGGTGCCGTTGATGTTTCTAGGTCACCGACGAGAATAAGCTTGCCCATCTTGCGAGCAGGAACCGGGAGCTTGCCTTCGCGCTACCAACGGTAGGCGGTTTGGGGATGGATGCCTTGGGCAAGCGCCAACTCACGAAGGTTCACCATTTGATGGTATAGCATGCTGGATTACCAACAGTTGCTGCCCCCTAAAGTAGACAAAAAAGCGGTACTTGACATCTAGGTGACCTTGAACTTATTGCCCTTATCGCAAGGAGATCGCCCAAGCGACGCAGTAACGCTCACCGACACAACGTCTTAGCGCTTTATTCAAAGCATCAAGTCCACTTCGACATTAGGGCGACGAAAGAGTAGGTAAGAGAAGTAAGGGAGAGGGCCAAGTTCTCATCAGCACTGACCAGTCTGTCACCTAGGGTCAGATTTGGATCGTCAACAATAAACCGCTAATTGCCTGCCCGACCCCAAATAGTGAAGAAACGAGATGTCATCTGCCTACCTATGAGATCCAGTCCTTATCCTTTCGGGGCTCTGCCGATCTTTGACGCATCAGGCACTTCAACAAGCCCTCCGGACTTGACGTCGTATATAAAACCGTAGACAGGAATCCATGATGGAACAAGGGGATGAGACTTTATCCTGGTAACGTCTTCAACTACCGAGACAGCTTGGTCGGTGATGGTAAGCCAGTTGATGTACTTACCCTCCGTGGAACCTGGACCTCGTCCAACGTCCCTAAAACCATCGGCGCTCAGCTCGGCCGTCTCGAGACTGGAGGAAAGCATACTACTCATAACTTCGTTGTTAAAGAATTCCATGCCACAGTTTGTATGATGGATAACAAACCACTCTTTCGTGCCCAGTAGCTTGTAGGAGATGACCAACGAGCGTATCGCATCGTCACTAGCCCTGCCACCGGCGTTTCGAATGACGTGAGCATCCCCCTCTTTGAGACCGGCAAACTTAGCTGGATCAAGCCTTGCGTCCATGCAAGTTAGGATGGCAAATCGGCGCGCTGGAGGCATGGCAAGTCGCGACTTATCCCCAAAGCCTTGAACGTAGCCATGATTAGCCTCTAACACTTCATTGAAGACCGACAAATTCCCACTCCTTCGCGACGATCTGAAAAGCAATAGTAAATATAACACCTTTTATCACAATCTTGATCAACTTTATCATGTATTGCTCGATGAATTGGTATCTAAAATTTCATCAAACCTCCCTCGGTTGGCTGAAGTGCCGCTAATACGCCTCTCGTCACCTAAGGAGTAAAGTCGAGCTACTACAACTGCACCACCTGGTCAATTCCAGCGATCGTAGGTGTCTCGAAAGGTCATAGGACCTTTGGAGTACCTCGTACCTCCCTGGGACGTCGACCACAGTCATCAAGTAACTTGTGTATATCCAGCCGATACCCTGGCCCCTTTTCTCTCAAGTATTGGGATTAGCTGTTTTAAGCCTCATAGAGCGACCATTGGATTTAGAAAACTTTGCGTTGAGTAGCTTCCACCCAAGTGGTGTATTGACTATGGAGTGTTTGAGTGTGGACACTAGCTATCAAGTAACTTGACGTAGGGACCTCTGGGACAACCAAAAAGTAAGCGGAACGTTGCGGGAACATAAGAATCTATCCCAAGGCATAAAAAATGACTGCGACATAAAGAGCGCTGTTGCCATCCCTAGTGTCCCTAGCCAAAGTTTCGCTGTGAAACAGGAATTTTCAAGTTTCGGCCCCTGTTGAACC
>NZ_FQUL01000063.1 GCF_900128965.1 Ferrithrix thermotolerans DSM 19514
AAACCTTCCATCTCGATCCCTTGGAACCCTTAGGGATACTCTGCCTACCCGGGTTAGAAGTGTTCTTGTGTAGTAACCGCTTCTATATCCAAGCCTTTTGTCGGAGCGCTCGGACTTAGATGCACCAAGCACCTGATCCATCTCTGCTTCTAGCATCTCTTGTAGGACCTGTTGGATAATATTTCTTAGCAGATCTCCATCTTGAGTAAGTATCTCTCTTACTGACTCGATAAGTGCTTTAGTATTGTTTGTGGTGGTCATGGTCTACCTCCTTGAGGTTCTAGTTTTCTGATAATTCCTAGATACCATGGCCACCACTAGCAAATCAATTCACTCGTGAAATTTGCACAACTATCGGGACACAACCCTTGGCGGGCGCGCAATGACTTGGCCTTGTTGCCGAGTTCGCGGATGCGTTCGGCGAAGATGTCGGCGGTGAGGGTGCCGGCCTCGAATTCGTGCATGTAGCGCTCGACGGCAGCCTCGGTCTTGGTCAGCTCGGCGTCCGTGGCTGCCAGCTCGTCGTGGTGTTGGCGGACGGTGAGCGTGGCGGCGTCTTGGTGCGCCAGCATGGCGCGGGTGATGAGTGCTGGGTCGCTGTAGAGGTCGACTAGCGCAGCGAGGACGGCGTCTTCGAGCGCGTCGGCGCAGATGCGTTCCGCTCCGCAGGCCGCCTTCCCGTAGCGCTGGGCGGTCCAGCAGACGTAGTAGCGGTAGCGGTGCCGCTTGCCGTGCGCCGCGGCCCCGACGTAGCGGCGGTGACAGCGCACGCACGTGATGAGCCCGGTCAGGAGGTACTCGGGGTGGGTGTCGGCGAAGCTCCGATCATATCCCTCGCCTCGCTCGGCGAGCAGTGTTTGGGCCTTGTCGAACAGGTCGGGGTCGAGCAACGGCTGGTCGGCTTGGTGGACGACGTCGCGAAAGGAGATCTCGCCGAGATAGCCACGGTTGCGCACGATGCCGAGGACGACCATGGCGTTCTAGCGCCGCCCGGTGCGGGTGCGATGCCCGTCGTCGTTCAGCTCGGTGGCGATAGTGGCTGCTCCTACCCGACCGACGCCGTAGCGGGTGAAGATCCGTTCGACGATCGGGAACTCGGAGGGTCGGATGGCGAGGTAGTGGTCGTCGTCGAGAAGCAGCCCGTAGTGGATGGAGCCGCCCGGCCATCCGCCTCTGGCCGCCTTTCGCTCCATGCCGGCGACTACGCGATCGATGATCGTTGCCCGTTCGAACTCCGCGAAGACCCCGAGGAGCTGGATGAGCATCCGCCTGGTCGCCGTCGAGGTGTCGATTGGCTCGGTGGCCGAGCGGAAGGCCACTCCGATCGTGTCGAGCTCTTCCAGGAGGCCGACGAGCACCTTGAGCGAACGGGCGAAGCGGTCCAGCCGGTAGACGAGCAGGGTGTCGTAGAGCCCGAGGCGTCCGTCGCGCAGCGCTTGTTGGAGCGCAAGCCGCTCGGCGCAGGCGAAGGAGAACTGGTCGGTGTAGGTCTTGACGTGCTCCCAGCCGGGCCGGCTGGTGACGAAGGTGGCAAGGCGGATTTCTTGGGCGCCAAGCGAGGACGGCTGGTGCTCCTCGTCAGTGGAGATCCGCAGGTAGAGCGCGACCCGGGTGCTTTCGGTGGTCGTCTTCGATGTCATGGTCACCTCCTCCGCCCGGGGCGGGACCGGGCTTATCTGGAGGAGACCTCCACGGCTTGCCTCGTGTCAAGGCCATCTCGTGGTGATGGCCGGCGAGGGCGCCGAGGAGCCCGGCGACCGCGTCGACGGCCTGTGCCTCCTTCTCCGGGGACATCGGGAAGTAGGTGGCCGGTAGCAGCCGGACCGGGGGAAGCGGTCCGGCTGCTACGCCAATGGAGGGGCTAGCTCCTCGCCGTGGGCCTTCACCCTCCCCCGTGCCCGGGGCCCGACGGAGCCTCCAGACCAACAAATCCGCATTCGCCGTGACCAGGCGGGGCAGCCCGGCGGAGCGGGCTTTGCGAACCTGTTCGAGGGCGAAGAACGACGCCCGGGGGACGAGGGTGTCGTCTCGGAGTGCGGCGAGGAGGGCGACGTTCCGCTCGTAGAGAACGAGCCCAGCTTCCTCGCCGATCCGGGCGAGGGCGCCGGAGAGATCGATGAGCTGCCCGTTGCGCCACCACGCCGTCGGGCCGCAGCACCTGGGCGGCGCCTCGTAGTAGGGTCCGCATGGCGTTGACCAGCCCGGCGAGGCCTATGTGGGCCAGGTTGGCCGGGTCGGTAGAGTACCGGTCGTGGGTCTTGCGCACGCCGTGGCCGGGGCCGGCGTTGACCCGACCGTGGAGCGGCGGTCCGTGGGGCGGTGAGGTCAGCACCAAGGCGACGAGGCTGCGGACGACGGGATCGATGAGGCTGGCGAGCGAACGCCGATCCCCGCAGATGACCTCGCCGTGACCGCTCGCACCCTGACTGGCGGCGAGGGCGAGGTTGGCCTGTGCGTAGTCGGCCCACTCTGGCTCGCACTCGATGCCGATGGCGTCGCAGCCTTGGTGGACGGCTTCGACGAGGGTGGTCCCTACCCCACACATCGGGTCGAGCGTCATGTCACCGGGCTGAGTGTAGGTGGCGACGGCCCGCTCTGCGATAGCGGGGAGCATCTTGGCCGGCTGAGTGCCCGAGATCTCCGGGTATCGCCGCGAGCGCTGGGCGCGGCCGGTGCGCTGGCCGACCAGCCACACCGACAGAGGCAGCTCAATGGGCATCATGCACCGCCTTGCGAAACGCAAGGACATCCTCGTGGACCACGACATGGGCGGGCTCGCCCCGGCTGCGGGCCATTGCGGACCCGGCCCGGCTCCAGCTGATCAGCCTGATCCAAGCGGCGAGAGCCGGCAAGGCTTGCGTGTGCGACCTCGTTGCCCCGCTCGGGCTATCCCAGCCGACGGTCAGCCACCGCCTCAAGGTGCTCCTCGATGCCGGCTTCGTCACCCGGTGCCGGCGTGTGTCGTGGCCTACTACCGCCTCATGCCCGAACGTCTCGCCGCCCTCGCCCGACCCGGCCTACCCAGTCAAGGCCTGGCAGCTTAGGAGGCCCAGCCGAGCGCCTCTCGATCGAAGATGTAGCCGATACCGCACACCGTGCGGATATGGGTCGGGTGGTGCGGGTCGGTCTCGATCTTCTCGCGCAACCGCGGTATGTAGACCTCCAAAGCCTTCCCCACCTCACGGGGGTTCGTCCACCCCGCGGCCAACAGCTGCTCCCGGTGGACCACCTGCCCGGCGTGGGCCAAGAGCACAAAGAGCAGCTCGAACTCCTTAGCGGGAAGCGGCATGCACCGCGCACCAACGCACAGGAGTCGAGCGCCTAGGTCCAACTCAGTGTCCTGAGCGCGAAGCACCTCAGTGTCGACTCGATGTGGACCGTTCCCCGCCGAGGTCATGGTGGCAACCGCAGCGTTCATGCCTGCCCCACCTCCACCGGACGCAACCGCCGTCGTTGGCTAGTAAGTCAGTGAGGAGGGGTCCTCGGCGGACGCCTCCTCGAGGGTTTGGCCCATCGGCTCAGGTAGGGCGACCAAGGTCAGGAGAATGCCGACTGCGGAGACCGCAGCCATCACGCCCATGACCCCGCTGATCCCTACCGACTTGAGGAGGTGAGGCACGAAGAGCGCCCCGAGGAAGGCCCCAAACTTCCCACCCGCCGCCGATATGCCGTCGCCCATGCCCCGGATAGAAGTCGGGAAGATCTCCGAAGGGAACACGAACGTGGTCTCGTTGGGACCGAACTCGATGAAGAAGTAGCTGATGGCAAACAGGCCGAGAAACAGGGCAGTGTTCTTCACGGCACCGGGGATGAGCCAGATGCCCCCGAACGCCAGTGTCATGACCAGAAATCCCTGCCACTGGATACGCTTGCGCCCCAGACGGTCCATCAACCAGACCGCCACCCAGTATCCCGGGACCGCGGCCACCGTGAAGATGGCGAGCGAGATGAGGGTATGGGAGAGCAGGCTCCCATGGGGCTGGAGCTGCTTCAAGATGAGCGGGCTGGAGACCGAGTTGCCATAGAAGGCGATGTCCATCAGGAACCAGCTCCCCGCCGTGCCGATGAGACGCAGCAGATACGGCTTGGAGGCAAGTCGCTTCCGAAGGTCGGAGGTCGCCGCGATCGGGGCGACGGGGCGATTCCCCTTGCCGGTTGTCGCCTGGCCGTTGACCGTCGAGGCCTGGCCGGTCACCCACTCGACCGTCTTGGCCGTCTCTGCCACGTCGCCGCGGACACTCAGCGTGTAGCGAGGGGTCTCTCGGATCTTGCGGCGGAGGTAGACCACCGACAGGGCGGGAACAGCCCCGAGACCGAGCATCAACCGCCAGGCGATCCCATTGGGCACCCCTGCTCCGAGGAAGATGGCAGCGATGGCCGGTCCGGCCATCAGGCCGAAGCCCTGCATGGCGAACACGGTGCCCACCAGGCGCCCCCGGGACTTCTTGTTGGCGTATTCGGACGTGATCACCGCCGAGGTGGCGTAGTCGCCGCCCACCCCGATACCGACCAGGATCCGGAAGATGAACAGCGACTCAAAGTTCCACGCCAAGGCGGTGAGGATGGCACCCACTGCGAGAAGGGCCACTTCCAAGCCGTAGACCGTCTTGCGTCCGAGTCGGTCCATCAGCTTGCCGAAGGTGAACGCCCCGAGCACCGACGCCAAGAGGGAGATGGAGTTGAGCAGCGAGATCTGGTTCGTGTTCAAGCGGAAGATCGGGGTCAGGATGACCGTCACCGTGCCGATGATGAACAAGTCATAGGCATCGGTGAAGAATCCCATGCCGGAGGTGAACACCGTGAGCCAGTGCTTGCGGCCCACCTCCGCCTCGTCGAGGGGTCTATAAAACTCAGTTATGGATGCAACGCCTTCGGCCACGCGGGCTCCTCCTTAGTCCTATCGAATAGATGTCTGTCGAGACTATATGCCGGCAAAATGAACGGGAGGTGACCAAAAAGCGACACGACGGTAATCTCTGAGCGAATTCCGGTCTAGGAGCGTGCTGAATAACCCCACCCCAAAATGAGGGGAAAATAAGAGGGTTCCCCGGGTGGTTGTTGGGGCATAAGGGCAGGTCAAGTAGAATATTTCTAGGTTAGGTACCGAATCCACCCAGACCCATCTCAGTGCTGCCGAGAACTTTTGTGCCTCATTGTTGGAGCCAGGTTCGATCTATCACTTCCTCTCACAACACCGCAGGGATATCTTCGCCGACGCCAAGTTCGCCCATCTCTATCCCTCAGGTACTAAAAGGCCCTCAATCTGAGCCTCTTAGGTCGCCTCGGTCTTACACTTAC
>NZ_FQUL01000058.1 GCF_900128965.1 Ferrithrix thermotolerans DSM 19514
CTATGGCCTATTTGCACAACATTAGGCACACAACCCAGCGTTGTGATCAACACTGGTGCACAAACAGGATCGGACTCGGTAATCCTATGAAGGCGTGGATTGAAAAGATATGAACTATAGGGGCGTCACCAAGCTATTAGTTTCCGTACTCCTGACCGCTATCGTTTTGGCTTCGTGCAGCTCAGCAGCTAAGAGTTCGGGAATTACGGTAGCCGGGGTGTCATCGGTTCGGATAACTAAGTCAGTTTTGGCTAAGCGTTTTCTCATCGTTCGGGGTACCTGCAACACTACCGGATCGACACCGGCAGCACCAGCGATCAAGTTCCATGTCTCCCTAGCACATCAACAAGTTGGCGCTACAGCCTGGGGGTGCAAAAAGCCACGGGCATCATTCTCTTTTTACCTCCCCTCAAAGGATCTGTCCTCCAACGAGGAGCTACATATTTTCTCACTACCGGAGAGTAAATGGGTCATCGAGATCTCTGGATCGAATACCAAAGGCAGCTCAAAGGAGTTTGCCTTCTATTCGACATATGTTCCTCCTAGACCCAAGCCTCCAGTATTACCAGCTACAGCACCTCTATGCACTCCTGGTCAGGTATCGGTTGGTATCACCGGTGTCGGTGATGAGGCAGATCTGGTAAACGCCTATCTAACGGTCTCAGATACCTCCTCGTCTCCGTGCAGCCTGCAGGGGTGGCCAACGATCGATGGAGTCACTGCAACTAAAGAGTCGATTCCTGCGGTTCGACAGCACGCCATGGGCCCGAATGGAAATATCCTTACCGCTCCTTCAGTGATAATTATCAAGAAGGGCGTGCAAGCCGCCTACAGCCAAGTGACGTTTCAACCAGACTGTCTTGGCGGTAACAAAGGAGTGACCGTAGAGAAGAACTTCACTTCTTTGAGTGTAACGTTGCCGGACAACTTGGGTACCTATTCGATTGCATCATCGGCATTCAACCAAGGATCAGTAATTCAGACCCCAGATAGCTGCTACTACACCTCCGGTAAACTATTTTATGGCACGATCTATACATTCTTTGTTCCTTCATTCGGAGAACCATCTAGCGCACTGTGAGCTTGAAGTAGTAGAGAAAGTTGTAACACCTCGTGCGAACAGGGCAATTGGCGGTTGCGAAGCACGGATTGAAAGCAGTGCGCTACAGCTCTAGTATTAGGGCATGGATACTCCACGAGAGGCGATGATCCTCGCCAAGGAACTCCTAGACGGCTTGGATCGAAGGTGGTCGCATGTCATGAGGGTCGCGGCAAGGGCCGAAGAACTTGCGGCGACCCTCTTTGAAGATATCTCCCAAGGTGAGGTCTTGGTCATGGCCGCCTGGCTTCATGACATTGGCTACGCTGGGACCCTCGCCAAAACTGGCTTCCATCATCTCGATGGAGCCAATTACCTGGAGGAGATCGGCGAACATCGACTTGCGTGTCTGGTGGCGCATCACTCTTCTGGGACACAAGAAGGACATCTGCGTGGTCTCGATCAAGAGATGTCGAGATTCCCGGTTGAACCTGGACTCATCTCAGACTGCCTTACCTACTGCGATCTCTCCAATGGACCAGACGGCCAACCGATGGAGCTAACCCAAAGAATCGACGAGGTCGAGAGACGCTACGGTAAGGACGATGTAGTTCCGCAAGGTCTACGGCTCGCCTACCCCCAACTCGCCAAATCGTTTACCCACGTAGAGCTGTTGTGCTCACAAGTCGGATCTAGCGAATAAAGGGCTCGATCTTGTTTGTGAGATAATCCTCGATGCGTAGCCGAACGGAGGGGTGAATATCGTGGGTCTCTAAGTCCGCTAAGGGAACGAAGGCAACCTCGCTCGACTCCGAACTTGTTCTAAGCCGAAGTTCCCCCCAGCCGGTCTCGATTTATGCCTAAATTGCACCTTGAGCAGCATGTTCTTGGCTAGGGTGGTAGAGAGTGTAGGCATGTATTCTAAGGCTTGGCAGGGATTTATTGGGTTTGGTATTGACATAAGTGTTATCGACGTGTCAGATAGTAAGCATGTACGTGGCCACGATCCCCAATCGTAACTCACCACCGGCGATTCAGCTACGAGAGAGCTATCGAGAAAATGGCAAGGTCAAGACCCGTACGCTTGCGAACTTGAGCCGTTGGTCACCAGACAAGGTAGAGCAACTGCGCCGGGTACTTATGAACCAACCCCCAAAGGCAAAGCTCCAAGAGAGCTTTGACATCACCCGTAGCCTTGGCCATGGTCATGTCGCGGCCGTGCTTGGCACGATAGGCAACCTAGGCCTTGATACCCTCATTGATCCTGTCCCCTCTCGCCAACGAGATCTCGTTGTAGCCATGATCATCTCCCAGGTGATTCGCCCCTCCTCCAAGCTCGCCTGTGCCAGGGGGCTAAGGGCCGAGAGTGCGACGAGTTCACTCGGTGAAGGTGCTCTCACTTTCTTTAGTCGATGAGGATGACCTCTATGAGGCGATGGACTGGTTGGCACCACGTCAGTCACAGATCGAGGCCGAAATCGCAAAGCGACACCGAGAAGATGGAACCCTGGTTCTCTATGACATGTCATCGGCAGCCTTTGAGGGTAAGACCTGTCCCCTTGGCAAACGGGGTCACCCAAAAGATGGAGTGAGGGGACGACTCCAGATCGTCTATGGGCTCTTGGCCACCAAAGAGGGGGTTCCAATCGCCATTAAGGTCTTTGCCGGCAACACCGGTGAACCAACGACGATCGCCCAACAGGTCGAAAAGCTAAAGGGTCGCTTTGGACTTGCCAACGTAGTGCTCGTTGGAGATCGCGGACTACTGACCCAAGCACGTCTACGAGAAGACGTCACCCCCAAACAGCTCGACTTCATCACCGCACTACGTGCTCCACAGATTCGAGCCCTGATACGAGACGAGGCTATAGGGCTCTCCCTCTTTGACGAGAGGGATCTCGTCGAGGTCACGCACCCTGACTATCTAGGTGAACGCCTCGTTGCGTGCTTGAACCCACACTTAGCCAAAGAGCGCACCGAGACGCGCCAATCCCTCTTGGCGGCCACCGAAACAGAGCTCGACAAGATCGTCGCCTCCCTGAATCGCGAACGTCGACCACTTTGGGGTAAAGACAAGATAGCGATGAGGGTCGGCAAAGTCATTGACCGCTACAAGATGGCCAAGCACTTCATTATCGAGATCACCGATGAGACCTTCACCTACCGACGTGATGAGGCAAAGATCGCAGCTGAGACCATCTTGGACGGTATCTATGTGCTTCGCACCAGCGTGGAGTCCAAGGTGCTGGGGACCGAAGAGGTCGTCTTGTCCTATAAGTCCTTGTCAAACGTCGAACGCGTCTTTCGTGGCTTTAACACCGACCTCGATATCCGACCAATTTGTCACCGTACCGAGGCGCGAGTCAGCGTGCATGTGTTCTTACGGATGCTCAGCTACTACGTGAGTTTTGCAATGGCACACACCTTGGCTCCGGTGTTGTTCAAAGACGATGATCCAGCCGGTGCCAAAGCCCTGAGGGACTCACCTATTGCACCGGCCAAACGATCAACGAGTGCTAAGGCAAAGGCGAGCACCAAGGTGAGCGCTAATCATACGCCAGTACATAGCTTTGCTACCCTCATGGAGGATCTGGCAACCGTCACAGCCAACCGGATCCAACCCAGAGACACCGATCTTGACTCGTTTGCCATGATCACCAAACCCACCCCTTTGCAACAACGTGCCTTTGAGCTTCTTGGGGTCTCTCCGACTCTCGGCTACATGTAGGCAGGGCTCAACTTACAAACCCCCTGGTAGTGCCTGATATTGGTTATCATGGTGGGGGGAACTTCAGTTTAGCCTCACAGAGTTGCGCTACTCGACGATCGGAGAATTGAGATCCACGGTCCGTGTTAAGCCGAATTCGGCTTAAAACAGACCACGGGTCTCAATTTACGTCCTGGGGCTTCAGCGAAAACGTCCGTCGGTTCAAGCTCCTCGGGTCGATGGGAACCATCGGCGACTGCTACGACAATTCGCCAATGGAGTCGTTTTGGGGAACGATGCAGATCGAACTACTGAACCGAAAGCGTTGGACCACGAAACTCGAATTGACCATGGCCATCGCCGACTATAGAGCTCACACTCTGACCTGCTCCTTGAAATCGAGCAAAGAGTATGGGAATGTCGTTGTGTTGAGATAGTCGACGAATTCCTTTGTGACTGGTTCAATCTTGGGAATGAAGCGATTGTGGGTTACAGCAGAGCGTCCTTGCTTCCAAACGTGTTCCTAGGGATTGAGTTGCGGGGAATACGGAGGGAAATGGACCGCTTCGATGTGATGCTCGCTCATTGCCTCTTGAGCGACGCTCCCTCTGTGCCATCGTGCCCCATCCATAGAAGAGTCTTCTCCCTTGGGTAGATCTTGCGGATCTTCAACAGTATGGCCGCTGCTTCATGCATTGTCTGGCGCCTTGTTGCAAATGCATGTTCAACCTGTCTTGAGGTTCAAAAACCCAGAGATATTTCGGTTCTTTCTGGTTCTGTTGGTCTCAATCACAGCTGGGAACGTACCCCTGGGTGTCCAGACTTTCTGTGTCGTTGCCGCTTGGGTGAGGACCATCTCATCTTCACAGAGGATCACCGTATCTGAATCAGAGAACTCCTCGTTCAGACGCTCTTGCCGGTTGTCTTTCCACTGTGCTACCGCTTGGGGATCAGCCTTTTCATCTTGTTTGCCCAGCAGATGGAAGCTGAGCTTGCTTGTGCGAAACAGAAGGTAGGAGCGAATCCTAGAGGCAGAGAGAACACCGTATCTGCGCTTGAGCACTGTGGCCAGGATCCGTGTTGACCAAAACGGGGAATTGCTATAGCCGTGGTCATTGGGAGTTGTAGTTGTGAGCATGATGTTTACTTCATCTCTTTGAGACTTTGAGAGAAGTACCGGAGCGTTGTTATGGCGCTTGTCCTTGAATGCTTCAGTGCCAATGCTGCGGAATGACCGTCGAATTCGCTGTACATGCTTAACGGAAAGGCCTGTCCTGCTGAGGGGACTCCCATCCTCAAGGGTGAGAACTGCCAGCGCCCGCTTGTATTCGTCGATGTTTTCAGTCTCCGCCATGAATGCTTCAATGGTGGCGAGTTCCTCGGGTGCAAGCATGTCATGGGAAGATTAACACACCCCACAAGAAATTAAAAGGACCCTTTGGAGCATTTCAGAGTGTTATGCGAATACATCGAGAACTTCTACAACCCGACTCGCCGGCATAGCTCACTCGGCTATCTGACACCGCACGAATTCGAAGCTCTACAGTTGTATTGAAACCAGACCTGACTCGCACAAGCGTGGTCCGAGGAATGGGTCCAGGTCAAGTGGATAAGCTATTGGGGATCCCTAAATTACCTCGGCAGCTAGTTCAAATACCTTATTCCAGTGGCCTCATGATTGAAGCAGAGTAGCGCAGGGTTAAGATTCAGGGGGTGTGCTCATAGTGCGATTGACCGACCGATATAGAGAAAACACAACAGCGATCGGCAGAATTACGAGGGCGGCGAGGAGTAGACGTGCTACATCTACATTGAGTGCACCTGTGCTAGAGCAGTGTGCAATTACCACGCCGACATGATGCGGTCCGATCAGTCCAGTGGTGCACGTTGACGTTCCAGAAGCTGAGCCAGAGAGCATAAATGCAGGAACGAGTCCGCCAGGAAACACAAGCGTTGCGAGCGCTTTCTGGAGCGTTGACCATGTGGGATCTCTCCACAGCCTCCACACTCCCCAAATCCATCCGATCCCCGCTGCGAAACCTCCAAAAAGTAAGAGCGCAAGCGTGGCTCTCTGACTAGGAGGTATGCGACTTTGTTGAGAGTTAGTTGAACCGCTAGTAACATGATCACGGTCTCTCATATGGCTCCTCCATTCAGTTTATAAGAAGCTCGTCGACCCATTGACCGTCCAATAATTGTTTGCATAGAAACGAAGAGTAACGTTCACATTCGCAGTTTCAATCGTGATCAGTTTGAGGGGCGAATAGCTAAAAATGAAATTGGCGTTTGATTGCCCTGAATACACTCCAGTAGCTGGTTGACTGGTTCCCCACGTGAAATTACTTAGGCTCCAGCCAGGGTAATAAACGGATGTTCCGACGTCGTTCAGTGGTGCAACACTGGTAATCACACTGCCATTGTCGCTAAAGCCCTGATTTACTTGCCACTTGAAAACTGGGACTCCGAAAACTGAATCTTCGGTTTGGCTAAGGCTCATCACCGGATCTCCCCCTGGCATAGGCGTGACAGTAACTGTAGTTGTCACAGCGACCGGTATCGACAATAACTGCTGCATTCGCCTAGTATTTCCTTGTGAATGACTCAATTGTGCAATAACAGATTGACGGTTTGGGAGATAGGTGGTGGTGAATTTAACTCCTGATGCATTTAACGAAAAACTAACGCTAGTGGGTAGTTGTGCAGTAGGGGCTGGCGCAGTAATAAGCGGCTGTGCCCAAACTACATTACTCATTGATCCCAGCAGGGCGATGGTTATAACCCCACCTGATGCAATATATTTAGCAAGCTTCTTGGCAACTAATGCATATATGATTCCTGTAACTCCCTTACACGGTAGTCATTGTAGTTTACGGAGCTTCTACGGTAACTGTCAAGTCAGTTGACGTATTTCTTAGAAATATCCTTGGTGTCCTGCTACGCCGTGGTTGACCTCCTCTCTCGCTGTTATGCACTCGGTGTAGTTCAGGCGTCTCTCGCTGGTGACCAGTTACGGATCTTGCCAGAGATCCATCGAGACGGGTTCTTCATCTTGGACTGTTCATACAGCGCTTGTCGCTGAGCGAGTGTCTCAAGGTGGTCTCCGTTGTGCATCTCGGTAGTGGTGACGAAGTTCAAAGCGGAGTGACGATTTTGATTGTTGTAGTAGGTGACAAACTTCTCTATCCAACTCCGTGCGGAGATGAGATCAGAGAAGCCCCATAGGGGTACCCGGGCCCATACTTTGTTGTGCGAAAGAGGGCTTCGATATGGGGGTTGTCGTCTGAAACCCGTGTTCGGGAGTTCGTTGTGCCAATTCCTAAGTCATAGCAGAGCGCAAGGAGCGCCGTTCCCTTCATAGGAGAGCCATTATCCGTGTTAAGCCGAATTCGGCTTAATTCTGATTATGCCGACGTTTTTACTAAGCCGAGGAATCGTCACTTGGCCTGCTGGGGAGTGGCAAGCTGACGTATTCCTCGGCTTAATATCTCGGTATTATCGCAGGCTGTATTGGGTTTGGAGCTTGCGACCGCCGAGGCGACTCTCGGAGGAAACGTCGATCGCTGGGATTGTCGAGTCGACAGCGGTGGACGCCTGCTCCTGACCGAATAGCCCCAAGATGATCGGTCGTGTGCCTAAAGTTGTGCAAATAGGCCATAGAGTCTTTGGAACTGTGTCTATCTTAGTAAGTGGTTATAGAACTGTCATTGACTTTTGATCTTTATTTAGTCCTTGACAGTGGAAGTAGAGTGTCTATCAGTTATCGAGATCCAAGTAGGCAACCGGTTCATCA
>NZ_FQUL01000053.1 GCF_900128965.1 Ferrithrix thermotolerans DSM 19514
CTATATCCAAGCCTTTTGTCGGAGCGCTCGGACTTAGATGCACCAAGCACCTGATCCATCTCTGCTTCTAGCATCTCTTGTAGGACCTGTTGGATAATATTTCTTAGCAGATCTCCATCTTGGGTAAGTATCTCTTTTACTGACTCGATAAGTGCTTTAGTATTGTTTGTGGTGGTCATGGTCTACCTCCTTGAGGTTCTGGTTTCTAATAATTCCTAGATACCATGGCCACCACAAACAAATCAATTCACTCGTGGAATTTGCACAACTATCGGGACACAACCCTGGAATCGTTCTGGCCGTCGCGGGCCGCTATGAATTAGCACGAGAGCACTTTGAGCTCGCGTTGACGCTGCGACCAGGCTGGGACGAGCCGCGCGCACAACTGAAAGCACTGCTCTCAGGCTGAGGCTCGCAGCACAGCATCACGTAATGATTACCGGATGATGGTCCATTGCCACCACGACGCCGTCCTTGACTATGTAGACCTCGACGTAGTGGTTCCCTCGGAACGTCGTTGGCTCGGTACGCATCCGCCCGCCACCATCCTTGACAATTTGGCCTCGGATCATGTTCCGAGCGATTGCCTCGGGACCTGTGTTGCGGACCTTCCACCAGACATCGTACGGTTCTGGGACGTTGCAGGACTGCAGCGAGAAGTTGATCTTGCGGTCCTTCGTGACCTTGTTGCCCCGTGTCGCCAGGGTATAGGTCCGAAAGCCGTCACGACGCACCGTCCGAGCCTGGAGCTTCACCTGGTACACGGGATTTAGGTCAACGACGAACTTTGCCTGCACACGCTCTTCGGTATCCGATACTCCCGGCACCCCGCGATGAGACTCCGACGCCTTCGCCACGGTCGTTGAATACGTGCCGAACTTGTCACCAAATAGCTTGCGCCACTTGGTGTAGCTCTCCTGGACGTCTGCCTCGTAGTAGGCGTCCTCCGCCCACTCGGTGTACGTCTTGATCCAGTTACGAAAGTTGGCGTACTGGTCCTGGTCCCAGCGGTGGTTGAAGTTCTCTGTAGGGCAGCTCGGGTCGTCCAGGCTAGGCATTTGCGGGTTAGCCTGGAGATAGGTGTTCAGGTCCTTCAGTAGCTTGACGAGCGCTGTCGGCAGGTCCTGATAGTGATCTGGATCAGAGAGCAGCTCCGTGCTGCTGACACGGCCGCCGACAAGGATTGTCAGGATGACCGACTTAACCGAGAAGGTATTCTTGTAGTCCCGGAGGTACTTGAGTAACCGCAACACTTTCACCAGCCGTCCGCTGGTCAGGCGGTTCTGCTCATCAAGCCACTCGTTGAAGCCCTCAGGATCCGTGAGCTCGTAGGAGTTCTCGTTGCGGTTGGTGATGAACCATTGGCCGTGGCGAGTCAGGTAAGGCACGACGTCCATATGGAAGTCGCCCGCATAATCGACCACGACGCACCGACTCCGGCGATTGACCATGTCACGGTAGGTGCTACTCGACCGGAAGACTCGATACAGCTCTTCAACGTAGTCATGGGCGTCCCAGCCCTCGACCTCGTCCATGTCGAGCAGGATGTCGGCGTCGAACTCGTCGGTCGTGCCCACCGGGTTGATGATCGTGCGCTGGGCATAAGACCCCTGTGGAATCAGCTCGTTGAAGTTGTTAGCGATGGCGTTGTCGCCACTGGAGAGGAAGTTCTCGACCGCCTCGACCCTGGCATCGAGTTTCTCAATTCGGCTCTCGCCGAGATTAACCTTGCCCTTCATGAAGGCATCAAACTGCTTGACAAGCTTCATCACGCAGCTCCGTATTTAGGAATGAACCGCAGTGCCTTTTCGGTCAGGAAGTTCACCTTAACGTTAGGGTACTCGTGACGGGCCACAGAGGCGCCGAGCCCCTTCAGGGATTCGATCCCCTCTATGCCATCAAGCTTGTATCGGTCCCCGGTGACGTTGTGCGAGATGCGATACACGTTCTCGCCGCCCAGTAGGAGCGTCGCGGTGCCGACTGAGCCTGACGATTGTGCATTCATGAAGGTATCCACGAGATGCGGTACCCATCTGCGTAGTCCGAGTCCGGATCCGGAGCGTTCCCTGATCGACGGTGGCGATTCCGTGCAGCTGATGCTCAGCAGCTTGACCGACCCCTTCGGCCACTCCAATACGCCGAGCGCCTCTACCGCTGCCGCCCCCATCGGGTTGTTCGCCCACAGGCCGCCGTCGATGAGTGGCGTCCCGGCAGGGAGGCGGTGCGTACGAAAGTACGTTGGGGCAGCAGCAGTCGCCAAGGCAACATCCACGACCCGCTCCTTGTAGTCTCGCTCGAACCGCTCGTGATGGGCCGTCTTGAAGACATGGACCTGACCAGTCTCCAGGTTGAGTGACGGGATCACGAGACGGGTCTGGGCATCTCCAAGCAGGCGGTCGCCGAAGACTTCCTCCAGCGCCTCTCGAAGGGAGTAGTCGTCGTACTTTGGACCGAGTACCCGTCCCAGCAGACCCCTGGCTCCAACGAAGATCTGCGGCCCGCGAGTCTCGTAGAAGTCAAGGATCTGCTTAGATGGCAGACCCAGACCGAGTCCCAGCGCGATAATGCCGCCCGTCGAGGTTCCGGCGATGAGGTCGAAGTAGTCAACCAGTGGGCTTCCGAGCGTCTCTTCGAAGCTGGCGAGCACCGCAGCCGCGAATGTCCCTTTGATACCGCCTCCGTCGAGCGCCAGAACCCGAAAGCTGTGATCTGACGACGAACCAGCTGCGGAGGTCACTCGTCACCCCCCGAGGCTAGCCCGAAGAACCGCTCAAAGAACGCGCTCAAACGGGCGAGTACCCGCCTCTTCTTTTCTCCGTGGCCGCCATTGGCAGCAAACCGTGAAACCGACGGCATGATCCGAGTGACTGCGGTGCCGGTGGTTGGAATTCTGCCATCACGGAATGCATTTGCAATGAACGTCTTCGTCTCGTCGGGCTTCAAGCCCTCCTCGGTGATGATTTCCCGCAGCTCGGCTTCACGCCTGTGTTCAACGAATGCTCGCCACTCGTCTTCAATTTCACCCTTTGCCGAAACTGAATCAACGAATTCCATGATAAGGTCCTTCTTGTTGCGTAACGAGAGACTAGAGTCAATCGCACGCTGGATCTGTGTGATCTCCTCTATCTCCTTGTCTGCACCGTCTCCGCGGGCTTCACGCCACTTCTGGACGAGCATAAGGATGTAGTCAACGTTGATCTCGACCTGCTTTATGAGCTCAATCTCAAAGACGATGTCGTCGTTAATCGACTCCTTCTCGGCGTCACTGATACGCCGGAAGTCTGCATAGAGGTCGAGATAAACGCTGCGGTAGTCCTGGCTTTGCCGCTCGGTCAGGATCTCGTTGCCAGCGAACTCGTCAAATGAGGTCAGGATGTTTTGCAAGCGAAGAATTGCACCAAAGAGCAAAATGAAGTCCTTCTGTTCGGCTTCACCGACTATCTGTGTACCCGGCGGGTACTTCGTAAGCAGCTCTTGGGCGCGTTCGGCGTACTCTTCGTAATAGTCGCCATAGGGCTTGAGAAGCACGATGCCGCGGGCATCTTTATTTCCAAATAAAGCGATGGCGTCATTGGTCTCTTCTTCTAGGTCACGGAAAGAGACAATGTTGCCGTAGGTCTTCACTGAGTTCAGAATTCGGTTTGTGCGTGAGTAGGCCTGCAGGAGACCGTGGTTGACAAGCCGCTTGTCGGCGAAAAGCGTATTCAAGGTTGTTGCATCGAAACCGGTAAGAAACATGTTCACGACGATGACGAGGTCGATCTCGCGATTCTTCAGCCGTAGCGACAGATCTTTGTAGTAGTTCTGAAACTTATCCGACGAGGTGTCGAAGCTGGTACCGAAGAAAGCGTTGTAGTCCCTGATTGCCTCGTCGAGGAAGTCGCGCGATGGCCGGTCAAGCGCGTTGGTCTCGAAGCCCTCTTCATCGAGATAGTCATCGCCGATGTCTTCATTCGGGGCATAGGAGTAGATGATGCCGATCTTGAGCTTGCGATCTGAGGGTAGGTCTTGTTGCTGAATCTTGAACTCGGCATAGTAGCGTTTGGCCGCGTCAATGGAAGCCGTTGCGAACAGTGCATTGAACCCATGGACACGCTTACCCTCTATCGAATAGTGTTCGGCCCGCTTGGTCTTTTGGTCGAAATGCTCCAGCGTGTAGGTGACGACCTGGCGGATCCGCTCCGGGGCGAGCAGTGCACGCTCGGTGTCGATCGCTGAGACTTGCTTGTCGGTGAGCCCCTCGGAGAGCTTGATGGTGTTCACATAGTCAATGCGAAACGGTAGGACGTTCTTGTCATTGATGGCATCAACGATTGTGTAGGTGTGTAGCCTGTCGCCAAAGGCCTGCTCAGTGGTTTTCAGTTTGGGGTTCCCACCGCTACCAGCATTCACGGCGAAGATTGGAGTGCCGGTGAAGCCGAACAGGTTGTAGCGCTTGAACGCCCGAGTGATTGAAGTGTGCATTTCACCAAACTGCGAACGGTGGCACTCATCGAAGATCAGTACGACGTGTCCCCCGTAGATGCCGTGACCCTTGTTTCCCGAGATGAAGGTCGACAGCTTCTGGATAGTTGTGATGATGATCTTGGCACTTGGGTCTTCCAACTGCTTCTTAAGGACGGCCGTAGAGGTATTTGAGTTTGCAGCTCCTTTCTCAAACCTGTCGTATTCCCTCATTGTTTGGTAGTCGAGATCCTTGCGATCCACGACAAAGAGCACTTTGTCTACATCGCTGAGCTTCGAGGCGAGCTGAGCAGCCTTAAAGCTTGTCAGCGTCTTGCCCGACCCAGTGGTGTGCCAGACATACCCGCCTGCGGCAATCGTGCCGAGTTGTCGGTAGTTCGTGGAGATCTCAATCTTTTGGAGAATCCGCTCGGTGGCGACGATCTGATAAGGACGCATAACCAGCAAAAGCTGATCGGCAGTGAGTACGCAATAGCGGGTCAGGATATTCAGCAGTGTGTGCTTTGCGAAGAACGTCCTGGTAAAGCCTGCAAGATCCTGTATTGGTTTGTTGGTGGCGTCTGCCCACCATGAGGTGAACTCAAAGGAGTTCGAGGTCTTTCGAACCTTCTTTGATCCGGCACTCTCGCTAAGGTGTTGACGTCGGGTGGTGTTGGAGTAGTACTTCGTTAACGTGCCGCTGCTGATTACGAAGAGTTGTACGTAATCAAAGAGTCCAGAACCGGCCCAAAAGCTGTCACGCTGATATCGGTCAATTTGGTTGAATGCCTCGCGAATATCAACTCCACGGCGTTTGAGTTCAATATGAACGAGCGGCAATCCGTTGACAAGTATGGTGACGTCGTAGCGATTCGAGCGTGCAGCACCACCTTCGCCCTTCCCGATCTCGTACTGATTTATAACCTGCAGTCGGTTGTTGTGTATATTCGTCTTGTCGATGAGCATGACGTTCTTTGTTGAATTGTCGTCTCGCTTTAGGACTTGGACGTGGTCCTCCTGGATGCGTTTGGTCTTCTCAGCTGGACCCTCGTTAGCCCCAGAGATTTTGTCGCTAAAGAATCGCTTCCATTCAGAATCAGAGAAGCTGATTGAGTTCAGGGCCTCGATCTGGGTGCGGAGGTTGGCAATGAGTTGGGCTTCACTCGTGATTGGAAGGTACTCATACGCTTGCGACTGTAGGAGCTTGATGAATTCTCGTTCCAGGTCCGCCTCGGACTGGTAGGCAGTGTCAGTTGTCGCGACCGGGATGAACTCGGCAACGACAGTACTTTCGGAACTGACGGCAATTGGCTCGTATCGGCTTGCCTTGGCCTCGTTCACACCGGGGCCTCCTCAAAGGTTAGAAGACGGTCTCGGTAGTATTCGTACTGCTTGCGGCGAGCGTTTAGCTCGGCGGGGAGGCCGATCGAGAGGTCATTTACCAACGCATCGAACTTGTCGAGGACCGAGGCGATACGGCGTTGTTCTTCTAGAACAGGGATCGGGACCTCTACCTTGGCAAGCCGCGCCTTCGAGACGTTGAACCGCGTCACGCCACTGGCTGTCTTGACCAGCTGCTTGCGCATCCCTTCTGAGCGGAAGAGGTGCTTGGTGAACTCAGGATCGAGCACCTCCGATTCGTTGAGTCGGTAGCCGATGCTGAAACTATTCAGGTACAGAGGCTCGTCGACCTCACGCGTAACTACAGAAGACATACCGACCTCCTCCGCAGTCTCGGATGAGCCCGTAAAGAGAATGTCTCCTCGCTTCAGGGACCGCTGCCTCTCGCCTGGATCCACGTGCACAAAATCGTCGCTATCAAGACGAGCCGCAATGTTGTTGAAGATGTTGACATACGAAATAAAGCGTGCATTACCGTCTAAGAAATCATCCTTAGATTTACCAGTGAGTCCACCGAAGATTGTTCCAAGCTCACCCATCGGAATCCTCCGTACCCCCCCTCAGGGAAGCTCAACAGCGAATCTCGGTAGTAGGCATACTGGCGACGACGGGCTTCCAGCTCTGCTTCCAGCTCTGCTTCCAGCTCTGTAAAGGTGTCTAGGATGCGTACGATCTCTTGTTGGATTTCTAGAGGAGGGATGGGAATGCGTAAGCGTGCTATATCGCTACCCTTGACATGCGGTACGCCTCCACCACTTTTTTTCGCATGAATCACTTCCTGATTGGCAAGAAGGAAATGATAGACGTACTTCGGCGCCAAGAGCGTCGGGTCGGGATGCACAGTAAAAGCGTCGGAAACGAACACCGGGTCGGTCCAAAAAGTAACGAAGCCAGCGTAGGCTCCCGAACCAGCTACAGCAATTGTCTCGCCGCTTCTGTTACTATCGCTGTGAAAGTAGGCAGGAGTCCGTCCCCCTGCGATAACCGGGATTGAGCCCTCCACCGTGTCATTTTTTGTGATGGGAGTTCCACGACGGAAAGTTGCCACAGCACCGAGTGCACAATGCGTGACCCCTTCGGGGCAAAGCTCTGCAATTAATTCTTCAATCCCACTCATGACGTACCCTCCAAGTCCGCAACGATTGCATCGATCTGATCACGGAGTTCCTGCTGACGTTTGACGATGCTGGCTATCTCGGCATTCAGCGCAGTGATGTCGACAGCCTCGCTGGTGTCCTCCCGTTCGACATATGACGAAACTGCAATGTTGTAGTTTTTGGCCTTGATCTCCTCGTAAGGGACGAGCTTAGCGAAGTGGTCTTCGGATCTGCGCACCGTGAAGGCATCGAGGATTCTCCGCTGGTTGGCTTCAGTGAGCTTATTTTTGTTACCACCTCGGACGAACTCAGCGGAAGCGTCGATAAACAGAACCGCATTGTCCTTCTTGGATTTCTTGAGGACGAGAATGCAGGTCGCAATGGTGGTGCCGAAGAAGAGGTCCGGCGGAAGCTGGATGACCGCATCCACATAGTTATTGTCGACAAGGTATTTTCGGATCTTCTGCTCCGCACCTCCACGATAGAGAACGCCAGGGAACTCAACAATAGCGGCCGTGCCGTTCACAGCCAGCCAGTGGAGCATGTGCATGGTGAAGGCTAGATCAGCCTTCGACTTTGGTGCGAGCACGCCGGCCGGAGCGTAGCGTGGATCGTTGATAAGCAGCGGGTTAGCGGCACCGTCCCATTTCGTCGAGTAGGGTGGATTGGAAACGATAGCCTCGAACGGCTCCTCGTCCCAATGGGCAGGTTCGAGCAGCGTGTCGCCGTGGGCGATGTCGAACTTCTCATAGTTGATGTCATGCAAGAACATGTTGATCCGGGCCAGGTTGTAGGTGGTCAGGTTGATCTCCTGACCGAAGAAGCCCAAGCGGACGTTATCTTTGCCCAGCACTTTGGCGAACTTCAACAGCAAAGACCCAGAGCCACAAGCGGGGTCATAGACCTTGTTCACGGAGGTCTTGCCGACTACCGTAATTCGGGCAAGCAGCTCGGAGACCTCCTGAGGGGTGTAATACTCACCCCCAGACTTACCTGCACTTGACGCGTACATCTGCATTAGATACTCATAAGCATCGCCGAAGGCGTCGATGGTATGGTCGGAGAAGCTCCCTAGACTGAGATCACCGATGGCGTCTAGTAGTTTTACTAGTTTCTCGTTGCGCTTAGCTACCGTGGGTCCGAGCTTTGCGCTGTTGACGTCAAGATCGTCAAATAGACCTTTCAAGTCGTCTTCTGAGTCGGTGCCGACTGCGGAACCCTCTATGTTCTTGAAGACCCGCTCAAGCGTTTCGTTCAGATTCTCATCGTGCGCGGCACGTTTGCGGACGTTAGCGAAGAGTTCACTTGGAAGAATATAGAAGCCCTTCTCTGCCACCGTCTCCTTTCGTCCAGACTCTGCCTCGGCGTCGCTCAGCTTGGCATAGTCGAAGTCGACCTGTCCAGCTTTATGCTCGCCAGCGTTTATGTAGGCGGTCAGGTTTTCTGAGATAAAGCGGTAGAAGAGGATACCCAGCACGTAGGCTTTGAAGTCCCAGCCATCGACGCTGCCACGCAAGTCATTGGCAACGCGCCAGATGGTCTTGTGAAGCTCGGCTCGCTGAGTTTCTTTAGTCTGGCTCATGCGGAGAGATGCCCTCCTTCTTCGACGACCCGTCGACCACGTGGAGTATTTATCAATAAGAAACTCTGTTCGAGCGTCTTGGTTGGCTTCGTCACAGTCTCGCGTGATTGGCCCGCCATTAGTGATGTTCCTTTCGTAAATCCCTGCAACTGACGCCTTGATTTGTGCATAATCCTCCTTATTATAACACTTTATGCAAGATCAAAGAATCTGAATACAACACTACTACCCACCTGTTACGAAATGCATTACGAGGAAATATTGGACACTCAAATCAAAATCGAAGCAATTAACTTGTCCTTAATTTGCGTGTTCATGAGGCGCCAAAATCAAACTTCATTCCAATCTTTGACAAGCGCTCACCATCCCCAGGCAATACCGCTATAAAGTCCGCCGAATAAATCATGAAACTCAACACTGACATCCCGCTCGTCACCAAACTCGAGAGTCTTGCCGATGTGGGGAGTTCCTGGTCGTTCAAAGTACGTGAGTCCACGGTAGCTCCAGATGGTGCTTGGTCGCTCACCGTAGAAGACCGCTCCTAAAGAGGCGAACCGGGTGGGCTCGTGAAACGCCTGAGTCTGCTCGGTGAGAGCACCTGGCGTACCAAGGTCTGAGTCAGCTAACGATCGGTTGTGTGCCTAAAGTTGTGCAAATAGGCCATAGAGTCTTTGGAACTGTGTCTATCTTAGTAA
>NZ_FQUL01000050.1 GCF_900128965.1 Ferrithrix thermotolerans DSM 19514
GACACAAACGTGGACTGTCCTTGAGCTGCCGACTCCAGATACGCTTCGTTGAAGGCTGCAGCATAACCCGACGACTCCTGGTAAGCGTTGACAGACGCTTGAATCGCCGTCTCGGACTCACCCCAAGAGGCAGAGATTGAGCCAGCTGCATCTTGTGATGCCGCCTTGAAGAAAGCGTCAACAAATCCGTAGTCGGTGTTTGGAGCTTGATACACTCTCACTGTTGCATCTGGAGCTATAGATCCCGACTGCTCCACATCCAGCGTCGTCTCATCTGAGCCAGCGTTCAAGCTGACAGGACCAGCTCCTCCGTTTACGTTTTCAAGTTGAATACGTGACGGTGAAGCCGGTATCCCAGTCGCTCGCCAAAACGTCTCTGGGACAGATGGATCTACGCTTGCAAGGGTTACGATTCCAACCGTTTGTCCCTGACCCAGTGCACCGTCTTGCTGCAGAGGCGTCAGGTTGTAGTGACTTACAAAGAACGACGGTAGATGCTCGTTGGGACCCAGGTTGATAGAGAGGCCAGGCGTTGCGGTATTGGGCTGAGCCTGGGTTTCTGAGGTGCTTTGGGCACCAACAGCTGGAAGAGCTTGAGATACAAAGGGCTGGTAGTTGGTAAGTCCAAGAATCGCCACTATGTTCGAAGCAAGATTCCCTGGCATCATGGGATTCGTCTTAGATCCGTAGTAGGTCCTTGTGGTTGAACTACCCGTAAGTGTAGCCGAAGGGGTCTTGAGGTTGAAGTTGTCAAGCAACACAGATAATGCATGATCAAACTGCAACGCCGTGCCCTCCGCAACTACTACCAGTCTGTCTGGATAGGCATGAGAGTAAATCCCATATGTGCCTAAGTAGTGTTTCAGCATGTCGATATAGCTCATGCTTTGACCGTACATCTGAGCAAACTGCCAAACCTTCAGATACGGACCAGTCCATCCATTAGACACTTGGTTTTCAAGCATCGATAGGTTGTTCGCCTTTAAGATGAACGATACCGTCATTAACTGAGCGGAACTTGTTTGACCAACAGGCGTTGCATTAGCTATCACTGCCGCACCAATACCTTGTGGCACCGACTGAAGCGAACTAGAAGCTAACGCTGACTCCGTCAGTGGCGCCGCTGAAGTGGCCCCAAGTGCCACCATCGATCCAAGGGCAAGACCCACACCCAACTTGGTAGTGATCTTGCTCCTTGAAGCTTTCAGCTTCAATTTCTTCAAAATACCTCTCCATTCACTTATTCGACATCGACACCGCCCGTGCGTCAATCCGTGACAACTGATGACAGAAGACAAAGTCATCATCACAAGGAGTGTCAGCCTTACGCTATCATAACCCAGCTACCTTTATGTGTAGATTCACATGTAAATTACAGTTATTCATCCTAACTTTGCCCTTCCAAGGCCATTAGTACAATTGGAGTGAGTGTCAGTAACTATCCGTGAGATCTGAATGCTGTATTCGTTTAGGCAAAGATTGAAGCTAGTTACGTAGAAACACAGCCACAAAGTCACGCCAAAACGGCGAGAGGTAGTGAGAGGCGGGAAAATACATCGCCGGACTTAGATTAGACCCAACTGCTCCTATGCCTTGCTGGTAGGTGTAGGTTGCGAAGTTAACCCAGTCAGGATTGATATCTAGCTGCATAGCCCTTACCGCACCAGCCCACTGAAGCACCTTGGCCAGCATGTAAGGGGAGAGACCTGGACCTCCCACCCAGATCAGATTACCCCCTGCTGTAATTCCCACACCGGAACGCCAGGTTGCAAGCAAATTACCTAACGAGTAGCCCCACGTAACCAAAGGATTCACCTGCGTCTCCGGTGATATCGACCCATTATCAATTAGCAAAGTTAGGTTTTGTCGGACCGCATAGACCTGACTGTTCATCTGAACTTCAGGTCCCCATGACCCTATGTTCAAGGTACCGTTGTCGTACTGAACAAGCGAGGCTGCTCCGTAACGTAGAGGAATAGCAGTAGTTCCAGCTTCATAAAACCCTCCATTGGCGACCTGAAACTGAAAACCCCCTTCGAAGGCTGCAACGAGCTGGCTCTGTAGGGATGGAGCAACGTAACCTTGATATGGAAAACTCCCCTGCGGCTGAGTTGTACCTGCATATATGGAGAGCGAGGCGTTGGTCTGGTCTATCCACGCCACGCTGACCGTAGTGGCGCCAGGATAGGGAGTAACAACTGTATCAAAGACAACTGCTCCGCCTAGACCTCGTTGACCAACTGGGCTCCACTCCCCCTCATAAGAAGGCGCTTGTGGAATCATTGGTGAGAGACGTCTTGGCGCTGGCCAGATCTGCGCATCAGGAGCGAGAATCGGATGAGAAGACAGTACCGGTGAGCGATCGTTGAAGATACGCCCCATCACAACGACATCGCTACCGTAGTTCGTAAAGGTGAGGTAGTTGGGGGTACTTACTCCTAGACCTTGGGCGAACGTGATGGTCGAGGCAACCAAGCACAGCGTGAGAAACCTCTTCACAAATCCCGTTTTCAAATCCCTTGCAACCGCTAAGAATAGTGCTAAGTTCACTCTAAAAAAGTATCAGAAGGACAAGGTTATCAGCCCAAGCGCGAGATGATAGTACAGTTACATTACAGGCTCTACTTAGGAAATATCGTTAGTGTTCTTTGACCCCAGGTAGAACCTGTAAAGATGCCTACCTGCTAGTTAGAACCTAAAATGTGATCGATCTTGGTCATGAATGTGTCATCGAGCCTGGTAGCGACCTCGGCTGCTACCATGTTTTCCCTAACCTGCTGTGGGGAAGAAGCACCGGTTATGACAGTCGATACGTTGGGGTTCTTCGTGCACCAGGCGATGGCGAGTTGAGAAAGTGTGCAGTCAAGGCTGTCAGCAACGGTCTTTAGCTCCCGAACCTTTCTATTTTTCTCTGGATCGGTCAAGGAGGCTCTGAGCCACTCGTACCCTGGTAGAGAAGCTCTTGAGCCCTCGGGGACGCCATCTATATACTTTCCGCTCAAGAGACCCGAAGCAAGAGGGCTCCAGGTAGTAAGACCCATTCCATAGTCCTCATAGAGGCGCCTGTACTCCACCTCTACTCTCTCGCGGTAAAACATGTTGTACTGGGGTTGTTCCATCACCGGCTTGTGAAGATGGTGTCTCTCTGCGATCTCATACGCTGCCCTAATCTCTTCAGCGTTCCACTCCGAAGTGCCCCAGTAGAGAGCCTTGTGGGATGCGACAAGCTCGTGCATAGTAAAGACCGTCTCTTCGATAGGTGTCTCTGGATCAGACCTGTGGCAAAAGATCAAGTCAAGATAGTCCAGTCCAAACCTGTCCAAAGAGGCGTTGACCGCAGAGATCAGATACTTACGATTTAGCGTGTTTTTGGTGTTTACACCCTGTGTTATCCCCCAAAAAAACTTGGACGATACAACAAAGCTCTCCCGATCCCATCCGAGCCTCCTAAACGCCTCCCCCATAATTCGCTCTGACTCACCACCCGCATAGACTTCAGCGTTGTCAAAGAAGTTCACTCCAGCGTCGTAAGCAACGGCCATCGCCTCAGCGGCCGCCCCGGTATCAACCTGCGTACCGAAGGTGACCCACGATCCAAGGGATAGCTCGCTTACCTTTAGCCCCGACCTACCTAATCTGTTGTACTTCACCTACACCCTTTCTCAACTAACTAATCTCCAACTACCTTAGCCTCAAGAGCTAGATAGTTGTACATTGAAACTACAAAGTTAGGGCCTTCGGCAACTACGCGAGGTATAAGACAAGAGATAAAGTACCATTAATGGTCCAGGTGTACTCCACTGAAATAACAGATGGAAAGGAAGATCCGCTTGACTCAAAAGGCAAAGACATTCCATAAACCGTCACAGTACGACCTTAACTCCTCCAATATCGCCAGGTTCATCGATTACCTAGAGCAGCACTTGGGAAGAGAGTTCCCGAACTATGACTCATTACATAACTTCTCCGTCGAAGAGATGGAGGAGTTCTGGGTACTCTGGTGGAACTACTTCGCCGAGACGAGCAGAGTTACACATCTGTCGCCTAAGTTACAGATTAAACGCAAGCAAGACGTACTCACCTCACGAGATGCAGAGAGAGCTAGATGGCTGTCTGACTCCTCGTTTCGACTCAACTACGCACAGCTTGCACTGGCTTGTGCAAACGAGAGTGAAGCTGTGGTACAGATTGATGAGGACGGCAAGACTACTTCCTACACAAAGGAGTCGTTAGCAAAGTTGGTTGGACGAGTCGCCAACCAACTAAAGCAAGTTGGACTTAGCAAGGGTGACGTGGTTTGCGGTTACCTTACTAACTCCGTAGCATCTTTGGTAGGACTGCTGGCCACAGCATCCATTGGTGCCATATGGTCCTCGTGTTCTCCCGAGTTTGGAACCAGGGCCGTATTAGATCGATTTGCGCAACTCTCTCCCAAGTTTCTACTGGCCACAACTAGCTACCGCTTTAACGGCAAAAAATTCGACAAAGAAGAAAACCTAAAAGAGATCATAAGAGGACTTCCATCGCTAAAGGCGGTTATGCTGACAGCTTTGGAGGACGCCAGAGATGCTCACTCATTAGCCAGCCTAGCTGCCTTTGAAAGGACTGTGCTGTGCTTTGAAGACGTTATAAACTCTGGTGACCACGATATGTTCTTTGAACCAATGGAGTTCTCCGACCCACTTTGGATACTTTTTTCTTCGGGAACTACAGGTCTACCAAAGGGGATAGTTCAAAGCCACGGTGGGATCGTCTTCGAACACTCCAAAGTCTTATCTCTTCATCTTGACCTTGGACCTGGCTCTAGGTTTTTTTGGTACACGACGACCGGTTGGATGATGTGGAACTTCCTCGTCTCAGGAGTACTAACAGGCGCTACCGTACTTCTTTACGATGGATCACCGACATACATTGAGGTAGAGCACACCTTTAAAGTTTGTGCTCAAAACCAAGTCACCCATTTAGGAACTAGTGCTCCTTACCTCGCATCTTGCATGCGATCACAGGTAGATCTCGGTAAGCTCGGGCTGGAAAGTGTAAAGACGATTGGATCCACCGGTGCTCCACTCACAGGCGACGTATACCACTGGGTTTATAGCCACCTATCGTCAGATGTCTCTCTAGTATCGGCAAGCGGTGGCACCGACCTCTGCACCGCCTTTCTTGGATCATCTCCTCTGCACGAAATAAGAGAGGGAGAGATATCGTGCGCAATGCTGGGTGCAGATGTGGCGGTCTTCGATGACAAAGGTGACGAGGTAGTAGATCAAGTCGGCGAACTCGTGATCAGAAATCCGATGCCTTCAATGCCTTTATATTTTTGGAACGATCACGATCGGTTACGCTTGCATGAAGCCTACTTTGCAACGTTTGAAGGTGCATGGAGGCACGGAGACTGGGCGGAGAAACGCTCAGATGGAGGTTACATCGTCTATGGCAGGTCGGACGCGACCCTAAATCGCGATGGAGTCCGTATGGGTACAGCTGATTTTTACGCAGTAGTCGAGGGAGTCGCTGGAGTCAAAGACTCTTTGGTTGTGGATACCTCTGGTTTCGAAAAGAACGGTCGTCTCGTGCTCTTTGTGGTCACAGACGCTAGAGAACTCGACTCCTACTTGAAAGAAACGATTAGAGATGCCATTCGCCGAGAACTCTCACCTCGCCATGTGCCCGACATAATCGAAGCTATCCAATCTGTACCTCGTACGATAAACGGCAAGAAGATGGAGGTTCCGATACGAAAAGCATTTGGTGCCACTTTTCTCCGTGACGCCGTCTCTGAGGGCTCAATGGCCAATCCAGAGTCCATCGAAGATCTACAAACAGTGATTGATAGGCTAAAGCTACAACGATAGCAATGTAAGTGCGTCTCACTTAGCTTCTATAAGGGGGCACAAGGTTCGCTTAGCGACTCCTTCATACCTAGGACCCTTGAGAGTTCGACTCAGTATCGTCGATCAGACCCTTGGCACGACCTTCCTGAATTATTGGAGTCAAGACCTTGTTTGCGTTTTTGAACTGAACTACCGCAGCTATAACCGCATAGAGACCCACGAGCGCCAAAAAGGACTGCAGAATCCCAAAGTGACCTAAAAATACTCCGGTTACAAGTAGAGCCAAGAGAAGAAAAAATATTGTGTACATAGGTGCCTTGTACTTCAAAGTCCGCTCGTAAAGTCTTACAAGGTGCCAATACTCGTTCTTGTCAAAGGTAGTGGCTCCAGCGTCTAGCTTGTCTTTCAAGTCATCTGGAAATAGTCCGTCGGCTATCCACCAGTTCGGTCCGAAGTACTTAGTTCTCTTGCTTTTTTCCGGTCGCACAACTATAGATCATAGTCTCGCTTTTTATACAGTTTCGATAGATGATTTACGGCATCACATTCGCTGCTGCGAGCAGCTCCGGGACTTTAGCAAAGCTGCTCACTCGTCCCAAGAACGACCCTGAGACTGGCAGCGGAGGTGTCGCATCATCAGAATGGATCCAGATAGCCCTCATCTGATAGCTGATAGGGGCAGCAACTTCCCACTCCCAGTTGTCCCCCACCATCACCGCATCTGTTGGCTCGCATCCAAAGCGACCAAGAACCATTCGATAGATCTCCCAGTCAGGTTTTCCCACGCCAATCTCGCCCTCTATAAATATGGCGTCAAAGAAGTTATCAAGGTGAAACCTGTTGACTTTTGTTCGTTGTGCATCACCTTGACCGTTGCTCACTAAGGCTAAAGCTACGCCGGCCTCCTTTAGTATTTGTAGTGCCACAGCGTTTTCAGGAGGAAACAAGAGTGACTCTTCCCGCAGCCTCGAGAACTCATCAACCAGTACATCAATAACCTCGTCGTCTTTATCCACACCAAGCACATCGAAGGCTTGGAGAACAAAGTACCTACGAGCCTCCCTCATCCTAAGACGCCCCCACTCGGAGAGGTTCTCGTCTTGCCAAAACTTATGACGCATACTGACTATGGCCTCTGCCAAGGCGTCACGCACCGAGGCAGAAAAGATCGAAAGTGCCCCAACCACTTCTCTCCAAAGTTGATCTGCGTAGGGGCGATGAACAACGATCGTGTCGTCCATGTCACACAGGACGATCTTTATTGGTGTCAAACTACTTACTCCCTTCGTTGTTCTTGAATGAACTTGTTTTTGTGGTTCGTATCTTCTTCTGCCTTCTTTCCCATAGTCTGGATCCATGTCTCCTCAAAACTCTAACCATTTTCGCAGCCTCACCTCGATCGAACAGCTACAAAGTGACCTACTAAATGGGTCCATGACGGTCGGAGACGCCTTCGAGGACTGCGTATCCTTCATCAACGAGACTAATGCGACCTATAGATACCTAACCTACCTAGATGAGTGCGCACTTAGCAGTTACGAGAGATCTCGCGTAAGTTCAGAAAAGTTCGAACAGCGCTCTCTGCTCGACGGTGTTGCAGTATTGGTGAAAGACAACATCGATAGCGCTGACATGCCGACCACCGCTGGATCACTAGTTCTAGCTCAACTTCCTCATCCACGCTCCGACGCTCCAGTCTTGGCAGCTTTGCGCGCTGCGGGCTGCATCGTTATGGGCAAGGCAAACCTCTCTGAATGGTCTAACTTCCGAGGATCAAACTCCATAAGTGGCTGGAGTGCTGTTGGGGGTCAATGCGCAAACGCCTTGAACCCGCGCCGTTCTCCAGGGGGATCGTCTTCCGGATCGGCGGTAGCGGTTTCCTTGGGCGTTGTACGAATTGCAGTGGGAACAGAGACCGATGGTTCTCTTATGTGCCCTGCATCCTTCAACGGGGTGGCGGCTCTAAAGCCTACCCACGGAGTCCTTTCCACTAAGGGCGTCGTACCCATCGCCAAAAGTCAAGATACCGTTGGTCCAATCGCACGATCCATCCTCGATCTTTCTCGCGCCTTTATCACAATGGCAGGCCTCAAAAATCCATTTTCCTTGTTCGATTCGATAAAGGAGTACACCAAAGAGACCTTTGAAACTACCAAAACTCCCCGAATCGGCGTCGCCAGCTCATCGCTGTTTGGATATCATGTACGCACCGACGAGATCGTTAACGCTACCCTCAAGGAACTTAGTAAGAGGCTAGATGTAGTCTATGACTGTGATAGCGGTGAACGTAACGCCCTAAGAGTCTCGAGCGAACTCGAGTATGAGGTGCTTCTTAACGAGTTTGCATACGGCATCGAGGAATACTTAGCTTCGCGATCCTTACCGAGTCACGTCACCGGTCGAGCCCTGAATTGGCTCGTAAACGAAAATCGGGCCTTGAAAGACAAAGAGATGGGGCTATTTGGCCAGGAACTGTTTGAGTCTGCGCTTGAGAGACCGTCAGACCTGTCTTCCCTGCGATACCTTCAGGCGTTAGCTACAAACAGATCCAATGCTATAAGACGCCTCGACCGGGCTTTTTCAACTTATAGTCTCGATGTTATTGCGGCTCCTACGATCAGTCCAGCCCCACTAATAGACGAAAGGCTAGGAGACTTTGTCTTAGGTGCTGGATATTCAATTGCGGCGGTGAGCGGGTATCCGTCGCTAACAATGCCGGTTGGAGATATCGATGGTCTACCGGTAGGACTTCTCCTTATCGGTAAACCCAAACAGGAGATAGAGCTTCTATCCATCGCAGCAGTAATCGAGGATTTCATCGCCTTCGAGCACAACGGCAGTTAGGTTCTAACTATGTGCATATATGTCCGACTATCTAGAGCCAAACAAATGACTCAAATGTGATGATCTCCTTGTTGCAACATCTGTCACTCTCCCCTTTGCTCAACAAAGAGCGTGTGGGTAGAGCGCCCAAAGCTTCCAGATCCGTCAAACATCTCCGTCGTTGTCAATCCTGCCCCTAGGGGTCCAATAGCTGTCTCAGCTGACATTCCCAGCCACTCTCCTTCTGGCTCTCGCAAAAGCGCAACGGTCATATCGACTGGCACAAATATATTCTCGTTGAAATTCAGAACCGACGATACTCCATTGGCAGAGTCAAGCATTAGAAGTAGACGAGCGAAAGGAGATGTATTCTCACCTTCTATGAGTGGAAACCTTGGTCTTGACCAAACCACCGCAGGACCAGGGTCGTCAAAGCTACCCGAGACAAAGCGCCACTGCATCGAATCGATATACGGTACCCGATCTCTAGAGGGAAAGTTTACAACGGTATCCCTTTCAGGCAGGTCCACACTACCTATAGAGGTACTGAGGATGGACTCCTCGGTATCGCCCCTCCGGAACCTCCAACATACCCCTCGCATCGCCACTCTATCGCCCTGGTATACAACCCCTTCCAAAAGCTCTATCCGTTTACCCCAACGCAGCATCGATACCCGGACGGTCATCTTATCAAGGAGGACTGGACCGAGTAGCTCTACAGTAAAACGGGTTATGAAGCTATCGATATTCGTCTTGTACCGAAAAAACTGCTCCCCTAAAAGCGCTATCGGAGGCCCCCCGTGTTGATGTTTTGGATTCCACGGCCCTATGCAACGCTCTGTGGGTTTAAAAGTGTTTTTTTCGAGGGCCTCATAAAAAAACGGACTGAACTCATTCATCTCCTGAAACAATCTAGATCCAATGCGAAGCGGACAGTACTTTCCACCTCGTCCAAGCCAAAGTAAAATACGCAATCTACGGATCGAAGAACTAGACAGCAAACCAAAGTTGTTGCGGCATCAAGTAGCTACAGGTGGAGCGCGACTCATCTGAGTCATGCTTCAAATGGACCGTCTTAGCGAGTCTTGATCTTAAAACCCTTTGTCTGTGGCTAGGTCGTATGTCTGTGGATAGGTCCTACCGAGATATAGAGTAGACCACGATGACCCTCAACCTGCCGTTCTCCCTGTCTCCAAAGCTTCTTATGGGGGTCAGGTTTGTCAGCTAGAGGAAGAGCTTCCCCAAGGGATGTTGATCTAGGTGAAAGGTTGGCCAGATTTGCCGACTCCGTAGGTATCTCTCCCCAAGGTGCAACGGAGCGAGACGTTCAGACAGACCACCAGAGCGACGATCCTGTAGCCTATCTGAAACGGATCGGATTTTACCACGACAATATAAAGGCAGAGTTTAAAGAACCCAGAAGAAATCCGGTCTTTGAAGACCTAGGCGGATTTCCAAAAGCCATAACTAAGTTCCTAAATAGGAAGAACCTCACTCTGTACCGCCACCAACGGGAGGTTGTAGAACATATGCGGGCAGGAGATAGTGTCGTACTGGCCACTCCAACTGCTTCAGGCAAGTCACTCGCCTTCAACCTCCCAACCTTTGAGAAACTGCTAAAGGATCCCGCAGCAACGGCCCTCTATCTCTACCCCACAAAGGCGCTTGCGCACGACCAAGTCGACTCCATCCGGCAGATGATTGCCTCAATGGAACTGACCTTTGACATTTCTGTGTACGACGGGGACACTGAGTCTTCGGAGAGATCCGCCATTCGAGAAAGTGCGCGCATAATCATCTCTAATCCCCACGCAATGAACCTATATCTAGGCTGGCCTAAAGGATGGAAACGATTTTTAGCCAATCTAAAGGTGGTCGTAGTCGATGAGTCCCACGTCTACGGTGGCGTCTTGGGATCACATGTCTCCCTGCTACTTCGCCGCCTTAGACGCCTTATAGCGGAGTCAGGTGGTTCCGAACCTCAGTTCCTCTTAGCCTCAGGGACTATCGGTAATCCTCGACAGCACGGCGAGCGCCTCGTAGGCAGAAAGTTGCACCTAGTAGATTCGGACGGATCTGCTCGAATGCCGAGGACGCTGATTCTCTGGGACGCACTTATGTCGCCTGACCTAGCTGTCACCACGCAGTCCGCTCTCTTGGTTAGGCACTTGGTCAGAGGTCGTAGGAAGGTTATAGCCTTCTCCGACTCTAGGCAATCCGCAGAACGACTAGCCAGGCAGGCATCTGATAGAGCAAATATAGTTTCAGCCTATCGAGCAGGGTACCCTGCCGCCACGAGGAGGCAGATCGAGAGCCAGCTAAGAGACGGTGCAATAAAGGCGATATCTTCAACATCTGCTTTAGAGGTTGGTATTGATATCGGGTCGATAGATACGGTTGTGCTAAATGGATACCCTGGGTCTATTGCGTCACTGCTTCAACGAGCTGGGCGCGCTGGTCGCATGGGGCAAGAGTCTCTTATAGTCCTTGTTCTTGGAGCCGATCCAATCTCCCGGTACTTAGTCAAAAACACGGTCAATCCCTTCGCCTTTCATCCTGAAAGTGCGGTCGTTGAACCCGGGAACCTATATGTACTTGAGTCTCAGCTACCTTTGATAGCCAAGGAAAGACCGATAAATCTAGATCGGGACAGTGCCTTCTTTGGTGAAAGACTTCGAGCGGCGGTCGACGGGGGCATCGAGAAGGGGGCGTTAGTAAGCGACGAAAACGGAGAGATTAGTCCGAAGTTCAAGATGCCTCATCGATATCACAGCTTTATAGTCAGCTCTGGACCAAGTTATAAGATCCATTTTCACGGTCGTAAAGACGTAAGGAGCCACGAAGAACAGATCTCGAAAGAACAAGCTCTTAGAGAAGCCTATCTAAAGGCAATATTTCCTCATCAAGGTGTGCTGTATCGGGTCAAAAAGGTGGACCACGAAAAGCGTGAGATACATGCTTACATTGAGACCCAGCAAGCCTTTACTGTAGCTCAGACACTAAAGACGGTTACACCGAAGACGCTACTAAATAAACGCCAAGAATCACGGCACCTTACGCTGACCCTTGAAGAGGTCCGAGTAGTGGATCAGGTCCTAGGGTACAAAGAGTTCTCTGGATCCCCTCCGGTTGAAAAAAAGGGTCGGGTCGTAGGTCCGTCCTCCTCATTTGACACCTATGCAGTAACTGCTCGATTTCACCCCGATGGTGCCTTCAGATCTCTATCTCCTGACGATCTGTTTGAAGGCATACATGCGCTAGAGCACGCAACGACTAAAGCCGTCTCCTTGATCGCAATTGCTGCGTCTCAAGATGTAACTGGGATCTCCTTCAAGGGAGACGAGTACCCTCGCTTTAGTCTTTATGAACAAACTCCTGGGGGTAGCGGGATCACTGAAGCAATCTTTGAAAGATGGAGGGAGCTCCTCGAAGTTGCGTATCGAACCGTCGACACCTGCGAGTGCACTCGGGGTTGTCCTATGTGCATATTAGATCCTTCATGCAGAGATGCGGAGCTATCAAAGGAACACTCTTTAGTAGTTCTAAAAGCTTTGGTTGCACCATAAAGACGAGAACTAGACGGATCTCCTTACAAGCGACGTTTCAGTTGGATCTCACCGTAGTAACTGAGCAATACAACGTCCATATAAGGCAAACCTTCAAGGCCTTATCTACCTCACCGAAACCTTACAGTATTATGCCTATGACATTAGGACCCAAGGGACAAAGATGAAACTACTCACGATACGGGACACGGTTCACCCTTAGAACGAGGAGAATATAGGTACGGGTGAAACGGAAGAACAGAAAACTAAGCCTAGAACCACCGACCGACTCTGCAAATTAGTCCCCCAAGACTGAAGAAAGTGCCCCCTGAGCTTATACAAGAGGTGTAGAAAAGCATCCCATACGGCCAACCAATGAGAACGCTTTCTGTGAGAAAACCTTATCACACGCCAAAGGCTATCGAAGTAGCCTGAGTCGATGAGAATCTTGTCGCTAGTGTCCCTAGCCAAAGTTTCGCTGTGAAACAGGAATTTTCAAGTTTCGGCCCCTGTTGAACCCACTATACACCTACTCTTTAGAGGAAAAGGCAATGACAATAGCTAAGCAGATATCGAGGAGCAACCCAAGCGGCGAAAGATTCACAAGGGTCCAAGAAGCGCACCGGCCGTAGACCAACCTACGTCGTCACGTTGAGCGATGAGGATAAAGAGTTCCTCACCTCCGTCATCGCCAAACGTAACG
>NZ_FQUL01000055.1 GCF_900128965.1 Ferrithrix thermotolerans DSM 19514
GCGAGGATAGAAGAGAAGGCATCGTAGCGAGATGGCATGGGTTCGGGGAGAGCCGGATGCGGTGGAAGTCGCACGTCCGGTTCGGAGGGCGGACCAGAGAAACCCACCAACGGAAACGTTGGCAGGGCGCTCTGGTTCGACCCTACCTCGCCAACACTCGCCTTGACGAGACAAGAAGACGGGTACAACACAACATCTATGGCCACCGAGGCAGAGGCGAAGATCCCCTCTATCGGATCCGCAAACTCTTGACCATGGCAAAGGAGAGACTCACCGAGAATGCCAACGTCAAACTTACTCGCTTCCTTGAAGCTGGCGACCCAGACAACGAGGTGGCTACCGCCGAAAGAGCCAAGGAGTCCCTTGACACCGCCAATTCCTCTTTACTACGTTTATCACTCTGGCAGCGAATGTCCGAAAGATTAATAGCTTCGTAGCGGCCAAGGTCGCCAACACCATCAACCGGTTACCCAAACCACGACGTCGAGATCGCCTTGGCAACTACCAGTCCGACCAAGAGACACCGCCGGGAAGCTAAATCAAGCACCGCAACATAACGACCACAAGCAAGGTCTTATCCCCTCACGCCCCGAAACCGGGGCGTGAGGCCCTTTTGTGCCAACAATCGAGGCAACAGCCACAATCCAGTATATTTCTGACCCCATTTGACTGCCCGAACAGGGCAACGCCGGGTTTTTGGTGAGTTTCGCAAACGGCCCTTGGTGGGCTTGATGTGGCATAAGGCGAAACCGTTTTCCCAAGTAGACAGCCTGCCAGTCCGACTACCCCCACCGAACACCGTGATTCACCAGGGCGCGGGTGATCGGTAGGGAAATCAACCAGGCCGAGAGTTCTTGGGACCGGCACGCCGAGGAGCTCGAAGGCACGGCGCTCGGTCGGAGTCGGCGTGGCGAAGGGGCCGACGTCGACGGATGAGACCCGCCAGCGTGGTCCTGGGAAGCGCGGTCGTAGGGAGAAGGAGAGTCTCACAACCCTGGGGGGAAGCGGATCGTCTCTGGAGCGACGAGGGGCCGGCCGACAGCGAGCTGGACGTGGTCGCCAATGGGGATGTCGGCAGGGTCGCCGAGGTAGACCTTGCCGTCGTAGAAGGCGGTCACCTTGGCCAGTTGCTACCGGAACCCCGTAGCGCACGACGTCGGTCTGTCGATCTCCTCGTGTCAACCCGTGGCTGCTGATGTTCAGGGAAGCTGGCATGCATCCCGGGAAGATCGGTGCCGCGCGCCTGCCTGGCAACGGGGGACGGCATCAGAGCGACGTGCTTCCTCGTGATGGTTCGGCGACCCAAGATGGCCCGACACGGCTGCGTATGCGCTGGCGCTGGAGAGCCGCGACTTGCGAAATCTCGCATCGTGCTATAATAGGCAATGTCAGGATTTCGCAGGATTCGACGTCTCTCCTCGATCAGGAAAGTCGGGGGAGCAGAAGGAGGTGTTGTGATGGTCGGAGAGTATGGAACAGGTAGGGGAGGCCACCGAGGTGGAGGTCGCGGTGTGGTCCGCTATGTCGAGGCATCCGTGCTACTGCTCCTCGCCGAACGGCCGGCGCATGGCTACGAGCTGAACGAGCGCTTACGGGAAGTATTCCCCGTGCCTGAGCAGCTGCCGGATGTCTCTACCATCTATCGAGCCTTGGCGTACCTCGAGGCCCAGGGCGCCGTTCACTCCACGTGGACGGCTGGCGACGGCGCAGGCCGCAAGGTTCACGAGCTGACTGAGGTAGGACGCGACCTGCTCAGCTTCTGGGCGGCTCGGTTCCAAGAAGAGCAGACCGGCCTGGTGCGGTTCCTCGAGCACTTCGAACGACTGATGCCACCTTCATGAAGGTCGCATTTCCGCTGACACTTGCCCACCCAGACCTCTGGCACGCAACCCCCCGTTTTCAACAACAACAGCCAACAACAGCAACAAACGAAGGCCACATGTATTGGAGTTTCGAGAGTTTCAGGTCGAAAGCGGCCAGTTCGATGCGCTGCGGCTCGCGGCGGCTCGCGGTCGTTGCCTTACTATCGGTGGCGGCTTTACTTCTCGCTGCCTGTGGCTCCAGCTCGAGTTCTCCCACGCCTACCACGAGCTCGACAACGGCGCAGCACACTCCAGGCAGAGGCAACGGCTCAGGAAGCGGCGGTGGTGCCGGCAGCGGGCTGGCCAACGGGGTGACCGTCACGGTCAAGGCTGTCTCTGGTGATCAGATTACGGTCACCACCAAGGTGGGCCGGACGAAGACCGTCCTGGTGGGCTCCACGACCACGATCACCCAGAACGGGACGACGACCTCACTCTCGGCGGTCAAGGCCGGTGAAACCGTCCTCGTCAAGGGACACCTCAACTCCTCTGGAGCCATCGTCGCCACCTCGCTTGCGATTCAACCCTGACCTCCTCGCACTCGCACCGATTCGACCTTCATAGAAAAGGAGGAGAACTGCTGTGGTCCACTTGAAGGAACACGTCCGCAACCTGATTCGCCGCGTGCCCGGTCTTTCGCGTCACAAGATCGCAGTGATCGCAGCGCTGGCCGCCGTGGCGGTACTCAGTGTCAGGACTCCACTCATCTTGGCGGCGGCCTCGTCGAGCAGCGACCCTCCGGCGGCAGGAAAAGGCGGCGGCAAGGGCCTGCTCAGCGTTGAGGTCTCCCCGGTGGCGGACCAGGTCGTGGCGCCCACGATGCAGCTGTCGGGAGTAGTTGCCTCGGCAAGCACGTTGGACGTCGTTGCCGGCCAGAGCGGCCTCGTCACCAGTGTCTTGGTCGCTCCCGGGCAATCGGTGAGCGCCGGCCAGACGCTCGCCCAGCTGTCGTCGCCGTCGCTCGAGTCCTCCCTTGCCCAGGCAGAGGCGAAGGTGGCAGGAGACCAGGCCAAGCTTGCCGAAGACCAGGTTGGGACCGGATCAGGCGGGCTCACCCAGGCCCAGGCGCAGCTCGACGCCGCCCAAACCGCTCTTGCCAACGCCGAGCAAGCCCTCAGCGACACGAACGTCGCGAACGAGGCTGCGCTGGCTCAAGCACAGGCCCAAGCTGCACAAGCCGCCCAGACGGTCTCCAACGACCAGGAGAGCCTCACCACCGACCAGCAGGCGCTCGCGGCCGACCAGCAGGCGCTGTCGAGCGCCCAGAGCCAGGTCACGAACGGCCCCGGCGCGGGCCAGAGCATCCCCGCCTACGGATCGAGCGACGACCTACCCACCACCCAGAGCGTGCTCGGCAGCGACGAGGATGCGCTCGCGGCCGACCAGCAGAGCCTCACCCAAGCCCAAGAGTCCCTCCAGTCCGCCCAGCAGGCCGAACAATCCGACTGCCCGTCTGGATCGAGCAGCACCACCCCATCGCCCCAGTGCCAGCAGGACCGTTCGGACGCAGCGACCGCCCAGACCCAGGTCGACGCCGACCAGGCCGCGGTGCAGGCGGCCACCCAAGCGGTCAGCACGGCCGACAAAGTCGTTGCTGACTTCGAAGCGCTCGCCAACGCCCAGGCGGCGGCCTCGACTGCCCAGGCCAACGTCGGCGCCGTCCAGGCAAGGGACTCCCAAAGCCAGGATCAGGCCCAAGCCCAGGTCAACACGGCCCAAACGGCGCTCAGCAACGCCCAGGCCGGTCTGGGTGCCAGCCAGAGTACCGCCTCGGACCAGCTGAGGCTCGACCAGGCGACCGTCGGCGCCGATGAGGCAGCGGTGAACAGCGTTCAAGCCCAAGTTGACGAGCTGACGGTGACGGCCCCCTTCGCCGGAGTCGTGAGCCAGGTCCAGGTCACCCCGGGAGCACTGGTGCAGAACACCACGCCGCTACTCACCCTGGTCGGCAATCACCTTCTGGTCGACGTGACGCTCTCCCCGGCACAGCAGCTCGAGCTCCAGAGCCAGCTCGGCGACCACGCGAGTGTCGCCCCCGCCGTGCCCGGTGCCGCCGCGGTCGCCGCAACGCTGACCCAGATCTATCCGACCACCAACGCCACCAACCAGGGGTTCACCGCTGTGCTCACCCCGGACGCCCCCTCGAACGAGCTCAAGGTAGGCCAGCCAGCCACCGTCACCCTCACCGAGGCCGGTGTGACCGGGCTTGCCGTGCCGAGCGCCGCCATCGTCTACCCGTCGCCCAGCCAACCAGCGGTCTACGTCGTCACCCCGGGACCGGGAAACGGTAAGGGAGCAGGAGATGGCAAGGGAGCCGGCAGCGCTGGGAATGGAGCCGGCGGCCCCGCAGGAGGCGGCAAGCCCGGGGTGGCCAAGCTCGTCGACGTGACCTTGGGTGTGCAGACTTCGACGCTGACCGAGACTCGCTCCGGGCTCCAGTCCGGCGAGCTCGTGGTCATCCTCGGACAGACCTACCTGGCCTCTGGCGACCATGTCCTTTGGAGTGTCGCAGGTGGGTCTGGGTCAGCCTCGAGCAGTCCGTCGCCGGCCACGCCATCGATGGGAGCGTACAACGGATCGGCCGTCCCGGCTACAGGCAATGGCGCCGGGGCCGGCGGAGGGGCGGGTGGAAGGCTCGCCAAGGGGGTCTCGGCCACGATCGAGAAGGTCGTCAACGCCCACCAGGTGGTCGTAGCACTCGGGCCGCAGAAGGTCACCAAGACCGTGGATGTCACGTCGGCGACGAAGATCACCAAGGGGGGCGCCGCAGTGCCGGCCAGTGCGCTAAAGCCGGGCGAGCACGTGGTGATCAAGGGCTCGCGTGGGGCCAACGGTGCGATCACGGCGACGGCCATCTCCATTGGCTATAGCGGCCCGCACACCACGAGGAGCTTCCCGTGAACCTCACGCGCACGATCATCCGTCGGCCGATTGCCACCACCATGATCTTCGGCATCATCGGTGTAATGGGAGCGGTGGCCGCCACCAAGCTCCCGATCAACGAGCTGCCGAACGTCACCTTCCCGGCGATCACGATCAGCGTCGCCGATCCCGGCGCCAACTCGACCACCGTGGACCAGCAGGTCACCAAGCCCCTGGAGCAGGCCCTCCAAGGGGTGAGCGGGGTGACCAAGATGGTCTCCACCTCCTCGGAGGGAAACGCCAGTATCAACCTCAGTTTCGTCGGCGGCACCGACGTGAACGCGGCTGCCAACGAGGTGGCCCAGGTGGTCGCACGCGCGCAGAAGCAACTGCCGGCGGGTATCAGCCCACCGGCGATCAGCGAGGTGAACCCACTCGCCACCCCACTCATGACCGTGAACTTCTCCGGCAACATCCCTCCGGCCCAGCTCTACGACGCCGTCGTAACCTTGGTCGAGCCGCGACTCGACCAGGTGACCGGCGTCGGTCAGATCACCTTGGCCGGCGGGCTCGAGCCAGAGGCCAACGTGGTCGTCGACCCGGCAGTGCTCGCTGCCCGAGGGCTCAGCCTGAAAGATGTCACCTCGGCAATCGCGGCGGAGAACGTGAACAGCGCGAACGGCTCCACCTCGAGCGGCCAGAGCTCCAACTCGGTCTCGACGACCAACCAGGCCCAGAGCCCATCCCAGCTCGGCAACCTGGTGGTGGGAAGCCCCGGCGGGCTCCCGGTGACCTTGGGCGAGGTGGCCTCGATCCAGCAGGGCTTCGCCCCGCAGACCACCACCAACGAGCTCAATGGCCAGCCGACCACCGCCCTCACCATCCTCCCCCAAACGAGCGCCAACGCGGTCGCCACCAACTCGGCGCTCGAGACCGCGCTCGCCCAGATCCAACCGCACCTTCCTCCGGGCATGCACTACACGGTTACCGCCGACTCGACCACCTTCACGCTCGCGTCCCTTTCGGCCACCGGTGAGGACCTGGCGCTGGCTATCCTCCTGGCGAGCTTGGTGATCCTGTTCTTCCTCCAGTCTGCTCGCCAGACCCTGATTGTGGCCACGGCCATCCCGACGGCGCTGCTTGCGACGGCCCTCATGATGTTCTTCTTTCACTTCAGCTTGGACTTGATCTCTTTGCTCGCGCTGTCGCTTTTGATCGGCATTCTGGTCGACGACGCGATCGTAGTCATCGAGAACATCACCCGGCATCTCCACATGGGCAAGGACCCGGCCACTGCCGCTTACGACGGGCGGATGGAGATCGGCGCGGCGGCGGTTGCGCTCACGCTCACCGACGTGATCGTGTTCTTGCCGATCGCCTTCGTGACCGGCAACACCGGGGCGATCTTCAGGGAGTTCGGCATCACGATCGTGGTGGCGAGCCTGTTCTCGCTCCTGGTCTCGTTTACGCTCACTCCGATGCTGGCCGCACACTGGTTGAAGCCAGGACGCCTCGAACCCCGCCAGCGGGTCACGCGGGCGATGAAGCACACACTGGAGCGGGGGATGGCTTTGATGCAGGCCGGCTACGAGCGTGTGCTCCGACGTTCGCTCCGCCACCGACCTGTCGTGCTGTTGGTAGCGATCGGCGCCTTGGTGATGACGATCGCCTACCTCCCCTCCGGCCTGCTCGGGACCGCCTATGTCCCCCAAGCCGACACCGGCATCGTGGTCGGCAATGCCCAGATGCCGCCGGGCACCACCCTCGCTGCCACCAACGCCGCCTTGGAGAAGCTTGCGGGCAAGGTGCTGCACCTGCCGGGTGTGACCGACGTAGTGGTCCAGGCTGGTCAGGGGGGCGGGGGCGGCGGAGGCGTGACGACGAACACCGGCACGATCACTATCGATCTCGTGGCGGCGAGCAAGCGGCCCGAGTCGATCTACACAGTAGAGACCGACGTGTCGAAGATGGCGCATTCGATCCCTGGGCTTCGGGTGGGAACGAGCGTCCCCACTCCACTGGTCTCGCCGGGCAGCTCGGCGATCGCCGTCATCCTGCGCGGCCCTGACCTCGCCACGCTCGACCAGCTCTCCACCAAGGTGGTCTCCGCGATGCGAGGTCTCCACGGCTTGGCCCAGGTGCAGTCGACCGCCACCCAGGCCGCCCCTGCCTGGAACATCGTGGTCAACCAAAGCGCGGCGCAGTCCTTCGGGCTGACTGCCCAGGAGGTCGCCGCCGAGGTCTCCACCGCAGTGAACGGCACGACCGTCACCACGTTGCAGACCTCCTCGGGGGTTGCCGAGCCGATCCAGGTCACGGTCCCCGGCAACACCTCCCTCGGTCTCACCCAGTTGGAGAACCTCCCGATCGCGCAAGCCCCTCCTTCTGCCGGCGGGTCTGCCGTGAGCGCATCGTCTGGTCTGCCCTCGGGTTCTTCGGTCACCTCCACTGCCACGGGCACCGCCGCGCTCCCCGGGGGCAGTGTACCAGCTCCTGTCACCCTCGGACAGGTGGCCACGATCGTCCACGCGGCAACACCGCTTGCCATCAACGAGTACGACGAGCTACCCCAAGTGACCGTGCATGCCGGGATTGCTCCTGGCGTCGCGCTCGGCACCGTGACGGCCGAGGTGCAAGCCGCTGTGCACAAGGTCGGCTTGCCGCCCGGCTACGACTTCTTGATGGGGGGCCAGTCCAAGCAGCAGTCCGACGCCTTCGCTCCCCTGCTCTTGGCCCTCTACCTTGCACCATTCCTCATCTACATGCTGCTCGCGGGGCTCTACGAATCACTGCTCCTGCCCTTTGCGGTGCTCTTTGCCGTCCCGCTTGCGCTCTTCGGGGGACTCGGCGCCTTGGTGGTCTTCCATCAGACCCTCAACCTGTTCTCGCTGCTCGGCACCATAATGCTCGTCGGGCTGGTATCCAAGAACGCGATCCTCCTCGTGGACTACACCGAGACGCTGCGTAAACGCAGCGTCGAGCGCCACCAGGCGATCATCGATGGAGCCCGGACCCGGATGCGCCCCGTCCTGATGACGACGGTCACCCTGGTGATCGCCATGCTCCCGGTCGCATTCCTGGCAGCACCGGGATCCGAGTACCGCTCACCGATGGCGCTGGTACTGATCGGTGGCATGTCGACCTCGACCCTGCTCACCCTGATTGTTGTACCGACGCTGTACATCTACCTCGACAACGTGCGCCAGAGCTGGTTCCGCTTCCGCGGGAAGTCGCTCGGATACCCCGAGACCGCGACCGACGAGGACGAGCGCACGGCTGAGTTACCACCAGTCAGTGTCCCCGGATGACTACGACGCCGCAACACGCTCGTCCGCTGGTGACTGGGATGGCTATCGACACGCATAGTGAACGGCGGCTGTCCCATCAGCTCATCGCCTTGCTCGGCGGGCGCTGGACGTTGGAACTACTGGCCGCGTTGGCTGACGGAGGTCGGCGGTACCAGGATCTCCATGACTCGCTGGCGGGGATCTCGCACAAGGTGCTGACCGACACGCTACGACGCGCCGAGCGCAACGGCCTGATCAGCCGCACCCCTGATCCCGGGCGGGTCGACACCGCGACGCTCTAAGAGCTCACCGCTCTCGAACGGTCTCTCGACGAGCCGCCCGCTGCGCTGGGGCAGTGGGGGGACGCGAAGTGGGACCTTGTCGATGCGGCCCACCGCCGCTGGGATGTCAAGGCGGACGGACGGTGAATGGCCACCCTTGTGCTCTCTCTCCGGTTCCTTCGGGCACTTCGAGGTGAGCCAGCTTTCGTTGAAGTGCCTCTTGGATCGGGTGTATGGCTGGTAGTGGAGGAGACAACCCCTCATCCGCTACGTGGGGATCATGCTCCTGTGGAGGTCATCGCCCATACAACTTCGTCGAGGAAGTGGTCACGCGAGGTCGTGTGCCTAAAGTTGTGCAAATAGGCCATAGAGTCTTTGGAACCGTGTCTATCTTAGTAAATGGTTATAGAACTGTCATTGACTTTTGATCTTTATTTAGTCCTTGACAGTGGAAGTAGAGTGTCTATCAGTTATCGAGATCCAAGTAGGCAACCGGTTCATCACAGTGTGGACATAAGCCTCAAGGTCCAATACGAGAGCAGAACAGGTTACACTGAAGGACATCTCTGAACC
>NZ_FQUL01000051.1 GCF_900128965.1 Ferrithrix thermotolerans DSM 19514
CTAAACGCTCCAGTAGTCGGCATGGCATCTACTCCAGATGGAAAGGGCTATTGGTTGGTAGCTGCAGACGGTGGAGTCTTTAGCTTTGGAGACGCGACGTTCGATGGCTCCTTGGGGGGTACGGCCCTAGGTGAACTGGTGGTAGGTATCTCAAGCACGCATCTTGGAGGGTATCTTATGGTTACAGGTCAGGGGAGCGCTTATGACTTTGGTGAAGCTGTTTACCTGGGGTCTGCTGACCTATATAACCTGAATGAGCCTATCGTTGGTGCTGCAGTAGTCTCGAGCTAGTCGTGCTCCGATATGAAGCTTTCAACTACCTCCATGTAGAGGTCACGTTCTTCCCAAAACGGCATATGCGAGGAGTTCTCAAAGATGTGGAGAGTTGAGTTAGTGATACCTCTGAGGAGGGGAGTTTGAATCTCGGGGGCAGCCTCATCGTAACGGCCACAAATTAGCAGGGTTGGGTTTTCGATCAGGTGCAGCCGATCTATAGAACTCCAGTCTTTTGCTGTGCCGATTACGTGAAACTCAGACGGTCCATTCATCGTGTGATACACCGTTGGATCCTCGTCAAGGAGGTCAAAGGAACGTTGGACCTCTGGGGGGTAAGCGTCAAGCCGACAGACGTGCCTTCGATAAAATACATCGCAAGCTGCTAGGTACTCAGGGTCTGAGTAAGTCTTTGCTTTTTCGTGTTTTGTTAGTGCCTCCTGTACATCCTTGGGAAGCTCCGAGATCCACCGCTGGGCAGCCTCTTGAAAGGCGGGGAATGAAGCTGTGGTGTTCGACAATACGAGGGCGCGTAGTTCGCGAGGCTTTTGCACTGCGAACTCCTGGGCGAGCATCCCTCCCCAGGACTGTCCGAGTAGGTGATAACCATTAGACAGTAACCCCACCTTCTTTACCAGGTTGTCTAGCTCTGCGGCAAATAGAGCAGGAGTCCAAAAAGATGAATCTTTATCCGGTAAGTGGGTAGAGTTGCCACACCCTAGCTGGTCGTAGAAGACCACGGGACGCCCAAAGTCGGTTATGTCTGAGATGGAGAGAAGGTAGTTATGAGGGACCCCGGGACCTCCATGTGCAACGAGCAGGGGTAACTTTCCTTGCGTTTGATGGGCTGGAAGGTGTATCTCGTACCATGTACTGAACCCTTGAAAGTCGACAACTCCTGAGACTGTGGCTTTATTCGTTCCCATCTTCTATAGAGTATCAGATAAAGAACTCGCCTAGGTTTCTATCTAGCTCGATGTCTTTAAAAGGGCTTCTAGCTGTTTGAGGTTATTGCCCCATATCTTCTCTAATATGGGTTTTGCGACCTGAGCACCTATGGGGCCGAGAAATAGGGGTGGAAACGTTATGTGCTCGCTCCAAGTTATCTCACAAAACTCCGGTGATAGGTGTTTGAGGGACAACGTTCCTTCCCCTTTGAAGAGCCCCTTGTGCGCAACTGTTATCTGATTTGGCTCTTCCCATCCTGTAACCTTCATCCGGTCTGTAACTCTTATGGGACCAACCTTGGTAATGCAGTTGAACTCGGTAGCTTTTCCCGTTCTGCTGTCGCTTATGAAATCTATTCGCTCTGCATCCCCCATCCATAGGACATGTCTTTCGATCTTGGATATCTCACTCCAGACAACTGACTTGGGGTATGGGAGAGTTCTCTTGATCGTTATCTGCATAGTGCGTGTTCGACACTTTCTCGTTAGTTCTTTGTCCCGTCGATCGCCTCGGTTCCAAGCAGCACTTTGGTGGCGAGCTCAGGTGAGACGATATTGATTGATACTCCGGTGCCTAGCTCAAAGCCGGCTTTAGTGGTTAGTTTTGGGAACAGGTGGATGTGCCAGTGAAAGTTTCCAATGGCACGATAAGGAGATGAGTGAAACACGAGGTTATAAGCTACGTCTCCCACTTGGTTGCGCAGCTTGTTAAGAGCCTTTTTGATTGCAATCCCAGTGGACTTTAGTTCATATGGCGAAGAGATATGAAGATGAGGGCCGTGACTTTTAGGTACGATCAGCATTTCAAATGCACTTTGTGCCCAAAAAGGGGAGATTACTGTAGCCTCTTCTTCCTCGACGACCACCCTCTCGTCGATCGTCTTTTCCAACTCTACTGTAGCACACAACAGACAACCACCTACGAACCTGGAGAACCCGGCCTGTTCGTCGGCGAGTTCTCTTGGGACAAAGGATATACCTAAAAGCTGTGCATGGGGGTGTTCCAACGAGGCGCCGGCTGCTCGACCTTGATTGAGAATTATCTGCGAGTATCGGATGACGTTGGAATGAAGGTGTGCGTCCATCCTGTCTCTCATTGCAGCCATTACTACCCCAATCTGGTCCTCATCAAGATCTGCCCATGTGGCTTTATGATCCTGAGAGAGGATGAGGACTTCATGTATGCCTGAAGCCGGCGCCTGCGTAAACACTGGTCCCTTTGAGACGGTAACCATGGGTTCATCTCCGCTAAAGGCGGGGTACAGATTTGGAACAACCCTGACCGTCCAACTTCCAGAGGGACCGTAGGTCTCAAGCGCCGGTGGAGTATCTTCCTCGGCTCCTGGGCAGAATGGACAGTTACGGTCCGATGGTATGTGTTCGCTCGCCGGTGCAGGGAAAAACGCAGATGGACGATAAGACCGACCCTCTGCAACGGCGATCCACCGCCCAGTCAATGGATCTAACCTGAGCTGATTTTTGGACTTCATAATCTTCCTTCTGACTGCTTCATCTACTGCAACAGTTGACGACCGAGCGATCTGACCTAGTTACTTATCTTAGCGAGGATAAGCACTACAGCTCTGTTGTAATTAGCGGATTTGGCCTTCCCTGAAACGCTTGCATAGTACAAAGGTGAGCCTCCCCTGAGTAAATGTATCGCAGAAGTGATTGGGCAAATCCAGTTCACTAACATCTATAGGGTGAGTATCTATCTTGACTACGCAGCGACAACGAAGATGTCGGATAGAGCGCTTGAGGAGTACCTCAGGGTTCAAAGGCGCTATTTCGGGAATCCGAACGGTCAGCACCATATATCTCAAAATGCCAAAGCTGTGCTGGAGGAAAAGCGAGAGATCTTTGCAAAGGCCGTAGGTGCAAGGGTGGATGGTACCATTTTTACCTCCTCAGCGACCGAGGCGAGCAACTTGGCGATAAAGGGCCTAAGGACGACTCGGCGTGTTGCGGTGATTTCAGCGCAAGAGCACAGCTGTGTGCTTTCCCCTGCCTCCTCGTCTTTTGAGGTTGAAAAGGTTCCTGGAGCGGTAGATGGAACTATCGATCTGGAGGCCCTCGAAAAGATAGTAAGAGATCAAGCGACGTCAGTTGGACTCTTTGCCCTGATGGCTGTAAACAATGAGACCGGTGTGATGCAGCCTTTACAAGAGGCGACAGAGATCGTACGCAGATATGCGCCACAAGCAAAGATTTTGATCGATGCAGTCCAGGCGGTGTCCTATCTTGATCTGTCGTGGCTCTTTAGTTTCGGTGACATGATGGTTATATCACCGCACAAGTTTCACGGCCCAAAGGGAGTGGGGGTGCTCTATCTGAAGGACCCCAAATCAGTCTCGGCGATAATAGAGGGTGGCGCACAAGAGTTTGAGAAACGTAGCGGGACACAGGACGTCGCCTCGATAGCTGCGAGTGCTGCTGCACTGATTGAGGCGAGAGAAAGAGTTGATGAGAGCTGGGCGAAGACAACTATAGCTAGAGATGCCTTTCTCAAAGGACTAGTGGACTCGGGAGCAGAGTTTAGGGTAAACGGTGATCGTACTAGGGCGATTCCTTCGATCGTAAATATCTACTTTCCTGGAGTTAGAAACGAGGAGATGATCTTTCTGGCAGACTACGAAGGAATAGCGATAGCTGCAGGAGCTGCGTGTGCATCGGGAGCTCTAAAGCCTTCCCATGTGCTTTTGAGCATGGGGATGAGCAAGGAGGAGGTCAGGTCGTCGGTGCGCGTGAGCTTCGACTCTGAATCTTTGGTTTCAGAGGTGAAAGAAGCCGCTGTTACTCTGGGGAAGATAGCGGTGAAGTTGGGGAACCCTAGTGCTCTCTAACCGTTCGCCGATATACGATACTCTCTTAATTGCCCATGTTTTAGTTGGGATGCTCGGATACGGAGGAGTGATCTTCAGTGGAGTTTTCGCTCGGAAGCTGTTGAGGGAAGGCCCCTCAGAGTCAACGAGTAGATACTTTGACGGATCTAGAAATACAGCCGTTATGTTCGTAGGGCTTGTGCCAGTCTTTGGGATGTTGGTCCTTTTCGTAGGACAAGGCAACTTACACGACGTTACTAAGGTCTGGTTTGACGCTGCAGTTCTCATATGGGTTGTCTCGGGTGCGGCAGCATTCATGAAGATTCTTCCGACAGAGAGAAGGCTTCACTCGGCTCTTTCCATCGGCGATGCATCAGTAGGGTCGCTAGCAAAAACGATAGAGAGAGCCTCTGCACTTTGCTCCGTGTTATACGTCATTGCGTTCTACCTAATGCTGTTCAAGCCCTGATACGGGTGACCTAAGGTCTTGAACAGGCGTTGTTTCTAGCCTCTTCCGCAGTTCGGCTTCTTGCCGTGGTTGGCCTTCTTCTTGGTTCTAAGCTTTCTTTTGTTGGTTCTCTTTGACATAGCCCACTCACTATAGTCGGCATAGCCTAAGTGTTCTGCCTAAGTCTCCCAATCATCTACTTTGCTACTCATAGTTGTTTAGTGAGTGCCCCGGTGGTCCTTCTAGCTCGTGCTGAGTGTAGATCGTTACAACGGCGATGGGCTAGGCGGGGTCCTTGGCTAAGGGACTAAGAAGTTAACGCTCTTGGACGAATATCTATGGGTTACTCGGCGTATTTGTTGGAAGTCACGGTGCGTTGTTGGTGTCGATACCGTTATCGTACCGCCTTGTTAGCTGCTTTGTTCTGTGTGTAGGTAAAGAAATGAGAAGTTGGCGAAGGGCTAAAAAGAGGGTGGGTGCTGTGTAGTTTGTAGGTGTATGTCATGGCTGTTGAACAGCGGTTTGGTACTGGCCTCGGCGAAGCGAGTTAATGTGGTAAGGGGCTGTTTGCGAATCTTTCTTGGAACGCAAGACGTTGTCGTCACGCCAGCATTGAGATCTCCAATTCTTACTAATCTAAGAGGTTCTACGATCCTCCTAGTTCTTGATAAGGATATGCGGGTTATCTCTCTCGGCTCCTTGCACCCCGGACGCTTTATGCTGATTCCAACAAAGGCGCACTGGCTTGTTTTGGCGCCCTCTGCGGTGGCGGGTCTTTGGGGGGTAAAGGTCGGAGATGAGCTTCAGTTAGTGGAAGGGCTGTGACGGGTTTTGCTAGAAAGAGTTGGCGGCGGCTTATACGTAGTGGCGACGCCTATTGGAAACCTCTCGGACATATCTGCGCGGGCTCTTTTGGTCCTAGGAGAGGCAGATAGGGTTCTGGCTGAAGACACCCGTGTCACAGCTAATCTGCTACGCCTGCTCGGTATTGAGAAGAAGAGACTCTACTCTCTTCGGGGCGCCAACGCGGTAGGTGAGCAACACCTTCTTTCTTGGTTGAAAGAGGGCGAAGTCGTGGCGCTTCTAAGCGATGCTGGTACGCCAAACGTCTCCGATCCGGGAAGAAACATGGTGGGGGCAGCTGTGTCTATAGGGTACGCTCCCCATGTGGTCCCGGGACCTTCCGCTGTTACTGCGATCGTTTCTGTGTGTAACTTTCGCTCCGATCGGTTCTACTTCCATGGATTTTTGCCGGCAAAGAGATCCGAGAGGATGAGGGTTTTATCAGACCTCTCAAAGAGGTCGGAGGCGACGATCTTCTTTGAGGCGCCACATCGAGTGCAAGAGACTTTCTTAGATCTTCTTGATACCTATCGATCTGACAGGAAAGCTGTTGTGGGAAGAGAGATGACCAAGATGTATGAGCAGCTTTTTTATGGAACGCTTGAGTCGGTGATGAGCGAGGTGGTAGCCTCGCCTCTGAGAGGTGAGTACTCAATTGCCCTAGAAGGAGCGGAGGGAGACAACGCAGATGATGATGACCGTAACATAAAGCTACTAACTGAGATGCTCAAGAAGGGTATCGGGGTTCGCTCTGCTTTGGAGGTGCTGGTTGAGGTATTTGGAGTATCTAAGTCAAGGTACTACGACATAGGTATTGAGATCCAAAGGGATCTCAAGTCGCAGATGGGCAAATAAGGGGACCGAGGTGCTTTGGCGTTGCTAGGTTTTATCTATGGTTAGTGTCGTGAACGTACTCGTAGACGGGTAGTACCATCAAGTAGCAGAGGTTTAAAGGTTTCGGGCAAAGGTTTTATGGGCGCACTATCTCCACAGTCTTTTTATATAACGACCCCCATCTACTATGTAAACGCGGTTCCACACGTTGGAACGGCGTACACCATGGTCGTAGCAGACGCTTTGGCACGATGGAATCGACTAGCAGGGCGAGAAACCTTCTTCCTCACCGGCACCGACGAACATGGCCTCAAGATCGCTCAGTCTGCAGCCGAGCACAACATGACCCCTAAAGAGTGGGTTGATGCCATGTCGGAGAGGTTCAAAGACGCTTGGACCGAACTTGGCATGTCCTACGACCGATTCATAAGAACTACCGAGGTCGCTCACTATGAGACGGTTCAAAGGTTCTTGAAAAAGATCTACGAAAACGGCTTTATATACAAGTCTCTATACAGCGGGTTGTATTGTGTGGCTTGTGAAGCCTACTATAGCGAGTCAGAGCTGTTAGAAGGGGATAAGTGCCCTACCCATCTCAGAGCGGTTGAAAAGATGAGTGAGGAGAACTACTTCTTCCGCCTCTCGGCCTTTGAGGAGCCTCTTAGGAGGTGGTACGAGGACAACCCAAGTGCCGTGGTTCCCTCAAGCCGACGTAACGAGGCTCTGGGATTTATAAACCAAGGGTTAGAGGATATCTCCATCACCAGAACCTCTATCGACTGGGGTGTTCCTGCTCCTTGGGACCCTGATCACGTCTTTTACGTCTGGTACGACGCTCTAATCAACTACCTTACCGGTATCGACTATGGCATGGATGAAGAGCGTTTTGAGCGTCTCTGGGGGAACGTCCACCACGTACTTGGTAAGGACATATTGAGGTTTCACTGCGTATGGTGGCCGGCTATGTGTATGGCTGCGGGGATCGATCCACCTAAACAGTTCATAGTACATGGCTGGCTGTTAGCGGGGGGCGCAAAGATATCTAAGAGTAACACCAAGGTGAGCGTCGATCCAATTGCGATTGCTCGCGACTTCGGGGTCGACACCATGCGCTACTACATGCTCAAAGAGACCCACATCGGCTCCGACGGCGACTTCTCACTCGAGGGCATGGTCGCAACCTATAACTCAGATATCGCTAATAACTTCGGGAACCTGCTCCAGCGAAGTCTTGCTCTTGTGATCTCAAAGCTAGATGGAGTAACCCCCGGTGCGCCAGTAGATGCTCCGGAGGTATTTTGCTTTGATGAGCGGGTCGAAAAGGCGGTAGAGGCGTGGGAGAGCTTTGAGCCTTATGCGGCGCTGGAGTCGGTCATGGATCTGCTAAGGAGCGCAAACGTCTACCTCGAACAGGAGGAACCATGGAAGTCTTCTTCTACCGAGAAGATAGAGGTTGTGCTCGGCTCCGTCTTGGAACTCATCAGAACCGCAGCGTTGCTACTTTTGCCAGCTACGCCTGAGTCCTCTATGAAGGTTCTTTCAAGGCTAGGTGCAGACATGTCGTCAGATCTTAGATCCGATCTGAAGTTTGGAAGATACGAAGGCGGAAAGGCGATCAAAAAAGAGGCGCCTTTGTTTCCGAGACTTGAACTGGGTTGATTCTGCAGCCCTTGTCTCTCTACGACGATAAGGAGTGTTTGTGAGTTGGTTCGATAGCCACTGTCATCCCGAGCTTGACGTTATTGAAGAGGAGCTTGCATATGCCAAAGAGCGTGATGTTGCTGGACTGATAGCGGTTGGTACGACGCCAGAGAAGTCAAGGGGCGTAATGTCTTACCTAAAGCAGATGCGAAGGATCGCTCCAGAGTTTGTCTGCTACGGATCTGTTGGTGTTCATCCTCACGATGCAGCTGCAAGCGGCATGGCTGGAGTTAGGGCGCTGGAGCAGCTGATCAATGAGGACGACGATGATCTTGTGGTGGGAGTTGGAGAGTGCGGCCTTGACTACTACTATGAGCACTCGCCTAGGTCTAACCAGATCGAGATCTTCAAGGCCCAGATCGATCTTGCCCTGAGGTACGACAAGACGCTCGTGATCCATACACGTGATGCGTGGAACGATACCTTTGAGGTCCTAAGCTCCGTTGAACTTCCTCGTAGGGTTATCTTTCATTGTTTCGTGGGAACAGAAAAAGAGGCTAAAGTTGCAAACGATCTTGGTATCTACATGTCGTTCTCTGGCATTGTGACCTTTAAAAACTCCGACGAACTACGAGCAGCGGCGAAGGTTGCCCGTCGTGACCTCGTGCTCGTTGAGACAGACGCCCCTTATCTCACGCCGGTACCTCTTCGAGGAAAGCCAAACCTCTTCGGTAACGTCTCTTTGACGGGGACCTTTTTGGCTGAGCTTTTAGACCTAGACGTGGCAGCTTTTAAAGATCTCACGTGGCGCAACACAAGGAAAGCCTTTGCGATTTAGAAGCGTCGCATTTTCAGTCTCGCAGAACCAGGGTTTTAGCTTAGGACTACCTCGGCGAAGGGGATTAGTCTGCGTCTTTAGAGAGGGAACGAGCGAGAGGCGTAGTCGGTGGTAGAAGGTGTTGGAGCGTCTGAGATCCGCTCGATGATGACGGAGGGGGTTCTCTCGCCCTCTAGGGCCCTAGGACAAAACTTTCTCACAGACCCGAACATATCGGAGAAGATCGCCCACCTTGCAGCAGAAACTGGGTGTAGAAATTCACTTGAGATTGGTCCCGGACTAGGGTCGCTTACGGTGTTTCTCGCAGGTTACTTTGATCGTGTCGTGGCTATCGATCTGGATCGATACGTTATTGATCCCTTGCACGCTGTCCTTCGGAGACGTGATATTACCAACGTAGAGGTGGTCCACGCTGATGCTCTCAACGACGACATAGGCGAGTATCTCGAGCCAGATAAGGACTATGTGCTGGCTGCGAACCTCCCCTATAACGTCGCCTCACACCTGATTGTGAAGGTTCTAGAGAGATATCCAATGGTCGGGCGCCTAGTGTTCATGGTTCAACACGAGGTTGGGCAAAGGATCTGCGCTACCGTATCATCCAAGGACTATTCGGCTCTATCGGTTAAGGTTAGGTACTTTGGAGATCCTAGAGTCGTAATGAAGGTTCCTCCTTCCGTCTTTGTTCCAAAGCCCAAGGTTAACTCAGTTGTAGTGTTGATCGATCGATGTCGTGAGCGTAACGTCTCTACGTCTGAGTACAATCAAATCTTTGCCTTGGTCAGGACTGGTTTTTCGCACCGCAGACAGATGCTTCGAAGATCCTTGCAAAGCTTCGGAGGAGAAAAGCTCTTAGAAGCTGCAGGACTTGACCCGACGTTACGGGCCGAGAATCTAGATGTGGAGGACTGGATTCACCTAGGTAAAGTCGCGCTGCTTGAGAGTATCGTATGAAAGACGAATTAGGATCCTGCTCTGCACTGGCTCCGGCAAAGCTGACAAGGAGACTTGCTGTGGTGGGTGTGCGTCCAGACGGACTGCATCTAATAGATGCAGAGATGGTCACAGTGTCGCTATTTGACGAAGTGAGGCTGGTCGATAACCCTGCTGTCTTTGACGTCGTCGATCCAGATGGTTATCTAACCCAGCTTGAGGAGAGGTTTGGTCCAATCCCAAGAGACAACTCTAACCTCGTACGTAAGGCTCTTACGGCTTTAGGTGTCAGAGCCGGAGTTGTTCTTACAAAGCGGATACCCTTTGGGGCCGGACTTGGAGGAGGTTCCTCTGATGCAGCAGCTGTATTTAGACTTCTCGGTCAAGAAGACAAAGTCGATCTAGCTGCGTCCATCGGCGCTGATCTACCGTTTTGTATTCGCGGTGGACGTGCCCACGTTCATGGCTTTGGCGATCTGGTCGAATCCTTGCCCTTTGTAGAGGAGGAGTTCCTCCTCTTCCTCTCCCCGGTGCTTTGTCCAACAGGGACGATATATCGCCTCTACGACGAGGTTGGTTCAGACGGCTCTGCCAACGACCTTAGAAAGGCGGCACTTGCTGCCTCTAAGGAACTTTCAGGCCGTTTCGAAGAGATCTGTACCCTCATTGGGTCCGAGGTCAACCTGGCTGGAAGTGGATCTACGTTGTTTCTCGATCAGAGTGACTCGGACGTCTTTGATCGCGCCTGTGAGCTAACGCAGGTATCTCCGAACTCTTCTACCACCATAAGTCTCGGGGAGTATGAGTTCGTTGTGTGGAGGGTGCATAGTGTGAGGGGAGAAGGGTCACATAGACGGCAGTAGGTGAAGCCCGGGGCACTATCGTGCCCCGGAAGCTACTACTTGCCTGCGCGACGCTGCCAGCGAGTTTTCTTAAGCATCTTCTTGTGCTTTTTCTTCCTCATTCGCTTGCGCCGTTTTTTAATAAGTGAACCCATGACTTGCATAACCTAGCAGGAGTTCCTAGTACTTAGTGCGGCTTTGGTGTAACTTATAGCTAAAGTCCGCAATTTGTCGAAAGCGGTTGCGTGGCTTTAGCTCTTATGTTTACCTAGTCGTGTCGAACAGACAAGTTTGTGGGTTAGTATTGAAGAGTTATTTGGCGGATAGTTCAACTGGCAGAACGCCTGACTTTGGATCAGGAGGTTGGAGGTTCGAGCCCTCCTCCGCCAGCCACGAGGCTGATAGGCTTAGGTGTTCAAGATCGGTCCATCTAAGTATCTTGGAACCAAGGTGCTCGAGGATATCGATTCAAGATATGAGTCGATGCGATCTCAACTGCTTCTCTTTAGTGCCAATGTCTCATTTATCTCAGATGGCGCGACGTAGAAGCCTAACCTCTGTTCTTATGTCGTTTGGATGGCACACCTACTCGCTAGGCAAGGGACTAGAGGTGGTCTAGGTTTTTCGACCGGAAGAGCGAGATCGCAAGGGGGTTTACTTTGTCCCTATCTACAGCAACGGCGTATCAGCTTGTGGCACAACCTCAAGTACTTCGCAGCGGTCCCTAACGCGGACGGCGGCACAAAAAGCAAGAGATCCTTATCTGCCTACATACAGCTCATACTCGATCGCAACGCCGTTTTATCCCAAAGTCGTAACGGTTCTAGATCCATTAAGTATCATCACATATAAGTCCAACCCGTTGGCTTCTGAGGTCAAAGACACCAAGAACCCATACATTGGATCGGTATATTCAGGAACTGGCAACTCACCAGAGACTCGGCGCGAGATATGTACGGCGGTTATGTTTGCAACAAACCTCAATTGGTACAATGCCAGTCAGTTCCTCAACAGCCAAAAAGCACTAAGTGAGATCGCACAGCTCTTCTCACCCTTTGACGCATACCCAAACCAGTGAGGAGCTCCCCAGAAACTAACCCACCCGATATATGAGTTTTGCCTCCGAAGTAGATGTGGAGGAAAACACCATGAAATCCAAGCGACACACCGAAGAGCTGGTGATCAAAGAGCTTGCCGAGG
>NZ_FQUL01000049.1 GCF_900128965.1 Ferrithrix thermotolerans DSM 19514
TGGGCGATGATCATCGCCAGGGCCAAGCGTAAATGAACTCGATCGCGTGAATCAACATCAAGGGCACGAACGAGTCCCTCGTTGCGAGCGAGGGTATGCAAGAGCCGTACCGCACCAAGCCTCTTTGCGTCCAAGATCTCAAAGTCAGCGCCAGCCTCAATGACTGGCTTGTTAGAAAGTGCGAGACTCAGTGCCTCAATGGCCTCCATGGGTAGCTTTGAGACATTGGCGATGGTCTCATGCTTGACCTTGCCGTCTTGGCGGTAACTACGCCGAACCAAGAAGGAGTGGTACTCCTTCTCGCCTTATCCGCTCACGATGTGAGAGACATGCATTGATGCGTTATCCCTACCTATAACCTAATACCAACACACATATCTCTCCCTGTCAAGGATATTACTGGCTACACTCTCATGCCAGACTCAGCCATCGTCCCTGGTGGTGGGTACAAAAGGGGGGTTTGGGTGGGGTAAGTTCAGGTTAGAATCCGAGCGCTCCTAATTGCTGGTAAGCCTGACTGGTCACTACTAGGAACGGTTACCCCGGTGACAACGCAGCTCTCTAGCGCACTTGGTTCGTAACAGGATCCAACCAACCCAATAAGTGAGACACCATAAAGAACCCCTTAGCTTTCCTTGCCCGTTCATAGGTTGTGTAGCCTAGACCTCTCAAAATGACGGCTTCAATCTGGCCATACACCCAAGAACGCTAAACAACAAACCGATTCCTGGTCGATCTTGGCACCGGATTACCACTTATTTCCGAAGACCCGCTTATCCACAGTAAATTTCCAAGAGAAAGTTCTTTCACCGAGCCCATTAACACGGTCCGTCTCGTCCCCAAATACCCTGACAGCCCTTTGCGTGGCGCTACTCATCTGGAACGATACATCGAGGTTAAGCGACACGGAGAGGGAACTTTAGCAAGAGCGGACTTCAACGAAGGGCATGCTGACACTTTTTCACAAACGATTTGCGACTTCGAGAACATCGGATATGTTGAGCGCTCATGTCTACTCACCAAACGCGAACTGCAAGTCCTCGTTCTGATGTCGCAAGAGTTGTCCTACAGCGAAATCACTCAACGCCTTCAGATCTCCGTTGGCACTGCTAGAGCACACGGAGCTGCAATTTTACGTAAAACCAGCTCTCACTCCAGAAAAGACGCTGTTGAAAAGGCTCGTTCCATCGGCCTGTTGGGCCTATAGCGGGGAACCTACAACCCTGACAGCCTTTGACCCTTAGCACTCTGACAACTAACATAGAATCAACTGAGTTCAAAAGACGCACAGTAACGGCTTCGAATCTTATCTTGAGGCTCAATCCACAAGCAAGATTTTTGGAAAACCTAAGCGAAGGACACATGCGGTGCATCGTCCATTGCATCAAACGACCAGAACTCTAGCTTCCTTACCTTCGATGACAGAGGTCCAAGGCCTCCCCTACTGGGAACCGTACCCTAATAAAATCATTGACGCACTGAGATGTGCTAAGGGACCAGATCACTAATGGACCACACTCCCCTCTTCAACGAATCGTTGGTCATTTATAAAAATTTTGACAGATCTACAGAAATTCTCGATTCTGACGATAAAGTGATATTAGCTCAAGAATTCTGTCGTAAGCCCTCCGGCATGACAGAATGGCAACCGCTCCCGCAAGACGGTGCTACCGGAGGAAGAGCTGGTCGACGAGGTCAGTCGACAAGGCGGGAAGCCAAAGCTACCATGCTCGGTTTCCCATTGAGACTTGGGAGGCAAGAAGGTCATGGATCGCTTACACAACGGCTTTACCCAACAACTCGCACGACGTTGCGCAAGGGCAAACGCTCTAAGATGCATTCGACCTAGGGTATTTCTCCATGGGTCTGATAGAACTCAGTTTCTAGTTTCGACACGCCGATCGACATCGTCGACCCAAAGCAAAGGGAACAAGGCGATAGGCAGTTCCGGTAGCGACGTCTCCGATATGCGATACCAACCCATATGAAGTGCAAAAACCAGTCACCCTAGCTCAGGTAAGACAATCACCTACATGAGCCACCCTGATAATAACGAAACAGTTTCGACTTATGTGGCCATAGAGCCCTTTACGTAGGCTCTCGTGACCAACACAGTATTACAGCTAAAGCGAACCATGAAAGTTTTACAGTCCACGTACGAAAGGCAGGAAATTAGAGATGTCCCAATGGGGATTTGAGACAAAGCAAATACACGCAGGCGCCTCCGCCGATCCAACCACAGGATCTAGGGCGGTACCGATCTATCAGACCACCAGCTACGTGTTTCGTGATACAGATCATGCTGCAGCACTGTTTGGTTTGGAGGAACTAGGCAACATCTACACCCGGCTCGGCAATCCCACTCAAGCTGTACTTGAAGATCGAGTCACGACCTTAGAAGGTGGGGTCGGCGCACTTGCAACCTCTAGCGGTCAGGCAGCGATCACGCTGGCTCTTACGAACCTGGCGGAAGGTGGAGGACACATAGTCGCTTCATCGTCACTGTACGGAGGTACATACAACCTCCTACACCACACATTGCCGAAGCTGGGAATCTCGACAACCTTTGTAGATGATCCAGACGATCTGAAGCGGTGGGAGGCGGCCATTCGTCCCAACACGAAAGCGTTTTACGCTGAGACGATCGGCAACCCCAAAGGCGACATCGTCGATCTGCGAAATATTGCAGAGATCGCGCACAGAAACGGTATTCCCTTTGTTGTAGACAACACCCTGGCTACCCCTTTCCTTGCCCAACCCCTACGTCACGGAGCCGATATCGTAGTGCATTCGGCTACTAAGTTCATTGGTGGTCACGGTACATCGTTAGGTGGCCTGATTGTAGACGGGGGAAGCTTTGACTTCGAAGCGTCGGGGAGGTTCCCTAACTTCGAACAACCTGACTCCAGTTACCACGGACTTATCTACTCAGAGTTGCCAGAGTCCTTGAGATCTGCACGCTTCATACTAAAGGCACGACTGCAATACATGCGTGATATCGGACCTACAATATCCCCCTTCAACGCCTTCCAGCTTCTTATCGGTCTTGAGACGCTCAGTCTAAGAATGGAGCGCCACGTTGCCAATGCTCAAGCGGTTTCAAGCTGGCTTGAAGCACGAGACGACGTGGCGTGGGTATCCTACGCTGGCTTGGAGACAAGTCCGTGGCATCTCAGACAGAAACAGTACATGCCAAGAGGTGCAGGAGCCATCGTAAGCTTTGGAATAAAAGGAGACGACCAATCCGGGAAGCGATTCATCGAAGGACTTGAGCTATTTAGTCACTTGGCAAACGTTGGAGACGTGCGGAGCCTTGCGATCCATCCTGCCTCCACCACACACTCCCAACTAGCTGATGAAGAAAGATTAGCCTCAGGAGTTACTCCAGACCTTATCCGTCTCTCAATCGGACTAGAGACGATCGACGACATACTGGCCGACCTTGAAGCAGGTTTCCGTGCTGCCAAAGAGGATTGAGTTGTTCAAAGAGACTTCACCGTCTACCATAACCACTAGCGGGAAAATCAAAGTTAGAGTTCTCGAGAGTTTTGAAACTGAGAGCGGAGTAAATGTAGGGCCGATCGAAGTCGCCTACGAAACTTGGGGAACCCTAAACGACTCAGCATCAAACGCCGTTCTAGTTCTTCACGCCCTCACCGGTGACTCTCATGTCATAGGAGAACAAGACCACAATCACCCAACACCGGGATGGTGGAACGGACTTATAGGTCCTGGTCTAGCGATCGACACACGCAAATACTTTGTTGTCTGCCCGAACGTCCTTGGAGGATGCCAAGGTACGACTGGACCAACATCGATCTCCCCAGATGGCCAGATCTATGGCTCAAGGTTCCCCCAGATTACCGTAGGCGATCAGGTAAGAGTGGAGCGAGCCCTCTCCGATCTGCTCGGAATCGACCGCTATGTCGCAGTGATTGGAGGCTCCATGGGGGGTATGCGGGCGCTCGAGTGGGGAGTAAGGTTCCCAGAGTCAAGCGGGAGTATCTTTCTATTGGCTGTCGGACCCTCTGCTACTGCAGAACAGATCGCTCTCTCGTCTCTGCAGATTCAGATTATTCAAAGTGATCCGAACTTTCACCACGGCAACTACCACAAGTTTGGTACGTCACCGGATAACGGACTCCGACTAGCACGAGCCTTGGCACACCTTAGCTACAGAAGTCCAGATGAGATGGAGCGTCGGTTTGGCGCTAACAAGACTCCCTTGGGTGACTACGAGGTCTTCTCCTACCTGCTTCACCACGGTGACAAGCTAGTGAGCCGATTCGACGCCAATTCTTACATAAGACTTTCCCAGGCGATGAGCGATTTCAACGTCGGAAAGGGTCGAGGTGGCATCGAACATGCGTTGAGGGGTATCGATGCTCCACTTACAGTTATCGGCATCTCCTCGGACAGACTCTTCCCAGTATCTCAACAGCACCAGATCGCCGAGAGCGTTCCTAACTGTGCCGGACTACACATCATAGAGTCGGACATTGGTCATGATGGGTTTTTGACTGAAATCCAGAGCATAGGCAAGATCATACAAGAGGCTTTGAACCGTTATTCACAGGGAAAGAGTCACTACTTTGGATACGGGGAGTCAGTGGCGATATAGAGATCACGCATTGAACAAACAAGTCTCTACTTGCGAGGATTCTTTTCGACGGCAGCCTAACTTAGGGCTGCCGTCTAAGACCCGCAAGCAAAAAGTAGACTCACCCTACAAACGGATCCGTTGCACCGTCGCAGTCTATCGCCAAGATCGTTATGGTAGAGTAAACCGATCTTGATCCAACCGAGGCTTGCCAAGTGTTATTGAAGTATCCTTGAGCACTTCAAAGCAACACAAGCCTCACAAAAAGTGCTGTCGTAACCAGCAGCAGAAGCGGAATGGTAAGCACAAATCCGGTTTTTATATAACTCGACCACGATATATCCGTTCCTCTTCGCTTTAGTGTATGAAGCCAAAGCAGCGTAGCCAAAGACCCTATTGGCGTAAGCTTGGGACCAAGGTCGGCACCGATAACGTTCGCATAGACCAAGATACTATGAGTCACTCCGGTAACCGGAACGGCGCTGATCGATAGGGCACCCACTAAAACCGTAGGCATGTTGTTCATTACAGAGGACAAGAAAGCTATCAAAATACCGGTCCCAACCGACGCAAATAAGGGGCTTCCTTTTGCCATAGCGTCTATCACCATGGAGAGATATTGAGTCAGACCGACGTTTTTTAGACCGTAAACTACGATGTACATGCCAAGAGAGAAAACCACTACCTGCCAGGGTGCCTCCTTTAGAAGACGCCTAATCTCCACAGTTGATGGCTCTCTCGGTTCGACTGACGTCGATGACGAGACCTCAACCCCTTGAGAGCTTCTAACGGCAACTAGTATTAGAACTAGCGCTCCGGCTCCAGCAACTACCGACAGAGGAACATGGACCGTACCCGAGAGGATGTAACCTACCAGAAGAAGTAGAGTCACCAGGACTCCAACTCTGAAGGTCCCTCTGTTTCTAATTGCACTGGAAGGAACTTCCATCTTGGATCCATCGTATGAAGTGGGCAAAACCTTTCGATAGAACAGGTACAGCACGATAAGGCTTCCCCCAACAGCAACCAGGTCTACCGGCACCATAACGCTGGCATAGCTCACAAACCCGATGTGAAAGTAGTCGGCCGACACGATGTTAACCAGGTTTGAAACTACCAACGGCAGGCTTGCAGTGTCAGCTATAAAGCCAGACGCCATAATAAACGCCAGCGAAGTATCGGGGGTAAAGCCTAGCTCCAACATCAGCTCCACAACTATCGGAGTAAGCGTGAGTGCTGCGCCATCATTTGCGTACATCGCCGCAATAATTGCCCCAAGGAGTACGACCATGGCAAACAGGCGGACTCCACGACCCTTTCCTAGTCTTGCGAAGTGTAGCGCCATCCATCTAAAAAAACCGGCCCACTCAAGAATCAAGGAAATAATAATGATAGCCACGAAGGTAAAGGTGGCGTTCCACACGATCGACCACACCGTAAGTACGTTGTGGAGATTCACGACCCCCAGCAGAAGGTCGATAATCGCCCCAGCTAAAGCACTGTACCCTATCCCCAGTTTGCGCGGCTGCCATATGACAAGAATCAACGTGACAACAAAGACCAATGATGCCAAGAAGAGCTGCATCAAAAGACAGATCTTTCGAAGTGACCAGACCGCTTCAACCACTCTGCCGCAGCTACCTGTAGTGGATCCCAGGGACTCCCAAAAGGCGGATTATAACTTAGATCAAGATCAAGGAGCTCTGACACACTCAGACCACTATAAAGAGCACTTGCAGCAACATCAATACGTTTATGCACAGCGGTCGATGCTTTACCATACATCTGTACACCTAGAAGCTTTCCCGACCTGAGGTCACCCAGGATCGATAGAGATATTTTCTTGGCTCCTGGGTAGTATGCCTTATGGTCATCGGCCTCGATCTCGACCATCAGGGGAGTGAATCCTTCCTTCACGCTCTGTTGCTGTTTTAGTCCTGTAGTCGCAAAGACATCTTCAAAGACCTTTACTACCTGCGTACCGACCGAACCCATAAACTGATGATCTAGGTAACCGCTAGCCACTTCACCAGCTATTGCTCCTTGTTTGTGAGCCGTCGATCCCAGGGGTTGGTAGGTAAATCGCTTCAGCATGCGATGGTAGGTATGCACAACATCACCGGCTGCTAAAACCGAGGGGTCTGACGTTCTCATCAAAGCATCCACAACAATGGCCGACTGGGAGTTCGTTTCGATTCCGGCTCTCCTAGCGAGCGAGCTGTTGGGAATGACTCCGATAGCGACAACAACTACATCGACACACACCTCCATGCCGTTTGTCAGCAACGCTACCACTTTGCCGTCTTCCGTGGATTTCGCAGTCACCACACCGCATGAGGTATGGACCTCTGTGCCGTTTTCTATAAGAGCTCTTTGAATCCTTTCTGCATGACTCAACTCCGCTGAAGGAAAGATCTGATCGTTCTGTTCGATCAGGTATGTATGAATACCTCTGATCTGAAAGGCCTCTGCCATCTCCACACCTATATATCCCGCTCCAACTACCAATGCTTTCTCAGGATGGCGCTGGCGAATAAAGACCTCTAACGCTTCACCGTCAGACGGTGAGTGGAGGTAGTGGACGAGACCATCTTCAAGATCCGATAGTTCAGGAACTTTCCGCGGCAGAACACCGGTGCCCAAGATCAGAGTGTCGTAGGAGATCTCCTCCCCTTGCTCGGTGAATACTTTCTTTTTATCGCAACTCAACTCCCGTACCTCGGTACCCAATCGCAAGTCAATCCCAAGCGACCTAAGATCATCAGGTGTTCTGTGGAATAGATCTCTAAACTCACCGATCTCACCGGAATGCAGATAAGGAAGACCGCACACCGAATAGTTGGGGTGATGATCCTTAGTAAGAATCTGTACAGAGAACTCGGGTTGAAGTTGTTTTATCCTAAGTGCAGCTGAAACCCCTGCGTCACTTCCCCCAACGATAACCACTCTCATCCGAGATGTCCTTTCGTATATATTGACGCTTATCAATATATACGTTGCGAAGAGATACGACTGTCTAGTGCCTAGAATCCAACTATAAAAAATAAGCAAAAATTAGAAAGGTCTTGGACGTGAAGATCGAAGACGAACCTACTTTAGATGTCGGCCTCCACGTGACGACTGAAGAGATCATCTTTAGCGTCTCAGACGTAGCCGTCTTGCACGCACTGTCCGATCCCATTCGCCTCAAGATTCTTGCTCTAATAGCAAGCGCACAAAGACAAGAGATGTGTGCATGCGATCTTGTCGTTCCAACCGACAAGTCACAGCCGACCATCTCTCACCATCTCAAGGTTCTCGTAGAGTCGGGCTTACTGACATCTAAGAGACAAGGGCGTTGGATGATATACTCTATCTCAAACGACGCTCTCTCCTCGCTACTAAAAAAACTAGGCAAACTGATACCCTCTAAAGGCCAAACCTAAAGACACATAATCCTTACCCAAGAATAAGACATCCATGGTTTGCAGAACGCTTACCCTCTGATCTTGGTTGGCTCTTCACCAAGCTGAGATGGATGAAAAAACGATCTTCGACCTAGGTAGCGGTCACTACTCTAGGGCCACTAACAATCAGAGCAACCACGGGAACTCTTACGAAAACCACTCAAGTCGCTCAATCTAAAGGTAGCTTACCTCTTCTTGGACCACGTATCCCTAAACACCAGTCGACACTTATCGCGTTGCCCTCCGTGTCGAGGTGTATACAGGACTTCGGCGGTAAAAACCTTAGAATATTTATCGCCCAAAGCACCTTGTCTAAAGGCGCTACTCCGTAGATCTACAAAACCGAATCGTTCAACCTAAACCGTAACATTAAAGTCAACTAACTTTATCTACTAGCTACAATATGGTCGCAGTCGCCGAAATCATTGAGATGAATGCCCTTATGCGCGCGGTTGATCAGAAAGTAGACATCGACACGGCTAGCAGCATCATAACCTTCACTGCGGCCTAGCGATGATACCCCCAAACGTCTAGCTCGGACTGTTGAACTGCTTTACAGCAGGCTTCCTTTCGAAACTCACCAGACTTGGTCAACTGGGACAAGATGACTGTAACCGACAGGTCTAAGACCCTAACACCGCTCGCAAACTGTTTGAGAGATTCTGTATCAATACCTGATCACCCGCTTGATGGGACCCTTGGTGCATGATGCTCAAAGTCTCAGTAACTGTCCAATGACTCTGTTTTTCACATCAAGCGGACACTTTTACAGTTGAAGATGCGATCTCCTGGTACCCGTGGGACCTAATCAATTAATTTTTCAAGAATCTAAAGAAAGATGATCCTTCTAGTTAACTGGAGTGTTTTTAGTGTGTTTTTTTAGAACACGAAGGCCCGTACAACGATGACCGCCTGAGGATCATAGGAAAGGAGCAGGTACATGGCTTTGAACCATAAGTCAACATACGATCTTGCCATAGTAGGCTCAGGAAGCGCCGCATTCTCTACTGCCATTCACGCCAAGGGACTCGGGGCAAGTGTTGTACTGATAGAGCAGGGAATAATAGGAGGAACCTGCGTAAATGTAGGATGCGTACCTTCTAAGGCACTTCTTGCAGCCGCAGAGGCTCGCCACATAGCTCTCACTCAGATGTTTCCAGGAATCAACACCAATGTAGGTCCAGTAGACATGAAGGCATTGTTAGCTGGCAAGCGAGACATGGTTACAGGCCTACGAAAAGAAAAATATGAAGATCTTGCCAAAGTCTACGGTTTTGAGATTACTTATGGAGTAGCTTCATTTGCGCCAAATGGTTCACTATCTGTGAAGCGTCACGAAGAAAACGAAGATATGGAGATACAAGCATCTCATTATGTGATAGCCACAGGTGCCTCTCCGTTTATTCCACCTATTCCGGGTCTTGGATCGGTCAACTTCCTGACATCGACCACAGCAATGGAGGTCGAGGAACTCCCGAGACACATAATTGTCATAGGTGCTAACGCAGTCGGACTCGAGCAAGCACAGCTCTTTAGCCACCTAGGGGCGAGGGTCACCATCGTTGAACTTCAAGATCGCATAGCTCCATTTGAGGAGCCAGAGATATCTGAGACGCTTCGCAGCGTCTTGGTGGAAGAAGGGGTTCAGGTACTGACAGGTTCTGCAGTTGAATCCGTACGGCAAGAAGGAAAGGACATCAAGATCGATCTAAAGCATCTCGGGGAAAATCTCCATTTAGAAGGAGACGCCATCCTCATCGCTACCGGCCGGACACCAAATACTTCAAATTTAGGCCTGAAACATATGGGGGTGGAGGTTGGTCCTAAAGGCGAGGTCTTAGTTGACGACCAGCTGAAAACGACCAATCCAAAAGTTTTTGCAGCTGGTGACGTAACTGGAGCTCCACAATTCGTCTACGTTGCAGGACAACACGGGACTATAGTTGCGGACAACGCAATATCGAACGCTGGACGCAAAGTGGACTATCGCACCCTCCCACGGGTCACATTCACTACTCCTCAAATAGCATCGGTAGGTCTCACCGACCAAGCTGCCATAGAAGCAGGGTACAGTTGCGACTGTCGAGTGCTTGACCTCAGTTACGTTCCTCGAGCATTGGTCAACCGCAACACTAAAGGACTGGTGAAAATCGTTGCGGACGGGGACACGGGACGAGTACTTGGAGTTCATATGCTAGCAGACGGAGCCGCTGAATCTATTCTCGCTGGAGTATACGCTCTGGAGGCTAACTTTACTGTGGAAAAACTAGCGTCCGTCTGGGCACCTTACCTTACCATGTCAGAATCGATTCGCCTCACCGCTCAATCGTTCAACCGGAACGTATCCTTGCTCTCCTGTTGTGCCTCTTAGCATTGATACCGGGGTTATCTGTATCGGTGAGAAGGAAAATGAGACGGTGTTACCCGTTGATGTCTTTGGAAACGTACTCTCGGTCATAACAGATTTACGAAGTCCACGAATAAGTTTAGACAACCCATATCGAGTTGATGTACGACTCTGATCGTGATTATTTGCACGGGTAACTTAGTGACTACGACTCCCAACACCGGCCGATCAACGTCGATGAAGACGATCTTACGGGTCTTACTACCTTACGCTTGAACTGCCTGTTCTTATGGCTTTCATCTATTGCGACACAGGTACTCACCCTTCAAATATTCCTTCGGGCCACCTGGTGAGACATACCACGACCGTGCCCCACATCTATCGTACCCTAGCTACGAGGAAGTGAACTGAGTCGGACAGTACCGCTTTGAAAGTCGAAGATCTAATCGCTGGCCGTTCTAAAGAGCGACCGATGTCTAAAGTGGAATCTCGACGCTTTCCATTTAGACTAGCCTCAAATTACCTCCTATGACACAGCTTTTCTAGCCTGAATCTTTCTCGTAGTCATCTCGCAATAAGACCTTCCCTGGAATGCTGGCGTATAGTAGAAAGTCTTTTGGTGAGTCGGTATCTAACTCAATGCAAAGTCGCCTCGCTTGCCAAGAGATAGCGTCCAAATCTAGACATCGACGATTTAGCTAGAGGCACATTTGACCGATAACTGCTGGTGAAAGATAAGTTATGTAGAAGCGGGGCAGCCACAGGGCGTAATCGGATAACGTGGTTCAAGTTAGACGAACGTCTGGGACTAGAGAGTTTCAAATATTGGAGTAGAAAATATGACAATAGGAGAAGGAAGCAAAAGGCCACAGTTCGCTAAGAAAGCAGTAGCTTTAGGATTTGCAATAGCAGCATCTACCCTTGGCTTTTCAGGTCAAGCATCCGCAAACCAGCTGCAAAGTGCGAAAGACCAGGTCAGTGCCCTTACTAACACAATAGATCAGTTGCGTCTACAGATTCAATCAGCGTCTATCCGCTACCAGGAGACCGAGGCACAGCTGCAACAGACACAATCTACTATCGCCCTGCTTCAACGTCAGATCAGCGCGAAGCGCCAAGAGATCAAGGTTCTCCACGCTAAGGTAACCGCTGAGGCGGTACATCTCTTCATACAAGGTGGTTCCATTCCTTCATGGTTTGTCGCCGTTCAAGGCAATCCGAGTTCGTTGGAGGTAGTGCAGGAAGATGTATCTACAGCCTCCTCAATCCAACAACAGGCGGTCATTCAGTACCAAATTGCACAAGAACAGTTGAAGACCAAGGTACAGAGTCTCAATGACCTAGAAGCTCAACAAAAATCCATGGTAGCGGCGGCTCAAAGTTATCAAACTAAGGTTCAAGAGGCGATAGCTCAAGCTCAAAGTCAGCTATCCTCAGCCAGCTCTCAAGTCCAAGCCCTGGTCGCACAGCAAGAACAAGAACAGATTTTAGCTGCACAACAAGCAGCTGCACAACAAGCAGCTGCACAGCAAGCAGCTGCACAGCAAGCAGCTGCACAACAAGCAGCTGCACAGCAAGCAGCTGCACAACAAGCAGCTGCACAGCAAGCAGCTGCACAACAAGCAGCTGCGAACAACACCTCTGCACCTACGCAAGGCAGCACAAACAACCCCAGTCCAGCGCCGATTGTGTCTTCGAGCGCCTACGAGAATCCCCTAAGAGCCATAAGCGGCCTAGTCTCCGAACGAATCGATCAGGGTGTTGACTTCAACGGGTCGGGTCCCATATATGCAATAGGTGATGGAGTTGTTTTGAATACTTACAACGGTGGCTGGCCTAACGGGGTGTACATCTCCTATCGGCTGACAAACGGTCCCGCTGCTGGCGACGTAGTTTACGTGGCAGAGTCAGTCAATCCAGATGTTACGCCGGGTGAAACTGTGACACCTAACACGGTCATAGGTACCCTTTATAACGGACCTTCCGGAATTGAGACTGGATGGGCTAATCCAGCAGGTGATGGTACGACGATGGCTGCCATATACGGTCAGTTCTACGGAGCAAACTCAACCGCCTTTGGGTATAACTTCTCTCAACTGCTTACTTCCCTTGGAGGCCCCGGCGGCGTTTTGCAAAATGACCCTGCCACCGGATCGATTCCATCGGGTTGGCCACAGTGGTAAGAGCAGAAAGCCTTCCTTCGTTACAAGTGCAATCGATCGCGTGATTTATTCCGCAATAACTACACTTCCAACAGTAGACAACTCGAGAACCGCTTCATTGGACGGCGTACCGTGCAGGTACAGTGAATGGCAAAGGACTATATCTTCTTTTGACAACGTCTCCGAAAAAGCATTTGAAGTCACTTAGCGCCTAAAGAGCTAAAATACTGCTCTAGCACCAACACGGCATTTGATGGACGCGTATCCAATTCCCATCTAAGCACACATCATAAGTTACCCTTTTTGAAGGAATTGGTGAATCAGCGTCACAGAGAACTAGCTACAGCCCTAACCCCACCATCACCCCAACTACTCTAGTAGAACGCACCAGCACATAGCGAGCTTTAAGTCCTCACCAGGCGGCCTAAAGCTTACTCAGAGAACCCTATCTCAGTCGGGAGAGAAGTTAGCCAACCTAGTGTCCCTTGTCACAAGTGGCTTCAAGAACAGTAGGCTCGAGGTATTTCTGCATTGAAGCGAAGATCTCGTCGGCGCTCTTGGTCCAGATGAAGGGCTTGGGGTCGTTGTTCCAGTTGTCAGTCCACTCCTTGATGCCACGGGTGAGCTCGGCGACGCTGCGATGCACGCTGCGCTGGAGGTACTTGGTGGTCAGGGCTGCGAATAAGCGCTCAACCTGGAACATCGGCGGACGAGTACGTCGGGGTGAAGTGGAACACAAATCGCAGATGGCGAAGGAGCCAGGTTCTCACCGCCTCGGTCTTGT
>NZ_FQUL01000061.1 GCF_900128965.1 Ferrithrix thermotolerans DSM 19514
GTCCATGAAGGCTACGCAGAGGTCATCACCGAACGAAGAGCCAAGGTCTTATACGAAGCCTACGAAACCCACCCCGAGCGCTTTGTGCGAAAGGTTCCAACCCCACCCACCCTCAACACCCAAGTCTGGATCAATCGACCAACTGAGGAAGAGATGAAAGAGGGTCCCTAGACGGCCGGAAGTTAGCGTTTTGACTACTGAATTCGAACGCACCTCGTACATTTTTTGTTGAGACATTCCGTAGGGGGGCTCTCTATGGAGCGTATGTGATTGAGACCAACAAAGAGGGGCTCTCCAACGAGGAGATCTGGCATCTCTATATGACCCTAACAAGAGTTGAGGAGGCCTTTCGGGCCCTAAAGAGCGATCTTGGCCTTCGTCCCCTCTATCACCAACTGGCTCGGCGCACCTGCGCACATCTCTTTATCTCCGTGCTTGCCTATCACCTCTATGGGGCCATCGCCTATGAACTCACAACCAAAACAGATACAAGACGTCCCTTGACGATTCTTGCCCGTCTCGCTACCCATGTCAGAGCCACCGTCACCCTGACCGATATAGAGCGTAAGGTTCATCACCTACGAGTCTCAAATACTCCAGATCCGGATCAACGCCAAATCTTTGGGGATTATATATTTGACACCCTAACAACAACAATGAGGCAGTTGCGCCTTTTTGTTCATGCTGGACACGGTGCCCGAAGGCCACATCCTAGTCGAGTTTGGAAAGTAACTGAACCAGATGGCCTTTGAATCGTTCGAAATCACTGGCATCTTCATCCGAAAACTCTACATAATACTCGGTTGATCGATTAATCACTTTCTGAACCGAAGTGTACTTTTTTCCAGGGATTGGCTTGATGAACACGTATTTCTCGGACGGCTTAGCGTAATGCAGAATGAACCACACATCCTGATCGGGGTGAGCCTTGGCATACTCAAGCTTGTCAGGACGTATCCAATAAGAATCACCGCGCATAACTTCTGTGCCCGTGACTTCGACATAAATCAGAACCGCCCTGGTGTCACGTAGATAAACCTCGATATCAGGCTTGCCGGATTCTTTGGGATGTTCCGGAATCATATCAGTAGAATCAGCACCAAAACCAACAATCTCAGCTTCGATACGCGTGTCAATACCATTTATTAGGCTACGAACTTTGCTAAGGCGAACTTTCTCTTTGTCCCATGCGTTTTTTCCGTTTTTATCCTTTTTGCTATACTCATTTTTCCAATGAAAATTCTCGCGTTTCTTTAGTTCGTCGCAGTCAATCGAATCGCCCACTTTTAAGTTCATTGCTTGCCAAGTCCGTTCCCGCACTAGAGTGCATCTTTGCCCATCTATATACACAAGCACCTTGGACTCGGTATATTTTGGCGGGTTAGCAGGTAGCTTAACTATTTTGGTGATCTTCGGCATGGCACAGCACCCTTGGTCGTTGTGCGTCTTTGGTTAGAGAACCGTACTGGTTGCCCCAACCATCATAGCCTTCACGAACTTGACGAGCAAACACGTCAAGGCGCGGGCCTTCAAAGTACTCTGCAACCTGTTGGTAGAAGGAATCAGGCTTGGCACTATGGATTGTCGGAGTGGCCGTAAAGCAGGTCTGCATCTTGCCAAGATGATTCCGGTCGAACACAGCCTTGCCCTTATAGCCGAATAGAATATGCTCAGTGATAATTTGGTAGGGGCCAAATGGACAAGGGCCAGTGCGCTTGTTCCAAGTAATCATCGTGTAGAAGGTGAAACCCCATGCTTCCATCAAATCAAAGGCTGTTTTCAGGATCGGCTCACCCGTCTTACGATCCTTGCTATTGGTTGCCCATAGCCACAAAAAACTTTGATCTTCCGCCCATTGGTTAACGGGTAGCTCAAGCAACTCTTTCTTACTCATAGTAGGGTAATCCAGCATCGTGGTCTGGTTTGGACGCACCGAGCGCTTGCCGGTCTTGCCCTGGTTCCAAGGCGGATCAATTACAAGAACTCGATACCGCTTACCCAACTCCGTTTCAATCTTTGCCGTGGGGCATATTTGTGCGTTCATCCAGTTCTGATTTAACAACTCCGAGGACACCCTTGGCGGCTCTTGGCTTGTGACATGCATTTCCATCACCTACCTATCAACTCCGCATACGTCAACCGTAACCCAACACTTTTGTCAAGCAATGCACCAATCCTACCTAGCGTTGCCTATTTGACATTTCCTTCGTTCAGCCGAAATGCAAACTCATCCACATAACCCTGCATGTGCTTACGACTGAAATGATGATAGGTCCCATAGAATCCACGCTTCAGTACTGCCCATACGCTCTCGACCCCGTTCGTGTGTGCCATGCCCTCTACGAATTGCTTGGCACTATGGTTTACGCTCTTATGGTTTACTCCAATAACGCCTCTGTAGGCTGCGTGTTCGTCGGTGTAGAGATCAGAACCTGGAGTTACCTGTCTTTCGATACAATTTTTGATGGTGCTGCCGTCTACACTTTGTACAACCACTGCTTTAGTCCTGCCGCCACGTTCACGCATGCCAAACACAGAAGTCTTGCCAATTGGGCCACATCCTGCACGCAACTTCTTACACTCATGCTTATTGGCTTCCTTGCCACCTAATAAGGTTTCGACGATCCCCGACAAAAGAGCATCCTTACCATTGCCGCATGCCTTGCGGAGCCTTGCGAGCATGAACCAGGCAGTCTTCTGTGTAACCCCAATCTCCTTGGACCACTGGAGTGACGAGACTCCCTTGCGAGCGGTCACCAAAAGATAGATGGTATACAGCCACTTGTCCAGTGGAACGTGAGATCGTTCAAACATAGTCCCTGTGCGCACCGTGAAGTCACGCTTGCAGACAAGACAACGGTAGTACCCCTCCACCTTGCGAACTTGAATCCGACTAGCAGATCCACATGTTGGGCATGTTGGATGCCCGTGCCAACGGCAATGTTCGATATAGGTTCTGGCCGCGCGTTCTGTCGGGAAACGCTTCATGAATTCGTAGGTCGAGATGGTCACGCTGCCGTTAATGCCTTTAGCTTATGCTTGTGGTTAGGGTGTTAAGTATATAGTTCCCAAATCTTTGACTCACTCGGGATTAGTGACCCCTTACCCAGACGAGCCAAGGTAGTAGCCAGTTTGTAGTGTTCTATCCACTGGGACTAAGCCTCTGAGCTGGGAGTTGTTGAGTGGGGATCGAAAGTTGGGTTGATAGGTTTCGGCTTGCCTTACAGTAGAGCAAATATTGCGGTGATGTTCGATATAGCGCAAGCAATGTTTGCAAAATGCCAAGACATAAGAAGAATAGGATCTTCCAGTTTGGACTTCATCTCTGTTGCAACGGGAGAATATGATGCCTATGTTGAGTTGGATTTATGGGCCGGGGACATAGGTGCAGGTGCATTGAATGTCGAGGAATCGGGAGGTAAGATCACGAGTTGGGATGGTAACACTGCATATCAGGCTGATCCAAGCCTAAAATCACATGTTGTTGCAAGCAATGGATTGATTCATGATGACATCTTAACTGTGATCACGACGGAAACCGGAAGGTCGCATAATAGAGCAAGACAATCGTCAGTATCCAATGTGTCCGGGCGTTAGCATAGAGAACTATACACTTATTCACCTTAGTCCTTAGACAACCAGTCCTTAAATGATGCTATCTTTAGCAAGGGGTCAGCTTCCGACAGTTGACCGCGTAAATATTGTTTTAACTCTAATTCCTTATCGCATAACGAGATCATATGCCAATCAGAAAACACATTGGCTTTCTTGATACTTAGCGACTGCTGGCAAATGTGCTTAATCAGCAAAGTTGGAATCATATACAGCGTGGTTTGCTGTTGAGATCGATGAATACCAATAACAACATCACTCTTAGTCTCGTCCTGAACATAGATTTTGCTGTTGTTCGTGAATCGGTCGTAAGTGCGATCTACGCCTCCACGGGAGCCACCAACGAATGATATCGACTTCGTAGCGGTCTTGACCTGCGCCCTGATAAAACTCGTTCCACTTTCGTCTGATCGTTCAATGATAAGATCATACGAGGACAGAGGCATATCTACCTTCGACGAATTTGGAAACTTGGTCATCAACATAGCAAGGACTATGTATTCATTACTGACGCCGATTACCGCCGCATCCCTGCCTGAACCGACGATAGCATCAGTATTAAACTCGATCATCGGCTCAGCCACACTAGCTGCTCAGTATCCATACGTTGATCTATGCGATTAGTCGCCGGATTGACTGGCGTCTTGAACAACGTCTTTGCAACAATCCGATCATGTAAAGTAAACCGATGCGACCAGCCTAGCTTGTAAACGAAGTGTTCGCTAAAGATGATGTGCAGCGGAACACTTGTACCATACAGATTAGCGGAACCCACAATCAGGTATATGTCCGTCGCACTCTGCGATGCGCGTTCAAGTGCATTTACAGTATTGGTGAAGTACGAATCTAATACCGCAAGTGCTCGCTTGTTGTTATCTCGGTCGTAAAACCGACGCACATGGTCAAACATAGGCGATGCGATCTCTTGCGTGGGCAATGATTGGCAGTATGGGATTTCCATTTTTGACCTTGTGCGCACTTCATCTAACGAATGCCCAAGCCATAGCAAAGGGAGTTTCGAGGCTCGAATGTATTCCTGAGCCTGAAGATAGGGTGGAGATGTAATTACGACGTTCCCGTGACCAACTGGTAACGTCGCGTTCCGATCAGGTGAGATTACCGTGATCGACGTATCATATTGCCACGGTGCTCGTAGTTTATGATCAGCATACCGATTGGCTGCATCATTGACGTATTCAATTAATTCCTTCAAAAACTCCTGCCTCCAGTTGAGATTACGGAGCCAAGAGTTCACATAACGTGTCTTGCGATCTGAACGACACAACTTCTGTCGTTGCAAGTCGTTATACGACCACTTATTGGTGACTCGCAGCAGGGGAGCGAGCAGAAGGGCCTTCTGTTTATCGGGAGAGTTATAGTACACGTGCCACAGGTGCGAGACAAGCGAAAATATCAAAGGATGATACCAGTCGCCTAAATATTGAATGCTCTTTGAATCAAGAGGCAGTACCGGGTACTCGCCATCGAGGTCATAGAGACGAAGGTCATGTAGACGATCGGTGAGGGCCGACGCCAAATGGATAACTGGTGATTGTGACGACAACACAACTGCGTGTGCTTGGTTGTAATGACCCATAAGCGGGTTGATATCCCACAACTGACTTTTGAGACCACGCAAATGGGCAGATATAGCCACGGTTCCCACACCAGCAAAAGGGTCAGTAACAAGGTACTGCACCCGAGGACTATTGCCTGCTGTCTCATTCGCCAGCCAGCTATCAAGCGGATAGTTTACAAGTTGAGGGATAAACTTAGCTGGGTATTTAGTCAGACCAAATAATCCATCAGTTGTACTATCAACCGTGGTATCCAGATCACGTAGGGTAACTGTACTAGAAATACCGCTCACCTAACGGCTCCCGTATACGGCAACTGTACTCCGATGTCCTTATCTATCAATGTACTGATTCTTTGCACTGTTCGAAATAGGTTCTGGCCGGGCGTTCTGTCGGGAAACGCTTCAAGAATTCGTAGGTCGAAATGGTCACGCCGTCGTTCATGCCTTTAGCTTATACTTGTGGTTAGGGTGACAAGTATTTAAGTCCACAAATTTTTCTAACACCAAGAGCATCTTCTTCTACCGTCGTGATAGATATCTCGGTTGTTGCCTACCGATGAACCGTTCCATAAATCTTACGCAAATCTACTCACACAGATTTGCAATTTATTTACTGCTTCATCGAAGCCAGTTTCACCATCCACCAAACCAAGGCTTAGTGGATGGCCAGTGCTTTCTTCTCCACAGTCGTCACTTCCGGCGGAACTCGCCGTAGGGCAACTTAGGGATGGGTCGTGTGCCTAAAGTTTTGCAAATAGGCCATAGGGTCTTTGGAACTGTGTCTATCTTAGTAAGTGGTTATAGAACTGTCATTGACTTTTGATCTTTATTTAGTCCTTGACAGTGGAAGTAGAGTGTCTATCAGTTATCGAGATCCAAGTAGGCAACCGGTTCACCCCAGTGTGGACATAAGCCTCCGGAATGTCTCAACAAAAAATGTACGAGGTTCTTTCGAATTTAGTAGTCAAAACGCTAACTTCCGGCCGTCTAAGAACCCTCTTTCATCTCTTCCTCAGTTGGTCGATTGATCCAGACCTCGTTGTTGAGGGTGGGTGGGATTGGAACCTTTCGCACAAAGCGCTCGGGGTGGTTCTCGTAGGCGTTGCGTAAGACCTCGGCTCTTCGTTCGGTGATGACCTCTGCGTATCCCCCATGGACGTCAGCGGGAGTCATGAGTCCAAGGCCCACATGGTGGTGCTCGTATTGATACCAGTTGAAGAACTTCG
>NZ_FQUL01000048.1 GCF_900128965.1 Ferrithrix thermotolerans DSM 19514
AGGCTGTGTGTTTTCTTTACGTTGTCATTACCTTGGTGCCTTAGCTTATTAGACATAGAGAAACAACAGGCAAAGGAGAGACAGATGTCCTGGATACTAAAGAACTTGGTACTGATGGTAATGGTTACGGGGATGATCTTTACGATCCTCTCAGTAGGGGTGTATCTGCAGTACCGAAAGGAAGACCCATCGGGAAACCGTCCCGACTTTCTAACCAGAGAGGTTCCGGAACCACTCGTACAAAGTCTTAGAGGTAATGAGACAGACTCCGAAAGAGAACTCATCAAGACCGCAAGCTAAAGACCGATCTACTTATCTCATACGTCAACCAACAAGAGGGAGGCGGGCTGTATTGGCCCAGCCTCGCTCTTGTTTTAGCCACAGGTTGTAAGCGGCGGACTGAAACTGACCCACTAACAGCGAATCAGAGTTGTCCCACCTTCCAAGTTGGGTAGCCTTCGAAAGTGTAACGCCTCCAACGAGGGGAGAAAGGTAAGACAAGACCTAAGGACCCCACCATGGGGAGCTTATCTAGATATTGTGAGATACTGGGCCTAGGTGACCCTCTCTGCTACGGTGACCACGAATCCGAGAGCCTCGATCCTCTTAGCTAGTCGCTTTACCTAGGCTTGGGGATGGTTGTGCTTCTCGAAGTAATCAGCCCCAAGATCTTGGTAGAGTTCTTCATTGCTAAGGCGATATCAGACGAGCTCTAACACAGAGTTGGCGACCGCAACGGCTGCCTTGTTAGGCTCTCGCCGTCTGGAAGTGCGTGCCTTTGGGCAGATGAGTTGGTTCCATTTGAATGTGCCGAGCGCCCAAGTGAGCCTCTATCATCGCACGTTTCAACGACGTAGATCTATGTCTAGTATCCGCTGGCATTCGCTTGCCAGCTCAATCATAACCTGCAGGAGAAGGCCCAGCCCAGGCAGATAAATGTCCAGCGGTTGTGAACCTTGACATGTCACCCCTGATCTCAGCAATAAAGACCCGTGCCGTGGTTGCAGGGATCGCTGGAGTTGGTGATACCAGAGCGACGGCGTAACCAAAGTGGATGAGACGCCTATAGATCTACTTGGTGAGTACTACCACCGCCGAGTCCAGGTAGTCGATATGGTTGATGATCTGTCTGGCGACGAAGGCATGGTGGGCTCTGCAGTATCGATAGAGTGCCTCCTAGAGTTGAGGAACCCTAGTCCGCATCTAGGACTTGGCCATTAGGGTCAAGACCGTGGGAGCTCTTTCGCATGGGATGATGACCTCTGTAACCTGTCTTGATGAGGCACTCCACACATAAGAGGGTACCGAGGTGAGCTTGATATCGGCGTCTGGAGAACATTCTTAGAGTCGTTGGATCTCTCGTGACCTAGCGTCTGCTTGGGTCTTGCGATATCGGGTCAACTCAGCGTTGCTCACGAATCTCTACTGGAGGAACAAAACTCAGCTACACCATTGCGTGGGCGGCGACATCTGCTAACCGTTTACTCGTCTGCGAGGTCTGTCTCTCTCAGGTACATTCTTCACGTGCTCGGTACGATAGAGCCATGGTGTTACAAAGAGTCCCTCCAGTGCGTAGCGTAGCGGCTTTCATTTCTTACATGTTGTCGCCGTCAACACCGTTGATACCCTAGCGTCACTGAGGAACTCGAGCTGAGTCTCGGGTCCTTTATCTATGGTGGCAAAGGTCTCCTTGGAAAGGGTAACCATGCGATCTGACTCTCTAACTCCCAAGCACGGAACGACGATGTCACGATGCACATCGAGACTGCCTAATTTATCCACTATTTCTTTCATCTCATAGCTCCTTGGTGTTTTAGGAGGATGTCTCGCCAAGGGACTAAGGTGAAGCGGAATCTAAAGTTTGTGCTCGAAGTGACAATCATTAGTCCTCCTGCTTCCCCGCATCAGCTGGGATGTGCACAACCAAGGCTGAAGAAAGCGTGAAGACTTATGAGACGGCCCACCACAAGCATTACATACATCTGTGGTCTGCAATCGTTCAGCAGGACTGAGGGATCAAACAGCCCACCACCTGGACTTGATCCAAGCGATGTTTTGATCTGGCGATTCTGTAGGCGATGCCAACTGGTAATGAGAGAAGAGTACAAACCTTCTCCTTGAAGCAGGGTTCCTTTTTCGACCCCAGGGAGTGTGTCGTACCTTGTTATGATCTGGCCCTTGGTAGGCAGCGGAGAGTCTTTTTGGGTTCTTATGCCCGCTCGGGGACCTCTGGGTCAGAAGTGGAAGGCATGTACTTACTTTGACGAACTATGCACCGTTTCCTTGATCGTCAGGTAGTCAAATCTCCTTTACTGGTAGCTCTTTTGTTGGATCAACAGATGTGTAAACATATCTGCCTCACCCAAGATTGACACGAGTGCTACAGCCGATCAAAGTGCATCCCGTTTCCGTCCCCCTACCGTACGAAGGGATGTCTTTGTGGGTGAGAAGCTTTAGCGGATGTGCGCTTTGAGGTAGATGCCAAAATGTGAGTGCCTCTAAAAATTAGTGCGAGGAATCCAGCCTGAAAGATTATCTCGCCCTGAAACATATAGGTCAACATGTGATTAGGGAGCGAGAGCGCTGCCAAGATCCCGCCAATCAGTTCCACTGCTAGTAAGGTCAGCTTATAGTTGTCACTTTCGTAGTGCAAAAGAGTGAGGGATATGTACAGCTGATCTAGAAAGAGAAGCGCTCCGACGATCATGTGTGTCCAGTTGAAGAATGTGTCGATAGTAAATGGTGTAAGTACAATGAGAACCATCGACAAACTTACAAACTTTAGAAGAACACCAAGGTTAGGGGTACCAATATTGGGATTGACCTGGTCGGCGAGCTTCCATGTATTATAGGCGGCGCTGAACAGTCCTAGGGCCAAAAAAGGCGCTGTGGATAGATGAACACCAAACTCACTTACGCCATAGATCTCAACGTTTGAGTTGTGTAGAACCACTAGCGCAGCGCCTATTCCTGCGGTAAAGGAGAAAGTGGCTAAAAGTAACCTCTTTCTTATCTCCTTCTCTGAGTTAGGTGACACGCTTTTGGGGACCGGCATATGAACCCGCACCTTCCTAGCAAATCAGTTGTACTGTACAACTAAATCTGAGGATGGACTATTCCCTTAGCAGCTTCATAGGGATAGAGGTTTTAGACCCTGAAAGGAAGACTTGCGGTCGTATTTGGAGTTGTTAGCTTCCTCCGCTTACAGCTACAGGGGCTTGGGTCGTCTGAGGTGGAGCCTGAGTTGAAGCTGGGGCTTGGGTCGTCTGAGGTGGAGCCTGAGTTGAAGCTGGGGCTTGAGCCTGTGTGGTTGAAGGCACCGTCGTAGACGTGGTGGGTGCTGTAGTCGAACTAGGGGACGTGGCAAAATGCGTAGTCGTCGTGCTTTTGGGTGATGCGACCGGATACGTCTTGCCTGGATCTGCTCGCCAGACCACTACAGTGAGGAATCCTAACGCAGCGATGGAGATCCTCCTTATGGTCTTTGCAGTTTCGTTGCTGTGCTCTATGATCTGTTTACCTTGCAATTTCTTTCCTCTCACAGACCATCTTATGAAGATGAATCGCTGCTGGCGGCTCCCTTGTTACATCTCTTAGGGAACTTTAGGTGAAGCTGTAGAGTTGTCTTATGTTACAAAAATTTGATCGCCTAACTATCTCTGAGTTCAAAGGGAAGCTGCCAAGTCGAGACTCACGGCTAACTCGATTCTCGGTATTGTAGCTGAAACGGTTTAGGTACACGAGGTGAATGTTGACGGGACAATATGTTTATGGAGATCGCGTGAGACTCTCCAAGCTCGTGGAGCGAGAGACAAGTATATTCTCCAAGAGGACTTCAAAGTCTAAGGAAGCGTTCGAGCAATCTCGCAAGGTTCTACTTGGTGGAGTTCCAATGTCTTGGATGAGCAAGTGGAGCGGCGGATATCCGATATTTTTCAAATCTGCCCGAGACTCGAAGATCTCAGACCTAGACGGAAATATTTATGTGGATTTCTGCCTCGGAGACACCGGAGCTATGGCTGGACATAGCCCTGGCGCTACTGTATCTGCGGTAATTGAGAGAGTGAGAGACAAAGGCGGAATTACTACAATGTTGCCGTCGTTGGATGCTGTAAATGCGGCTTCTGCGCTATCGGCTAGATTTCCGCTTCCATACTGGCAGTTCACACTCTCTGCGACAGATGCCAATCGTTTTGCTCTTCGTTTTGCTCGTCAAATCACCGGGAGAAGTAAGGTTCTTGTCTTCTCCTACTGCTACCACGGGACCGTGGATGAGAGCTTTATCGTATTAGATAACGGCGTGCCACGATCTCGCACTGGCAATGTAGGTCCCGCAGTAGATCCGACCGATACGACTGTTGTCGTGGAGTTCAACGATATTGAAGCTGTAAGAAGGGCTCTTTCAACCTATGAGATAGCGGCGGTTCTCACCGAACCTGCTCTTACAAATATTGGCATCGTCTTACCGGTTGCTGGGTTTCACGAGGAGCTTCGCCGTCTATGCTCAGAGACATCGACGCTGCTCATTATCGATGAAACCCATACATTTAGTGCCGGATACGGTGGAGCGACAGAGTTGTTTGGTCTCGATCCGGACATGATAACGATCGGGAAGTCGATTGGAGGGGGCGTTCCTGTTGGTGCATATGGAGTGTCTGACGCAGTGGCGGAGAGGCTGCTAGCAGACCAAGAAGCAGATCTTGTCGATACGGGTGGTGTTGGGGGAACGCTTGCTGGTAACGCATTGTCTGTGGCGGCGGTAGCAGCTACCTTGGAACACGTCTTTACCAAAGAAGCCTTTGCAAAAATGATAGATCTTTGTGCGACCTTCGAACAAGGGGTAACCGATGCGTTCTTCGAGTTTGGGGCACCATTTTGTGCGGTGAGGCTGGGAGCTCGCATCGAGTATCGTTTCACCCCCTCGCCCCCTCTAAACGGCGGGGAGTCTGCATCCTATGGAGACGATCTTTTGGATCAGTACTTTCATCTTTACATGGCTAACAGGGGTGTTTTGATGACTCCGTTTCACAACATGGCGCTTATGGCACCGACCACTACGTTGGAGGACGTTGAGACTCACACGAATTTGTTCAAAGAGGCTGTGGGAGAGCTTTTTTGACATGCAAGGGCTCTCCAAGATCAACACCTACGACGCTCTTCACTAACCCTATCAGGCACCAACAGCGGCCATAAAGTGCTGTCGGTGCCCCTAGAGCAGTAAGGAGAAATCATTATTTGCTGTTCTATGCCTTCTTAGGCCTCGCCTAGGGTCTCCTCGGGGGCAAGATTTGCCTCTGATGCGAGGGCGCCTTGGTAATGGAACTTGCCTCCACGCATCCAGGATGCGACCGTACCGACTAATGCGGCTGCGAAAGCGAAGTCCAGGGCGTCTCTTAGACCGCTTTGGAACGCTGGGGCTATTAGGTGGGGGAAGAAGGATCTACCTGTGAGATAAGCAACCTTAGCAGCCGGCATGTGCGTAAGCACTGGGCCGAGAAGAGTCTTTATGGGGTTGTAACCCAAGAACGCTGCAAAGAGGCTTCCGACTGGAGGCAATGAAGCTGCGAAGTGAGCTGCAGAGCTCGGAATGCCCTGCTGAATCAGACCACTATAGAGGGCGTGAGGTAAGGTGGCGGAAAGTCCAACGATGATCAGAGAGAAGAAAACTCCGATTGAAAGCACCTGAGCGGAGTTTTGAAAGGTGGTTAGCATCCCAGCACCGGCTCCACGTTGATTGGGTGGAAGGGAGTTCATTACGCCAGCTTGATTTGGGGCGGAGAAGAGACCTCCAGCCAGTCCGTTTATTGCAATTATGATCGCAAAGGCTATGTAGTTGAAGTTGATTGGAAGGAACTGAAGCGCTAAATACGTTACACCCTGGATCAGTATTCCAAGGGTGGCAAAGGGTCGAGCACCGAATCTATCGGATAACTTTCCGGATAATGGACCTGAGATCAAAAAGCCGACTGTGAGAGGGATTAGGTAGATTCCAGCCCAAAGTGGAGTCTGGGAGAACGAATACCCGTGTTCGGGAAGCCAGATACCTTGAAGCCAGACTATGAGGATGAACTGTAAGCCACCTCGTCCGAGTGCGCCGAGCAAAGTTGCGATATTTCCCGCAGCGAATGCGCGAATACTAAAGAGCTTTAGGCGAAACATGGGAGATCGTGCTTTTGTCTCGTAGGCTACGAAGGATGACAGAGTCAAGATGCCGCCACCTATCGCTGCGATGACCCCAGGGTTTCCCCAGCCCATCGTGGACTTGCCGTAGGGGAGTATTCCGTAGGTGATACCCACCATTACTGAGACCAGTCCTATGGCAAAGAGAAGATTGCCTAACCAGTCTATCTTTGCCGGAGTGCGAACGCCCGTATCTCGAAGCTTTAGATAAGCCCATATCGTTCCGAAGACGCCGAAGGGGACTGAGACCAAAAATACCAGTCGCCAAGAGACCGGAGCTAGCACACCGCCAAGTATCAGTCCTATGAAGGAACCAGCAATTAGAGCTACGGAGTTGATGCCAAGAGCGGTGCCTCGCTCGTTGGGAGGGAAGGCGTCGGTAATAATCGCTGACGAGTTGGCGAATAAGAAGGCAGCCCCCACGCCTTGGAACACTCTCATTACGATGATGTACAAAGCTCCCTCGGTTCCACGGAGCCATGTTACCGAAAGAAGAATTGAAAAGACCGTGAATATGGCAAAACCCATGTTATACATCCGAACGCGCCCGAATATGTCGCCCACGCGCCCAAGACTAACTACCAACACCGCTGTCACGATCAGAAACCCCATGAGCATCCATAAGAGGTAGGTCGAGTTAGAGGGGGTGAGGGGGTTCACGCCAATTCCCCTAAAGATGTCTGGAAGTGAGATTAACACAATCGATCCGTTTATGGTCGCCATGAGGATGCCGATCGTGGTGTTCGAAAGTGCGATCCACTTGTACTTTGGATGTGTTCGCAGAAACTCTGCGTTTTCTTGCGCTAAAGGCATTGGCTTTGTCTGCATATGAACTTGCTGTCCAATCTCCCTAAACCATCTGAGGAAACCACCGTAATTTTACTGTGATAGTATTACTGTAAAAGGTTGTATGATGCAAGTATATTCTCGCTGTGGAAGTTCTTAGCTTCTTTGTGGCAGATGTCACGGCGTATGGTACTTGCTTAGACGAAAGTGTTTTTTGTGATTAGTGACGTCTCTAACGCCGTTTCGCTCACAACTCCGTCTGAGCAGTCAACGAAGTAGGCCACCTTCCCGGGCAACTCTGTGACTGCGCGCTCTAAGGTAGTTCCTTCAAAGTGTAGGCCGACGTGGTCCTCTGTTGCGTAGCCGACGGGCAGTTGCCCTGTCTCTATTAGCTTATGAAATAATGGCCTACGCTGAGGCTCAGAGTCATAGTGTACAGCGTTAGAGTAGGGCAGCATCCCTAGTCCGTTGGTTATCGGTCTAAGTTCGGGACCAAATGAGTCTGTTGTTCCTCCTACGTGCCAGCAGATAGATCCAGCAGAGACACCGCCTAGGACAACGCCAGCATGCCATGCCCTCTCCATTGGTTCGACAACTCCATGGAGTCTCCACAGACAAAGTAGATTTGCGACACTGCCCCCTCCGACCCAGATAACGTCGGACTCCAAGAGAAAGGTCTCCATATTCGCCACGTTTGGCATGGGAAACAGGTTGAGATGCCGGGCGTCGACCTTGGCCTCCCGAGCCGCCTCGTTCAACATTGCCTGAAATGGCCGGGGGTCACCACTTGCGGTGTTTAGAAACGTAACTATCGGAGTGGACCTTCTCGGGTGAGAGAGCTCTATTGCATAATGAATAAGAGCTCCAAAGGCGTACTCCGTGCGCTTACCGCGCACGAGACCTCCCGAGGTTGCGATAACTGTGGGTGCAGATGCTGTCATAGCGAGAGCCTACAGACTCCTAAGCACAGATGTCAACGCAGCCCGAGATCAAATTGGTTCGGCAGATGAGTAAAGGAACAAATAGTGCGAGCGGGGTCCTCTCGTAGATAAATATACAAAATTCATGGGAATTTACCTGGGTTCAATGTGGTTGGCCATTACAATCATTGTTTCTTGTCCGCAGGGTGCTTCGTATCTGATCCATTCACATAGCGCCCTTGATAACGGTCGGCTGACCAAACGTGTAGAGAGAGGAAAGATTTTTGAGTAGAGCGATCAAAGAACACAAGGGCTTGATACTGCTGTTGGCTTGCATAGGTCAGTTCATGGTCATCTTGGACGTGTCTATCGTCAATGTAGCTTTGCCAGCGATAAAGACGTCCCTCGGGTTTACAGACTCAGAACTGCAGTGGATCCTTAACGCCTATACGCTAACCTTTGCCGGTTTGTTGCTCCTAGGTGGGCGTGTCGCCGATATCTTTGGACGTCGCAAGGTGTTCATGGCGGGTCTAGCGATCTTTACGGTTGCTTCCCTCGTGGGAGCGGTGTCCACGGACCGATCTATTCTTATCCTTGCACGAGCGATTCAAGGACTTGGTGGCGCAATACTGTCTCCAGCAACCCTCACCATCTTGACCACGACGTTTTCAGAAGGGAAGGAACGTGCAAGGGCTCTTGGTATCTGGAGCGCCGTTGCAGGGGCTGGAGGTGCAGCAGGGGCTCTGCTAGGAGGAGTGCTCACAGATCTGCTCAGTTGGCGATGGATCTTTCTTATCAACCTTCCCATCGGGGCTCTAGCTGCGGTAATCACGTTCCTTTATCTCTCAGAACTCAAGCGTAGCTCTGGGTCTAAGACAAACTTGGACGTGCTTGGCTCGGTCTTGATCACCTTCTCTGTTACTGCCCTTGTGTATGCTCTGGTGGAAGGTGGAACCTCGGGCTGGAGTTCTTCGACCACGCTTATATCTTTTGGTGTGTCGGCTCTAACGCTTTTGTACTTTCTTGTCCATGAGGGTAAGGTGGCGAAGAGTCCGATCGTTCCGCTTGGAATGTTTAGACTCAAAAAGCTTTCAGTAGCTAATGTGACCATGTTCTTTGTCGGTGGATCTGTCTTTGCTAGCTGGTACTTCCTGTCCCTGTTCATGCAACAGATACTTGGGTACTCTCCGCTGAAAGCCGGACTCGCATTTGTTCCTCAGACTTTAGCGATCGCGACTGGTGCTCAGGTCTCCTCTCGACTCATACCTAAGGTGGGAGTGCGTCCGCTGATCGTAGTTGGACCAATCGTTTCGGGAGTGGGTCTGTTGTTGTTCCATGGAATCTCTATTCACAGCTCGTACCTACACTCGATTCTGTTACCGAGTGTCCTTACGACTCTAGGAGTAGGTCTTTCCTTCACGCCTCTTGCCGTTGCAGCGACTTCCGGGGTTGAGCGCAGCCTGGCTGGTCTGGCATCGGGACTGTTGAATACGGCGCGCCAAGTGGGAGGAGCTGTCGGTCTGGCAGGTCTTAGCTCTATAGCTCTATCTTTTACTGGCTCAGATATGAAAGCCCTTTTATCCCACGGAGCGATAAGTCTACATCGGGCGGCTTTGGTCGCTTCAGCTGCTGGATACGCACACTCTCTCGAGATCTCAGCGGCAATCGCTCTTGTGGCGGCGGCCTTCGGAGCCTTCTTGGGTGGAAGAGGTAACAGAAACTCTAGTGACGCCCGTGAGTCGCTATCAGTAGACTCGAACTTAGGGGTCGAGGGTATCTGAGTAAGTCGTAAGCGCTGTGAAGCGTCTCTTTAGTCGAGTGGTCGTTAGGTCGTTAGGCATCGTTTCGCTAAGCAAACAGTATCTGTAACTATTCCCTTCGACGTTACAGCTATAATGGCTCTAAGTGAGGGGACGGTAGGAGCTAAAGCCAGCTGTCCCTTGTTGTAGTCGTGTGACTGGATGGTCTCTTTGAAAGACGATACTTTGATCTGCTTCCTGGGTCCCTTGGGGACGTCTGATCACAGAGCTATAGAGCTGTTCTCCGACATCGGAGTCTATGTGCCCCTCCCGATGGCGTCTATCTCTGAGATAGTACAGACCGTGAACTACACTCCGGGGTGTCTAGGCGTTGTTCCACTGGAGAACTCTACCGACGGTGAACTTACAACGATATCCGACAAACTCATCTTTGAGGCGACGGATATAAGAATACAACAAGAGTGTGTACTGGCCGAAGTCATATGCGCTTATGGACTTGCAGACTTGTCGGTGGCGACAACCGTGATATCCCACCCCCAGATACTCGATCTGTGCTCAAGGTTTATAAAAGAGAGAGGTCTAAGTACCCGTCATGCTACATCGACGACTGAGGCTTGCAGGTTGGTTGCAAGGGAGAAGGACGTAACGTTGATAGCACTAGCACCCCCAGCTGTTGGACAGAAGATGGGTCTAAGTGCATTCGATGATACGGTGTTAGATGTCCCTGAGATTCGGACTCGTTATGTGCTGATAGGTCAAGGGGTGGCACCAGCGACTGGATTCGACAAGTCCGTGTTTGTCGTCACGCCTGCGTTTGACGCAGCAGGTGCGCTTTCGGATGTCCTGTCTTCGTTTACAAAGTTTTCGGTAAATATGTTATCGATTCTCTCGCGTCCGCTACAGACCAAGATAGGACTCCACAGCTTCTACATTACCTGTGAGGGTCACGTCAACGACACTCCAATCTTATATGCTGTTGAGAGTCTGCTAGAAAGAGGCCACTCTGTAAAGCACCTAGGATCCTTTCCGAGATGGAAGGGGGCAGAGGTTACTGCACCCTTTGCAAACCTCCCGCTGGGATCGATAGACCCAGAGGATCTCAACACTAAGAGCGTTCGAGAACTTTTAGGGGTCTAACTTCTATTGAAGGTAGCGGTTATTGGACTTGGACATATAGGAGGATCCCTTACAAAGGCCCTACTTAGCTCAGGGGTTGACGTAGTAGGGTACGACATCGATAAGTCTACACTAACGTCCTGTGGGAAGCTTGGCATCTCCTGTACCTCTAAAATCGACGAGGCTCTAGACGGCGCCCAGGTTGTCTTTTTGGCTGTGCCAACCCCTGTTGTGCTAGATGCCACTCGGGAGATACTAGCTGTTTTGGAAGGTGCTCAGACCATTGACCAAGATGTTATTGTGTCAGATCTGAGTTCCTCAAAGACCAAGGTTGTCGAGGAATCTTATGACATTGTTGAGGAAGCCAAAGCACGAGGAGTAAGGGTTGAGTTTCTAAGTCTTCATCCCATGACGGGTCGTGAAGGCAGCGGTTTTATGACCTCTGAAGGTGACTTGATTTTAGGTTGTACTTGGGCGGTAATAATTCATCAAGCGTTAAGCGCTGTGACGGTGGTCAAAGTTGCCGATCTTTTGTCGAAGCTACAGGCTCGGCTGCTGTTCATGGACTGGGAGTCTCATGAGAGGGCTGTAGGAGCTCTGTCGCACCTTCCCCATCTCATATCACTGGCATACGCGTCTTTGATCTACCGTTCAGATGAAAGCCGGCGTGGCTTTATACTCGGAGCTGGTTCATTCAGAGACATGACTCGGGTAGCATACACAGACCCAGAAAAGGTGGCCGCGATGGTAGTGCCTAACTCAAGGACTCTATCTGACCTCTTGGATCGCCTAAATGTGGAGATCGAGTCGATTAGGAGCTCTCTCAGTAGCGAAGAGGAGTTTGTAAGAAGCTTTTCTCAAGTACAAACGTTCTTGAGGAACGCTTCTGAGCGCACTTGTTTAGAGAGTACAAACACCCTCGTCTGCTGCGAAGGCAGTCTCTTCAAGGAGCTCCAGCGAATATCACAAGATGGATCGGTAGTTTTGCAGGTTGAGCGCCGCTTAGAAGATGACAGCTATTTCATTACCTTTTTCACAAGGTAGCTCAACATAACTAGTGTTCGAACTGAATGGCAGATCTCTCTTTGAGTATTGGCTTTAGGTACTGCTCGATCGCCTTTAGGTGTTCTGGGTGTGACGCGTAGATTTTATAGTCGTCAAGACTTTCGAACTCAACTACGACACCGTAGTCTGAAGTGGTTGTGGGAAGGTTGGCGCCCGTTCCGTGGCGAAACCCTTTTATCTCTGGGATCAGATCGGGTAGATGGGAGAGAGCATCGCTAAGTCTTCTTACGTCCTCTTCGGATGTGCCATCTTGAAAGCTAAAGAGCGCACAATGGGTTATCACAGCCCAACCTTTCTCTGTCGGTTCAATATCAGGGAGATCATTGCAACCCCCGTGAGGTGCCTCCATCTACGACTAGACTGACACCGTTTATAAACTTAGCTTGAGCAGAGCACAAGAAGGCTACGGTCTTTCCGAAGTCGCCGGGATCTCCGACGTGCTCGCCCTCAGCGGGAAGGCGTCCGTTGCGAAGAGCAAGTAGCCGATCGGTTAGGTGAAGTCCCGGCTGAACGGTGTTGATAGTTATTCCGTGGTCTTTGTAGGTGTGTGAGGCAGACTTTAGGTAGGCGGTGAGGGCAGAACGCGCAGAGTTGGAGAGCACCATGTGCTCGTTAGGTTCTTTCACGTAAAGAGATGTGATCGCAACTATCCGTCCCCAGCCGACCTCTTTCATGTAGGATGTGGTTCCCTGCACGAGCTCTACCATAGAGAGGAAGTTCGCCTCCAAAGCGGTACGTAGGTCTTCGATCGAGATGGCCTCGACGTCACCGGGCTTGGGACCACCAGAGTTCAAAACCAAGATGTCAAATCCGCCAGTCTTAGATGTTGCCTCAGCTAGCGCTCCTCGGGCGCCCTCGATAGATGAGAGATCGGCAGATACTGTATTTACGGTAGCCTCTGGATGAGCGGAGACAATTACGCCCCTGGCCTCCTCGAGCTTATCCAGGTCCCGAGATACGACTGTAACCGATACTCCCTCTGCGGCTAACGCAAGAGCGCAACTAAGTCCAAGACCTGAAGATCCTCCTCCAATAAATGCAGATTTGCCTGTCAACTCTAGATCCATGGATCTAGAGTACATCCTCGAGCTTATCTTGATAGCCGACGTGACCACGCTAAGTAGATATAAGATCCGACAGGGAGTGTCAGATCTTATTCTTTGGACAAAGATAGGCAAGCCCCTGGCGTCCTGTGGAGAAAAACGCCAGGGGCTCTGTTGGGTGATGTGGGATCTTTATGGAGTGGGTTCTGAAAGACAGCCCTCGGCACGGCCGAGATGGGCGAGTCCAAGAAGATCTCCCCACTGATATGCAGTTGGTGCGTTGCCGTTGTCTTCAGGGTTCATGACCTCAGATGGATCGGCGACATGTCCAAGTCCAAGTACGTGTCCAAGCTCATGATGGATCAGTGAAACTATCTGCTCCTGAGTCAAAGCGTATGAGCTTGTAATTGAGGCCTGCCCTGTTACGTAGACCCACTGCTGACCGTTCCAAGCTGGGGCAGCTCCGCCTTCACCGATCACACCCCCAGATGGCATGAAGTCTGTGTACCCGGTTGGTTCCCAGGCAACAAGAACAGGAGCCCATATGGTTGATCCACCAGGGCCGGTGGCGAAGTCCGATCGCTCTTTCGACGGAAACTGTGATGTTGTCCCTACGTAGTTGAAGGTGATACCTGTGGCGCTTGAGAGGTCGCTAAAGGCCTGTTGTACCAGCGAAAGTCCATCAGGGGGAGCAAAGGTGAGATTCACCACGTAGTTGATCGTTTGACAAGGGTTCCATCTAATAGGAAGTTGGTTTCCCTGTGTCTCTAGGTAGCTGTAACCTTGCGAAGCTGGAGCAGCTGTGTTGTTTTGCGTTAGCGACTCGTTGAAGGGTACAGAGACGTTGTTGTCCGGCGTCAGATTGTAGTTGTTCCACGTCGGAGGTGCAGCGCTGGAGTCGTAAGATCCTCCGGCGTTGGATGGGAAGCTTAAAGCACCGTTGTTGTCTCCAACGACCCAGTAACCATCTCCGCCTGGGGTGGGAGCCATACCCATAACAGATCCGGAGATCGAGGTGCCAACCGCTGACCCTTCAAAGGGAGCATCTCCAAAGGTGAAGATCCCTCCATCGGACGCTACCTCCCAGTACCCCTTTCCATCTGG
>NZ_FQUL01000057.1 GCF_900128965.1 Ferrithrix thermotolerans DSM 19514
TTCTAATAATTCCTAGGTACCATGGCCACCACTAGCAAATCAATTCACTCGTGGAATTTGCACAACTATCGGGACACAACCATGGGCGCTGGTTGAGACTGAAGGTCCCTCCCAACTATCACCTCACCATCGGCGAGGTCTCCTACTCGGTGCCCTATGTGCTTCTAGGCTAAGACGTTGAGGTCCGCATCACCGAGGGGCTCGTAGAGATCTTTCATGCTGGTCAACGGGTCGGGTCTCAGCAGCGGAGCTATCAAAAAGGTGGGGTCACAACCGATGTGGCCCACCTGCACCCAAAGCACGCTGCCTATCTTGACTCACTCTCAATCGAGACCATCACCGCCAAACTCGTAGCCATTGGGACAAGTGTTGGGGCACTTGGGGATCTCTTGGCTGGCGAGCCACCCGTCAGTGAGGCCAAGCGTCACTTGTTGACCCGTCTCCTTGATCTGGCCCATGTTCACGGGGCGGATGAACTAGAGGCCGCCTGTCACTGGGCACTAGCCAACAACACAACGAGCCTGGCCTCAATCGTATCCATCCTTGATACCAAGGTCTATCTCACCGGGGACCAACCCCAACCACCGGTTTCACCCATACATGACAACCTCCGTCACCACGACGAGTTCACCAACACCCAAAGGGAGGCCTAAGAACCATGTCGAGTCATCTGGCAAACCTAGAACACTTTCGCGCCCTACGGCTCCCTGATGCAAGAGCCGAGTACGAGCGCCAGCTCACCGAAGCGACCATTGAGTCCATGAACTTCATCGACCGGCTCGATCTCATCCTCGACAAGGAGATCGCAATGCGTCACAACCGCCGAGTGGCCAACAAGCTCTGCGAGGCCACCCTACGGGTCGTGGCCTATAAGGAGGAGTTCTCCTTTGAGACCAATCGTGGAATCTCACGGGAGACCTTTGCACACCTGGTCTCACTCTCATTCATGGACCGAGCACATGGCCTCATCATCACCGGGCCTACCGGGGTTGGTAAGAGCTACCTTGGCTGTGCGCTTGGGATGGAGGCGATACGGCGTGAGTACTCGGTGCGCTATGTACGCACCTCTGATCTCATCGAGCGTCTCACCCTCGCTAGAGCCGACGGGAGCTACCGGAATCTGATGGCAAAGCTCCGCCGACTCGATCTGCTCATCCTCGACTACTTTGGACTCAGCGGTTTCGGTGTCGAGCTCTCGCGAACTCTTAGAGATCATCGATGCTAGAGTGGATCTGCGCTCGACGATCTTTCTCTCTCAGTTCCCGGTGGCCAAGTTCCACGCCCTCATGGAAGACGCTACCGCCGATGCCATCATGGATCGTATCATTCACGCTTCAAGGGTGATTGAGCTCACCGGTGAGTCAATGCGAAAGCTAAAAGCACACGACGAACTCAACCAAGACGAGGAAGGGGGGTAAGCCAAGCCAGCCAAGCAGTCATGACGAGATGGATTCCAGGAGTTAGAAGAACTGACTTTCAGAAGTTAGAAGAACTGATCTTCAGGAGATAGAATCGGCCGCTTTCACAAGTTACAAGAATCGGCTTTCACAAGTTACAAGAAAGTGGCTTCAGGAGAGCAAGAATAGTAATTTTTAGATCCTTGACCAGGCGCTTCCAAAGCGAAGGCTGCGCTCTAATCCCCGTGTGATACGCAAACGAATGAGCCCCTATCCCACCAAGTATCCCAACCACTCCAACTGGCCCCAGCCCTCAAGGCCAGCCAAAGATCTTATCTATATCATCAGAGTTGGTCCCTAAGTTAACGGTATTGGACTAGCTGGACGGCCCCATATTGCAGATGAGGTCTTGCCCTGGTCGTAATCTTGCCGTCTTGGTCGTCATGGCCGTGTCTCTGGCGAGAGCTACGGACGACACTTGTGACACAGGTTGATGCGGCCGTCGAGTTTAGAAAACCAACGCAACGATGGTCTGCGGACCTAGAAAGGCCGTCCAATCGGGGCATTATGAAAGGGACATTCCACTGATCCTGAGACCTGGGAGACCTAGCTATGCAGCCCCATCGCAAAGTCACTCCAGCGACGACGCCCTGGTCTCGGTGGTGCATTCAACAGGGCCCCATGATTGCGGCGGCCTCTTGGTTATTTGTCTCAAGGACGTGAGAATAGACCCTGAGGGTCGTCGAGGCGTCAGCGTGACCGAGTCGTCCTGATACCGTACGAATGTCCATACCAGCGGCTACCAACTGAGTGGCTGCGAAGTGTCGGAGACTATGGAGATGAAGCTCCCGATAGCCCAAGTTATCCGCAATTCGTCGAAAGAGCTTCGAGGGACTATCCGGATGTACGGGAACCGATCCATCAGGTGATGAGTAAAACGGATACGGATTACCAACATGACCGATCCCCAGACTCCTGGACGCTTGCCGAAGGCGTTCTTGTTGCTCGCTGACAACGGAGCAACCGAACTCATCAAGTGCCACATAGCGGCCCTGATGGGTCTTGGTGGGCGCCTCTCTGGTGCCGCCGGCCGAAGTGTAGATGAGCGACTTGGTCACCTTGATCCCTCCATCGCTACAGTCGTCCCAATGCAGTGCACAGAGTTCCCCTCGTCGCATACCAGTCAGGGCCGCCAGTACGAAGAAGGCTTCCCATTGAGGATGCAGCGCCTTTGCTCGCTCCACGATTTGTATGAGCTGTTCACGTGTGGGTGCTACCACCGTTAGGGTAGTGACCCTTGGAGGAGAGGCCCACAAGGCAGGATTGGACTCAGTCCACCCCCACTTCATGGCTTGATTAAAGAAACGCCGGATGATGGCATGGGTTTGGCGCATCGAGGCCGGTGAACTACCTTGGGCCACGAGATCTTGATAGAGCCAATCAAGATGTGACGCTGTCACCTCACCGATGGCAAGGTCTCCGAGGGCTGGCAAGATCTGGCGTCGAATACGCCCTTGGTAGCCAATCACGGTGATTGGTGCGAGCCCGGGTACAACTCGCTCAAACCATTCGCTCATCGCCGTCTCAATCGATTGCGTATAGGATCGTGCCTCGGTATCCTTGGCTCCCATCAAGAGCCGTTGAAGTTAGTAATCAACTTTGCGCTTCGACCCATGAACGGTCACAAATTGCTGGCGACATTTGCCTGAGATCGGATCCTTGGGCAGTTCGACCACCAGCTGGTAGACATCTTTGTCACGCTTGCGGACGTCTCCTCTCATCCACGAAGGCTACATCAATGTGGGCAAAACGTGGGCAAGGAAACCAATCTAAATCAGAAAATACGCTCTTACCAAGTGGGCCGCCAGGGTCTCGAACCCTGCACCTTGGGATTAAAAGTCCCCTGCTCTACCGGATGAGCTAGCGGCCCAGAACACTTGCTAGCGAAAATAATCTAGTCGGCGATGTCTGATCTGCGTCATCTAAGTCGATGTTTATCCCTCTCTTCCCAGTCCACTATGATGAAGGCAATGGACAACATAGAGCTAACCGGTAAGGAAGAAGGCATCTCCTACACCGATCTTTACAGAAGGTTCGAGGACATAAAGGCTAAGTTCGCTGCTGTCTCATCGGAGCTCGATAGTTTCCTATCCACAGACAACAAAGACGAGTCGTCAAGATGAGCGTGAAGGTTCTTTTTTTTGCGCGCGCTAAAGAGATAGCCGGCAAAGCGGAGACGGAGTCCGATGCGGCGACCATTGATCTTCTATTGAAAGAGTTAGTGACTACCTACGGACCTGAGTTAGAGTCTTTGTTGTCGGTGTCACGACTCTGGGTCAACGACGAACCCGCAGATGTCAATCAACCTCTACGAAGTGGAGACCAGGTCGCAATACTCCCACCAGTATCGGGCGGATGACTAGGGGCCTCGACCTCGCCTGAAGGATTAGGGCGCCACGGACGTACATTATTGAGCATTTGCTCAGCTTTTGTGAAACGTGCTCCGATCTTTTCTGACTTGACTAGCCTTGATAATCGCTATGTGGTGGAGTTAGATGGTAATTAGACAACAGGATAAAATCACGCCTGAAAACGTAATTAAAAACGTACTTGCGACGGAGATTGAGGGGGACAAATCATCCCAAAGTCGCCGGGTTCGTTTCGTCGCGAGGCTTACTTCACTTCTCGGTATGCTTCTCTTCTTCCTGCTAGCACTAGAAGGTGTCTCCGTACCATTGGTCGGCGAACTCTTGACTTGGCATGTAGTAGTAGGTGTCATCCTCATACCAGTTATGACAGCCAAGATAGTTGTCACCTCGTACCGCTTCGCCCTTTACTACACCAAGTCACTTGACTTCAAAAAAGCAGGTCCACCTTGGATGCCTCTTAGAGTAATCGGCCCCTTGATAGTACTCTCTACCGTTGGATTGATGGTCTCTGGGGTTATGCTCATGGTGATAGGACCAAACTCTCCCAGCGTAAACCTCTGGATCTTTATACATCGTGCCACATTTATTGCTTGGTTTGCCTTTATGGCAGCTCACGTGGTGAGCTACGTTCGTAGAGCAGCGACAGTAAGCTGGAAGGACCTCAAAACCCTAAGTGTAGGTGACTCGCTAAAGTCATCAGACAGCTGGTACAGGTTCATAATTGTTATAGTAACTTTGGCCATAGGAATCGGTCTTGCAACCAAGTTCGGGCAGCTTACCGCTCCGTGGTTAGCTCACTTTGCCCCCTACATCTCTGGTAGCAAGGGGTAACCAGAACAAACCCACCTATCGCCTCTTCGATGTACCCAACACCTCTGAGTTCACCGAACTTTCTCATCCATCTTGATCAAATCAACGCTAGCGATGATTGCCGTATTGCTTACCCGCTTCGTTACCACAAAGTGTCATCTGGCCGCTTCGTATCTTTTGACGTAAAAGCCAATAGCTATAAGTGCAGATATCATTATCGAAACAAAGGCGAAGCTAGGAATAGCAAAAGAGTCAAATACGCCGATAGCTAACCCCACTATGGCGACGACAAAGAATACGGAAGACACGCCCGGTCTCTTAGCCACACGCCGTAGAGTCCTTGCAAGTTCTAAAGACTCCCTAAAGCGACCCCTATCTAGATACATCAACAAGGCAGCTAACGCCATAACCATAGCCACTCCCCAAGGTATAAAGCTTGGGGTAATTTGGTCCGGTTGCGCCAGAACCCACGATCCAATGGCATAGAGAGACATAGTGCCAAGTGGACTTTGGGAAAGAATCAGTACCACAGCCACAGAGATCAAGAAGTAGTGCGACCAGACGATCGGGCTCTCGATCAGCGACCAAAGAACGATCGCTGCAAAAAGATACCGATCGGGAGGATCTATCTTCTTTTTCACATACACCAATGAGAGGGTAAACACTAGGGCCAACGACGCTGTAAGCCAGAACGCCACCGTCTCGGAGTGCACAAGTATGTCCAAAAGGCTCACCAAAGAGAGTCCAGAGGCGCTTTCGTATCCGCTAAGACGCCGCAGTATGTGGTAGTAGGCGGTCAGGCTTGAAACGAAGAAACCTGTGGGCGCAATTAGGATAATCACCGCAAACACAGAGATCGAGAAGGCTCGATATCTCTTAGAAAGAAGGTACCAGAGTAAAAGAGGCAACAAAAACAGCTTTACACCGATCGCCAGGGCAAGAGATATGGACCCAATAAATACAGAGTTCCGATACCTCCAAGAAAGCGCAATGAAAAACAGGAGAATCGGTTCTACGGATAAGACCTGAAGGGCGGTTATTGCAAAACTTGAGACCAAGATAAGCACACCCACGGCAAAATTTGCTTCGTTCTTCAAGAGCAGCTTCACGCTGACTAGGATTAGCCCAATCTCGGCCACTCGAAACAAATCAAGAGCTACGTTATAGGGCAGTGTCGTAAATGGAATGAAGTACGCAAGCGTCGTTATTGGGTACACAAATGCATGACCGCCTCTAACGACACCAGTTCCGGGCGTGGGATAGGGACTCTTTCCAGATAACAAGGTATTTGCAGCAGTGTAGAAGGTCCTAAACTCAACTGCGGGAATCTTCGTGTAAAACATCCACCAAAGAACCATCACGGCCATAGCGAAAATAGAACCTTCTAAGAAGCTACTCTTGCTGACGAGACTCAAAATAAAGTCTGAAAAGGTTCCGGCATCGCCACCTTCTTCCAACCGATCTCCCATCGCGTCACACTAAAACACAACGTCCAAGCAGCTGTCACCACGTCTTTATTCTGTCAGAGCGACCCTCGCCACGTCCCGATAAAGCGGTAACCAAACTACATCCTTCAGTTAAAACATCCATTAATTGGCCTTTAGTCATACCCGCAGAATTTCGAATCTCGCCATCTAACTGGTATTACAAGCCAATCCAATACTTCAAGGGGCGGTTAGAGAAACTGTATGACACCTTCCATAACGACCTTGAGTACAGCTTACATGCAAAGGTCTAATGTAACGAAAAAGGTGTACTCACTAGCGAGCGTCTCGGGGATCTATGGACAATGCACCGTTAATATCTCGCCCCTCACTTAAAGATCGGAGTCCAACACTTTAGTAAGGTAGATCCGATAGTGATCTCTGATCGATTATTTCAATCCGATTGCCAAAAGGATCTTCAACATACATCCTCCTAAGCTGAGGGATCTCGTCGTCGAGCACGAAGTTGATGTTGAAACTCTTCAACCTCTCCACAAGCTCATCGAATCCCTCCACAACGATCCCTGGATGTGCTTTTTTAACTGCGGTAAATCCAGAGTCGACGCCGAGGTGAATCTGAGCAGTCCCACTCTTGAACCATCGGCCCCCGCGTCGTTGAAGTGCCTCTGGCTTTGGAACAACCGACATCCCAAGTACTTCCGAGTAGAAGAACTCCGCATCTAACTCCCTTCCTGAGGGCATTGCTAGCTGCACATGGTCTATCGACGTTATCTTCACGACGATAAGGCTACCTCTAGTCGACCACTAAGCAGTACCTCCTCCTTCAGATACATTCCCTACACGATATAAACGACCGGTCGGTCGTGATAGGAAAACTTGAAGGAAACGCAGAAAGACAAACCAGATCTCTCTGCCAAAGGGTATTTCTATATGTAACTTCAAATCGTTCGATGCAACGCATTTGGAGAGGTTCTGCGATTTGGGACCACAATAAATTATTCCGATCTTCTTCTCATCTGTGTTGGTATCAAGAACTCACTGGGATGACTTCCATCTGAATCGGTCATTGGATTCAACCTAAAGACGACAACCCCACTTGACTGACGTGCGTTTGATAGGACTCCTCACCAACTACCTGGAGGATCCTCAAGACTATTACCCTCGGCTCGGATATGAAAGCCGAACTTAGGACGAGGTTCAACTGGTTGTGCAGAATCCGGTGCCTTAGCTTCTTTGGTTCCACGACCGGTATCAAGAGAACCACCATGTCATAACCGTCAAGTTTGCTCTTCACAAAGGCCTTTATAGGTTTTGAGATAGATTGATACTGTGTTGGTATCAGCTCAAGAGGAACTTGGGGGTTCCACCTTTCCCAGGACTCCTTGAGCTTCGTAGCAGCACCTTCTGTGCCCGGGAGGACAACCCTGACGGCTACTTGCTCGCTTGAGATCTCTCTAGCTGTCGCCACCGCCTTGGCTGTGAAAAGAGAGATCAGTTATGGGTACGACTACCAGAATTTGACCCCGTTGGACCCTATGTCTCAGTATCAGTGTGTGCGCGGCTTGAAAAATAAAT
>NZ_FQUL01000047.1 GCF_900128965.1 Ferrithrix thermotolerans DSM 19514
GGTAAGCGTCAAGATGATACGCTGTCTCGGCCCCTTCTCACTTCGATAGGACTCGATCAACTGATACTTGGTGTAGGTCTTTCCCGTCTTGGTCTTGGTGTCGACGGCCCTGATATAGATAGGACAGATGCTACCAGTGGATACACATAGATCATGCAAATCATACCGAATATATAAATCCTTAGGCCACTACACGACAAACCAAATATACCCCGCCTAGTATCCCACCAGCCCAAACCTTACAACACCCCTGTGGATAACACCTTCACACCCCTAGATATCCACAGGATGGACATGAATTCGGGAAGAAATTGCGAAAGTCGGGCTAAGGTCCGATATTGCTCTACTTGAGTCGTTTTGTATCTTTGAGGAGGCATACAGGGGACTTGGGATTGGTAGGTCAACCCTGCTCTGGCTACTGGATACGTTAGCTGATTACAAGGTTCGATACGTCCTCGCCGCAGGCGACAGAGCTAACTGGCTGGTTGGTCTGGGGTTTGAGGCGTTAGATGCAGGTGCCCTTAGGCTGTGTGATGTCCTGGGGGTAGATTCAGCGAGGCGTACGCTTTTCAAGGAGCTATATTGAAGCCTCTGAGTTTCTCTATTCTGTGGTATGCCTCAATCATTCTCACCGTCTTTGACTTGGATCTCATGACCATGGACTGTGTAATCGCCTGGTCGGAACGGTAACGGACGCCTCGCAGCAACTCCCCGTCTGTGATTCCAGTTGCAGCGAAAAAGCAGTTATCCGAGGCGACTAGATCGTCGATCATCAGGACTTTGTCCAAGTCGTATCCTGCATCAATAGCAGCCTGGCGTTCTCTTTCATCGCGTGGCCAAAGCTTTCCCTGTATCTCTCCGTCCATAGCCCTAAGGGCGGCGGCTGCAACTACACCTTCGGGAGTACCTCCGACGCCAAATAGGATGTCAGACCCAGATTCGGGCCAGGCAGTAGCGATTGCAGCGGCAACATCGCCGTCGGGTATCAGTTTGACTCTGGCTCCAGCCGCCCTTATCTCCTGGATCAGCGATGTGTGACGTTCTCGGTCTAAAACGACCACAGTGAGATTTCTAACCGATGTCTTTTTAGCCTTCGCGAGCGCCCTTAAGTTTTCCTCGACAGATGCGTTTATGTCGACGACCCCAACTCCCTCGGGTCCAACGGCTAGCTTGTCCATGTATACACAAGGTCCAGGGTTAAACATCGATCCCCTATCAGCTACAGCTATAACTGACAAAGCACCACCACGCCCATTTGCGGTCGGACGAGTACCGTCTATGGGATCGACCGCCACGTCACACATCGGAGGCCGTCCGTCTCCTACGATCTCCCCGTTATAAAGCATTGGGGCGTGGTCCTTTTCGCCCTCTCCGATTACCACAACACCTTCCATCGCAACCGTGTCGAGAACGGTTCTCATGGCGTCTACGGCGGCGCCATCTGCACCGTCTTTGTCCCCTCGGCCCATCCACATGCCGGCTGCCAAGGCGGCCGCCTCGGTGACTCTCACAAGCTCGAGGGCTAAGTTACGATCTGGCTTATTGGTACTGTCTATGGAGTTCATCGCAAATAGGGTAGCCTAATTTAAGCTGTTCATGTGCCCTTGTTTCAAATTTGTTGGGGTTTCTCACAAGGTTGTTACTCCGTTTTATGAGCACTTCGCTTATCTGTTAATCTGAGGCGACCTTGTCTTGGGTCCGAAAGCCAGGTTCTCTTCGTGCCTTCGGTGAACCGCTGAGTTTTGCCCGTACTTTTTTTGGCTATGATAGATGCCAAGAGCAAGCTTGGTTTCGTAGTACTTTGCGCCTCAGCTTTTGGGTCTTACGTAGAAAGAAAAGTGCGTGACGGATACATCTGTTTTCGTGGTTCGTCCTTCCGGACCGCTTTTTGGTTCAGTGAACATCAAAGGAGCCAAGAACTCGGTTCTAAAGCTTATGGCGGCGACCTTACTAGCAGAAGGAACTCATCACCTGCACAATGTTCCAGATATTACAGATGTGAAGATAGTCGCTGAGCTTCTAAGACGCTGCGGCGTCTCTGTATCGTTCGCAGGAGAAGGGCACGTAATCATAGAAGTACCACCTACAGAGAAGATTGTTCCCAGAGCCTCTTTAGAGCTGGTGTCCAAGATCAGGGCTTCGGTTGTGGTTATGGGTCCTTTGTTGGCGCGTTGTAACTGGGTGGAGTTGGCACAGCCCGGAGGAGATGACTTCGGCTCCCGTCCTATCGACTACCACATAGAAGGGTTCTCTGCTTTGGGCGCTACCTTCTCTGAACGTGACGGATACCTTTTCGGACGCACGGAAGGGCTAACAGGGTCTAGGGTAGTCCTAGAGTTTCCCTCTCATACCGCAACCGATAACATACTGATGGCTGCGGTGTTAGCTGAGGGACGTACCGTCATAGAGAACGCCGCTCGGGAGCCTGAGGTGATCGATCTGGCTTCGATGTTGATATCTATGGGGGCAGATATTAGGGGAGCTGGAACATCGAGAATCGAAGTTCAGGGAGTTCCAAAGCTAAGCCCCGCTGACCACTGGGTTATACCAGATAGGGTTGAGGCGGCGAGTTTTCTGGCGGCTGTTGCAGTGGCCGGCGGGGAGGTGTTTCTAAGAGGGGCGCGTGAGGATCATATGGAGATGCTTTTACGTAAAGTTGCAAGTGTTGGGGTTCACATCGAGACGACGCCGCAGGGAATTCTAGCGAAGTCGGAGGGAAAACTAAAGGCCGTAGACGTCTCAACGCTTCCTTATCCAGGCGTGGCGACCGACTATCAGCCCCTTATAGTTACCATGCTGTCGGTGGCAGATGGAACATCGGTAGTAAGTGAAAACCTCTTTTCCGGACGTTTTCGTTACGTTGAGGAGCTTCGCAAAATGGGTGCCGATATCTTTACCGATGGGCACCACGTGGTCATACGGGGAACACCTCGGTTGAAGGGAGCAAGGGTTCAGGCCTCAGACATAAGAGCGGGCGTAGCTTTAGTGGTTGCTGCGTTGGTGGCTGACGGGGAGACCGAGATATCGGGGGTTCGCCACATAGATCGTGGCTATGAAAGGATCGAAGAGCGCCTGCGAGCGTTAGGGGCAGATATTGAGAGGCGAAGCGCTCAGGATCTCACAGGCTGTGCCGATGTCGGGTAAAGAGATGATCTTAGAGTTGTTGTCGCAGATGCAAGGGGGAAGCCGCACGGCCCTTGCTCGGTTGATCTCTTTGATCGAGAGAGAGGAAGAAGTTCTTGCCTACCTCCCATCAGATATATCCCACGAGCCCTCCTATCTTCTTGGCGTTACAGGGGCCCCAGGTGCGGGTAAGTCGACTCTGACCGATCGACTTATAGAGTTCTACCGTGGCTGTGACGAAGAGATTGCTGTCCTGGCTATCGACCCAACCTCTCCATTTAGCGGAGGAGCGATCCTAGGAGACAGGGTAAGGATGCAGTCGCACGCCCTTGATCCAAAGGTGTTCATTCGTTCCATGGCCACGAGGGGATCGCTGGGCGGGCTTTCTGTTGCAGTCCCAGCGGCTGTTCGGCTTCTTGACAGCGCTGGATTCGACAAGGTGATTGTGGAGACCGTGGGGGTAGGTCAAGTGGAGGTTGATATCGTCTCGTCCGCTGACACAACCCTGGTCGTTGTCAACCCTTTGTGGGGAGACTCTATTCAGGCAAATAAGGCGGGTCTGCTTGAGATAGCCGACGTCTTTGTCATCAATAAGGCCGATAGAGAGGGCGTGCGGCAGACGCGTAAGGATCTCGAGGGGATGCTGGATCTAAGTGAGCCAAAGCCTTGGCGTCCCAAGATTATCGAGACCGTCGCACTTGATAATAAAGGTGTGGACAGGGTTGCCGAGGCGGTGCTGGAGCACAAAGGTTACCTTTGGTCCTCGGGAGAACTTGCTCTAAAGAGGCGAAGAAGAGCGATTGAGGAGTTTGAGCGTTCTACAAAGCGCCTCCTCGAGAGATATATCATGAAGCACGAGAGTTTCAGTGTAATAAAGGAGCGAGTTGCACATGGCGATCTGGAGCCCGCCCAGGCTGCCAAGATGATCGTCGATGAGGTATTGGGCTCGAGTTAGCCTTTTGCCACGACAAAGGCTACATTTACTGTCATGGATAAATATGTTGACGTAGCCCTAGACGATCATAACGTTGCAACGATCACCCTTCGTCGCCCAAAGATAAACGCTCTCTCTTCCGATCTGCTCATACAGCTGGCTGAGGTCGCCGAAGGTTTCATTCAGTCGCCTCCGGGGGCGGTCGTGATCAGCGGAGGACCCAAGATATTTGCAGCGGGTGCAGAGATAACAGAGTTCAAAGACCCAGCAAAGGCTTTGGAGCTAGGTCGTCTTTTCCATAGAGCTCTCGGAGCTTTAGCTGCTATTCCGAGAGTTACAGTCGCAGCGGTCAACGGATACGCACTTGGGGGTGGTTGTGAGCTTGCGTTGGCGTGTGATCTGAGAGTAGCAGGGGAGCATGCAAAGTTTGGCCAGCCTGAGATACTACTTGGGATCATTCCCGGTGGTGGTGGAACTCAACGGTTGCCTAGGCTAATAGGTGTATCCCGTGCCAAGGAGATCATCTTAAGCGGTCGACAGGTGAGTGCGCAAGAGGCTCTGACGATTGGGCTGTGCAATCGCGTGGTGAAAGATGAAGACGTCGAAAAAGAGGCGATATCGTGGGCTCGTTCTTTCGCCAGTGGAGCGCTTGTGGCGCAGGGACTTGCCAAAGAGGCGATCGATAGGGGAGTCGAGAGTTCTCTTGAAAGTGGCCTTTCAGTGGAGCTCTCAGCGTTTGCGCAAAGTTTTTCAACCGAGGACTCAAAGATCGGTATATCTTCCTTCTTTGAAAATGGCCCAGGGAAAGCAGTCTTTGTTGGTCGCTGACGGTTGCACCTAATCGAAGGCTGCTTTTTGTCCTTAGGCTATGATCTGAAGACCAAGTTCATACGGAGAACTTAGGCCATCGTGAGCTGGAAGGACAGAGGTTACCATTCCAAAGGTGCCTTGCCCCTGAACCTTTAGATGACATTCAAATACAGAGGTACCGACTTCTGGGGCGACGGCGACAAGTTCTGCCTTTTCTTTGAACTCATCTACAAGTTCGCCATCTCTTCCGACCTTACCCCACAGTACCGAGACGGTAAGGTCTTGAGCTCCAAGTGCGCCAGGACTAACGCTAACTCTGACCAAAGTGTCGAGCTGCCCATCTACGTCTACGTTCTCAACGATCTCGACCTCAGAGACGGCGACACTTGACCAGTTGTTTCTCACGTGCTCTTTCCACTTGGCGAGCTGCTTAGCACGTTCAAAGCCGTCTTCGCAGAGGCTCTGGCTTCTAGTTGCTGCTGGCTCATAAAACTTTGAGACGTAGTCGCTGACCATTCTGTGGCCTGAAACCTTTGGTGCGAGCGTAGAGATGGAGTGCTTCATCCTAGCGGTCCAACGACGGGGAGTTTGATCTAGGTCGCGATCGTAGAACTCAGGAACAGCCTGGTTCTCTAAGATGCTGAAAAGCGAGTCGCACTCGAGGCGTGATCGCTCATCTTCGTAGAACTCCGCTGGAGCTGATGCGATGGCCCACCCATTTAGTCCATCGTACATCTCAGCCCACCAGCCGTCTAGGATCGAGAGGTTGAGAGCGCCGTTTAGGGCTGCTTTCATGCCGGAGGTTCCCGAAGCCTCTAATGGGCGCGTTGGAGTGTTCAGCCAGATGTCGCACCCCTGATAAAGCACCTTGGCGAGGGACATGTCGTAGTCAGGAACGAAGACAAACCTCGATCGTGCCTGGGAGTTGAAGGCGAAGTCGAAGACTTTGCGCACGATCTCTTTGCCTGGTTCGTCCTTTGGGTGCGCCTTGCCGGCAAAGATAAACTGAACCGGTCGGTCTATAGACAAGCACAACTCCAAGAGACGCTCTGTCTGGGAAAGTAGTAAGTCGGCTCTCTTGTAAGGTGCAAATCTACGAGCGAATCCTACCGTCAGGGTTTTTGAGTCCAAGACACTGTCACACCAGCCTAAATTGACCTCCTCCCACCCAGAAGCGATCAGAGAGGTTTTGAGACGTCGCCTAATCTCTGGGACCATCTTCGACCGAAGCCCCTCTTTGACCTGCCACAACAGTTCATCTGGAACCTCCATAAATGAACTCCACTCTGAGCTTGATGCGTTAGCCCAGTTGGGGTGGACGTTGCTTGAGTATAAGTCTGCAAGTTCATGTGCGGTCCAAGTCGATGGATGCACTCCGTTAGTTACATGCCCGATTGGCACCTGCGACTTCTCAAGCTGGGGCCATACTCCGGCAAATAGCTCCCGAGAGACCTCGCCGTGAAGTTGGGAGACTCCATTTACAAAGGACGCAAGCCTCATTCCCATAACAGCCATGTTGAAGGGCGCCTCGAGAGACTCGCCTTCAAAGTGCCCCAAACTCAAGACATCGGACTCCTCCACTTTACAGTCTTGTGCCATGTAGCCAAGGTACTTGCGCATAAGGTCCACCGGAAACTGGTCTATCCCAGCGGGTACCGGAGTATGTGTGGTAAAGATGTTTGACGCCCTTACTACCTCGATCGCCTCTTTGAAGCTAAGCCCCTCGCTTACTAACTCCCGCAGTCTCTCAAGGCCTAAAAATCCGGCGTGACCCTCGTTGGAGTGGTAGGTGGAGACCTCTATATCAAGCGCTCTTAGTGCCCTTACCCCACCTATCCCAAGTACGATCTCCTGTCTGAGTCGATGCTCAACGTCACCACCGTATAGTCTGTCGGTAATGGCGCGAAGGTGTGGGGGATTGTGGTCGTGGTCGGTGTCTAAGAGATAAAGTTCGACCCTGCCGACCTTTGCCCTCCATATCTTTACGACCGCCTCATCATCGGCTAGGCGGACCCCGATCTCATCTATGGGGAATGCAGGCTCTAGGCCCACCTCCAAGGGGTTGAGGTTAGGGTAACGCTCAAACTGATTTCCCCTGGGGGTAACGCCTTGTCGGAAATATCCGGATCGATAGAACAGACCTACGCCGACGATCGGTACGCCAAGTGCTGACGATGACTTGAGATGATCCCCCGCAAGTACACCTAACCCTCCGGAGTACTGCGGTAGAGCTGAAGATATTCCAAACTCCGGAGAGAAGTAGGCGACTTTGACAAGGGGACTAGTTCTGTTTTGAAACCAGGACTCAGACTTCATATAGATCTCAAGGTCTGATGCGACCTTTTTTAGAAACTCAGTAAACCTTGAGTCTTCGGCTAACTCCACGAGACGGTCTTGGGATACCAGTTCGAGCAGATGAAAGGCGTTTTGGTCGGTCTCCTCCCACAGCTTGGGATCGATCCATCTAAACAGATCCTGACTCTGGCGGTCCCAAGACCATCGGAGGTTGTTTGCGACTTGTGTGAGGGGAGCCAGGGTCTTAGGTATGGTACGGTCAACTCTAAAGCTATGGAGTGGTTTCACATCACATAGGTTATTTGCCTACAAAGCGAACCCCGACCCCAGGAGACAATAGGCTCAGAAGTTGGGATTTGTTCAAGGATCGGAGGTCTTTACTTTGCTTGAGAGGGTGAGCCTGGACCTAAGGTTTCCAAGACTGAAGGAAGGGTGTTTGCCCAAAGCAACCTTGGGACAGCCGATCTTCCTCGAATGTGATGCTTTTTCCCTGCCCGCTATGCCTCTAAGAGTCTTAGCAACTGTGTCCTATGAAGAAGGCGTCGATGTGTTCGACATGGAGCCTGCGGGAAACGATACCTATCGGGCTCAGCTCACGCCTAAAGAGAGCGGAAGGCAACCAGTCACTTTGATCGCCTCCGAAGATCCTTATAGGGCTGCTTTAGAGGGCCTTAAGATCAAGGTAAACGCCTCGGTAGCTCAGATCCTCGACTTTGACGATGTGATCCAGCTCGCGTTGAAGAGAGTGACAGGACTGCACAAGACTCTTAGAAAGTCAAAGTTCCACCAGGCGTACTTCTCTTATGAGACTGGGTTGATGGTCTCTCATTACGAAAAGACCGTATCCGTTCTCAATCGTTCGTTGTCTACACTAAGGGATGTTACCGAATCAGAGGTGGTAGCCAAGGATGTGGCATCCTCTCTTATAGAGACGCTCTCCAACGAGGTGTTGTTGCGTATTTGCTCTGTGCCTCCAAGGCGTGAGGAGGCAACGCAGAGAAGCTTTGAGCTTTATGTTGAAAATAAGCGTGCGTCTTTTGGATTTTGGTACGAACTGTTCCCACGCTCTTTTGGGGGTCTAAATGGAGTAAGAGATGTGCTCCCACACCTATCTAACTTGGGGGTTGATGTGGTCTATCTCCCACCGATACACCCCATAGGAGTGACAAAACGAAAGGGCAAGAACAACGCTCTGACGGCGGCGCCAGATGATGTGGGTAGTCCCTGGGCTATCGGATCGAAGCTGGGTGGCCACGATAGCATCGATCCTAGTCTCGGTACCGTGGAAGAGTTCAGAAGCCTCGTAGTAGCAGCGAGAGAGCATGCGATAGCGGTAGCTTTGGACCTTGCTCTTCAGTGCTCCCCTGATCACCCTTGGGTTAGGGAACATCCCGAGTGGTTTGTCCATCGTGCTGACGGTTCTATAGCCCATGCGGAGAACCCTCCAAAACGTTATGAAGACATAGTGCCTATCAACTTCTTCCCTGATAAAGAGACGGACAGGGAGTCTCTTTGGCGTGAGATTCACCGAGTAGTGCTTTATTGGATCGATAACGGGGTAAGGACCTTTCGAGTCGATAACCCCCACACAAAACCGATGGCCTTTTGGCAATGGCTGATTCAAGAGGTGCAACGTGACTACGACGACGTGGTGTTCTTGGCTGAAGCGTTTACTCGACCAAAGATTATGTATCGGCTAGCGCAGATAGGATTTACGCAAAGCTACACCTATTTCACCTGGAGGCATACTCCTTTGGAGGTCCAAAGCTACATGGAGGAGCTACTCTCAGCTGAGGTTTTGAGTTACTTTCGTCCAAACTTCTGGCCGAACACCCCCGATATATTGGCAGGCACACTAAGGTGGGGAAGCCACAGCGACTTTGCGCACAGAGTTTTTCTAGCTGCTACCTTGGTGCCGAGTTATGGTATCTACTCCGGCTATGAGTTTCTGGAGAATCAACCCTTCTCGGAGACCTCGGAGGAGTACTTAGACTCTGAGAAGTATCAGATTGTAAAGAGGGACTACGCTAAAGGTGCCCCATTAGATGGACTGATCGCCTCGTTGAATCGATTTCGACGGGACCATCCGGCTATGCAGCGTCTTGGAAACGTCTTGTTCCTTAGAACCGAGGGCGCAAATCTACTGGCTTACCTAAGGTTTGCTCCAGAGACAGACGACTTCATCCTTGTGGTAAACAACTTCGATACGAAGAACGTAACTGAAGGAGCTGTATACCTACCTTCTGAGCTTCCTGGGGGGAGGAGTTTCGAAGAGGCGGTTGGATACGATGCTCTTTCGAGCGACAGTTACACCTTTAGAAAGGGCCATAACTTCATAAGGCTTGATCCCTCAAAGGTGCCTGGTCACCTGGTATCTTTGAACATTAAACGATGATTTGAGGTGTGTTGGTGTCTGAGGACGCAAAGAACTGGTTCCAAGAAGCCATCTTCTACGAGGTGTTGATTAGAGGCTTTTTCGACTCCAATGGAGATGGAACCGGTGATATACGAGGACTGATAGAAAAGCTTGACTACCTCGAGTGGCTTGGCGTTGACTGCATATGGTTGTTACCTTTTTATAAGTCTCCTCTTCGTGACGGCGGATACGATATCTCAGATTTTCTGACCGTCCTGCCCGCCTATGGTGAGGTGAGCGATCTGGAGACATTGATCGGTAGGGCGCACCAAAAAAACATTCGAGTCATCGCCGACTTAGTTATGAACCATACCTCAGATCAACACCCATGGTTTTTGGAGTCAAAGAGAGACAGGACCAATCCAAAGGCGGACTGGTATGTGTGGTCAGATTCCGACGAGATGTATAGGGGTGCCAGAATCATCTTCGTCGACTCCGAGACCTCCAACTGGACCTACTCACAAGAGCGGCAACAGTTCTACTGGCACCGCTTCTTTTACCATCAGCCAGATCTGAACTACGACAACGAAGAGGTTCAGGAGGAGATGGTAAAGGTGCTCGAGTACTGGCTCGAAAAGGGGCTAGATGGTTTTAGGCTCGACGCAGTCCCTTATCTCTTTGAGAGAGAGGGAACCAACTGCGAGAACCTAAAAGAGACTCATGACTACCTAAAACGGATTCGTTCTAGGGTTGACTCGGGGTACAAAGACAAGGTGTTACTTGCAGAGGCAAATCAGTGGCCCAAGGACGTGGTTGACTACTTTGGTAAGGGGGACGAGTGCCATATGTGCTTTAACTTCCCCATCATGCCTCGACTTTTCATGTCGGTAAAGATGGAGTCGGCTCGCCCCATTACCGAGACGATCGAACAGACACCAGAGATCCCAGAGGGCTGTCAATGGGGTATATTTCTCCGAAATCACGACGAACTGACGTTGGAGATGGTCACAGAGGAAGAGCGGGACTTTATGTACCGTGCCTATGCAGCCGATCCGCTTATGCGCAGGAACGTAGGCATAGGGCGGCGGCTGGCACCTCTGATCGACAACGATAGAAGAGTGGCAGAGCTGCTACATGCGCTACTACTGTCGCTTCCTGGATCTCCAATACTCTATTACGGAGACGAGATCCTGATGGGGGATAATATCTACCTAGATGATAGGGACTCTGTACGTACGCCTATGCAGTGGACGCCGGACCGCAACGGGGGTTTTTCAAAGGCTGACTTTGCCAAACTTTACCTTCCTCCCAACATGGATCCGGTGTACGGATACGAGGCACTCAACGTCGAGTCGCAGATGCGCAATCCTTCGTCGTTTCTCAGGTGGCTGCGCCACTTGCTGTGGATAAGGCGTTCAGAAGGAGTCTTTGGCGTGGGGTCGCTGCAGGTTCTCAACTCGGACAATCTGAGCTGCTTTGCCTTTGTAAGATCAATGGAAGAAGAGGACAAGCACGTGCTGTGCGTGAACAATCTCTCTAAGTCAGCGCAACCACTATCTCTGGATCTGTCAAAGTACGCATCCAAGGTCCCTTACGAACTTCTAGGACGAGTGGCCTTCCCAACCATCGAGTCGAGTCGCTACGCCTTTACTCTACCGCCTTATGGGGTATTTTGGTTCGACCTCGCCGCTGAGTAAGGCTAGCCTTGCTCCTTAGGGAGATGTTTGAAAGAGCCCAAGGGGAGCGTTGTCGTGACACAGACACCTATTCCACTAGCTGAATACCTAGGGCTGAGTGCGCTCGACCCCGTCTTTTTTGATCTAAAACTCTACGTTGCCGGGTCCCGGTGGTACTTGGGGGACCCATCTTCACCTCTGTCGTTCAACTGCTGCGGAACGAGAGTTCTTGGACAGTACCTTCGCTACTTAGAGGTCGTCGTGGCTGAGGAGTCGGGGAGGCTGTGGAATCTTCCAACTCTGATCTCAAGTGCCGTACTTGAGGGAAGGGTCATGGCGAGGTTCACGGACGGTTCTGGCATGGATGTATCTCTATACGACGCCACCTCTAACAGGCTTGGACGGGAGGTGATCTTGGGTCCCTTGGGGGTGGGCCTGGAAATGGGAGTCGATGAGGATAAGGTCTTTGACCAGTCAAATACCTCCTTTTTCTTTGGTGACCTATATGTGAAGCTATATAGACAGCTGATGTCGCATAAGAACCGGGAGATCTCGGTGCTTGAAGCTCTGACGCAATCAGGGAGCACGGACGTCCCTAAAGTGCTCGGATACGGTGAAACGTGTTCTTGCAGTTCTTATCTGGTTCTTGAATCGATGGGGGATGCGAGGGATCTATACGCTTTAGCTAAGGAACTTTTGAGTGCCAGCAAAGAACGAGTTCTCGAGTTGTATCTAAGACGGGTCGGCTTGTCCCTTCGCCGTTTGCACCGCAATTTGCGTGACGTCTTTGGAACGGTGTCGATTTTGTTGTCTAGTGAGCTTGATCGCTCATGGAGCCGAACCAAGAACCGTATGGATCTTATCAAGCAGGAGTTAGGTGCAGAGCCAAAGGTGAGTCCCTCTGCGGCCGCCAAGATCTTTGCCTCTAAAGACGAAGTGAGGCAAAGGGATAGCCATAAGAAGATTGATCTGCAAGTGGTGCACGGTGATCTTCACCTTGGGCAAGTGCTTATAGGCAACGAAAGGCTGGTCTTTATAGACTTTGAAGGAGAGGTCCTCGGTGAGGTACCTACCAAGCGCTCCTCGATCGAGTACGACCTAGCTGGAATAGCCAGGTCGATTCACTATGCGGTAAGTGAAACTCTTGGCCTTGGAACCTTTGCAGCTACGATGATGTCACGGTCGCTGGAGAAAAGCTTTTTAGACGCATATGTCTATGGTGATGAGGAGGACTGCGCAGACGATCCTTACACAGCGAGGTTGGATCTGGATCTTTACGAGACGCTAAAGCTTGAAAAGGCGGTCTACGAACTCGAGTACGAGATACGAGCAGGTCGGGGGCTGAAAGAGATACCGGCTGCATTTCTAAGAGGTTATGGAGAGCAAGATGGGTGAGATACATTATGCAACGCAGTACGATCTGTACCTCTTTGGGGAAGGTCACCACCAGATGGCCTGGGAGTTTCTCGGTGCCCACTTCGGGCAGTATGAGGGCAGAGAGGCTGTGCACTTTGGCGTATGGGCCCCCGCTGCCCGTTCTGTCTCTGTAGTTGGCGACTTCAACGGGTGGAAGGTAGATCGGGATCCGATGTCGGAGAAAGGTTTTTCTGGGGTATGGGAGACTATCTCTTATGACTGTAGGCCGGGGGATAACTATAAGTTCTCGATCGAGACCCAAGATGGCACACGGATCGAAAAGGCCGATCCCTACGCTTTTTGGACGGAGGCCCCTCCGAAGACGGCCTCGAAGGTTCTCGAGACGCTTGAGTTCGCATGGACAGACTCAGAGTACCTAGGTGCAAGACCTAGCTGGATTGGTGATGGTCCGGTATCGATCTACGAGGTTCATTTGGGATCTTTTATGCTCGGAGCATACGACAAAACCTACGAACAGGCTGCTGATTTTTTGGTTAGGCACGTCTTGGAACTCGGCTTTACACACGTTGAGTTGATGCCGATCAACGAACACCCATACGGAGGTTCTTGGGGATATCAGGGAACCTCGTACTTTGCCCCCTCTGCCAGGTGGGGGACCCCTTTGGAGTTTGCTTATTTGGTGGACACCATGCACAGAGCCGGCGTAGGGGTAATCTTAGATTGGGTGCCAGGCCACTTTGCGACCGATGCCCACGGTCTGTTCAGGTTTGACGGCACCGCTTTGTATGAACATCTCGATGAGATCCAAGGTATCCACCCTGACTGGGGATCGGCAGTGTTTAACTTTGATCGCACAGAAGTGAGAAGTTTTCTCCTCTCCTCTGCGAACTTTTGGATTCAAAAATACCATATAGATGCACTTAGAGTCGATGCCGTTGCCTCGATGATATACCTCGACTACTCAAGGACAAAGTGGGTGCCCAATATCCACGGTGGGCGTGAAAATCTCGGCGCTATCTCTTTGTTGCAGGAGGTGAACGAGATGGTTCCCAATGTCTCTAGAGGTGCCGCTACCTTCGCAGAAGAGTCTACAGCGTTCCCTAATGTAACCAAAGACATAAAGCTTGGGGGTCTTGGCTTTGGGTTCAAGTGGAACATGGGATGGATGCACGACACCCTATCGTATTTGTCTTTAGACCCGATATATCGAAGGTACCATCACGACCTGATCACCTTCGGACTGTTATACGCATTTTCCGAAAACTTTGTTCTGCCTCTCTCTCACGACGAGGTAGTCCACCAAAAGGGCTCTCTTTATGGCAAGATGTTCGGAGATCACTGGCAACGCTTTGCCCATCTAAGGGCGCTTTACGCCTGGATGTGGGCGTATCCGGGTAAGAAGCTCTTGTTTATGGGATCAGAGGCTGGTCAGGAGTGGGAGTGGAACGATGAGTCGCTGCCAGATATAGGTTCGTCAGAACTTGGTATAAAGCTCAAGCTGCTTGTCTCAGATCTCAACGCCATCTACCGATCTTCCCCACAGCTATTCAAAGGAGACCACAGCCCCTCGGGGTTCTCATGGGTGGTCGTCGACGATAAGGACTCTAACGTATTTGCCTTTTCCAGAGCTATTGATGAGGAGGAAGCGGAGATACTCTGCGTCGCTAACTTCTCGATGGCTGATAGGGAGAACTACTTGGTCCCGGTTCGCTCTGAAGGATGGTGGTTGGAGATATTGAACTCTGACTCGGAGTACTACGGAGGGTCTGGTAAGGGAAATTTGGGGCAAGTCCAGACCAATAAGGGTGAGGGAGACAGAGCCTATCTGTCCCTTTACTTGCCTTCTCTAACTGTGATACTGCTTAGTGGTAATGTCAAGAAAAGTTCATAGTCTTAGATCGATGTATTGAAACTCTGGAGAAATACATAACTAAAGTCGCAGCAAATACCGTTACTTCTTACGCTAATTGACCGACGTATTACCAAATGTTTCATAGGTGTTGGCAGCCTACTTCCGCTGATATAACCTGTAAGGTAACGTATGATACATATGTAGTTGCATGTCACCGTGTTCTATTTCAGGGAGAGTTATTCTTGTCCCGCTAGGGTAGTCGTTTGTGCTAAGTGGGTTTGGGGGTTAGTTGCAGTTCAGTCGTTTACACAGAAAGATGTGTAACCCCCCAATCTTCGTAGTTGAGCTTTTCCTAAGCGCACCCTACCTCACCTGTTCAAGTGTCTTGGGAGATGGTTTTGAAAGTTTATAGGTTGTCTATCACCTTAGCGATGGCTGTATCTTTGGTGCTGTTGAGTTACGTCGTGCCTAAAGCCGATCTCCCTTTGAGCTTTGGAGGTATCTCCGGCGTCCTGTCAAGTTACACATCAGGCGTACCTTTGAACCCCTCCGTCAACGATCCTGGCGATATCAAGTCGGTCTTAGGGTCATCTGCATGCAGTGCAGCGGCGTCACAGAGCTGTGAGATGGCCGTCATGGGAGCCTTGAACTTAGGAAGAGCCTCTATGGGTCTATCTCCTTATCAGCTACCTTTCGGCTTCTATCAACTCGCCCCAGAGAGTCAGCTCCTTCTACTTATAAACCAAGACCGGGCGACCTATGGCCTTGCCCCCATTATGGGATTTCTTCCAGGTCTGAATCAGGCGGCTCGCTCGGGGGCGCTGAACAACCAGGATCCAAATGTTGGCGCCAACCAGACAGTTAATGGAGCCAACCTCGTAGCAGTAGGCTCGAACTGGTACGGCTCTACCGTATCCTCTAACGCTCTCGTCGTGTACTACATCTGGATGTACGACGACGGTTTTGGCTCTTCAAACCTAGGGTGCCCTGAACCAGGGTTTCCTGGTTGCTGGATGCACAGGGATAACCTTCTCCTTGGAGGGGGCGGTTCAAATGGGGTCTTTATGGGGATGGGACAGAGCTCAAATCCCGAGTTCTCTTATTCTTTTGCGGTCGTGGTGGCTGGTGGAACCTACGCATCTGGGAGCTCTTTACCCGTCGAAGATCCATACAGTGAGCTAAACAGCTCGGTGTCAGCCGATACAGCTGGTGACCAGGGCTATTGGTTGGTAGCTGCAGACGGTGGAGTCTTTAGCTTTGGAGACGCCAACTTCTACGGATCGATGGGCGGACAGCACCTAAACGCTCCA
>NZ_FQUL01000022.1 GCF_900128965.1 Ferrithrix thermotolerans DSM 19514
GCATCAACGCCCGACGGACTCGGGTACTGGGAGGTAGCCTCCGACGGCGGGATCTTCACCTTTGGAGATGCCGGGTTCTATGGATCCATGGGGGGACAGACTATACCGGCTCCCGTCGTGGCTATGGCTTCTACGGATGTCACTGCTTTGGTATCTCCGGGAGCCACGGGTTATGACATATCCAACTGGCAGTGCGGAGGGTATCCCCCGCAAGCTCCGCTATACGTGGTCGAGATAAGCGGATGGCCCTACAGCCAAACGACTCCCACGCCATGCCTGCAAAGCGAGGTCTCTTGGGGAGGTCCCCAAACCCAGTTCTACATCTTCATGGGTGACACCGTCTCCATACCGCCCGGCGCTCCAACGCCACCACCATGTCCGGCCGGCCTGAGCTCCGGGGACTGCACCGGCTGGCAAGACGGCTACAGCCAAGCGGCTGCCGCATACAACATCGCACAGGGATCATCGGTCCACTCCTCGATTTGGTGGCTAGACGTTGAGACGTCTGCTAGTAGCTGGGGTCCATCCCAAAGTCAAAACTACGAAGCCATACTAGGAGCGATAGCCGCTCTCAAAGCAGACGGTGAACTCGTAGGTGTTTACTCTACATACCTTCAGTGGCCTGAGATCGCTGGTGCGAACGCTGCACTACCTCCAGGCACTCCGATTTGGGTAGCTGACTGGAATACAACGAATCCGACAACTGCGTGTACTCAGGCCATTCCCTTTGGCGGTGGCATGCTTGCACAGGTCCAGACCGCACCCACAAACTTCGATAACGACGTGTCTTGCTAAGACCGCCCCTGAAACGCCGGCGCAGGCATATTGGTAGATAGGAGCATTGACCAACACGCTGACAGAGCTGGAGATAACTCCTGACTTTGTCAGCGTCCTCACATTACTAGCGTCGAAAAACCATCACTCGGATTACCTTCCACGATGATCGATCTGCCTTCTTCGATCCAGATTACGTCGTTAGTAGCTCCCGGGAGGTTCAAGGCTAGCCCAAATAGCCTAACGAAGGCATCTATCACTCCAAAGTGAGTCACAAGCAGTAGGGATAGCCCCCGATAGTCCTTCGTTAGGAGCCCAAGGAGAGCCAAGATCCGCTCACGAAACTCACGAGGTGACTCACCACCCGATCCGATACCTTGATCGTCTACATACCTCGCTAAGGGCCGTCCAAGGTCACTAAAGCGCACTGCATCTATCGAGCCGGGATGCAATTCACACAATAGACACGACGGCGATGCGACTGGAACCCCCAAAGCCTCCGCCGCAATGTAGGCGCTCTGACGCGATCTGCGCAACGAGGAGCAGAAAACCTGGTCTACCGCTACCTTAGCGTGGATGAGTTCATGTGTGCTTCTTTGCACCTGAAGCACCCCCTTGGGTGTCAAACCCCTGCACCCACGGTGCCCGCCTACGGTACGATTCGTCCCAGACTGAGACTCCCCGTGTCTCATAAGCACGAGACGCAGATTGGAGTTCATCGGCTGTTATACACCTCTTACCACGAACTCTTCCAACTGTCGAAGCGTCCGACACTCAAAGACTCCGTCGCAGAACTGTCCGTAGATAGAGACCACTGAGTCTCCGCTGTTCCAGTATGACTTAGGCTCGGGGTTTAGCCAAAATACCTTCTTGGCTCTATCTTTGATCCGGCCCAACACCTCTTCTTGTGGAGGATGGTAGTTATTCCTAGCATCTCCACAGACTATGACGGTTGTACGCTTCGTGATAGCTTCCAGATACCTCTCCTCAAAGACCGAGAGCGAGTTGCCGTAGTCTGAGTGGCCATCCAATCCAACCACCTTTGCCTTGGTCGTTACCTGAAGAAGTGCGCCTTGAATGCTCTCCCCACCTGAGAAGTATTTGGTAACCTCATCTACCGTATCTATAAACACGAAACTCCGTATCTTTGAGAATGCGTTCGTCATGGCGTAGAGTAACTGCATCGTAAAGCGTGCAAACGATGCTACGGATCCGGAAATATCTGAGAGTAACACTACCTCAGGCTTAGAGACCTTTGGTTTACGAAAATATACCCTAGCCGGTGTGCCTCCATAAGACATAGCCTCCCTGACCGTTCTCCTGAAGTCCAACGACGCGTCTCGCTGGGAGATGTGTCGTTGTGCAAGTCTCGAAGCCAGCTTTCTCGCTAGAGGTTCCATCACCTTGTGCAGAGCCTCCAGCTCATCCTTGGAAGCATGCACAATATCGACGTCTTCAGGAAGTTTTAGAGCCAGAGTCTTGGCCACTGCCCTAGAGCCACGATCCCCGACCAGTCGCCTTAGAACCTCTGACTCCACTTCGGAGCGTATTAGCCTTGAGACTCCTTCGGTGGCCTTAGTTCGGTCTCGCTCTACAGTCGTATCCTCACCAAAAGAAAGTCCGTAAAGAAACCCTTTCAAAACCTCTTCTAGATCTATCTGCCTGAGCGTCCTATAGGTGTAGTAGACTCCCCCGACGGGACGGCCCTTTTCAATACCGGCGAATCGTGTTACAGCTCTCCTCAACGCCAAGCGCAGTGCCAAGAGATCATTCTCGAGTAAGGCATCTACTATTTGCTCTCTAAGTTCATCTGCAAGATCCTCTGAGCTTGGCGTGTGCTCCGGATCGTTGACAAACTCACTTTCCTCCGCGTTCGTGGGTCCAAGAGGGAAGAAAACATCGAAGAGCCTATCGAACAAAGCTCTGTGTTTTACATCTTTTATAAGAGTCGCAGCCAACGTCTCTCGAAACTCGCTTCGGTCCATAACATCTATAAGGGGAAGAGCACCGTAAGCATCGACAACCTCCGCCTGCGAGACCTTGACGTTGCCCTCTCTTAGAACATCCACGAAGGCAAGTAGTTGATCGTTCAACCGATGCCTCTTCCCTTACTATCTAGATGTTTGCGTACCGCATGGATATCTGAGCGGTACTTGAGAAGTATGCTTAGGGTTTCTCTTTTGATGTCTTTGTCAAGAGATCCGACTCCCATCTCCAAAAGAGAAGCTGCCCAATCTAAAGTCTCCGAGATCGAAGGCTTTTTCTTTATGTCCAGCGCTCTGAGCCCAGAGACAAACTCCGCAATCTGTCTAGCTAAAGCCTCCTCTACACCTGTTATCTTGGTGTCAATAATCTCTTTTTCTCTCTCGATATCTGGGTAGTCGATATAGAGGAATAGACATCGCCTCTTCAGTGCCTCCGAGAGATCTCTAGTGCCGTTAGAGGTCAAAAAAACGAGCGGTATCTGTTTAGGGGCGACGGTTCCAAGTTCTGGTATCGATACCTGGAAGTCGGAGAGCACCTCGAGCAACAGTGCCTCTGCCTCCACCTCTAGGCGATCCACCTCGTCGATAAGTAAAACGCTTTGTCTCGGAGTGCGCAGCGCCCTTAGGAGGGGCCTCTCCAGCAGATACTCTTCAGAGAAGATATCTTCGCTCAGCAGATCCCAGTTTGCCTCCCCAGCGACGTCCTTTGTGGCCTGAATTCGCAAGAGCTGCTTACGATAGTTCCATTCATAAAGTGCCTTTGACTCATCCAGTCCTTCGTAGCACTGCAGTCGGATAAGGTCCATAGCCGTCATTGCTGCTACCGTCTTGGCCAGCTCAGTCTTTCCCGTACCCGCCGGACCTTCAATCAGCACCGGCTTTTCGAGACGCGCCGCCAAGTACACCACCGTTGCAATCTCTTTGTTGGGGAGGTATCCATTAGCCCGCAGTTGATCCTCTACGCTCGATATTGAGTCAAACTTCAAAGTGTTCCTTACGTCCTTATATGTCCGTTACCTTCTATCACATACTTTACGTTGGTTAGTGCCTCAAGTCCCATCGGGCCACGAGCGTGCAACTTTTGAGTCGAGATACCTATCTCGGCTCCCAAACCCAACTGATTGCCATCCACGAAACGCGTCGACGCATTGACGACGACCGCTGCGGCGTCGACCTCACGTTTGAACCTCTCTGCCGCTTGACGGTCATTTGTCACGATCGCCTCAGAGTGACCTGTTGAGAAACGTCTTATATGAGCGATCGCCTCGTCTAGATCCTTCACAACCCTTACCGCTAACACCATATCCAAAAACTCAGTTGCGAAGTCATCCTCGGTCGCAACCATAGCATCTAAGACATATCTTCGGGTCTCATCATCGCCTCGAATCTCCACGCCCCTAAGGAAAGAGGGTACGTCACTCAAAAACTCCCGTGCTACAGCTTCATGAACCAGTAGCGTCTCTGCAGCGTTACAAACACCGGGCCGTTGTACCTTGGCGTTTGCTACGATTTTCTTAGCCATCTCTATGTCACAGCCCTTGTCTACATAGATATGACAGTTGCCGTCACCGTCGAGTACGTAAGGTACAGTTGCGCTCTCCCTGATAGCTCGTATTAGCGCTGGTCCACCACGAGGAATCAGACAGTCGATGTAACCATTAAGTCTCATGAACTCTATCGCACCGTCCCGAGTCGTGTCCCTTACCACCGTCACCACCTCCCCTGGAAGACCGGCATCTTCGAGCCCTTGCACAATTGCGTCGCCGATCGCAAGATTCGTCTCGATAGCTTGGGAAGACCCCCGCAGCATCACTGCGTTGGCTGACTTTACGCATAGTGCTGCTGCGTCTGCGGTGACGTTAGGTCGATTCTCATACACGATTCCTACGACACCGAGAGGCACCCTCATCTGCTGAACCGACAGCCCATTTGGAAGTGTATACCCCTTCACCACCTGTCCGACGACCTCCGGTAGCCGAGCTACCTCCAAAACCCCAGCTACCATGGCTTCGAATCTTTGATCATTGAGTGTCAAGCGATCCATCTGAGTCTTTGTGAGATCCGATCTACGACCTCTTTCAAGATCCGATATGTTGGCCTTTAGGATCTCAGTCTTAGATCTTTCGAGACACCTAGCCATGGCCCTCAACGCTTCAGTTCTTTGTTCACCGTTGACCTCAGTCAACACATAGGAAGCACTCTTTACACGAGAGGCCACCTCTGTGAGCGACGGAAGGGCAGTATCTGACATAAGAAACAGCTTAGCGTCAGGTCCCATAAACACAATTTGTTACCCCACCCAAGCCACAGGGTGGTGCTTGAGGCTTAAAGTAGCAAGACCAGGTCGTCTCTATGGATGACCTCGAGGTAAGGTCTACCGGTCAGGTCCTTGGACCGAACGCCCCGTAACGCCAGAACATCTTCCGAGGGCATTTGAACTATACCTTTTGCGAAGCAATCTCCGTCTTCGGTAGTAACCGACACGGCGCTTCCGCTCTCAAAGGTCCCCTTCACCGCCACCACTCCTGCTGGAAGCAAAGAGCCCCCGTTAACCATTAGAGCCTCCTTGGCGCCTTTGTCAACCAAGATCTCCCCTGATGTAGGGCAAGCAAATGCAATCCACAGCTTTCGAGCGCTAAGCCTCCTGGGACGAGCGAGAACCTTAGTACCTAAGAACTCCTCCCCTTCAACTACCCTTAGGACGACCTCAGGTTCTTTCGCCGACGCAATCGTAGACATCACCCCAGACCACGAAGCCATCTTCGCTGCCAACAACTTGGATGCCATACCACCGCTACCACGTTCTGTACCGGCTGCACCTGCTATCTCCAAGAGTTCGGCGTTCACCTCCTCAACCTCTTCGATAAGAGAAGCCTCTTCGTAATGCCTGGGGTCTGCACTATAGAGTCCACTTTGGTCCGTTAGGAGAACGAGGTGATCAGCAGCGATCAGATTTGCCACCAGCGCTGCAACTTTGTCGTTGTCACCGTAACGAAGCTGTTCGTTGGAGAGGGCATCGTTTTCGTTTATAACAGGAAGAACGCCAAGCTCTAAAAGCTTTGAGAGAGTCTCTCTGGCGTGCAGATATTGAGATCTATCTGCAAAGTCCCCAGGTATCATGAGCAACTGCGCCGCCTCCACCTGATACTTCGCAAGTATTTCACGGTATGTTGCAATGAGCTGACCTTGACCCACAGCTGCCGCCGCTCTAAGAGTGACTTGATCCGACGGCCGTTCGCGAAATCCCAGAGACTTCAGACCCGCTGATATAGCTCCTGAACTAACAAGGACAACCTCGTGCCCCTTCGACATAAGCGCAGCCATCTGTTTTATGAGTTCAAGGAGTGTGCCTTGATCTATGACACCCTTAGAGTCGGTAACTGACGACGAGCCAACCTTTATTACAACCCTCACGGCTGCATCGCGTCCTCATAGGTAAATGAGATGTCCCCAACGTTCACCTCATCACCTTCTTTCACACCGAGTCGCTTTAGCGCCTTCATAACACCAAGAGCCTCGAGGCGACGCTGTAGGACGGACTGAGCGGCAAAGGAACTCAGGTCGGAGAGACGTACGGCCCGAAGAGCGTCTCTTCCGGTGACAAGAAACCGTCCATCTCCAACCCTCTCCACTTGAAACTCCTTTTCAGGTAGTGGCCGCAGTACAACCTCTTCAGCGTAGAAGGTACCCTTGTCGTCGCTTAGAGCCTTGGCTTGAAACATTGCGGTTATCAGAGAATCGATCCCTTCGCGCGTTGCGGCGGAGACCTCTGTTATCGAGGCCAGTGAGATCCCTAGGGAGAGATTTGACATACGGTTCGAGAGCGACCCTCTATCTGCGGCATCGATCTTGTTGAGTACCAGGATCACAGTTCTTTCGCTAAGATCTCCCAGGTAAGCATCTAGCTCCCTTGCGACACCATGAATTTGTTCTTCCAACGATACACCGATGCCTTCGGATGCATCTGCAACCAAGCCAAGCACCTTGGACCTCTCGACGTGCCTTAGAAACTCAAGTCCCAGTCCCCTACCTTCACTTGCTCCTTCTATGAGCCCAGGGACGTCTGCAACCACTAGCTCCGAGCGATCCCGGTCTAATCCACGGCTGACAACGCCAAGAGAGGGAACCAAAGTAGTAAATGGATAGTCACCGATCTTGGGACGAGCCTTTGAAACTGCGGCGACTAAAGAGGATTTGCCGACATTCGGCATACCCACAAGAGCAACATCGGCAACCAGTTTCAGTTCAAGATCGAACCAGAGTTCCTCTCCCAGCTCTCCCTGCTCGGCAAAGTCAGGAGCCCTGCGCTTATTCGACAAAAACCCTGCATTACCCTTTCCCCCTCGCCCGCCCCGGGCGACACACACCTTTGCCCCATAAGATGCAAGGTCGGCTATCAATTCTCCATCTAAAGACTTGACCACGGTACCTATGGGAACCTCTACTAAGGTATTTGATCCCCTCGCTCCCTTTTTCTTCTTACCTGAACCGTGACCACCATCTTCTGCGCGTCTATGAGGATGATCCCTGAAGCCAGCTAGAGAGTTCAGGCGAGGAGAGGTAACTAGGTAAACCGATCCCCCATCTCCTCCATCCCCTCCGTCTGGACCGCCCTTGTCTACAAAGGGTTCACGCCTAAAAGAAACAGCTCCAGCGCCACCGTTTCCGGCTTTGGCGTGGAGCTGCGCTCTATCGATAAACTCAGGCATAGATTAACGTAACCCAGTCTTCCTACTCTTAGGCAGGGACTACGTCTACTACCTTACGACCTCTTCGCTCAGCGAATCTAACCGTTCCATCCTCTTTTGCAAACAACGTATCGTCACTTCCTCGGCCCACGTTCAAACCTGGATGAAATCGGGTTCCGCGTTGTCTAACTATGATCGAACCGGCCTTCACCGTCGTGCCGGAAAACACCTTCACACCGAGTCTTTGAGCGTTTGAGTCTCTTCCGTTTTTAGTAGAGCCTCCACCCTTAGTCTTTGACACCTCAAGCCTCCGCCTTCTAGGTTAAAAAATAACTTCTGTCTCTGAATAAACAAATCTAGGAACCTGCGACCTCGACTACCCTTAGCACGTTGTAGTGCTGTCGGTGTCCCCATCGCTTACGAGCTCTGGCCTTGGGGCTGTAGTGAAAGCCTACGATCTTTGGCCCCTTGCTCTCTCCCACAACAACGGCAGTGACCTTAGCCTTGAGCAACGACTCCTGATCGTGGACCACTTTAGCTCCGTCTACCAGCAAGATTGGCGTAAAGGTAACTGTATCGCCCTCGTTTGCTCCGAGCAGCTCTACGTTGAGTATCGAACCCTCTTCAACCTTCTCTTGCTTTCCACCTGTTTTTATCACTGCGTACATAGCCATCTAAGTCTACCTTCTCTAAAGCAATTCCTGATCAAATATAAGGCCTCGTCCCTCGCAAGTCGGACAAGTTTGGGAAAACGCCTCCACAAGCCCTTCCGAAACTCTCTGTCTTGTCATCTCTACGAGTCCGAGGGGAGACATATCATAGACGTGGCTCTTGGTCTTGTCCCTTGCTAACGCAGCTCTAAATGCCCTCATAACATCGTCTCGGTTCTCTTTGATGAGCATATCGATAAAATCGATAACGATGATGCCACCAATGTCTCTGAGTCGTAGTTGATGAGCTATCTCTTCGACGGCCTCGAGGTTGTTCCGATGAATAGTCTCTTCCAAAGATACCGTACCGACATTCTTTGCGGTATTTACGTCTATCACGGTTAGAGCCTCAGCCCTGTCTATCACGATAGATCCCCCAGAGGGAAGCCAAACCTTTCTGCCGAGAGCCTTATGAAGCTGTTCGTGAACGTGATAGGCTTCAAAGAGAGGAACAAGATTCTCGTTAGGATCGTAGTACTCAACACGATCCGCCAGTTCAGGGGAGATCGCAGATACATAGGAGACAACCTCCTCGTACATGCTCTGATCGTCTATTATTACACCCCTATAGTTGCGATTGAACTCTTCCCTAATCACCCTCAGTGCGACCTTTGGTTCGCGATAAAGGAGGGCCGGGGCGTGCACAGTCCTCGCCATCTGATCGATCTTCTCCCACATCTCTGTAAGACGCGTGAGGTCTCGACTAAGCTCCTCTGCACTAGCTCCCTCAGCAGCTGTCCTAACGATCATTCCGAATCCAGGAGGTTTTATCTCATCAAGAATCCGTCGTAACCTGCGCCGTTCCTCCTCGGGGAGTCGTTTGGAGATTCCATAGCTATCAGAGTGAGGGATAAGCACTACAAATCTTCCGGGCAAAGATACCTCTTGAGTAAGACGCGCACCTTTTGCCCCGATAGGATTCTTAACAACCTGGCAGATGACCGTTTGTTTCGGTCTCAACAGATGTTCGATCCGCACACTACGGTCACCGACCTCGATATCATCACGATCGAAGCGCACGTCACCTCTGTAGATTACTGCATTCTTCGATGTGCCGATGTCTATGAAGGCTGCCTCCATGCCAGGTAAGACATTTGCAACACGACCTAGATAGATGTTTCCATCAATGTTGTATTGATCATCCGCCTCTCTTGATACGTAGTGTTCTATTAGCGTTCGACCTTCAAGAATCGCTATCTGTGAAGCACCACCTTTCACATGGACGCACATTAGGTACCGTCCAATCGGCCTGCCCTTACGCTGACGTGGAGCCCTCTGATTCAGACGTCTCTTGCCTCTTGGACCTTTTTCCAACGAGTCTGCGAGTTTCCCCTCTATGTTGTATTCGATTGGACCTTCTGGCACAACAACGTCGCTGTCAGCTTTCGTCCTTAGATACTTACGTTTCCGTCTAGTTGCCTCCGAGAGTGGGGGCGGGGCCGGACGAGTATCCCCGATCTTAGGTTTCGCCTCTATGCCTTGAGGAACAGGGACTTTACCAGCCAATGGAACCTTTGACTCTTGATCATTTGAGTCGGACACCTGCACATTATCGTTAGCTCCCTTTTGCCCCCTAACTCTACCTCTAGATCTGCGAACAGAGCGTGATCTGACCTCTGGCTCAGCCTTGGTGTCACTGATTTGATCAGACTTTACCCTACTACTACCCTCCCTGCTAGATGAAGAGACCGGAGGGGGCAGCTTTATCGACTCTTGGCCACGTTCTCCAGACGCTCCCGCCCCATTTAATTTGTCTAAACTCAAATTCTCTTCGGACACTATCAATGACCCTTCCAGATAGTGACCCAACCTGACAGACTCCAGCTTCCGACGTAAAGCAGGTGCGCACAGCGCTTGAACTCTTAGAAACTTCCCACAAGTCAAGTTCGGTCATTGCGACAGGTGGTTCCTCTAGATGCCTGCGAGAGAAACGAACCTTCGTCGCCTTGTAAAATCTTTGTTTGCTAGCCGATCCGGACTGTCTTCTTGGTTGAACCGACACCACAAGCAAAGCCCAAAAGACAATTAATACTTGGGTTGTCCAACGTGACTCAACAAACATTGCCTTCATTGTAGTGCAAATCTTCCGACGCACCCCATATGGTAGGTAAATCGATGTATCAATGAGCGTTATCCACTTATAGCCCAAAACGCTGCATCTCAAGATCGCTGATCGCCAAAGGAGGTGCGACTTGACCTACGCCTTTTTTCAGCCAGCCTTTGACACAGAGGTCTTGCTCGTAGAGGCCTTATAGCCTTTGGGCTTCTGAGCTGTCTTCTTCGTTGGTGATATCAGCAGCGTACCTTTTACCCCTGTTGATCCCGCACTTAGATGGGGTACTCCATAAACCTCAGGCTTTATTGGGTGAGACATCAGATAGGTGAACAAAGCCCTCACCATCGGTGCCGCACCTACCGCCCCAAAACCTCCACCAGTCACAACTGCAGAGATCACGTACTGTGGATTATTAACGGGTCCCCAAGCAACAAATAAGGAGTCAGGAGCTTGTCCCGCCACAGACGCAGTTCCAGTCTTCCCGGCCAGAGGAAACTGAGACAAAGGAAAACCAGCAAAGGTCTGTCCACCGGTACCATACTGTATGGCTCCTTCAAAACCCTTTATCATTGCGGCTCGATCGACCGCAGGGATGGTAACGTGAGTTACCACCTTCGGCGGAAAGTACTTTATTAGCTTTCCCTGATCGTTTACAATACCGTCTGCAATCCGAGGAACGTAACGAGTTCCACCATTCGCAAAGGTCGCATAGGCGTTCGCTAGCTGTAATGGAGTAATCAGGGTCATCCCCTGTCCGAAAGCCATCTCTATGTTGTCTCCTGCGTACCAGGTGTCGTATGGGAAAGCAGAAGGATAGAGCTTATGAAGATACTGCCGCTCGGACAGTGAGTCAACTATCCCCGCCGCCTCTCCGGGAAGCGCGATTCCAGTGGGTTGACCAAATCCATAAGCCTTTGCCATATTTTGGATGGGAGTTGGGCCGAACTGACTCTGATTAATATAGAAGTTGTAGCCAAGGGTATAAAAGAACACATCGTCCGAGTCCGCCAGAGCCGTAACGATATTGATATTGCCGAGCGCCTCGTAACCGGAGTTGTGAAAGCTGCACTTTCCGACCGTGCAGTTAGGAACCTTGAAGTACCCGGGATCGTTGATAATAGTGTAAGGGCTTATAAGTCCATCCTTTAGAGCAGCCGAGGCAGTTGCCAACTTGAAGGTCGATCCTGGCGTATACTCTCCCTGAATTGCGCGATTTATTAGCGGTTGATTTGAGGAAGGGCTCGTAAGCGCTGCGTAGTTGGCATTAGTGATATATGGAACCCACTCAGATGGGTTGTAAGTTGGATAAGAAGCCATCGCGTAGATAGACCCATTGTTGGGGTTCTCAACCACTATCGATCCTGCGAGTCTGGCAGCGTTTATTACAAATGAGTTGGGAGAGTGCGCCAAGTGGTAGATCTGGTTGGCAAGGATCGTCTGAGCCTTTTTCTCAAGGTTTGCGTCTATGGTTAGCTGCAGGTTTCCCCCTGGCACCGGCTTCGTCTCCCCTAGCACCCCGACCACATCTCCCGCAGCATTAACCTGAAGTTTTTCGACGCCCGACCTTCCCCGTAGGTAGTTCTGAAACGTGGCTTCAACCCCGGCTTCACCTATCTGATCCCCAGCCTGATATCCCTGCTTAGCAAGCGTTTTCAGCTGAGCGGCCGAGACCTGACCTACATAACCTAGAACCTGTGCCGCAGTGTCACCCATAGGATAGGTTCTCTGAGTAGTCAGCTCTATGGTGACGCCTGGATACTCGCTCTGGTGTTCTTGGAAGTAGATCGCCTGGTTGGTAGATAGGTTATATTTGATCGGTGTCGGCTGATAGATACTGTATTGAGAGTTAATCAGCTCTGACTGCACCTGGGCAGGAGTCAACCCCACCAGCTGAGCTACTCTCTTCACCACCGCTGGGTGGAGGTAAGCCTCTCTTGAAGATAGTGCGAGAGTCTTCACAACTTGATTGCCAACCATGACCTGTTCGTTTCGGTCAAGAATCAACCCTCTCGGCGCTGGAACCGATACCTCCCTCACCTGATTTGCCGCCGCCTCAGCCTTGTAGACCGGCGCAGTTAGCACCTGAAGTGCGTATAGGCGCGCAAACAACGCCACGAAGAGTGCAGCTGCAACAAAACCCATCAGTCGTGACCTTAACTTAAACGACATCGGTTTCTTCGAGCTTGAATCTTGAGAAACTTGCATCGACTATCTCCTTGGGATTGGTGTTGCCAGTCGACCCGAACCTGCCATAGCAAATCTCACCAGTGCTATCATCACCGGTGACAAAAGGAAGTTTACCCCGCCAACAATTAGAAATTCGATGAGGAAGTGTGCCCTAAGGGGATCCGAGAGGTTCATAACAAAAAGGCCAACGGAAACTAAAATCTGAGCAGCTGCAGAACCTACGCCCACCAACAACATATCGAGCCATCTACTTCTTTTTGCTCCTAAGCGCTCACTTTCGCCTAGAAGATAACCCACGAAGGAGTACACCAATGAGGACATACCAAAGGGCGTTACTAAGAACGAGTCCGCAAGGATTCCACTAACAAACCCTGCCACCGCCCCTGCCTCTCGTCCTCCAACTACCGCAACTGAACAGACAAATAAAAGCAGCAGATCAGGATGAACGCTGTCGATGGAAGCCGATCCCAACGTAGTATGCTGAAGCACCAACACGGTTAGGAGTAAAAGAGGCATTCTAAGAGAGGAAAGGAATCGCCCCATCTATCCTCCTGGGGTCCAGAAAAGTACCTTCACGTACTGAAGGTTCGCATAGTTTACCACTGGCTTCACAGATACGCTTTCTTCCAAGGATCCCGCCGGGATACTAGCACTTATCACCTTACCTACTGGAATCCCTGCAGGGAAGATCTCGCCCTGCAGTCCTGAGGTTGTTAGAACCTGGTCCCTTACAAAGGTGGTCCCTGGCGTTACGTAAAGCAACTTGAGTGGCAAATTTGGGCCTTGACCCTGAGCAAGGGCAGCGTTGCCATTAGAAGAGATGCGAACTCCAACGCTAAAACTTGGATCGGTTACCATAAGAACGGTAGCGCTATTCGATGCAACCTCCACTACTCTCCCAGCCAAACCTGTTCCACCAACCACTGGGTCCCCCAGCTTGATACCAGCAGCAAACCCTTTGTTGATCTCAAAGCTGAGCTGAACGTTTGATGGCGTGAAGTTGATGACTTGTGCATCTGTGCCCGGGAGGCTACCAACAAAACTTAGGTGATTAAGCGCTAACACCCCTGCTAGCTCGTCCTTTAAAGCCTGAAAGCTGTTGTATTCTCCCTTTAGGGTCTGCAACTCTCGTTCAAGTTGAGCGTTCTTCTCCTTCACTGATGAGTAATCGACGGCCCCTGTAAAGAAGTTTGTCACTGGATCGACGATAGAGTTGAGGCTGTTCCTAAGGGGCGAAACCACCTGACGAACGTCTCCTTTTACTGAGACGAAGCTCAGAGTTCCGCCACCTCGGAAGTTCAAGGTTAGAAGTGTGAGGGAGATAAGCATCGCCAAAATGACCGTAATGCGCGGTCGCTCAAACAGTCTCCCCAATTCACAGAGCCCCTAACTAACTATCTTCTAGACGATGCAGATATTAGAACCTGCTGCAGCGCTTCGAACTCCTCTAAACACTGTCCTGATCCTATCGCCACACAGTCAAGAGGATTATCGGCCACGACTATCGGCATCGACGTTTCGCTATGGATACGCTCGGCTAATCCTGCCAGCAGAGCTCCGCCCCCAGTCAGCACGATACCTTGTTCCATGATGTCAGCGGAGAGTTCCGGAGGTGTAGCATCTAACGTATCTTTTACCGCATCCACTATTGAATTAATTGGCTCTTCTATAGCCTTTCTAATCTCTTCGGTGGAGATAAGCACGGTTTTAGGAAGGCCTGTTACCAGGTCTCTACCTCTTATCTCTGCCTGTAACTCCTCTGGCAACTTAAACGCAGAGCCAAGAGTCATCTTGATCTCCTCCGCCGTTCTCTCACCAAGGGCAAGATTGTACTCTTTTTTGACATAGGCAATAATCGCCTCGTCAAGCTCATCTCCACCGATTCTGATCGACTTCGACGTCACAATCCCACCAAGGGAGATCACCGCTACCTCAGTGGTTCCACCACCTATATCCACCACCATATTCCCAGAGGGTTCGTGGATGGGCAGACCAGCTCCGATAGCTGCTGCCATCGGCTCTTCGATAATGTAAGCCGGTTTTCGGGCTCCCGCATACTCTGCAGCCTCCTGGACCGCTCTTTGCTCAACCCCAGTAATCCCACTAGGAACACAGATAATCATCCGAGGCTTAGAGAAACGAGACTGATGAACCTTGCCTATAAAGTAGCGAAGCATCTTCTCGCAGATCTCAAAGTCTGCTATCACGCCATCTTTCAATGGACGGATCGCTTGAATGTTGGAAGGGGTACGCCCGATCATCCTCTTCGCCTCAGCGCCGACCGCCAGAGGGCGACCGTCCCTAGTATCTATGGCAACGACAGATGGCTCGTTGAGAATGATTCCTTTACCCCGAACATAGACCAAAGTGTTGGCTGTGCCGAGATCGACCGCCATATCCCTGCTTAAAAAAGCTCCGACTCCCTTTGCCATCTTTTACCTCCATTCGCTGTTGGCCCGACGAAGGCCTAGAGCAGCTATGCCTCCAAGTTCGGAAAGAACAGCTTGATTTCACGTTGCGCAGCCGTCATAGAGTCTGAACCGTGCACTAAATTTTCACTTACTATAGTAGCGAGATCTCCACGGATCGTACCTGGATTCGCCACAGACGGATCCGTAGCACCCATAATTCCTCTTACTATCTTTATAACGTCACCGTCTCCGGTTACGACAGCTAGAACCGAAGGTCCGGAGGTAATAAAAGCTACAAGGTCATCGAAGAACGCTTTATCGGCGTGTTCTACATAGTGTTCTTTCGCCTCTGGTTCGCTAATCGTTCTTTGTTGAAGTTCTAGAAACCGAAGCCCCTTGTTCTCAAGTCTCTTTAGGATCTCGCCGACAAGTCCTCTTCGGACGGCATCGGGCTTACATATAAATAAGGTCTTTTCCATACAGTGGATGAAGGCTAGTCGGATGGACCTAAATCACATGCGTGTACGGCTCTATCCTTTTAGCAAATTCCTTACTTTCCCGACCAGCTTATGAGAACCGGTTACCACCAGCAATTGATCGTCGCGCAAAGCCCTAAGGTGGTCAAATATAGCACTGTCTAGATCAGATCGTAGCTCACTTTTCACGCCAAGACTTGAGGCAATCTCCGCAACCCCTAAGGGATCGACCTGTGTTGGGTCTCCGAGATCGATAGAGACAAGTAGATCGATAGAACTTGCCCCAATGGCCCTTATAAACTCAGCAGGACTCCTATCATGGGTGGTCGCAAAGACAACGATCCACCCTTTGAAAAGCGGTAGCTCCTGGGTCAGAGATGCTCCTAGGTGGGCCGCCGCGTCAGGGTTATGTGCCACGTCTAAAACCACCAACTTCTTCGCATCCATCGCAACTACTTCAAATCGGCCAGGCAAAGCAAGGGTAGCAACCGATCTCTCGACAATCTGGTGAGCTATGGATCCCTCTTTCAACTCTTCAACAGCCGCTATAGCGAGAGCTACATTTTCGACCTGATGGCTACCACGAAGAGATGCAAATAGCTGCGCGTAATCGCCCCTTGGAGTCGACAGATCAAACATCCATCCACCGACACCCTGACGTTTGTTTGCTATCAATATCTGTTCGTTCAGGCGGAGCGTCCTTACATGAGGTCTGCGTTCGATGACCTCTACGAGGTCTTCTCGGATATTACCGAGAATCAACGTTGAGCCGGGTTTGACAATACCCGACTTTGCTAACGCCACATCTTGGAGGGTCGGTCCAATCTGGGCTAGGTGATCTTCTCCCACGGATGTAATCACAGAGACCTCAGCCTCCACTACGTTAGTTGCATCCCAGGTTCCACCCATCCCGACCTCGACAACTCCGACCTCTACTCCCTGCATTGCAAACAGGGAGTATGCTGCGGCTGTGAGAGCCTCAAACTGAGTCAAGCCCGTTATTCTAAAGGCATCCACAATCTGTGCGAGGCTAGTCAACTCCTCATCTAAAGTATCCATTGCTACCGGATAGCCGTTCAGCATTATACGATCGGTCAACTCACCGAGATCTGGCGAAGAGAAGGTACCCACACTAACACCGCCAACCGCAAGTATGTGTGTTGCCACAGAGGCCACAGTGGACTTTCCGTTGGTTCCCGTAATGTGGATGGTCCTAAAGGAGTACTGAGGATCCCCTACGGTATGTAGCAGTCCCTTTAGACTCTCGAGAGAGGGTACTCCTGTCCTTTCAGACTCGAAGTTAGGAAGAGACTGCAACCACTGTAATCCAGATCGCTTCACGTAAATCGACTACCGAAAGGTCTCTTGAGCTGTACTAGGATGCCACGCGTCGTGAACGATCAGGTCGGTTCGGCTCGGGAATGCGAGGAACGAGAGTTGGAGCAACGTGCTCAAGAACTACTCGCCTATCAATGACGCATCGACCAACGTCTTCTCTTGAAGGAAGATCGTACATCACGTCAAGCAGAACCTCTTCGACTATTGCCCTAAGTCCTCTAGCGCCGGTTCCTCTCAACAGAGCCTGTTCAGCGACGGCCTCGATAGCGTCTTCTGTGTACTCTAACTCAATACCATCAAGTTCAAAGATCTTTTGAAACTGCTTTATGAGGGCGTTCTTTGGTTCAACTAAGATCTTCATCAACGCCGACTTGTCGAGATTCGAAACCGCTCCCACTACCGGAAGGCGACCGATAAACTCTGGAAGGAGACCAAACTTCAAGAGGTCCTCCGGAAGCACCCTCTTTAGTACCTGTGCCTCTTGATAGTCCTTTCCAAAGGGCTGGGACTTAAACCCTAACGCTTTCTTTCCGACCCTAGACTCTATTATCTCATCTAGACCCACGAAAGCACCTCCACAGATAAAGAGAATGTTGGTCGTGTCGATCTGGATGAACTCTTGATGAGGATGCTTTCGTCCCCCCTGTGGCGGAACTGAGGCCACAGTACCTTCCAGGATCTTTAGTAGCGCCTGTTGAACGCCTTCTCCGGAGACATCCCTTGTTATCGAGGGATTTTCGCTCTTCTTGGCGATCTTATCTATCTCATCTATGTAGATAATGCCAGTTTCAGCCTTTTTGACATCGAACTCTGCCGCCTGAATCAGCTTCAATAGAATGTTCTCCACGTCCTCGCCCACGTAACCAGCTTCGGTCAGAGCCGTTGCATCGGCAATAGCGAACGGAACATTCAACATTCTTGCGAGTGTCTGGGCGAGCAAGGTCTTACCACATCCGGTGGGACCCAACAGCAAGACGTTTGACTTGCCTAACTCCACGTCATGATTTTTCAAACCACCGTTTTGTACTCGCTTGTAGTGGTTATAAACAGCAACTGAGAGAATCTTTTTTGCATCTTCTTGACCTACGACGTAGCTGTCTAGGAACTCAAAGATCTCCTTTGGCTTGGGCAACTTGTCAAACTTTACTTCGCTGGGATCCGGAGCCTCTTCGTCGATTATATCGTTACAAAGTTCAATACACTTGTCGCAGATGTACACCCCAGGGCCGGCGATTAGTTTGCGAACCTGCTTTTGAGACATACCGCAGAAGCTGCACTTTACAACTTCCTGACCCTCACCGAACTTTGCCATTAAGACCTCTAACTCTCTGCTGACCTTGGGTGGAAGTCACACCCAAGGTAACCCTAACGAGGAAGCCACCTTTAGAGAAGAACAAACCATCAAGGTCGTGCCCTTCGCTACCATCCTCCACAAAGTCGACTATACCGACAATTACAAAGATGAGATACTTCCATTTGATTGACCCTTTATCAAGATAATATTAATGGTCTCTGTCTAAGCTCTAATCCCTCATGCAACGCCGCTGTGAAGCATGGCGTCCCTCGAGGAAATAACCTCGTCAACGATGCCGTACTCAACTGCCTCAGCAGCCTCAAGGATGAAGTCTCGATCGGTGTCTTTGGCGATTCTTTCGATGGGTTGACCCGTATCCTGAGACAACATCTCATTTAGTAGATCACGCATTCGCATTATCTCTTTCGCCTGTATCTCGATGTCTGTAGCTTGACCACCGACCCCTCCATAGGGCTGATGCAACAGAACCCTAGCATGAGGCAGAGCAAAGCGCTTACCTTTCGCCCCAGCTGCCAATAACACGGCTGCCGCCGAGGCAGCCTGTCCAAGGCAAAACGTCGATACGTCGGGCTTTATGTACTTCATCGTGTCGTAAATCGCAAACAGCGAAGTGATCTCCCCTCCTGGGGAGTTGATATAGATACTGATATCTTTCTCTGCATCTTCATACTCCAAGAAAATTAGCTGGGCACACACAAGGTTGGCTACCGTGGAGTCGATCGGGGTTCCTAAAATGATGACTCGCTCTCTGAGGAGACGTGAGTACAGATCGTAAGCCCTCTCACCTCTGGAGCTCGACTCTATAACGGTCGGCATATAAACGTTGTAACTCTCAGACATGGTCACCGAGCCAACCCTTTCCATCTCGTTCAACTTTTATCACAGCTAGAGTCTAGGGTACATCCGCTAACTATTGGAATTTGAATCTTCAAGATCTTCGGAACTTTCTCCGGCATCGCCACCGTCAACAGCCGGGTCTCTCACAGAGGAGTCCTTGACACCACCGTCTAGTTCACCAGCGGACTCTGGATCGATATCAGCAAGCTCTATCGCTTCACCTTCGGTCGTCTTGATACGCGCCTTTTTTAGCAGAACCTTGAAAGCCTTCTCCTTTAGCAATTCGACCCGGGCTTCAAGTCGCTCCAACTCTGTTTGTTCCTCTGACTTCGACAGGTCAACTCCACTGTGCTGTCTTTTTGCAAGGTAACTCTCTATCTCTTCATCGGTTACCTCTAAAGCCTCAGCGTAAGCAACAGCTCTGAGAGCCAAATCGAAGAGAACGTTCCTGTGAGCAGCTCCGTATACCTCAACTAAGACATCTTGCTCACTTTGGTTTGTCAGTTCAAAGTAACGTCTCAAAGATAGACCCTGGCTCTGAAGTTGATGTCCGAATTGATGGAGTTGAGAGTCTACCTCCGCACTTAGTAAAGATTGGGGGATATCTTTAGGCTCTACTAGCTTTAGCAGCGAGTCCACGAGAAGGGATCTGTACATGGTACGGGCACGAGCCAGACGCATCTTTGAGAGTTCGGATCTGATGTCGTTTCTGAGCTCTTCTAACGTCTCAAACTCGCTTATCTCAGAAGCGAGTTCGTCTGTTAGCTCTGGGATCTCCATTTCTTTTACAGACTTGACGGTAACTCTAGCTACATGATCATCACCATCTTTTGCGTCTGTTTCCTCAGAGACCTGATCTTCGGCTACAGCCTCGGAATCTTCAGAGTTATCCTCTGATTCGGGCTGTTCGTCTTGATCTTGTCCCTTGGATGACACCTCGACCACTTCACCCGACGCCTTGCCAACTACCGCCTTTTCGATCTGGGGATCCACCTGGCCTCTTCCAACCCTGAAGGTTAGATCACTTACGCTTTCAGATTGATCCTCAACGCCATTTACAAGAACCACGAGATCAACGGTTACGGTATCGCCCTCTTGTGCTGGCCTAGGAACCTCTTTTAGCTGGCCAACCTGTTCGGCCAAGACCTTCACATACTCCTCTACATCGTCGTCGGTTACATATGGACGTTCAATCTCGATCTCAAGCTCGTCGTAGCCTTCTACCGTTACAACGGGTCTAACTTCGACTGAAAGTTCAACCTTCACATCCCCCTGCTCAGCGCCCTCTACAACCTCAACACCAGGAGCTGCGATCGCATCGACGCCGTTATCTAAAAGCGCCCTTTGGTAGTAAGAGTCGAGCGCATCCTCGATAGCTTGCTGTCGAAGGGCTTTTTGACCAATGCGAGCCTCGAGAATCTTTCGGGGAGCCTTACCTGGACGGAAACCCGGGATTACAGCCTGTCTGTTGATCTTTCGAACTGCCTGATCAACGAAGGGACTTAGCTCCTCTTCTCTTATGTCGATCGTGAGTTGAACCTTATTCTTTTCATCTGTATTTTGAGCACTTGAGCGCATAGCGAAGTAAGCTTACCCCCTCTTTTGCCTTCAAACTCACACTAGCGCTAAACATATGAAAATACCACACGTGTAAAAGAGATCACCGCCACCTACATGGCTCCACCGAGATGTTCAGAGCCCACCAGAGACTTTAAGGACCAAACTACAGTTGATCGACATGGAGCATTTGAAGCTTTCACAGAGATCAAACCTCTTTTTGGCACAACCCTGTCTCGCATCCTGCTTAGAAAGAGCTAATTCGGCTCACACCTCAAGCTCCACGCACCCTCGACTCATACATGAAGTCACCCTTGCTTAGAGGTGCTCCCAGCAAAATCGATGAGCCGATAGTTTCTAACGAGCACTAAATTGCCGCACCTAGAGAACGTTTTTAAACAAGAGGCCATACCGAAAGATCTTGGTTTAGGCAGATATAGAGACGCAACTTTGACTTTTTGAACTTCAACACCAAAGAGTGCACCAAAGAGTGAGAGCACTGCTCTGAGCCGGCACGCCCTTGACTCCATTGTCGTTTCGTAAGGGATCCAGACCGCCAAATACCACGACCAACCTAGGAGGACCACATTTCTTTCATGTCCCAAACGCTCTGCTTGGACTATGCTCTCTTCGGAACAACATCTTTTAAGCCAATCACGGCAACGCAAACGGTTGGTCACCGGCCATCTTGTCTCTCAAGAGCGCGTGGTCGATGGGGAGATCACCAGCGCAAACAAAGAGCCTTCAAAACCATGGAGCGGGTGACGGGAATCGAACCCGCATGTCCAGCTTGGAAGGCTGGTGTTCTACCATTGAACTACACCCGCAGAACTATACGGCCACCTGGTCGGGAAGGCGGGGCTCGAACCCGCGACCCCCTGCTCCCAAAGCAGGTACGCTACCACTGCGCCACTTCCCGAGATCACCGATCTGTAATACTTTAGTAGATGTTTGCTTAGGTCTTGCCTCCTAGTTAGAACCCGCAAGGTTCTTTTTCTGCTTGAACCTTACATAGAAGAACGCCACCACCACCAATACGACTAGAGCAGCGATCACGTACCCAGAGTCTTGTACAGCCCTTACCACACTTGAGTAGTTGGAGCCTAGCTCATAGCCCGCAACCGCTAGTGCCAGATCGAACGGGATCGATCCAAGAAGGGTGTAAAGACCAAAGCGCACAAGCCTCATCTCCCCCGCACCCGCTGGAATCGAGATAAAGGTCCTCACAACAGGTAATAGCCGCCCTACAAAGACAGCCAGTTCCCCTCTTTTTTCAAACCACCGTTCCGCCTTGGCTAGATCGTCTTCCTTGATGAGGAGATACCTTCCAAAGGACAAGATCACAGCCCTACCGACATAGCGTCCGATTAACCAGGCGATGTAACTGCCCACGACGTTTCCTACTACCCCGGCTGCCACTACCTCGGCCAGATTCAGATGACCGTGTATAGCCAAAAACCCACCAAAGGTCATAACCAACTCGGACGGAACCGGTATTGCGGCAGACTCTAACACCATGAGCACAAAGATCGCCAAGATGCCGTAGGAAGAGATTAAATGTTGCACGCACAAAGAGTAGTTATTTTTTGCGCTGAAGCGGTTAGGAATGGTGAAAGTCTTAGTCTAAACACAGAAAAATCCGTCTTTGCGATGAGCGAGATCGACGATCCCATGGCCTGGTACCTGCCATAAAGATACGATCCAATCACCAGCCTCTCTAACAGATGTGCAAATTAGAGGATAATGTAAGACTAAATTGTGGAACCGATGAGCTCTGAAAAAAACCACCGTCTAAATTTGATGGACACGTGCAAGCCAATCTCGACTTTAGTAGCGCAAGACGGTAGCGAGATACCGATATATCTCCTAAGCTCAGGGTCAGAGCGACAGCGAGCTATGATTGTCCTTCATGCCACCGGATTCTCAGGATGCACCTACAGGGAGCTAGCAAAGTCCCTGGGGTCGACTTGGGACGTCTATGCGATCGACTTCAGAGGTCACGGACTCTCGAAAGCCTACGCAGATGAAAGTTTCGAATGGAGCCACTTTGCCTCCGATGTCAAAGAAGCAACAGGCTTCCTAGAGTCTATGGGTTATCAGCATATCGATATATTCGGTCATTCCATGGGAGGTGCTGCGGCGATTTTGTCTCTGGAGTCCAACAACCCGGCCGCTGATACCGTCTTTCTTTTCGAACCGATCATCATCGATAATCGCGGAATCGATGCCGTAGCAGACGAAGATAGCCCACTGGCAAAGGCGGCAGCCAGACGGCGTAGTACCTTCTCTTCCTTCGAGGAGGCATACACAAACTTTATAAGTAAAGAGCCAATGGCTAGGTTTTCCAAAAGCGTCGTGGCAGACTATGTGACCAGCGGTTTCGACCAATTATCAGATGGAACAGTTTCTTTGCGCTGCAAGAGAGAGATCGAGGCACGCATCTATACCCTGGGAGGAGTCCACAGAGCCTACGAATCGCTCTCTCTCATAGACAACCGGGTCTTTGTGTTATACGGAGCAAGCACCGACACCTTCGACGGAAACCACTTCCAAGACCTAGCGACTCAGTTGGTCAATGGAACCGCTGTCGAGGTTAGAGGCGTCGGCCACTTTGGACCTATGACTCACCCATCACTGGTCGGGAGTCTCATATCCAAGCTTGGAGCGGCGAGGAACTTTAGAGCACTCTGAGGTATTTCGAGCTTCTCTTGGGAGCGCTAGCGCTCAATCAAGCTTGAAGCTACATCCCGTTCGACTAGATTGGTCTTCAAAATAAGCTGATAAGCAAATTAGGACACGTTGAAAGATTATGCCGTTACCTATACCTGGATCGCTAACGCCAACGAAGGTAACCACTTTTAGAGAGTGTGCATTCGCTTTCAGGCTATCGGTCATAGATAAGGTTCCCCAGCCGACCAACATCTGGACCATGAGGGGATCGATCGCTCACAGAGTGTTAGATCGACTCTACTTCGATGTTCCGAAGGGCAAACGTAGCGAGGAAGTCGCAAGAGAGATCTTTGACTCTGTCTACCATGACTACTGCGACCATGAGCCGTTCTCTGCCCTGATAGAGGCCATGGACGAAAAGACCCGTATAACCTACAAAGACTCCGTTTGGGACATGGTTCGTGCCGACTTCTCAATCGAAGATCCAAACCAAGTTGAGGTCATAGGTACCGAGATCATGCTTGAGACAGAGTTTGAGGGAGTGCGCCTGCGCGGTATCATAGACAGGCTTGACCTCAACTCCGACGGTTCACTTACGGTCGTTGACTATAAGACTGGACGCATGCCATCGATGGTGAAAGAGCAAGAGAAGTTGATCGGCGTGCATTTCTATGCTTATCTGTGTGAAAGCGTGTTAGGTTCCCGACCTAAGTCGGTCCAGCTTCTTTACTTAAAAGACAAAGTGACCATCGAGTCTCACCCTACCGAGCGATCAACCCGTGCGCTCAAAATGAAGACCGGAGCTATCTGGAAGGCCGTGGTGTACGCCTGTGAAAACGACGACTTTCGTCCTCGGCCATCACATCTCTGTAGCTACTGCCACTACTCGATGATCTGTCCCGCCAACAACCCCTGCACGCAGAGACCAAATCCCTCAACGGTGCTTAAATTGACGAAGTAGGTTGCTAGATTCCTTGAGAGTGTTTGACCGAGATGCTACCGCTTCACGTAACAAAATCATAGAGATCGTTAGTCGCCTCGACAGTGCAGTAGATTCGGCGTTTGAACCTCTGAGGCACAAAGAGGGTGCAAACAAACTCTTTTACTCCGCCTCAGCTCTCGCCGATCACTCCATAATCTGGTTTATCGTCGCACTCTCCCTCTACTTCTTGAGGCCAAGATACAAAAAAGAAGCACTTCAAGCCGCAGCCATACTTTTTGCCGAGTCGGGGTTTGTAAACGTGATCGTAAAGACCATATTTCGTCGCCAGCGACCGATTCATGTGGGAGACCGCCCCTTACCGCTTCGGCAACCCCTCACGTCTTCGTTTCCTTCTGGCCACGCAACGGCCGCAACCTGTGCCGCCGTCTTATTTGGAGATGTAAAGTACCTAAAGTGGCCGATTCGCATCTTTGCAGCAACGGTGGTAATGTCCCGGGTACACGTAAAGATTCACCACGCGTCAGATGTGATAGCTGGTGTCGGCGTTGGGTGGGTATTTGCCAACGTTGCCAAGCGCACTGTAACTAAGGTCTTCGGGGGTTCAAATTGAATACTGATGCCACCTATGCAGCAGGAGGCGTTGTCTTGCGCCGAAACAGCGGAGATCTTGAGGTCCTCATCATACATCGCCCTCGTTACAACGACTGGAGCTTTCCGAAGGGTAAGTCAGAACCGGGAGAAACAACTCTCCAGACGGCCCTCAGGGAAGTTCAAGAAGAGACTTCCACCGCAGGTAGGGCTCTCCAGGAACTTGCAACCATTGGGTATTCGACTTCAGAGGTCGCTAAAGACAAATTAGTAACCTACTTTGTCATGACCCCTGCAAGATACAGCGAGTTCGAAGCAAATGATGAGGTAGACAAGGTAATGTGGGTACCTCTATCTGAAGCCGCAAAGATCCTTTCTTACCCGAACGATATCGAGATACTAAAAGCGGCCGAAAGTCTCGTGACAGAGAGTTCCTTTGATCTTTACTCCATATAAGCCTAAGGAATTGAAATAGAAATACCTTTATGACGGTTATACACTCTATGAGATTTGGAGTCAACTGGGACTATCGGTGTCCATTCGCTAGAAACATACATGAACATCTCGTTACCGCCCTAAAGGCGGGAGCCGACTGGGAAGTAGAGTTCATACCGTTTTCCCTGACACAGGTTCACATAGAAGAGGATGAGCCTTCAGTGTGGGACGACCCGACAAGAGAGAAAGACCTCCACGCAATCGCAACGGGCTTAATTGTTAGACGAGACTATCCAGAGATCTTCTACGATCTCCACCTTGATCTTTTCTCAGCACGACACGATCAGGCTAAGGATATAACAGACTGGAACGTCGTTGCTGAGGTATTAACTAAGCACGGCCTTGACGCAGCAGCGATACGAAAAGAGATCAAAGACGGCGACATCTTGAAGGTGTTTAGGTCCAAGCACGAGGAATCGGTCGAGAAGTACCAGGTCTTTGGCGTCCCCACCTTCTTTATCAACGATACCGCAACCTTCGCACGTGTTATGACAAGACCCAAAGGCGACAGCAACACTGCTTTGGCCACAATCGAGTACGTTCTCGACGCCATCGTAAACCATTCCGACTTCAACGAAATAAAGCATACTCAGATTCCTCGCTAACTCCCAAACGACCCTTTAACCAGCGCAATCCATAAGCCCCTCCCACGGGACGTGACTGTTTTTAGTTCAGTGACAGAGGTAGTATTGCGCTAGGAACATGCTCTAAGGAGTGGGCGGAGCCGTGGAGATAAGAGACAAAGCAGTTGTAGTTACCGGTGGTGCGTCTGGCATCGGCTTGGCGCTGGTAAAGGCGTTTTTAGACAATAATGTTAGCCGAGTGGCGGTCGTAGATTTAGACAGCAGAGCTCTAGATAGCACCAGGGTAGAACTATCAGAGTATCGAGAGAGACTAGTCTTTATCGAGACAGATGTTACCGACGAAACCGCTTACAGGTCTGCTCTGTCTGAGTTCGCAGCGGACTGTGGGGGCATCGACGTTCTATGCTCAAACGCCGGAATCGCACGGTCCGGTGGCGTAGAGGCACCCAACAAGGACTGGATAGACTCTTACAAGGTGAACGTCATGGCACACATCTATGGTGCTCGCTCAGTACTAGAGTCAATGACGAAAAAGGGTGAGGGATATCTCATCAATACCGCATCTGCGGCTGGACTGCTCACGAATCTCGGTGCTGCACCCTATAGCGTAAGTAAGCATGCCGCTGTGGGGCTTGCTGAGTGGATGGCGATCACCTACGGACCTTTGGGAATCCGAGTGTCATGTCTTGCGCCACAGGGAGTAAACACTAAAATGCTTTTTCCTGTTGGGGAAACTTTGGTCGATTCAACTGTCCCTCAACGCTCAGTTCTAAGCTTCGGCGAAGTTCTCGAACCCGACCGGGTTGCGGCGTGTGTCATAGACTCAATGATCAAGGAGGAGTTCCTCATTTTGCCACACCCAGAAGTCAAGAAGTACCTTGCAAACAAGGTATCCGACTACAACCGCTGGATCAAGTCCATGAGCAAAATAAACCAGACTATAGCACCGGCAAGCCAATAGGCGCTTGGTACAAAAAGCCTCTCATCATCTAACAATCGGAACCCCCGAGTGATTGATTAAAGGGTTATCTTACACCTACATCCCCCTCCTAGATCGAAGCACTAACCACAACCGTAGCTGATGTAGACACCTATGGCCGACTCGGAAAGCTCGTGAAGATAAGGGGATGGTTGCTAGCGACCGTTTCTTCGTAAAGCCAGCCTCTCAAGACTCTCGGGGATACCAAAGCGAGGTCTCACGGTACGAGAGCGCGTTGTCCCCGCTGAATCAAAGATATCTTCTGGGTCTTCTGAACTGTGAGACTTTGAGTTAGGAACCGAGGTAAAGCGAGAGACTAACTGACTCAGCTCTAACGCGACCTTCTCAAGATCTGAGACCGAGCGTCTTGTGGATTCAACCTTTGCTTTTGATTCATGCGCCGTTGTCACGACCTCAGCTATGTGGTTCACTGCGTCCGAGGAGCCTTGTGCAGCTTCCGCAGCTACCCTGCCTATCTCATTGGTTGTCACAGACTGCTCCTCTACCGCTGATGCAATAGAGGACTGCAGATCACTGATCTCACGTATCACATCGGAGATCTGCGCGATCGCTGCTATCACCTGCTCCGTGTCGCTTTGAATCGCCTCCATCTTCTTGGCGATATCTTCGGTCGCAACCGCTGTGTCTTTTGCTAGGTCTTTCACCTCCGAGGCGACTACCGCAAAGCCTCGACCAGCGTCGCCCGCCCTAGCGGCTTCGATCGCAGCGTTTAGCGCAAGAAGGTTAGTCTGCTCCGCTATGTCGTTTATCGTCTTTACTACCTCACCAACCTCATTAGAGGAGTCACCCAGTCGCCTAACAGTGTCAGAGGCGTTCGATGCTACACCAACAGCGGAAGAAGCCACACGGGCAGCCTTGGATGCAGACGATGCTATCTCTGTAATGGCAAGCCTCATCTCATCTGTGGCCTCCGATACCGCAGCCGCATTAGAGACGATCTGGTCTGCACTTGCTGAGACCTGCTCTGCCCTGATAGCAGTATCGTCTGAGACGTCGGCCAAGTCGTCTGACATCTCTTTAAGACCCGAAGCCGCCACCTCGAGCACCTTCACAGAGGAAGCCACCTGACCCATGGCTGCCATGAGCCGTCGTCTAAACCCGTTGAAACTTCGGGCAATCTGGCCAAACTCATCGGAGGAGACCTCGGGAAGCTCGGAGTTGATATCCTCAGATCCGTCTGCTAAGGCTGCGAGCTTACGGTCCAGCGATAGCAGGGGAGTGATAAAGATCCTTCTAAAGAGGATAAACAAAACGCCCAGTACCAGTGCATCGGCTAGAACCATAGTGATGACAACTAGCTTCGTGGAGTTCTGTAGCGAACTCACAGCCCCGAGTTCACCAGAGGAATCCTTTACGGTAAGAGCCTGGAGCTTGCCTAGCGCAACCATGATATCGTTTGACGGGTTTAGGTTGCCGATAGTCTGGATATAGGCTGCTTTGCTCACGTTGTGGGACAAGACCGCACTATGTACCTGACTTGCGTAGTTGGAGTAAGCAAGATAATCCCTTTGGACACGAGCGAGGAGGGAGTCGGATCCCGGCTCGAAGCGCTCCAGCTTCTTTGACGACGCAATTAGGGCTCCGAGTTGTTCCTTACCCTGCATAGCCTGAACGTAGGTTTGCTGAATGAGCGAGCCTTGATGAGGGTATGCGTAGGCGACAAGTACGTACATGTTCATCTGATCATCAAAGGTGTAAAACGCAGTAACCATCTCCAAGGTATTTACATTTGCGACGTAGTACACATCTTTGTATCGCGTGACACCCTCTTGAGAGCTACTTGCTCTGGTGAAAACCATGAACGATAGCACCATCGAAACAACAGCAACACTTAAAAGCCCTAAAGTCGCCTTCTTTACAACCGTCATCGCACCTTACTCCTGATCTAAGTAGATACGGTAAGTTCGGAACTATCTGGCGAAGACTTTACCTAGAACCTGTTCCATAATTCCTATCCACACCTGTTCATCACACACGCAACATCACCAACCTAAGTGTGATTGCCAGGGTGCTTAGGCATTTTGGCTGTGGTTTTCCTACTGTCGGAACGAGTCCTGCCTGGTCGATCACTGAACAAGCAGTGGATTTCCACAGCCGTTTCGCTCTCCGCTTGACCAGGGTGGTCGATGACGGTGACTGACAGGACAGATCATTCCCCATCGCCTTTCACTTGCGTCTCTGCTCCCAAGAAATGTCCGCCGTGGTCACCTGGCGCTTGGAGTCCACCCCACAACAGTCGCCTTTCAACTTCAAATTAGGGGTCTTGCCAGTCCTTCGCGAGAACCTATTGTGCAGAATGGTCCGAACCTGACCCTTCAACATCCAAAGGGTGATCTCAGGCTCATCCATCCTGTTTCGCAGGTTGGGCGCTTCAACCCGATCACAATGGCGTATCCACCCGCAGTAGAGGCAGACGAACTTGTCCGCCTTGGGGTTCTCTGGATGGACATAACCCAACGAGGACATTGTTGTGAGCTAAAGGCTGGGTTGACCCGCTTTCGGCAGACGTCGGCTGCCGATGCCTTGAAGTGAGATCGTTCGTTGATGGTTCTATTGCGCATCCGCACTGTACACCCGGACATGGCCTTGGACTTCGCCTTGTCAGGTCAGTCGAGCCGTTCCTGAGCAAATCGACGTGGTTTGCGATGGCGCAGGGACTGGCTGTACGCCGTGTTCAGAAATCGAGCACACTCGGCTTGATGCTTCTTGCTTTTAGTGTTGAGTTTCTTCACGCCAGGGTTGTTTGTCGTGATGCGCCTAGTCTTGGCCTTGTCTTGAGGAGCTAGGGTCTTGTGTCTGACAGCGTGGCCCTTGTTACGCTTGCGTCCCTTATCCGGATCGACATTAGATGCACGCTTTAGGAACTTGCCGAACTGCTTCCCGTAGCGCTTGCCGTGATCGTCGGTTAAGACTTCGCTCTGGCCGATGTCTATCCCAGCGTCCTCACCAGCGGGGGTATCTTTGTGGACCTTCAGCTCGAAGGTGGTGTTGATTGCACACGTGCGCGCCCCTGGTTCCATGACGACCCGGACGTTCCCTGAGATGGGACCACTTCAGAGCAGCGGGAACGTGATGTGCTGACGCTACGCAAATCCCATAACCTCGATCTGCTGGTGCCCGGTCACGGATGTCGTAACGGTGTACACGTTCGCATCCAGGGTCATGCTGCTGGCTGTCTTGACGCCAGGAAGGCGCACAACACACTTGCATACCTCACGGGCGATGATCTTCACCACCGCACTACACTCGGCCTTTGGTATGTCGAAATCGTCGGAAAGGGGCGTTTCACCTGCTGCGAGGCAGCAACTTGCGTCGGGCTGGCAAGCAACCACAATGCGTTATGGCGCATCGCAACGGTCCAGTTGCGCATCCGGTGGACAAGTGGGCGAAGACTCTCTAAGATGGACGCCCAGTGCTTGACCATCGTCTCATAGGCGTTGTTTGCCGCCATCTTCCACAGACGGGCTTGGAGCCCAGAAGGGCTTGGGTACTGCTGCTTGACCAACTAGTCCCGGTATGCTTCTGCGCCAGGGAGCTTCAAGAACACTGCAGGCGTAAGTGCTTTCAAGAGATCGTTCTTCTCCCGAGCGTAGGCACCGATGAGCGCAGCAAGTTCGCTAGCCTTACCCCCTTCAGATGAACCAAGCACCTGCGCACACAGCGACGTGGCACTTGTTCGTCCTGTGCTTTGACTCTCACGACCTCACCATCGCAACGAACTCGGCCTTCTTATATCGTCTGATCCCATAGAGCCGGGAGGAAAAACAGTGGATGATGCTCAGAAAGTCTTTGACCATCTCCTCCTCGGGCGATAAAGACTCGGCGTTCATGACAGTGATCCGACGACCGTGGTCTGTGCAGAATATCTCGAAGAACTCAAAGCCAAAACGGACTAGCCCATCCTTGTGCGCAATGACGATGTCGGCAACTTCTCCGTGCTCGACCACCTCCATGAGTCAAAGGAAGTGCTTGCGCCCATAGTTGAGGCCGCTCCCAACGTCTTCCAAGTACTCGGCCACTTCCTTGTTGGACGGGATTTAGAACTGGTCAACGCCAGCACGTTGGCTGGCAAAGTCGGGTCTTAACGCTAGAGAGGATAATCACAGGTAGGCGTAGGTCTTACGTTCACGTGGTTCTCGTCCAAGTACACGCAAGTAGTCGTTTTAGGTGTAGTAGCGTTAGTTGGTGGCGGTTCGCTTGGCAGGAAGCTCGCCATCTCTATCTAAGCGACAAAGCGTGGAGACAAAGCGGCCAATTATCCTGGCGAACTTGATTGGCTAGCAGGCTTTGTCCAGTTCAGAAGTATATGGAAAGGAATGGGCAGGCGATTCGACATCTAGTCAGACTCCTTCAGTCACCAAAGTTTGCACGTCTCGATATCGCCGATACCCAAACACAAAGAGATGTTTGAGGTGCTTTAGCTAAACTTCTCCGCCACTTTCTGTGCCCAAAGCTCAGGAGCTAGATCTATCATCGCCTCCAGACCAAGGCGCTCAAAGTAGGTGACATCACTTCTGTAAAGCGGTTGAAGGGGGGATCTGGAGACGATCCTTAGATTGAGACGGTAGCCTACCTCATAACCTTCGTGCCCTCCGCCCTGTAGGGAGAAGTTGAAAGACGACAGGTTCTCGTCGCTGTAAGCTGCCAGCACCTTTGATAGCCCGTAGGCTATCTCGTCAAAGTCATAGTCGGTAAGGTCAGTAAGGTCTGAGAGATCCTTGAAGACTGCCCAAACCTCGTGGAAACCCAAGGGAGCAAAAGGTGTGATCCAGTCGATCCTTCCGGTATCGGCCACCGCCCTCCCCATCTCCTTCGCAGCTTTCACATACTCATCAAAGACGGTGCGTCCATCTTCACTACGAGGATTTGCCTTGGCTGTTTGCAGAAAAAGCCTCTGCGTCGTAAGAGGAACATAGTCGTTTGAGGATTGAAGATGCGGATGTATAAGAGACGAGCCTGAAGCGGGAAGGTAGTTTGCGTTTATCGAGGAGTACTCGACCTGTGGGTCGTATCTCCTAACCATCTGGGTGTGATACCCCATCGCCTTGAAGGCATCGGCCAAGAGAGCCTGGTCAAAGTCGGACAGAGTAAGAAAGTGGCGTGCTGTATCGTAAATCCCCACAGCAGAGTAGGTTGAATAAGCCAAGATGTTAGGGACGACCTTAGACCTGCCCAGCGAGATCTTACCGCCTGGAACCATCTCGGTCGGAAATGGAAAGGTTGCGGAATCTACCGTGTCATGACAAAAAGGGCAGAACCCATCTCTTTCGGACACTAAGGAGTACTCAGGCGACTCTGACGGCTGAAGCTTGGAACCTTGGATCAACCTCGTGGAGTTCCCCAACATCGGGTCAACTCTGTAGATCACTGAAACGTCTTTGAATCGACCGCCTTCACTAAGATCTGGCGCCATGGCCTTCAGGTCGCGTTCGACAAAGTCCAACACCGAGGAACCTCCCTCTCTTTGGTATCTCTCATATACTAAAGCTGTGGATGCTTTAGAACACACAGATCCTAACAAGCTTCGGGAACTGTTAGATGCCGTCTTGCTCATCGGATCAGATCTTTCCTTAACCACGCTGCTTGGAAAGGTGTTAGAGTCGGCGAAGTCATTAACAGGCGCTCGCTACGCCGCCCTTGGAGTTCTTGATCGAACTCAACATCATCTTGAGCAGTTTATGACCACAGGTCTGGACCCTGAAACTAAGGGGGCGATCGGTGAGTTACCCACTGGGCAGGGAGTACTGGGCTTGCTCATAACAGACCAACGACCCATAAGACTCTCCGACATATCCGCACACCCCCTTAGTGCCGGATTTCCAGAAAACCACCCTCCTATGAAGAGTTTCATTGGAGTACCGGTTTTGTGTAACAAAAAAGCCTTTGGCAACATATATCTAACAGACAAAGAGGATGGCTCGGACTTCAACGACCAAGATGAAGCCATCGTTCTAGCTGTTGCCAAAGCGGCGGGAATAGCTATCGAGAACTCGCTTCTTCTAACTGAAGCAAACGAGTACTCTCTCACAAAAGAGAGGGAAAGAATTGCTAGAGACCTTCACGACGAGGTTATTCAGAGGCTCTTCGCTGTCGGTCTTTCCATGCAGGGCATCATCAAATTAGTAGATGACGAACGCGTAAGGTCCCGCCTCTACGATCTTGTCGACCAACTAGATAGCACTATCAAGCAAATCCGCACGACGATCTTTGCTTTAGACAACGAAGCCCCTGCGACCTCCAAGACAGGGGTCCGACATAGGCTACTTTCACTGGTAAATGAGTACCAGGGCAACACCGACTGCGAAGTCTCTCTCTCTTTATCAGGCGCAATCGACACCGTGGTCAACGAACGCCACGCTGAAGAGGCTTTAGCGTTTTTGAGAGAAGCGCTATCCAACGCCGTTCGACACTCAAAGTGTAACCATATCGATGTCGAGGTCACGATAAAGGACAACCACGTCCTTACGCTTTCGGTGACCGACGACGGAACGGGACTCGTAAACTCTCACAGCACCGGGAAAGGGATCTCCAATATGCAAAGACGAGCACGAGAGATAGGTGGGACTCTAACCTTTGAGCATCCTCGTGACAAAGGACTACGTGTTCGTCTTGAGATACCGATCAAACTCTAAGTTCATGGAGATCATCCTTGACATACATCTTCCGTATTTTGCCCTAAATCCCCCGTCTAAAAACTCCTTAGGGAAGATATCTCTGAGCTCGATATCGCAAACCACGGTCGGTAGCTCCATCTCGTATGCTTTGTCGATGAAACTAACGAACAACAGTGCCGCAGACTGAGAACTAAAGGTGACGGCAGATCTGACCACAACTGCACTTAGACCTTGACATCTCCTTCTATATAGCACTGGATGGACTCGGCTCAGGATTGCGTTCAATTCGGAAAGCTCAACCACCAACGCCGAGGGATCGCAAAGGACAACGCTTGGCAGACTCTTAGACGAGATGGGTGCCAGCGAGCCGACGTCAAAGTTTCTGTGTCTGTAGTCCGGCCCGTCTACCCGGACCACGTCGAAGAAAGCTGCAAGTCCTTGAATCTCTCTCAGGAAGTCCTCCTGCGCAAACCTTCCTTGCCCGAGGCGATCTGGCAAGGTATTCGACGTCACCAACAGGTTAACACCCTCTTGGGCAAGGTATAGGCACAGGTTGCTTATAAGGACTGTGTCGCCGGGATCGTCTAGTTCAAACTCATCTATGCACAATAGACTCAACCGGCTAAGAAGGGTTCGGGCACGCTGGAAACCTAGTGCACCTACCAGATAAGTCAAGTCAGAGAAGGTTGTATATCCTTTTTTGCCTTGAAACTCCTTGTACGCTCCTACCAACAGGTGAGTCTTTCCAACTCCAAATCCGCCATCTAGGTACAGGCCCCTACCTCTCGTCGTTCTACCTTCCCCAGAACCCCTTGCGGCCCGCCTGACTGTAAAGAGGCGGGCTGCTCCTCCGTTCTGACCTGAGCCTTGACCCTTTACAAACTCCCTCACCATCCCCACAGCTCGTGCCTGCGACGGAAATTCAGGGTTGGGGAGGTAGTTCTCGAGGGTCATCGATAGGAAGCGCCTAGGGGGAACTAACTCAGTCAGCGCATCGTCGTCGCGCAGTTCATGAAGGGCTGAGGAGTGATCTAAGCTCACGGTACTAACCTAGAGGAAATTAGCAGTACATAAGCGAAGAAGATAAATTTTAGGAGCCCCAAGTGATCGAAGAGATCGACGAGACCATCTCTCAAGAGACCTTACTGAAGCTCTACCCACCGATACAAGAACGCAACCGATGCAGAGCCAACTTGGTAACATCCATCAACGGATCACTTGCCCATAAAGGTCTTTCTAGGGATCTATCCTCCCCTGTCGACCGTGTCATCTTTCACCATCTAAGGGCGATCTCTTCCTTTGTAGTAGTCGGGGCAAGGACAGCCATTGATGAGCCTTACGGACCTATCGGGGAGTACCCTAAATACAGCAGTCTTCGAGACAGCCTGGGCCTTTCCAAACGACCGACTCTCGTGGTGGTAGCGACTCGAGACACAGGTCTCGATCGCTTCGCAACGCTTGGAGCCAAGGACCACAAAGTCATAGTGTTTGCTCCGTCTGAGCAACCCATGGCCGAGACCTACGAGACCCTTGAGCTCATCACAATGTCCACGAATCAAGAGTTCTACCCGAGCGTGATTCGGACGCTACTTGAGCGATCCAAAGGTACAGTCTTGGTTGAGGGTGGGCCGAGACTACTAACAGGGCTCATGGATCTTTCTTTAGTAGACGAGATCTGTGTTACGGTGGCACCCAAGATGGTAAGCAAAGACGAACACGTCCCCCTCGCCGGGATCAACGACACAGACCTTAGGACCATATCTGCACTCAAGGACAAAACCCACCTATACCTCAGGTATGGGATCGGCTAGAATTTCTAATAGACAGATTTCATAGATCTAGTCCATAGAGATCAAGGAGACATATGGAGATCTCAATTGGGAAAAGGGTACCCGTTGCTTCCTCCTTGGAAATGGCAGAGGCTATAGAGAAGTATCTTGAGCAAGGTAAGGCATCTGAAATAACTTTGTTTACAACCCAGAATGAAGTGAAGGCCTCTTGGTGTCTCGGACCCACTATCTCTGAGTTGTTTGACGTCCTACCCAGTAAACAAAAGTGGCTCATTCGCGGACACTGTGAACTCGTTGGAGGTTTTACACTCCAAGATGGCAGGCACAAGTACGAGTTGAGTCTCACTAGACCTTACAGCGTCTATGAGCTAGCGCTGGGAGTTGTGCGTTATCGGAACGCATACAATCGTCCGATCAATGCAGACAAGGAGATAGAGCTACGAGATCTGTTCCAGATTCTGGAGAGTCCTGCGAATGGTTCTTCGTATCGTCTTGCAGAACTTATGGCTGAGGATTTAGTTTCGTCGCTTCATCGAACGGATCTCTCCACGAACACAAAAAGTGAGGTGGAAACAGTCGCCGAACTCTTTAGACGCATGGACGAGGTGGGGTACGACCGTCTATGGACTGCCGCTTTTTCTCGACTCACATAGCTTGAGTCCAAATCTTGTCTCCAAGAAGTTCCGACGAGCCGAACTTTAGCCCGTATCCTTAGACGCTACAGATTAGCACTATGGCTTCGACAGGCGGTACGTCACTCAGCGTCCAACGAATACTAAGAGAAAAGCACCAAAGACGTGCGATGTTCTCTTCCACGAAGTCGATGTGGATGGAGAGCCCCAAAGGGTACATTTAGGGTAGCAAGCAGCCAACCAGCAAGATCGATCACAACAAACACTCTGCTGATAGCTAGCCTCTCCTCGTCCGCTCCAAATTACCTAGGCACCCCTTTCCTTGCGCTTTTTAGTAACTGAGTCTCTCCGATCCTCCCCAGATAGACCGGACTTTGTGAGTCGATGGTAGTACCATCTCCAACGTCCGACTTGCCCCGTCGTGGTCTGCTTGGACTCCCGCAGTTAGCGGTAGCATCCCTTTGGTCTTGTTAGCCAAGAGATGCGTCGCCTTATTTGGACCTGCTATCTATTTGGCGTAGGGATCTGTCCTTTAGAGTATTTCATCTCGGTATTCAGACTTGATCGGTGGGTCGCCAGGATCGTCGATCCTAGGCTTTAGGTTCATAGCAGCACCTGGTCTGCATCGCCATGCCAGTTGCACTCCAAGTATGGATTGTGGTAGTGAAACTTGTCTTTGCTAGGTCGTGTGCCTAAAGTTGTGCAAATAGGCCATAGAGTCTTTGGAACTGTATCTATCTTAGTAAATGGTTATAGAACTGTCATTGACTTTTGATCTTTATTTAGTCCTTGACAGTGGAAGTAGAGTGTCTATCAGTTATCGAGATCCAAGTAGGCAACCGGTTCATCACAGTGTGGACATAAGCCTCCGTGTCCAATACGAGAGCAGAACAGGTTACACCAAGGACATCTCTGAACCTAAGGTACCGCTGTTCACAACTAGG
>NZ_FQUL01000059.1 GCF_900128965.1 Ferrithrix thermotolerans DSM 19514
AATCAATTCACTCGTGGAATTTGCACAACTATCGGGACACAACCCGAGCACGAGGGAGATGACGAGCAAAGCCACGAAGGTGATCGTGGCGTTCCACACGATGTCCCACACCCGGGCTACATTGGCGAGGTCCACGATCCCGAGAAGCAGGGCGACAACTGCGCCTCCCGCTGCCGACCAGCCAATGGAGATGCCCCTCGGCTGGGCGATCACCAAGATCAAGGTGATTGCGAAGATCGCTACCGTCACCGCCGTCAGGCTCGTACCGGTAAGGGTCACCACGGGCGCGTGCAGATCGCTTGACTCGAATGCTGCTCGCTCATGGTCGTGTCAAGGGTGCGGAGATACCGACCCGGATGGTGTCAGCGGCGTGGGCCCTGCTGGTAGCGCTGTGCCCAGCGTTGGGGCAGCGGCTCGCTTGGGGTGTTGCCGTCGAGGTCGGGTTCGTAGCGGCTGGTGACCTCGTGCGGGGGGCGAACCGCACGGTTGACCGTGTCGGTGCGACGGGCTTCGAGCAGCGCGGGTGGAAGCTCGAGCTCGTCGAGGCGGCCGACGTGGTAGTGCTCGGCTGGGGCACTCGACAGGAGAGCACTGCGCACCCAGTCCCACTGGGCGGCCTCGTGGACGGCAAGCAGCTCTGCCTTGTCTGCCGGGTCAAGGTCATCGCCGAGGAGGGCGGCTTCCCAGGCGGCGATGAGCGGGGGGAAGAACCCGGACTCCTCGCGCACCTCCCAAGCTTCGCCGGTGGAGAGGCGCTGCACCTGAAAGCCGACGCCGAGGGTGTCGTCGAGGCGGTGGGTACCGAAACGAGCCCGACCGCCGGTGAGATATGCGGCGAGATCACCCAGGCACGGCGAGTTCTTCGAGACCACCACCAGGTCGCTGCGATCGAATGGCTGGCTGGGGAATGCGATGTCCGCAAGGGCGCGCATCGCCCAGATCCCCCGGAGCAACCCGTCACAGGCATGGCCGTGGAACAAGATCAGATCGGCAACCGTCACGGTCTTCGGGCGGGGGTCGAGTCGTCCCTGGGCGGAGCGGGTGTCGATCACCTCGAAGCTCGGTAGTCTCGAGTCCTCGAGCCATGCCGGCACATACCAGTATGGCCTCGAGACACCATTGCGGTGACCCGACGTCTCGTCGGGGGTGGTTGATGGCATCGGCTCAGAACCCGATAACGGTCGCGCCTTCGAGCGCGAAGCGTACGAAGGCGTCGCGGGCGTACTGCAAGGTGATGCCCCGAGAGGAGAGGGAGTCCTCGGTCCCCGCGGCTCGGGCGGCGTCCAGGCATGCCCCGACGGGCACCCCGGACGCGACGAGGGCATCGATCTGGGCATTGTACTCGGTGCGGGTCAGATCCGTTGAGCTGTCGCTGAGGGCACCTTGGGCGGGACCGAAGCAGAAGACCTCGAGGTCGACGTGCTGGTCGCCAGCGACCTGGCGGACCCGTTCGGCGACGTGGGATCCCGCAGCGAGCGAGTCCTCGTCGCCGTGGAACAGGTAGATAACGACTTTTGCCATGATGGACCTCCTTAGGCTCAGGTGCCGGCGGTTGCCGGCGACAGTAGATGCGACAGGCCGTCGAGACCGGTGGGAGCCTCGGCGAGCATAGGCACGAGCGCCAGCCGCAACGCGTGGCGGGTGGCGACCTCGTCGAGGTACCGGGTCTCTCCGTTCGCCCGGGCGACGAGCACCGGGTCGGTGACCCCGGCGGCGGCCAGGCTCTGGTTGACCACCCAGGCGGCGGGTTCGATGCCGGCCCGGCGGAGGTCGGCCTGGAGGGCTGCGGCCTCGTGGATGGGGGTGGCCTCGGGAAGGGTGACCACGAACACCGAGGTGAAGTCGGGATCGGTGAGGCGGTCGAGCAGGGCCTCGACCTCGGGAGGGACGGTGCCACCCTGACGGCCGACCTCCCGGTGGTAGGCGCGAGCGGCGTCGAGGAGGAGCAACGTGTGCCCGGTCGGGGCGGTGTCGAGCACCACGAAGTGATCGGTGGCCTCGGCCACGGTGCGGGCGAACTCCCGGAAGACGGCGATCTCGGCCGTGCAGGGGGAGCGGAGGTCCTCTTCGAGGACGGCACGGGCCGACGCTTCGAGCCCGGCTCCGGCATTGGCGAGGACGTCGGCGACATAGTCGGCCGTCACCCGGTCGGGGTCGATGCGGCTGACCCGGAGGCTCCCCGAATCACTCCCGTCCCCCGTGCCGAGCACCGCGTCGAGGTGCGCTGCCGGATCCGTGGTGGTCAGGTCGACCTCGTGTCCGTGGCTGGCCAGTTCGACGGCGATGGCCGCCGCCAGCGTGGTCTTGCCCACGCCGCCCTTGCCCATGGTGAGCACGAGGCCCCGGCCACGTTCGGCCACCTGGTCGACGAGCACCGCCAAGGGGATGGTGTCGGCCACCGGGACGGCCGGCTCGGCCACCAGGGCGGGTGGGGTGCCGGCCACCAGGGCACGCAGGCCGGGGATCCCGACCGGGCTCCAGGCCAGGAGTGGGACCTCGTCCCGGGCCAGGTCGGACAGTTCGGAGGGCAGCGCCGCCAGCGCCGCGGCGGCGCGGGCCGCCAGCGAGGCCGCCAGTGGATCGTCGGGATCGGTGGAACGGAACACCCCGTTGATCACCAGCCGTTGGTTGGCGATGCCGAGGGCGCCGAGCTCGGTGGCGGCCCGGGCCGCCTCACCGAGCGCCAGGGGGTCGGGGCGCGAGACGAGGACCAGCACGGTGCGGGTCCCGTCAGCCAGGGTGGCGACCGCGGCGCGGTAGCGGTCCTGTTGGTTGGACAGGCCCGAGAGCGGCCCGATGCACGAGGTCCCGAGGGTGTTGGTGTCGATGAAGTCGGTCCACGCCTCGGGCAGGGACAGGAGGCGGAGGGTGTGCCCGGTCGGTGCCGTGTCGAAGATGACGTGGTCGTAGACGTCGGTGGCGACCGGGTCGGCCAGCAGCGCGGTGAACTCGTCGAAGGCGGCGATCTCCACCGTGCAGGCACCGGAAAGCTGCTCTTCGATGCTGGCGACCGCCGAGGCGGGGAGGACGCCTCGGTAGGGACCGACCACCCGCTCGCGATAGGCCGCGGCGGCAGCCATCGGATCGATGTTCATCGCCTCCAGCCCCGGCACACCGGGAACCTGGCGCGGCGCCGAGGCGAGCGACAGACCGAGCACCTCGTCCAGGTTGGAGGCCGGGTCGGTCGACACCAGCAACACCCGATGGCCCCGATCGGCCAGGGCGATGGCAGTCGCCGACGCGGTCGACGTCTTGCCGACCCCACCCTTGCCGGTGAAGAACAGGAAACGTGGCGGCGTATCGAGCAGCCCATGGAGCATGGTGGACACCTCAGCCACAGCAGCCCGACGGACCAGATGCCGCAGGAGCCAGGGGCGTGTCGGTTGCCAGCTCGTCCCCGCCGCAGCATCCACTGTCGGCGGTATCGGCGGGCTGTGTCGCTTCAGCTGGATGGCTCGGGCGCAGGGATTCGGCGCCGAGCAGCTTGGCCGTCACCGGGTCGAGGGCGTCGACCGGGCTGCCGGCAAGTGACCATTCGGCCAACTCGGCCCGAGTCGGAAAGCGGCCCGACGAACGCAACTCGCCGTCGACGACCACTGCCGGCAACGCCTCGTCGCCACGCTCGGTAAGCAATCCTCGAACCAGGTCGCTCTCTGCGAAAGCCTTCGGCTCCTGGGAGAGGTTGTGGCGCTCGACCACTACGCCTTGGTCCGCAAGCCACGAGAGATCGGCTGCGAACGTGGACAGCGCCGGGTCCACACTCGGACCGCACACGCCGGTCGAACAGCACATGGGGGGATCGAATACCTCTATCTTTGCCATCACAGCCTCCTCAAGAATCATCGCTCTTCGTCGATTCACGATTAGTATAGCGGATAGGGCATCCGTCCGCAACTCGATCCGAGGGGACCGGTTCAGATCGAGGTGACGGCCCGCTGCAGGGCCGCGAGGCGGCCCCGATCCACGCAGTAGGAGGTGCGGGGCCCTTCAATCTCCCCCTGGATCAGCCCGGCTTGGCGCAGGATGCGCAGGTGCTCGGAGATGGTCGACTGGGCGAAGGGCAGTTCGGCCACCAGGTCCCCGGTCACGCACGCCTGGCGCTCGACCAGGAGACGGAGGATCTTCACCCGCGTCGGGTGCCCGAGCGCCTTGGCCATGGTCGCCAACATCTCATCGTCTACCTCGTCGAACGACGAGACGTCGGAAGCAGCCAGACGGCTCTCGGGTGCGCAGCACCCGTCAGCCGGTGCGTTCGGGGCTCCAGTCGCAATGGTCATCTTGACCAACATTCTACAGTGCGTCCCCAAGGTCACAGCCTGGCCGACAGGACCATCCGGCATTGTCTCTCAGTGTCTCGAGTACTGACGGCCCGTCTGCCACCAGCACCGGTCCATCGGATCGCGCCCCCGAGCCGGAGAGTTGCGTCCCGCACGGGAGCAAAGGCCCGTCCTGGTAGGGCTACCGGTTCACAGAATGGCGCCGAGCCTCCGCCGAGAAGGCAGACGATGACGGAGTCGGATCTTGACGCTCTAAGGACATGCGTCGGCGGTCGGTTGCGTCGGTCCTTTGGCCGCTCGAACCCGCCATCGGTTCTGTGGAGTTGGCACGCTTCGATGGACAGGTTGGTTGTGTTGATCATGCCACCTGGCGGTCGGCGTGGTGGTGGATGGCGGCTTCGTACTCGGCGGGGCTGAGGTACCCGAGCGAGCTGTGAAGCCTCGCCTCCGGGTGTTGTACCAGCCCTCGATGTAGTCGAACACGGCGGCCCGGATCCCTGTGCGGATTGGCCAGGCGCTGGTGTCGATCAGCTCCCGCTTGATGGTGGCGAGGAACGATTCGGCCACCGCGTTGTCCCAGAATTAACCGGCCAACGGGGTCTCCATCTAACCAGAGTTGACCAAGCCAGCGAGGCGCCACGGCCGATCAACTGGCCGCCGTTCCAGGCGTAAACGTTCAGACCCCCGATTGACCTGGGGTGGGCCGGTCAGGTGATGACGGCTGGTGGTGGGATCCAGGGTCCGGTGGTGAAGAGTTGGCGGCAGGCGTCGAGGAGGTTGTGGCCGTGGGCGTCGGCTGTTTGGAGGTAGGAGCGCACTGCGGCGAAGCGGGCGGCCCCCTCGGCTGATTGGAAGGTGCCTGAGATCTTGTCGTGGATCTTGACCATGCGCAGTGAGCGCTCGGCGTCGTCGTTGGTGAAGGGGATCCGGGTGTCGCCCAGGAGGCGGAGGACCTGGTCCTGGTTGTTGCGGATGCGGGTGGCGAGGTTGAAGGCTTTGCGTTGTGCGTGGCCCGCCGTGCTGTAGGTGTCGTAGGCGGCGAGGCCGTCGTGGACGATGGTGCCGGTGTAGTGCTCGAAGATCCCGATGTCGCGCATGGCTTCGACCTTGCGTTTGGGGTGGACCACGAGCGGGGTGAGCAGCCCGGTGGCCACAGTGTGCACCCACTGCTTCGCATTCCCGACCCGGGTGCCGGTCTCATCGGCACAGATGACCGGCTCGGCAGCGAGACGGCCCTTGATCTCGGCGAGGAACGGCGCCAGTTTCCCGGCTGCTTCGGCCTGCAGGTTGCACAGCCACCCGGCCGACACCGGGGCGGCGAGGACATCGCCGAGCAACTCGGCGGTGCGTTCGACCGGCAGGTGCTGACGGTCCAGCAGCTAGAGCGCGAAAGCTCGCACCTCGGGACCCCAACACACCGGCGCTCTGGCTTCGGGAGGCATCTCGCCGGCAGTCACCGTCCCACACGCACAACGACGCTTATAAACGATGTGGTCAGTGACCGTCGGGGTGACCCGGGGCAGGTCGATCACCTGGCGGACCTCGGTGCCGATCACCGGCGCGCCCGACAGGTCCGCCCCGCAGCACGAGCATGCCGGCGCTTCATGCTCGATTCGCCTGTCGGGGCGGCACCGCTGTAGCGACCTGCCCGGCGCGCCGGGCTGTTTGCCCTGCGCCTGCTTCGCTACCCGCTCCTCACCACGGCGCTCCGCCCGCTTCTTACGGGTAGCGACCGGATCACCCGACGGCGGCTTCGAGGTCGTCGAGGAGTCTGCGCCGAGCAACGACTTCAACGCTGCCAGCTCATCCCGGAGAGCCTCGTTCTCCGCCCGCAACGCCTTGATCGTCGCTACCGCCTCGGCAAGCTGCTCCTCCAGCGATCCACCGGCCACACCACATACCTACCGCACCTCGCGCCTTCAGTGGTGGACCATCACTCAGCGCGCGATCAGACCTGAACGCTTACCACGGAAGCCACCGGCGTTTACTGGCTCTTCGGAAATAAGTGGTAATCCGGTGCCAAGATCGACCAGGAATCGGTAAGTTGTTGAGCGTTCTTGGGTGTATGGCCAGATTGAAGCCGTCATTTTGAGAGGTCTAGGCTACACAACCTATGAACGGGCAAGGAAAGCCAAGGGGTTCTACATGGTGTCTCACTTATTGGGTTGGTTGGATCCTGTTACGAACCAAGTGCGCTAGAGAGCTGCGTTGTCACCGGGGTAAGCGTTCCTAGTAGTGACCAGTCAGGCTTATAAGCAATTAGGAGCGCTCGGATTCTAAAGTTTGCAAAGGCGGTTTCAATTTTGAAGTGCAACACTGCTGCCTAACTCCCTGATTGTCTCTGCCATGACTTCGGCTGGCGTTCAGAATCCCAGAGATTTTCTGGGTCGATTATTCAGTTCTTCTGCCACCCTGGTCAAGTATTGTTGGGAGTATGGCGACAGGTCTGTACCTTTCGGGAAGTACTGGCGCAGCAGACCGTTGGTATTCTCATTGGTAGGCCGCTGCCAAGGACTATGTGGGTCGGCAAAATATACCCGTAGATGGACACGCTTCTCCAGTTCTTCGTGCCGAGCCATCTCGTTACCTTGGTCGTAGGTCAGCGTCTTTCGCAGCGCCTTGGGCAGCGTACTTAGACGTCTGGTGAAGCCTTCCAGCACGGCTTCTGCAGAGGAGTCGTCCACTGTGGCCAAGATGACAAAACGGGTACTACGGTCGACCAAGGTGCCAATGGCGCTGCCATTGTAAGCGCCTTTGATGAGGTCTCCCTCCCGGTGCCTCGTAGATGGACCGCATGTTCCGAAGGCCGCCACGCCGATCCTTTCCCCGGCTGCGAGGACGGCGCTTCGAGTGCCTCTGACGCAAGGATCCCACCAGTAGCTTCTTGAGCTCCCCTGTCGGGTGCGCATAGATGTACTGGTAGATGGTCTCGTGGGAAACCCACTGGCTGGAGTCTTCTGGGTGTTCCATCCGCAACCTCCCGGCAATCTGCTCTGGTGACCAGGCGTGATGGATAATCTGCTGTTCTACAAGCTCTGCCATAGGACTGCCTACGAGCAACTTACGCGACCCACGGCGACGGTGTGAACGCACCCAAGCGCCGCCTTCCACCGCATCGTAGTCGAGTCTGGAACCACCCCGGCGACATTTGCGACTGAGCGTAGAGACGCTCCGACCAGTGGCTCTGGCTATTGCCCTCAGGCTCATGCCCTGGTTCAGACTCCTCTGCAACT
>NZ_FQUL01000019.1 GCF_900128965.1 Ferrithrix thermotolerans DSM 19514
CATTTAGGCATTGCACTCATGACTCCAGCTGATGTCCATGAGGGATACGCCGAAGCCATCACCGAAAAACGAGACGAGGTTCTAAATGGCGCCTATCAAAACCACCCCGAGCGCTTTGTAAACAAGGTTCCGACCCCACCCACCCTCAACACCGAGGTCTGGATCAACCGACCAAATGACGAGGAGATGAAAGAGAGTCCTTCCCTGGCCGGAAGTTAACGTTTTGGATATTAAATTGATAACTACTTCGTGCACTTTCTGTAGAGACCTTCCGTCATCCCTTACATGTTTCCGTGGACTCATGAACGGAAAGGCCTGGTAGTGCAAGGTGGTAATTTCTGCCAAACCCTTTTTATAACGTCTTTCGATGTTTTGCTAATCAGCAAGATAGTGTCCAGATGTACTTCCTGCGCTGAAGGTTGGGTACAGCCTGTCCTGGCGAGTGTCATCCTAAGAACTTCTATATTTAGGCTTTACAAAATAACTATCCCAAGGTCCCTCGGCTCGCTATCGTGAGTTAGGGACTTAGTCCCGAGTTCGAGGATCTCCAATGGAGCAACCACCGATCGCCTAGGGCGTACCTTATTGACTAAAGAGCTAACTATAAGTTGTCAGGCACTGTCAGCGTCTGAATCGGAGATCGCTGGGATCTCTCGATTAGAGATGTTCCTGTAACTCCCTGCTTCCCTGAAATCCTCGTCTTTACTCTCATGTCCTTGTAAAGTGATCTCGTTGTGAGGACCTAGTTTTGAAGTGCTACTGCGGTTGTGTAGGGACCTTCAGGCTGTAGCTCGGTCCGAACTTGTTCTGGTAGCATATTTATCAGCTCAAGATGTCGCTGGCGAAGCCGGCTAACAGGGGTTGGCCTCACGGCGTCTTTGCCCTCAGTTATGATGGGTATTTGTACTTGATCCGCAGGACTCCAGCCCCTGGGTCCTCTTTGGTGTGGATCTATGATGAACTCACCTCGCAAAATTCCGTTATCGTCGTAGCGTCTTATAGCATCCTTGACTCCGCCTTTGGAACTCTTTGACGGGGAGGTCTTTGCAACTGCCCGATATCCCGACCCTCCGTCGATAGCTACCAATTTATAAACAAAGTTAGCGCTTGGATATCCCGATCCACTCACAAGACGTGTTCCCACGCCAAAGGCGTCAGCGCACGTTCCTGAAAGATCAGAGAGAGCGTACTCGTCAAGATCTCCCGAGAGCACGATCTTTGTATTCTTGGCTCCCAAGGAGACCAGGCGCTGCTTTGCTCGTTCTGCCTCATACTTTAGATCGCCAGAGTCTATGCGGATTGCTCTAAGACCAGGACCAAAGATTGAGACTGCATTTTCAATACCTTGATATATGTCGTATGTATCTACAAGGACGGTTGTCTCGGCGCCGTAAACTCTTTGTTGCGCTCTAAAAGCCTCTAATTCATTGTCGTGCGCCAGTATCAGAGCGTGTCCCACGGTACCTTGGGTGGGAATGCCGTAGCGACGGCCAGCTTCAAGGTTGGATGTAGCGTCGAAGCCACTTATGTAGGCGGCTCTAGCTGCGAGAACGGCGCTCTCCACTGCAGTGCGCCTACTTCCCATCTCGATGAGTGACTTCCCTCTGCTCACCTGTACCATTCTGCTGGCAGCAGAAGCAACAGCAGTTTCGAAGTTAAGGGTTGAAAGGATAAGTGTCTCTAGGATTAGAGCCTCTGCAAATTTAGCTTCGACTCGAAGAACGGGAGAGTTTGGAAAGTACACTTCGCCGTCCCTATAACCCCAGATAGATCCACTGAACCGAAAGTTTGCTAAGTAGTCCAGCGTATCTTTGGTGAGAGGTGTATTGGATTCCAGGAATCTTAGTTGCGCATCTTTGAACTTGAAGGATTCGATCGCCGCTGGAAGAGCTAAGGTGCCAGAAACGACTCCATAGCTTCTAGATGGTGGCAACGTACGTGCGTAAACCTCGAAGCAACTTGCTCTATGGGCAACGCCAGATCTTAGCGCTGCTTCTAGCATAGTTAGCTCGTATAGATCGGTATTAAGGGCTGTTGAAATGGTCGCTAAATTCCTCTCTGTCTATCGTTAGGTCTTCCATCTGTAAGGAAAGCTAGCCCGCTATGGCCTGGGAACTCTGTTCTGACTCGCTACTTATTGCGTGTCCAGTCGATCTGCGCCGTATTTGCAGGTAGGTAAAGCCCATGACAGATAATACAAAGAGAATGATGGAGAAGACTTCGACGGCATCCCAAAGCCTCGGCACGGCAAGCCAAAGATATTCGTCAAAGAATCGTTCTATAGACCAAAGCGCCATTCCCGAAAAGACCAAGGACCCAATCGGATAACACCTACTTGTAAATACCTTTTCTAGCTGTAGAAGTATCACAAATACCGTGAAGTCTTCGATCGATTGGAATATGGGAACCGGTATGCGGTATCCGACCTGCCCTGCGTATTGCAGGCCGTACCAAGCATTCGTAGGGTGTCCGCCACCTTGGTACATCAACTGTGGCCCAAGAAGACGCCCCATGGACCATGAGGCCATCATGACAGGGGCAGCTATGTCTGCTGTTCGTAGTAAGGGTGTGGTAGTCCGATACCGGTGCATAAAGAAAAGTGCGGCAACAAGTCCACCTCCTATCCCGCCAAATGAAGATAGGCCTCCGTGCCATATGAGTGGAACCTGGACTGGATTCTGCAGGTAAAAAGATATATTGGCGATTACGTGAACGACCCTAGCGCCGATAATTGCGGACGCGATTATCCAGATAAATCCGGAGGTCAACCACTCGGAGCTTTGACCGTTTGACCTAAGTCTCTTCACCAGATAGGAATAGCCGAACCAAGAGGTAATAGCCAGTCCAATGCCGTAAGTATGCACCAAGAGTGGTCCGATGTGGAACTCCACGGGAATGGGTTTCATCTGCTTTTGCCCTTCGCTAACCTATTGACCATTATACGTGACAACTCCGTGCAATGGCCTATGTGTGCTGGCAATCTCTCTAGTGGCATCTAGGCGTTTATTTATCTGGCGTTGAAATCGTGTGGACTCATCGCCCTTTGTTGATTTGTGAGGTCTTCTTTCATTAATTTTTGTCTATTATTCCACTTTGACCTTACTATGGAGAGGGAGCAGATGCCAGAAGAAGCGTTGCGTGATCATACACTTAACCTTTTTTCACTTGCTGATGAGACATTTATGGTCACCGGAGCCTCCTCTGGGCTAGGTGTAGAGGCTTCAAGGATACTGCACCGATTCGGAGCCAAGTTAGTGCTCGTTGCCCGAAGAAAGGATAGGTTAGAGCGCCTATCTGAAGAACTGCCAGGTTCGGTGCCGTATGCGTGCGACCTCTCCGAGTCAGCGGCTATCGATAAACTATGGAAGTTTTGCGACTCAGAGGTTGGGTTGGTCACTGGATTAGTCAATAATGCTGGAGTGTCTCATGCTGCTAGTGCTCTTGATGAGACCGACGAAGAGTTTCGAGCTGTCGTCGAGGTCAACCTAAATGCCGTGTTTTCGATGTCGCGTAGGTTTGCGCAGCGTCTAGTTGCTGTACAGAGGGCTGGTGTAATAGTAAACGTTGCATCTATCTTCGGCATCGTAGGCTCTGGACAGGTTCCTTTAGCCTCATATTCGGCTTCGAAGGCCGGTGTTGTAAACCTCACTCGTGAGTTGGCGATTCAGTGGGCGAGACACAGCATTAGAGTTAACGCTGTTGCCCCGGGATGGTTCCACTCTGAGATGACGAGTGAAATGTTTGAAGACGATGGTGCGATGCACTGGATACAGCAGAGAACCCCACTTGGTCGCCCAGGGAATACAGGGGAGTTGGACGGAGCGTTTATTTATCTGGCCTCTAGAGCTAGCAGTTACGTTACCGGGCAGACCTTAGTCGTTGACGGCGGTTGGTCTACCCTCTGATCTCACGGTATCGACCCTCATGGCCCTTTAGGTGCGTTTTGCCATCTGATGCCAAATGACCAATAGCTCGAAGCATGTCATGCCAACGTTGCGTTGTAAGACGTGTCGATTGCAAGTGCTAGACAACCACCACTATGAGGAGACGTAGGCTTTTGCTCGGATTTCCGCAGAGAACTGATGTGTGCTGTAGGTGGGTACAGACTGAACTGTTTTGCGCGGCTTTCCGCAGAGAACACTAGGGGTGAGGTTTCGGTATTCTTAGAATCGGTCTCCTAAAATTTTGGTGTTGAACTTCTCTGCTCCGTCCTGGCCGAAGCTAGTGAAAGGCACGAAATTGTGGTGGCTTAGTCGCTGCGCTGGGCAGCTCTAAAGGCGATATCTCGTACCTAGTCCCAGGTCAAGATCACCTTCCCTAGCTTGCCACCGACCCTAAAGTGTTCGTAGGCGAGCGAAACGTCTTTGTAGGAAAAGGTGCGATCTACTACGGGTGCTATCGTGCCGGAGTCGAGAAGGTGGGAGAATCTCTTGGAGAAGGCTCGAGAGAGAGTTGCCTTCTCGGCAGTAGACCTGTTACGCAGGGTAGAGCCGCGAATCGTTCCTCTTGTTGCCATAAGCGCTCGCAGGTCGATGTCGGTTGTTGCTCCGGCGCCGACGCCGATTACTACTATGCGACCGAGCAGGTTTAGTTCTTTCAAGTTGTTCTGTAGGTTTTTTGCTCCCACGAGTTCAAGTATGACGTCGTAGGGACCAGAACCTTGGAACTCTTCTTCCGCCAAGACTTCACATCCTAGGGACTCAACCTTAGGTCTGAGTTCTTTGTTGCGAACGGTGGCGGTGACGTGAGCCCCTGTTGACTTGGCAAGCTGTATTGCGGCCGTTCCAACGCCGCCAGCGCCTCCATGGATGCACACGCAATCACCCACAGAGAGATTTGCTTGGTCAAATAGGGCATCGAAGGCGGTAAGGAAGGTTTCGGGTATCCCTCCAGCTACTTCTATGGGTACGTTTTTGGGGACTTCAATTACGTTTGAGAGGTCGGTGCATAGATATTGGCACTGCCCACCACTGCCCACGATGCCCATTACTTTGCGTCCAAGAACCCCTTGGTCGACTCGTTCTCCGACCCCTACTATCTCGCCAGCAAACTCTAGACCGACGATGTCTCGAGGCCACCCCAATGGGGACGGGTATAGTCCCCGAATCTGAAGCAGGTCTGCTCCGTTAATTCCTGATGAAAGCACCTTTACAAGCACCTCGTTGCCTACTGGAGTCGGCTTTGGAACCTCCCTAAGCTCGACCGTTCCATCCCCGATAGACGTAACCGCTAGCATCTCAGCACCTGACACAGATCCTCCTCGTTATCTTTCTCTTCTCTAAAATTACTACGAACGCCTTAGCCTACGACCCTATCTTTGTTATCTTGGAGGTTGGTTTGGTCTCGTGCAAAATCTCCTGACTCTAGGGGCGAAGATACAACGTTTCACAAGCGACCTCCAGCACCTCGGTCTTGATGGTTCTCCAAGGGACTTCTGTACGTTACATGTTTTGGTCAGAATCTTTGTTTGCCACCGTGAACTTACCTGTGTTGGTCATTTCGGGTCAGATCCATTGCGAAGTTGTGGAGTAAGACGTATTGGAAGATGTCTATCTCTGATCTCTCGTTCGATCAAGTGGCCTGGAAACAGGGTTCGAGCAGCCAAAGCACACAAAGCTATCTCCAGTTGGGACGAACTAGCCAATAGCGCTCTGTTATTACATCGAGTGGTCATGGAGGTATTGATCTAATAATTGGGACTGTATGTAGTAAAACACTTGCTTATGGTTCGAAAAAACCACTTATGATGACTTAGTTACCCAATAAATATCACAATGAGTGAAAAAAGTTCCGTAAAGCGCTCAAGGAAATTTTCTCGTTAGTCGAAGCAAGACCATGACTAAATCTTTCCCTCTTAGAAAAAGTTCTTGGAAAAAGGCTGTGGCCATAGGCTCATCAGCCCTTACCGCCGCAGGGGTGCTTGGTCTCCAGGTCTCCTCTCCTCTATCTGGCGCAAAGCTATCATCGGCCTCCGTTCAAGTGGCCCCCTATGTGGACATGACGCTTTGGCCGTTGCGAAATCTATCTCAGATCGCTACCGACTCGCAACTGCGAAGCCTAACCTTAGCATTTATCGTCTCAAACAAGGGAACTTGTTCTCCGTCTTGGGGTAATTACTACCCTGTGGGTCAAAATAATGGCTCATTCCTGAGCAACATCAGCGGTTTCCAATCTATGGGTGGAAATCCGATCATCTCCTTTGGAGGGGAAGCTAATCAAGAGATGGCTCTCGTCTGCCCCTCGGCCCAAGCGCTAGAGCAGCAGTACCAATACGTCGTCGATCACTACCACGTCTACAGTTTGGACTTTGACATCGAAGGTACTGCCCTGAATGATCAAGCCTCCATACAGATGAGAAATGAAGCGCTGGCGATGCTGCAAAGAGATGAAGCGGCCATGGGTCACAACATAACTATCTCATATACGTTGCCAGTAATGCCGTGGGGACTTCTTTCGAACTCCTTGTATCTCCTAAATAACGCCGCAGCATCGGGCGTGAACGTCTCGGTTGTCAACGTTATGGCGATGGACTACGGTCTTCCTAATCCTCAAAATCAGATGGGCAACTGGGCTGTTCAGGCTGCACAGGCTACCGAGGCGCAGCTAGCGAAGATATGGCCTCAAAAGAGCTCTTCGGAGCTTTGGTCTATGGTGGGTCTAACTCCGATGATCGGCCAGAACGATCTTTCGGGGGAGATCTTCACCCCGCAAGACGCGTCTCAGGTGTATAACTTTGCTGTCTCTCAAGGTCTTGGCAGGCTTTCCTATTGGTCGGCTGAGAGAGACTTCGAGTGTAGTGGTGGTGCCGACGTCAACTCAAATACTTGTTCTGGAGTTGTGCAGTCCCCTTACGAGTTTGCGTCGCTGTTTATGGGCGCAACGACCACAACGCAGCCTCCATCCACGACCACAACGCAGCCGCCATCCACGACCACAACGGTTGCGCAGGAATCGAACGCAACTTTGTCGGTGACGGTATCTAGGAATAGCACCTGGTGGGGTGGGTACAGTGACTACGTCACTCTTACAAATAACTCGTCCTCTAAGGTTCAAGGATGGAAGGTATCGTTCTCCTTAGACGGAGCCAATGTGGCGGATCTCTGGGATGGGGTGGTTTCTGAGCCAAACCAAGGTAGCTATCAAGTTACCCCGGCCTCGTGGAACCAGGTGATTGAGCCAGGAGGCTCGGTGAAGTTTGGATTTGTCGTAAAGTCGGACAGCAAGGTAGCGCCAAATATTGGACCGGTTGTGTTGAACTAATAGGTGAGTTGGTTTCAGGTAAGTTCCGCTCGCAGATGCGACTATGGCCTCATGAGTTCCGGAAGGTTCTCATGAGGCGTTTCTTTGCTGTTGGGCTTGTGAGCTATTTGGACTTTCTCCTCAGGAGTTGGATAGTCCTTCAATATCAGCTAGTTTTGGACCCGATGAGTAAAGATGACAATATCGACAATAGTGACGCTGCCATGAGTTTTAGAACAGAGCATGACTCAATGGGAGATGTAAAGGTGCCAGCCTCAGCGCTTTGGGGGGCTCAGACTCAACGGGCTGTAGATAACTTCCCCATATCCAATCTCAGGCTCTCAAGATCAATGATCTGGGCTCTAGCAACGATCAAGGCAGAGGCGTCGAAAGCTAATCAACAGCTCGGTGTTATCGATTCTGATCTTGCTGTTGCGATCAGTGAGACGGCGGATGCGGTAGCAGAAGGTCGTTATGACAACCACTTTCCCGTAGATGTATTTCAGACAGGATCGGGCACGTCGTCAAATATGAACATGAATGAAGTTATTGCCCACCTTGCATCGGCACAGCTTGGGCGGGATGTGCTTCCAAATGACCATGTCAACGCCTCTCAGTCCTCGAACGATGTATTTCCAACCGCCATCCACCTAGCCTCAGCCTGGGAGATCAAGACGTCGCTCATCCCCTCGTTAGAGGAGTTAGAAGACGCTCTCCGAGAAAAATCCGTTGAGTTCTCCGAGGTGGTAAAGGCGGGTCGTACCCACCTAATGGATGCAACTCCGATAACTTTAGGTCAAGAGTTTTCTGGGTATGCCGCTGCCGTAGAGTACGGGATCGAACGCCTGCTTGGCGTGTTGCCTAGAGTCTGTGAGGTGCCTTTGGGTGGTACTGCCGTTGGAACAGGACTCAACGCACCGCGTCGCTTTGCAGAACTCACAGTAGAGGGACTTGCCAGGCGGACGGAACTTCCGATGATAGAGGCGCGAAACCACTTCGAAGCTCATGGGTCCAGAGACTCTTTGGTGGAGCTGTCAGGAGTGCTAAAGACAGTGGCTATCTCCATGTACAAAGTTGCAAACGACCTTCGTCTCATGTCATCAGGCCCTATGTGTGGCTTGCGGGAGATCCACCTACCGGATCTCCAACCCGGTTCCTCGATCATGCCGGGAAAGGTCAACCCCGTCGTTCCAGAGGCTGTTTGTCAGGTGGTGGCAAAGGTGGTTGGTAACGATGCGACGGTGAGTTTTGGAGGGGCAGCAGGCACCCTTGAACTCAACGTAATGCTGCCGGTGATTGCTCTGTCATTGGTGGAGTCGATAAAACTACTTGCTTCGGTGTCAACTACTTTGGCGTCGAAATGCATCCTTGGGATAACGGCCGATGAGGAACGTTGCCGACACTACGCACTCTCTTCTCCATCAATAGCGACGTCTCTAAACCCTTACCTAGGTTACGAGACTGTAGCTCGCATCGTGAAGCGCTCTTTGGCGGAAGGGGTTGATCTGAGGTCGCTGGTGCTAGAGGAGGGACTCATGTCAGAGTCAGAGGTGGATCGGATATTGAATGTGATGGCGATGACGCAAGGTGGCATCCTAAAGTAAAGGCTTTGGATCCAAGTCTCTAAACCTTGTAGCCCCTTTTATCCAGCTGATTTACGAAGGGAGTTGATGTTAGGATGCCTTCACGCCGAGATCTGATAAAGATGTCAGAGTCAGAGGTGTTGCAGTTTCTTCATGGTGCTAGAACTATGTCTTTAGCTACCATCTCTGCCTCTGGTCAGCCGCACCTAGTTGCAATGTGGTTCATTGTCAACGAGAATCGGCTAGAGTTTTGGACCTTTGCAAAGTCACAAAAGGCCGTCAACCTTAGGAGGGATCCGAGGGCAACTGTTCTAATTGAGAGCGGTGAGACATACTCTGAACTACGCGGAGTTGAGATCGCCGGCACTTGTGAGCTTCTCGATGAGCTCGGCGAGGTGGATAGAATAGGTACGGCTCTCTTCAGACGTTACATGGGTGACGATGCATCGTCTTTGCAGCGCGAGCAGTTTCTAGCCTCAGCACCCAAGAGGCTTGGCTTCAGGCTTCATCCTTCAAGAGTGGTTAGCTGGGACCACACAAAGTTACAGGGAATTTACTGAAGTGACGCCTTGGTCACTGTGATGGTAAGATCAAGCTATGGGTAACATGATAGAGTACAAAATTAATGGGTCCACGACCCCAGGATACCTTGCTGAACCCCTGTCGGGCGAAGGACCCGGAGTGGTTGTAATACAAGAGTGGTGGGGGTTGGTCGATCACATAAAAGATGTGTGTGACCGTCTTGCGGCTCAGGGTTTCTTTGCTTTGGCCCCCGACCTTTACAAGGGTCGAGTCTCCAGTGAACCCGACGAGGCGGCCAAAGAGATGATGGCTTTGAAGATGGACGAGGCATCAAAGGACATGTCTGGTGCTGTCGAAGAGTTGATCCGTCGTACAGGAAAGGATGGAGTAGGAGTAATCGGATTTTGTATGGGTGGGGGCCTTGCGTACGTACTGGCTTCTAAGAACCCTCACGTAAAGGCGCTGGTGCCCTTCTACGGGGTCATTCCTTGGCCTGATGCAACACCTGACTACTCAAAGATTGAGGCGGCCATTCAAGGTCATTACGCAGAAAAGGACGACTTTGCTTCACCAGAGATCGTTAGAGATCTTGAATCTAATTTGAAGGGGCTAGGGAAGACTGTAGAGTTCTACATCTATCCCGGAACGCAGCACGCGTTCTTCAACGATGCGAGGCCAGAGATATACGATGCGACAGCGTCTCGACAGGCCTGGGACAGAACAATTGAGTTCCTGAAGGATCATCTGGGGTAGCTATCTTCTCTCCAGGTTATCCTTTGATCTCTCCCCAAATGCGCCTTGTACTGGCGCCGAGTATTGAAATGGCTTACTCTGCGCTGTACTCATACTCATGAAGACTGAAGTAAGTAGATAAGAAAGAAGAGTCAAAAGTGTCAGAAAGATCTCGCAACCTTCCTAGGCGTTCGTGTCTCTCGTCTCCTGGATCAAACGATCGTTTTTTGCAAAAGGCGGTTTCTGTTCCAGCTGATATGTCCTTTTTAGACCTTGAAGACTCCGTTGCGCCTTCCGAAAAAGCTGCTGCTCGCAAGAAGGTGGTGGAAGCTATTAGGGATCTGCCGTGGGACGATCGTGTACTTTGTGTCAGGGTCAATGCTTGGGATACCCCTTGGACCTATCAAGACGTCGTCGAGGTGGTTGGCAACAGCGGTATGCGTCTCGACGAGGTCATGCTGCCGAAGGTTCAAAGTGCATCTGAGGTGGTTGCACTAGATCTTCTTTTGACACAGGTCGAAAAGAACGTCGGACTTCCTGTTGGACATATAGGCATAGAAGCCCAGATTGAGACGACTCGGGGGCTTATCGAAGTCGAGAGTATATGTGCTTCATCTAAGAGGCTCGAGACCGTGATATTTGGTCCAGCGGACTTTGCTGCGTCGATGGAGATGCCAGTGCTTACTGGTGGCGTCCAGATTCCTACCTACCCTGGAGATCACTTTCACTATGTGTTCTCGAAGATTCTCATGGCCGGACGTGCAAATGGTCTGCAGGTGATCGATGGACCCTATCTCAAGGTCAGAGACACGGATGGTCTGATCGACTACTGCAAACGTACAGCTACTCTCGGCTACGACGGAAAGTGGGCTCTGACACCTGACCAGGTTGAGGTGATCAACTCCGTATACTCTCCCACTCAAGAGCTTTTCGATCGTGCTTGGGACATCTTAGAAGCTTACAAAACTGCAACTGAGTCAGAAGGTAAGGGGGCAGTCATGTTTGGCGATGAGATGATCGATGAGGCGAGCCGGAAGATGGCAGCTAAATTTGTTGCGAGAGGAGAGCGTGCAGGGAGAAAGAGAAGCTCTTCATCGAGCTAGCTTCGGCTTTGGAGTTCTGTGAGGTACGTCGATTTAGGACAACCCTTATCTTTGTGAGCGAGCTCAGAGATCTATATAAAGAAGAACTGGAAGTCGCGGAGTTCGAGGTCTACGACATAAAGTCACCTATTCGGTATCGTCTTTACTCTGATCCGAAGATGAAATAGCTCAACATGCATTGACTTTTCGTGAACGAACAGCTTAGAAGCGATCTAACTTATTACGGCAGACACTCTCCCACGGACGTTATTTTCGCTGCTAAGACCAGATATTGGACGTTTGTTTTGACAGTGGATACTGTGCATTTCTTTGATAGCCCTCTGGTACTTATAGTCACAATGTATGGGATCATGGTGTGACTGATTCAAGCTATCCGCTGTGACACGAGTGTGATAGTGTAAAGGTCAAAGGGTCCCAACTAATGAGCGACAGTGTCCTTTGACGGTTTGGACGAGCTCACCTATGGAGCAAGGACTCCTCCGCCGGGCTGTTTCCTTTCGGTGCCAAGCACTTAGTCGAAGTTACCCGAACGAGCAAAGTTGGCGTGGGGTTGGATGAACTCAAGTAAGTTAACGACCGGAATCAGTAAATGGTCAATGTTGCTAATGACAGTCGTCTTTGGTGAAATTACAGAGCCCTTCAATCATGTTGAAGGTAACCTGCGTCGAACCTCCGGCGAAGGCCCTCCTTAGTGGCACATTCGATTTAGAAAACTTTGTACCCATTATTTTCTTGGGAATCGCTCGCTTATGGGAGTGGGGAGAATTAGAGATCAAGTAAGTTCAAAGATCGATTTTGCCTCGATATGTCGAGAGATATTTGGATCTGTACAGGAGAGACCTAATAGACGAACTCATCCATGTTGAATCCCTCACTTAGTTGACGGAACTTCTGAGAAAAACTGCTCGAGCCACGCAAGAACTTGACTTTTCGACTTTCTATGAAAGCTTTTTCACGCCTTCGCCAAGGACTAAGACTATCGCACCAGCTGCAAAGAGTGCCACATAGAACGTAGTAGCTGGTCCACCAGCGGTGCGGAGTACGGCTGATGTTATCTGCGCCCAGCTAAAGGCGACTTGGGGAAGAATGTAGCTTGGCACAAACCAAAACACTATTGCATCTATAGCTGAGGTACCTATAAGCCACATGCCAACCTTTCTGAGCACTGCTCCTGGACTGGGATGAATGATCAGTGAGAGAATGAGCATAAGTGCAGCTAGAGCGATAAATAATCTTTCTAGCTTGCCTGCTGCCTTTGCGTATCCGCCTAGATTGGGGAGAGCAGATCCAGGAATATTGATCGCCAGACCTTGTTGTGCGATTGTCTGAGCGACCTGCGGAGAATACGGTGCCACTTGAGCCGCTATCTCTTGAGAGAACGCGGCTCCACCTAAGGTGATCGGACCTGTGTTCACACCGATCAGGTGTCCTTGGGCAGTGTTCATGGCACTTTGAAACTCTGCATCTACTTGGGGATTGGCCAAAGCCTTGGTGATAATTTGATCGAGCTGCGCCTGGGATATTACTGTATTGCCACCGAAAAGAGGAAGCAGTGCAGTTCCTAGTGCTCCTGCCATGGCGGAACGAACGGCACTGTTTTGTACAAGTTGGGAAGTCGCTTGTCCCAATCTGCCTGGCTGTAAGAAGGATAACTGTGTGAGGTGTATGAAGGTCGCACCCCACCCGAACAGTAGACCGATAGTTAGAATCAAGCTGCCTAAGGTTTTACGCATGGCTCCTCAAGTGTTATATGCCCAAGAGTAGGCTACTGCCACTACGCTATCGGCACTTTAGTGTGCAATACTTAGCGTGTTGGCAGAAACTTCACTACTGTAGTTATCCTAGGGCGTTTACTTGGGATCCAACAACCTCTTTGCTATGACCTTTAGGGAAAGGGTTTCGTCGGCTCCTTCGAAGATTGATAGAACTCTAGCATCGACGAATAGGCGACTAACGCTGTACTCCTCTGCGTAGCCCATTCCTCCGTGTATCTGCATGGCCTCTCGTGTTATCCACTCAGCGGTGTTGCAGACGTGTGCCTTTATCATCGACGCTTCAAGCACTCCCTCCCCTTTTGCCATGAGGGTTGACACATCGTATGCGAACTGGCGGGCTGCCTGAATGTGTGCTGCCATCTTTGCGAGCTTGACTTTTGTTAGCTGGTACTCTGACACACTCTTGCCGAAGACTTTTCGATCGGACGCATATCTCAGTGCCTGCTCGTAGGCTGCCTGCATCACACCGATCGCACGCGCTGCGGTTTGAATTCTTCCGTTTTCGAACCCCTCCATTTGGAAGTAGAAACCTTTACCCAGCCCTTGCTCGCCTCCGACGAGACTATCGTTGGGTACCCACCAGTTCTCGATTGAGAGCTCGTAAGAGTGCATTCCTCGATAGCCGAGGGTGTCGATGGCACGGCCCTCTATCTTTCCAATAAGATCAGCGCGAGTTGGGTGCGGCTTTGTAAATCGAAAGGCATGACCTGGGAACCTCTCTTTTTCGATGATGAATAAAGATAGTCCTCGGTGAGCCTTCGTGCGATCAGGATCGGTTCTGGCTAATAGCATGAGGACATCGGCTCTGCCCGCAAAGGTACACCAGGTCTTGACGCCGTTGATTAACCACCCCTCGCCATCGCGAGTCGCTGTAGTTTTTATGTTAGCTACATCTGAGCCGTAGTCTGGTTCAGTTACTGCGACAGCGTTCATGATCTCCCCGGATGCAAGCTTGGGTAACCACCGCTGCTTCTGTTCTTCAGTCCCACCGCGTAAAAGCGCTCGAGTTAGGATCTCAGGTCTGGTGATAAGGGATCCACCTGCCCCAAGCGAACCTCTTGACAACTCTTCCGTAGCGACTACCATTGCCAAGTAGTCGTTTCCCCCGCCAGTTGCAAAGCCACCGTAAGCCTCAGGTATTGAAAGGCCGAACGCTCCCATCTCTCCAAGTTCAGATATGATCTCCTCAGGAATGTCTAGGTTGCGGCGGTGAATCTCGTCTGCTACTGGGAATAGTTTCTGTTCTGCGAACCTTCTAAAGGTGTCTTGTAAAAGTTCAAACTCAGCGTCTAACCCTCTGTCACCCTGAGTCTCAGCCAGCTGAGAAGTAAAGTTGGGGTTCCCGTACCTCCTCCTGAAGGCAACCATGTACTCATACTCGTTAGAGGGTAGATCAAATATGTGTTCGTGCTTTACCGCCCCCGAGATTATGGTGTCGACCACATCCGCAACGAACACCTGAGCCAATTTGAGCTGCGTCGAGCCTCTTCGTGCATAGTTTAGGGCGCTGTTTGAAGCCTGAACAGACGCTGCGGTGTGCGCCAGCTCGTAAGCTAAGACCTGGTCATATTCAGGATCTACTGCAGCTTGTCTACACCGAGTTAAAACTCTTTCAATGTGGTAGTTGCACGAAGATACGACGTCTTCAAGCTCTGACAACTCTGACTTTTCCATCTCCATAGTTTAACACAGGTAGGGTAACTACAGAGTGTCGTACGCATCCGTGTTAGAGGTGCTGTGCTACTACCGTTACAAGAGGGGGAAGAACCACGGTTGTGATCTCACCTTTGCCACTATCTGTCATATGAGACAAGTATTCGATCTCTGGTCCTCGTCGGTAGCCAACAGGGGCCTCGGCCCACATATCTTTCAGATCGACGTCAAGATCTCCTAAGAGGTGTGGAAGATCAGCGCCGATGTCAGGCCAAAGAATTGCTTCTGTATCGGCACCTATGGGCTGTCCATCTACCCTTCCGGCGGTAGTTACTGGCTCCTGAAGAACGATCCAACCTCTGGGTTTGACGGCCGCTACCATCTGTTTGAGAGCGTCTTTGGGCTTAGACACTCCGAGGAGTAAGAAGCGGGCGAACACGAGGTCTACCTTCTCGGGCAAGGCCAGCTCTTCAGCTGCTTGTGTGATGGCGATTACCTGAGAAAGTAGACTGGCACGAGCGGCCATCTCGTCTCGTCGGCGTGGGTCGATGTCAACGGCGTAGACGCGACCGTCTCTGCCCACCTGAGATGCCAGAGCCACGGAGACGTCTCCGTTTCCTGCTCCTACATCTGCGACCCTCCACCCCGGACCTAGACCAACGCGTTGTAAGGCTGTAAACAATGGTCTTCGATAAACATCATCTCTTAACTCGTATAAGTCGGTTAACTCCACAGATGCACGCTAGCTTGGAGGATTGTGAAAGCAACCATACTTCTTTGTGACTCGGCGCTAGTAGCCGAAGGAAAACTGTTCATACTTGGTGGCGGCTGGTCCTTGACCGGTCCGGGGCTGGCGCCGATGGCGATAGCTCTCAAGTTAGACGTGGCATGGGGCGAGACTCAGGATATGCACCACTGGGAGCTTTACCTTGTCGATCAAGATGGGAACTCGGTGGTATTTGACACTCCCGAAGGTCCGCAGCCAGTCGAGGTGAGAGGTGATTTCCAGGTCGGTAGCCCCCAAGGCGTTCCTCCAGGGGCGGATGTCCCGGTGAACATAGCGGTAAACCTAGGTCCATTGCCTCTTCCTCCAAACGGTCGGTACACATGGAGGCTGAGTGTCGATGGTGAGACCAATGAATCGTGGGAAGCCTCATTCTCGACAAGGCCATCCGAAGAAGGTCAGCCTCAAGGGATCCTATGACGACTTACGAAAGGAGCTTTGGGCGAGCGCTAGAAGACTTTGTGGTGGGCGATGTCTATCGACACTGGCCTGGAAAGACGATTACCGAGTATGACGATCATCTCTTTTGTATGATCACCATGAACCATCACCCCTTGCACACCAACTCCTACTATGCGGAGCACGACAGCGTCCAAGGAAGGAACGTCGTGGTAGGGAATCTGGTCTATTCACTAGTACTTGGGATGAGTGTTCCAGATGTATCTGGATCGGCCATAGCCAACTTGGAGGTGGAGTCTTTAATCCACAAGAACCCTGTTTTCCACGGTGACACCATCTACGCAGAGACTCGGGTGCTTGATGTCGTCGAGTCAAAATCGAGGGAAGACCGGGGTGTAGTGACTGTCGAGACGAAGGGTTTCAATCAAGACGGTCTTGAGGTATGTTACTTTCGACGCAAGGTAATGGTCTACAAACGCGAATACATTCCGCCTCGAAGACGTCCTTACCAGGATGACATATGGTAGCAGTGTTAGCTACTCAGTGGACTGCGTTATGAATTTCTTGCGATAGGTCTCAAGTTTGTGCCGACTGAGACGATCTAACCTACGCAAACGGATTGAAGATGGCGCAGGTTTGACTCCCCCGGACCTTGCGCCATTTCATCCGGATTTCAAATTACCGCCGTTGGGCAAAGGGTCCACCTCGTTGAAGTAAGTTCCGACTTAAGTAAGTACCTCGTGGCGGTCGATGTAAGATTGTGAATCCTTTAGAACAATTAGATTGTTGGCTTGCTGAACTTTTGGAAAGGCATGGATCGGACCTCCACCTAAAGGCTCAAGCTATCCCCAGGATAAGGGTTAATGGAGATCTTTCGGTGTTGGGAACCCAATCGGTATCACCAGAGGAGACGATGTCCATAGCCAGATACTCCATGGGTGAGGAGCTATGGGCAGGTTTTGTTCGTAGACACGAAGCGGACTATGCCTACAGAAGGTCAGGGTTGGGTCGCTTCCGCGTCAACGCCTTTTTACAGAGGGGATCTGTCTCGATGGTCTTTCGGGCAGTAAGTACCAACCCACCCACGATCGAAGAGCTCGGTCTTCCAGAGTCAATAAGAACTCTAGCTAATGAACATAGAGGGTTGATATTGGTCACAGGTCCCACCGGTTCGGGCAAGTCCTCCACTTTAGCTGCGATGGTGAACCATATAAATGCAACCAGGAGTGCTCACATCGTAACCATCGAAGATCCTCTAGAGACCTTGCACCAGGACAAAATGTCTATTGTAAATCAACGTGAGATCGGCTTTGATACCCACGACTATTCAACAGCGATGCGTGCTGCGATGCGACAGGACCCGGACGTGATCTTAGTGGGTGAGATGAGAGATCTGGAGACCGTTACTGCAGCGATTCAGGCTGCCGAGACCGGGCATTTGGTGCTCTCTACGCTCCACACCACCGGTGCGGCAGAGACGATCCTAAGAGTGGTTGACTTCTTTCCGCCTCATCTGCAACAGCAAATCCGAGTCTCTCTCGCAGGTATCTTGAAGGGTGTAGTATGTCAACGTCTCGTTCGAACTAAAGACGGTCTGTCTCGGGTCCCAGCCCTCGAGGTTATGGTAGCGAACGGTCGCACAATGCAGTGCGTAGTTGATCCTCTAAAGACCTACGATCTTCGGGAGATTATCAAGGAGGGTGCTTTCTACGGCATGATGTCCTTTGATCAGTCGCTGAAAGCTCTGTATCTGGGTGGTGTCATATCGCTAGAAGATGCGATGGAGAACGCAACAAACCCTCACGACCTGAAACTCGCTATCGGGGAGACTGAAGAAATGGCACCTCTGTGACTGCAGTCACCCAATCTAGATATCTAGTTATAGGTCTTGGCTATCTTCTAGGTGAGATGTTGTCTGTGAAGTTTTATGGAGTTCGTGGATCTTTCCCCTCCCCGGGTTCCAGTACAAGTTTTTACGGCGGCAATACCTCTTGTGTGGCGATCTACGACGCTGAATCTAAAAACACTGAAGCAGTACTGCTGGACGCCGGTACCGGAGGATTCAGTGCATCCAAAGAACTCTTTGATAGGGGCGTGAGGAAACTACACGTCCTTCTCTCCCACTTGCACTTAGATCACATCCAAGGGCTCCCATTTATGAATATGTTGGACTCGTTAGAGTGCGAGGTAATCGTCTATGCCTCTAAAGAGTATGCGCCACTGGAGGATGTATTAGCGCCTGTGATGTCACCTCCATACTTTCCCGTAGCACCTAAGCAGCGAAGCGCAACATTGAATTACCTAGAGGTTTCTAAGGCCTTTGAGCTTAGGGGTATGGGGCTTGAGGTCGTGCCCTTTCCTATAACCCATAGCGATCCAGCTCTTGGCTATCGAATAAACGCAGAGAACGCATCGCTAGTGTACCTAACAGATCACCAGTGCGGGTCAGACTTTCACTGCGTCTCAGACGATCTAATCCAGTGGGGCAAAGGTGTCGATCTGTTGGTGCACGATGCGCAGTACACCTCCTCGGAGTTCATCTCCAAATCCAACTGGGGTCACTCTACGTACGAATTTGCAGTAGATGTGGCGGAAAAGATGCAAGTGAAGGAGTTGATCTTCTTCCATCACGACCCAGAACGAAGCGATGTTGAACTTAGTGAGATCGTGCAAGGTTGGAAAGCGGCGGACCGTAACTTTCGTATCTCAGCAGCTAGAGAGGGTCTCGTCGTAGATATGATCCGCCCGTCTTTTGCAAAGGCGCTCAACTCCACATCAGCCATTACTCAAGGGTGACAAGAGCCTCTCGATCTACCTTGGCCTTCAAGGATCATTTACTTATCCTCCGAGTGTCGTTAGGGGATAGTTAGCAGGAGTTGAGGTTCATAGTTTCCCGACAGTCATAGTAAGACAATAATTCGATACATCTCCTCAACGTTGGGTTAGACCGGCATTGACATGTGTGAGCCGTCACAACGAAGCTGTGCATTTGGTCGGCCGTTATGATCTTACCGTAATGTCCCTCCGTAATACACCTGCTAACGGCGGCGGAGAGCACTTGGATGATAGTTTGTTGACGGTTAGGTAATGAAAGGTGTAACAAGTGGCGGAAGTCTCTGCTGTAAGTGAGATAGAAGGTGTTTACATCGTCACCCCCCAGAGGTTTGAGGACGATAGGGGGGTCTTTGCGGAAACGTATAGGCGTTCCTGGTTTCCCGAAGGTCGAGAGATGGTGCAAGGATCTAGGTCCGATAAGGTCAAGGGATCCTTGGTTGGTCTACACTACCATCTACATCAGGCGGACTACTGGTATGTCGTATCTGGGAAAGCACAGGTCGCACTAGTGGACATACGAGTAGGGTCACCGACTGAACTAGGGGTATACCTAGTTGAGTTGGGCGACGACAACCTCAAGGGGCTTTATATTCCTCCTGGAGTTGCACACGGTTTTGCTGTCGTTGAGGACATGGTACTAACTTACCTCGTAGATGGCTACTACAATCCTAATGACGAACTTGGTGTCAGGTTTGACGACCCGTCATTGGGCGTCTCGTGGGCGATATCTACTGCAGTTGTTTCGCAGCGTGACCTGTCAAATCCGCTCTACGCAGATATCAAAGACTATCAAAGACCCAGGTATGGTCTACGCACCTAAACGACTACCTAATGTGGTACAATGAAGTTTCATTGAGCACCCAAAGTGGTAAACGTAGGGAGTATCTACATGAAGACGGGTACGCAACTTTCAGATGAGTTAGAACCAGACGATATTGAGCGGGCTCGCCGAACTTCTTCGGCGGGTCGAAAGTTGATTTGGATGTTTTTGCTGTCTGCGATGCTAATCCTATTAGTGCTGCGAGATGTCTACCGTGAGATCTCTGGGGAGGGATTGAGTTTTGCGATTCACATCCCGACGTTCGTTACGCCATATATTCCAGCTATTGTCTTGGTCTTTGTGCTGCTTGCGGTTGTTGTAGGTCCCATGTTAGGACTTGGTAGATCGCCTCATCGTCTAGTTCGTCCGTCGGAGATCGACGTTGACTCCGACGATATGCTAGGAGCGTCCAGTACCGTAGAGATGATCGAACAGTTACTGGAGGAGTACAGAAACTTCCAGGTACTTAGTGACCGCTATGGGGCCACGCCTCCGAGGGCGGTGCTCTTTGAGGGGCCTCCAGGAACGGGCAAGACCATGGCAGCAAAGGTGATAGCCAAGAGAGCGGGAGTTCCGTTCCTGTTTGTCTCGGGGTCGTCTTTCCAGGCTATGTACTATGGCCAAAGTGGTAGGAAGGTGCGTTCTTACTTTAGGGAGCTAAGAAGGCTTACGAGACGCTATGGGGGCGCTATCGGCTTTATCGAAGAGTTTGACGCAATCGGTTCGGCGAGAACTAACATGGGGGTTTCCCAGGGCGCTGATGGCGTGACCGGAGTAGTGGCAGAACTTCTTGTGCAGCTACAGTCCTTTGAGCACAACACGATTGTAGAGAGAATCGCAGTTAAATTCGGCATCTTGTCAGCCTCGAGAAAATCACCTAGGTTTCTCCTTGTTGCGGCGACGAACCGTGCATCAGAGCTAGATCCTGCTCTCATCAGACCAGGCAGGTTTGACCGCTCAATCCACTTTGATCTGCCCAATGTTCAGTCCCGAAGAGAGATTGTCTATGGACTTGTTGAAAAACGAGTAGGACAAGCCACCGCCGCGTCTTTTCAGCCAACGATAGATAGGGTGGCGTCCATGTCAGGAGGACTCTCTCAGGCATCACTATATCGTATGGTGGAGGAGGCGGGAGTTATAGCTTTTCATGACGGTAAAAGACCTCTTTTGGAGCAAGACCTATGGAACGCTTTTGCGCAAGTTGCCTTAGGGCGAAATAGTGGTGTTCCCTATAACGACTTTGAGAAACTGGTTGTCTCGGTTCATGAAGGTGGACACTGCTGCTACCGCTGGTTTGGTGGTGGCAAACCAAACGTGTCACTCGTGTCGATTTTAAAGCGAGGAGAAGCGCTAGGTTTGACTGCGTCTCACGGAGAACAAGATACCTATCTGCTATCCCGTGACGACATGTTAGATGAGATAGCTGCCTTGATGGCGGGCATGGTGGCGGAAGAGATGATCTTTGGGGATGTGACCTCAGGATCTAGTTCGGACCTTAAAAGGGCCACCTCCTTGGCTATGAAATACTCGACGAACTTGGCGATGGGTCGATCCTTGATATCACTTGGCGAAATAAGTCCACAGACGGAGGCCGCAATTCTCACCTCTGAAGGACCCGTTAGAGACGAGATAGAGTCGATTTTGCGAGCCGGTAGAGAACGCTCATTTGAAGTGCTGTCTAGATGTTCGAAGGAGTTGTGGCGGCTAGCTATGAAGCTATGCGAGGTTGAGGAGTTGGATGTTCGAGATCTCACTGAGGTACTGGGTCCAAGGCCAAATAGCGCTCGCTCGATAGATGTATCGCAGTTTGAGTCCTCAAGGCGAAGCCAGAGCTAGGCGGCGCGCTCATCGATCTTTAGACAGCTAGTAACTTCTCAAGAAACTTTGAGAACTGTGTTGTATCCTTTTCTTCTTAAGAGACTTCAACTCTAAGCGGATTTCGCCGCGGCGCTAAGATATCGATAGACCAGTTTATGAAAGAGAGGGTCACTCGTGACGGCAATTTTAGTTGTTGCCATTATCGTACTGCTTGTGGGGGCAGTCTCTGGAGCGACCATGTCCGCGCTAGGCAAAGAGCGCAAGTCTATCGAGTCCCATAAAAAGATCCTCAGTGTTATGGAGGACCTTGCATCTTCGAACTCAATTTTAAAGGAATCTAATGAACCGGAGGTGTCGAGGAGGTCTGACCGTACAAGATCACACGTAAGAGCAGTAAGGCCGGTAAGGGATGGTAAGAGTCCAACCGTTGGTAGTTCCGTAGTTTCTGAGTCGCTGTCAGGTGCTGGGATCCGAAAGGGTCGCGGCCGACTAATAGGGTTGCATGGAGACAGGTTCGTAGTTGAGGAAGCTGAAGAGGATCCCAAGACCCTTCAGATACCTATAGTCGACTTGGAAAGACCAAGGCAAGCTTTCGTGGGGGCCGAGTCGCCTGCTACCGATGCGTTACAACAAAAACACGATGTCAATAACGGAGGTGGAGGACCCTCTCCGATAGTGATAGACGATGAGCGTATCCCTGATCTAGAAGAGATGAGACAAGGGACGGTTCCTCAGCACGCTTCAAGATCTTCACAGGTGAGAATCGGCTCGGTTGTAGTGGCCGTAGGTTTAGGGGTAATTGGGGTGTCGACCGTTGTATTCAAGGTCGCCACTGAGAAGCATTCGACCGTATCATCAGCTACTCAAACTCAAAACACCACGGCACGGTCGCAAGTAAGCAGCTCTTCTACGAAAAAAAAGCATCGTGTAAAGTCGACAACGACGACAACTTCTCCTCAGATCTCTCCAGTATCGTCGAACTCCTTAGGCGCAACCTATCAGGTTCCCTCTGGCACGCTAACTATCCAACTGACTGCGTCGGCCCCTTGCTGGGTTGAACAGTCAAACTCGCCGTATGGAAAGCTGTTTTTTGCCCAGACGTTGGCGGCGGGTCAAACTCAGACTTTGACATCCACAGCACCAATTTGGATAAGAACCGGAAACGTAAAGGCGCTCTCCATCAAAATAAACAACTTGCCCGTTGTGATCTCTGCACCCCCAGGAACATATAACTTTACCTTCAACGCAGGTTAGTTCCAAAGAGCGATCTTTCCCCAACGTTATCTCTGTCCTGATGGGATCGGGTTCATCAACTTGCTACTCGGCGAAGTGTACTCTCAGCAGCTAACCCTATGTGTTCTTTGCCCAGATGAGACCGATACAACTCTGTGGGTCGGCCTCTTTGGTGTGAGAGTATGGTAGGGCATGGGTTCAACTCCTCTTATCACAAGAAAGAGGAGGAGTTCGCCAAAATCACTTGGTTATGCTAACAACAAACGCCAGCACGGAACTTTCATCCCGCCACGCATCGTATCTTCCAGTGGGTCCCATGTGACCGGCTCCCATCTCGACCTTGAGCACGGTGGGCGCTTTTGGAGTTACAGAACGTATCTTGGCGACCCACTTAAGGGGTTCCCAGTACGAAACACGCGGGTCATTGAGCCCCGTACTTACGTATAGAAACGGGTAGACCCCCTGATCACGGTAGTTGTCGTAAGGTGAGTACGACAACATAGTCTCGTAGATCTCCCTACTTTCAAGTGGATTGCCCCACTCCTCCCACTCTGTAACTGTAAGCGGTAGGTCGGGATCTGAGATTGTGGTCAGGCAATCCACGAAAGGTACCTCTGCGATCACTCCCTTGAACAGATCCGGCCTAAGGTTCAGTACAGCTCCCATCAGTAGCCCCCCGGCGCTCCCGCCCCTTGCCACGAGACAATCTGGTGCAGTATAACCTTCTGCGATTAGATGAGTTGCGCAGGCGACAAAGTCGTGGAAGGTATTGGATTTCTTTTCAAGCTTGCCGTCCTCGTACCACTTGCGTCCTAGCTCTCCACCTCCACGTACGTGGGCAACCGCAAAGATGAAGCCCCGGTCCAAAAGAGACAGTCTTGATACGGAGAAGGTCGGATCTATGGAGTGTTCGTATGATCCGTATCCATATAGCAAGGTAGGTTTTGGTTCAGAGAGGTCGAGGTCGACTCTATGGACAAGAGAGATGGGAACCCGTACTCCGTCGTGGCTGGTGGCCCATAGCCTTTCAGATGAATAGTTCTCGCTGGAGAACCCTCCTAAGACGGGCTGAGCCTTTATGAGAGATACGGAGTAGTCTTTGAGCGATATCTCAAATATCGATGTCGGTGTGGTGAACGATGTGAATCCGTAACGGAAAAACTCGGTGTCGTACTCCGCATTGACACCTGGCCAGAGTGTTCCGAGAGGGTCTGGGGTCGGAATCTCGTGCACAGCCCTGTCAGCTACCGAAACTAGCTTGATCGATAAGTGTGCGTCGCTACGAAGCAAGACTGCAACATGGGTCTTGAATATCTCGATACCTTCTACCTTGTCGTGGTCCGAAAGTTCGATGTAGTTCTCCCACGTCAGATCTTTATCTGGGGCGTAGGGGTTACGCTCATCGCTGATCAACACGGAGAAGTCGACCCGGTCCCTATTAGTTACCATAAAGGTTGCTTCCTCGTGGGTGTCTATCGAGTACTCTACCCCATCTCGACGAGGCATGAAGACTTTGGGGGGAGACAGAGGCGACTCCGAAGGAATGAGTAGTTGTTCTGTCGTGGTTTTGGACTGGCTGTCTATTACTATGAAGCGTTCGTCCGACGTTTTGCCGAGATCTAGAAAAAATCTCTCGTCTTGCTCTTCATACACCAGCTGGTCCTGACTTTGAGGGCTTCCAATACGGTGACGGTAGATTCGGTAGGGACGCATAGTATCGTCCGGCGTGATGTAGAAAATAAATTTAGAGTCAGCCGACCAGACGATACCGTAGTAGGTCTCTGAAAGTACGTCGAAGGGTCTGTAAGCGTCTTCAGCAGCTGCTACGTTGAGCTGGAATACCTCAGAGCCGTCGAAGTCAACTGAGTAAGCTATCAGCTTGTGATCGGGCGAGATCGATGACGTTCCGATTGACATGTAGTCGTGGCCCTCTGCGATTACGTTCTCGTCCAGGAGAACTCGCTCCGTGTCTTCTTGGCTACGCAACCTGCGGCAGTGAATTGCGTACTGTTTTCCTTCTTCGGTACGTCCGTAGTACTCGTATGGCCCCTTGGCGGCTGGCACAGACATATCGGTTTCTAGAACCTTCGATCGGATCTCAGTGAATATCTCGTCTGCGAGCCCCTGTAACTGAGCCGAGACTGCCTGGTAGTAGGTGTTCTCGGCCTCGATATAGTTCTTGGTGTCAGGGTCGTCCTTGTCCCGTAGCCAGTAGAAGTCGTCTACTCTTACCCCGCCCAAACCTTTGAGTTCTGTCGGTATCCGTTTTGGGGGACGTGGGGGGTTTAGCCCAGCCAAAGTGTCTAGGAAACTGTTATTTTTCACAACTAGATCCTAAATGGTAAACGACCAAACTATATCTTCATTAGTACTATATCGATAGTGCAAATTAGGTGCATAAGGACTACAATGTTTATAACGCAGAGTGCTGTAGGTCCGAAGCGGTGAGGAGGCACTAATGGCAAATAGTTTAGATCTAGGTAAGTACCAGCTTGGGTGGGCAGACGTAGAGGATTACGTATTTAAGCCTAAAAAAGGGATCTCGGAAGAGATAGTAAGAGAGATGTCTGCCATGAAGAAGGAGCCGACATGGATGCGCGAGTTTAGGCTACGTGCGTTGGCCAACTTCTTCAAACGACCAATGGCACCTTGGTTTGCGGTTAACATGCCAGATCTGGACTTCTCTGATATCTACTACTACATAAAACCTACAGACAAGCAGGTGAATGCATGGGATCAGCTCCCAGACTCAGTCAAGTCGACCTACGAAAAGCTTGGGATACCGGAGGCAGAGCGGAAGTACCTAGCGGGTGTCACAGCTCAGTACGAGTCCGAGGTTGTGTATCATCGAAACCGTAAAGAGCTCGAGGACCAGGGGGTTCTATTCTGCGACATGGATTCAGCCCTCAGGGACTACCCCGATCTGGTACGGCAGTACTTCGGTACGGTAATCCCCCCGAACGACAATAAGTTTGCAGCTTTGAACTCAGCTGTCTGGTCGGGTGGTTCGTTTATCTATGTTCCACCAGGGGTAAAGGTAGAGATGCCTCTTCAGGCCTACTTTCGGATAAACGCTGAGAATATGGGTCAATTCGAGAGGACTCTGATAATTGCAGATGAAGGATCTCAGGTCCACTATATAGAAGGTTGTTCAGCTCCTGTATACACTACAGATTCGCTGCACTCAGCGGTTGTTGAGCTGATAGCAAAGCCGGGTGCCCGCATAACGTATACCACAATTCAAAATTGGTCTACGAACGTCTACAACCTTGTCACTAAGCGTGCCAGAGCCGAAGCCGAAGCCAGGGTGGAGTGGATAGATGGAAACATAGGTTCCCGGCTGACAATGAAATACCCTGCAGTTTATCTCGTGGGTCCAAAGGCGTCAGGTGAGGTTCTCTCCGTTGCCTATGCTGGAGCAGGCCAGCATCAAGATGCTGGAGCAAAGATGGTGCACGCAGCTCCTGAAACAACATCTACGATCGTTTCTAAGTCCATCTCTAAAGACGGTGGTATCTCGACCTATCGTGGACTGGTCCATGTAGACGAAGGTGCCAAGGGCGCAAAGAGCTACGTACGCTGCGATGCACTGTTGCTCGACGACCACTCGATATCAGAGACGAAGCCTTATATGGAGGTAAGTGAGAGAGACGCATCAATCGGTCATGAAGCGACCGTGTCTAGGGTCGGCGAAGACCAGTTGTTTTATTTGATGACTAGGGGACTTAGCGAACCCCAGGCGATGAGTCTTATCGTAAATGGTTTTATCGAGCCAGTTACAAGAACGCTACCTATGGAGTACGCTGTCGAGTGGTCACGGCTAATCGAGTTGCAAATGGATGGTTCTATCGGTTGAGGTTGCTCTAGTGGTACGTCGAAGAACTAGAGTTGAGTAGCCTATACGCTCGTGGATAGTCCCTAGTGCGCGACCTTCTTACTTGTGTTGGTAATTAGGGCTCAACTTGGTATGCGTGAAGCTTCTGCAAAGGTGTTTTGGAACTTGTTCTAGAGCGGCAAGAATAAGAGCCATACTCTAATATCGACTTTAGGTTTCATGTGGATAAATTGTTCTTTGCTCCATGACTGAATCATCTAGCTAGGGCAGGGGTCCAAGAAGATGTGCGACTCTGTAAGTGCCCTTAGCTGGTCTGATCATTCGACGCTGTCCGGCTCTATTAGGGGTAAGTCAACACCAAAGGTCGTCCCCTTGCCAAGGCCTGCGCTGTAAACCCAGGCTCGGCCACCGTGTGCGTGTACAATTGCAGCGACCAAAGAAAGCCCTAGGCCGGCGCCTCCCTGCGCTCTTGACCTCGATGCGTCAGAACGGTAGAAGCGCTCAAATACTTTTGAAAGATTTTCGGGTTCAATACCCGGTCCACTATCTCTCACCTCTAGACGTGCGTAGCTCTCCCAGAGCAGTTCTTTGATTGTTGGGTCCACGCTTCCAAATAGGTCACCGATATCTTTCGAAGTAGACTTTGCTCCAGGCGGTATGGGCTCCAGTTTTGAAATTCTGTGGGTGGACACCCACACCGGCGAGTCTGGCGGCGTGTGACTCCTTACGTTCGACATAAGGTTTGCAACAACCTGTGTGATCTGGTTTTTATCGCCGAGAACCCATAAGTTTTGAGCTAAGTTGACATCGAACTTGCGCTCGGGCTGTACTACAGAGGCGTCGGTTACCGCCAGTTCAACTAGGTGAGACAGATCGATAGGTTCAAGGATGAGAGGACGGTTTTGATCCATCCTTGCTAACAGGAGTAAGTCTTCAACCAAAGCACTCATTCGCTTGGCCTCTGACTCGATCCTTTCAATACTCCTCTTTAGATCTGCCTCGTTCTGTAGTGCGCCTGCCTTGTAGAGTTCAGCGTATCCCTGAATTGATGTTAGGGGCGTGCGGAGTTCGTGGCTGACATCAGCTATGAAGACCCTAAGCCTCTCCTCTGAGTTTTTCGATCGGTCGAGAGCGCTCTGGATGCGTTCGAGCATCTTGTTTAGAGCGTTTGCGAGACGTAGGACCTCTGTTCCGGTTCCTTTTGCCTCTACTCGTCTATCGAGCTGTCCATCTGCGATAGCGGACGCCGTGTCAGTCATAGCTTGAATTGGTCGGAGTCCGAACCGTAACGACGCGCTCCCAATCGATGAAAGAAGAAGCAGGACGCCAACTGATACTAACAGCTCCACGACCAGTAGCCTGTGCAAGGTTGCGTCCACTTGAGTTTCAGGTAGAGCTACCACCACAAGTCCACTCCCTATGGGCAGACTTTCATCTATGGCAAGAACCCTATAAGAGAGATCTTGGCTTTCCCCTACAGCTTTAACGGTTGTAACCTGACCCACCTGGAAGGTATACGATACCGACTTGCCGGCAGACCTTATCAAGTTGGGCGGTGGACCAATCGTATTGTTAGCAGCTTTGATCGGCAAAGTCAGCCCAACTCCTGAACGATCAATGAACTCGATGTAGGTTCCAACGGGCCATTGACCTAGAGCACTTTGGGGAACAAGACCTCCATTTAGATCACCGTTTACAAGGACGTGTGATGCTGAACTCATGGAGCTGACTAGCTGTTCGTCTAATCGCTGATAGAGAAAGGAGTTTAGAGACGAGTACAGAGCCAGGTCCAAGATCAGGGTTGTGAGAGCCAAGAGGCCCAGTATGATGCTAAGAAGCTTTGCCCTAAGCGACATGTAGGCTAATCTACGATGGAAGGCGCAGGCTGTAGCCAACGCCTCTTATCGTCTTTATAAGTGGTGGCTGGTTTGTATCGATCTTTTTCCTAAGGTACGAGATATAAGTTTCAACTATGTTGGCATCCCCGCCAAAGTCGTACTCCCAAACATGGTCAAGAATCTGAGCCTTCGAGACCACCTTGTTTGCGTTAATCATGAGGAATCTCAGTAGTTTGAACTCAGTGGCAGTGAGTTCGATCAGTTCATCTCCCCGGCGCACCTCATGAGTATCTTCGTCAAGGACTAAGTCGCCAAACACCAAGCGGGCTTGGCGCTCTGGGGAGTTGCCTGACCGCCTCAAGATAGCCCCCACTCTCGCTGAGAGCTCGGCCAAGGAGAAAGGTTTTGGTAGGTAGTCATCGGCACCTGCTGTGAGACCCGTAACTCGATCCTCCACCGCATCCTTTGCAGTGAGGAACAGCACGGGGGTCTTGTTACCTTCTTCCCGGAGGCGCTTTAGTACCTGAAAGCCGTCTAGATCCGGCATCATGATGTCCAGTACGATCAGATCAGGTCGGAAAGACCGAGCCTTTTCGAGACCTTCCCGACCTGAGTTGGCGGAGGCTACCTCGTAGCCTTCGAAGCTTAGAGACATGTTGAGTAGTTCCGTTATAGGCGGTTCGTCGTCGATGACCAATACCTTGATCCCAAGGGGATCCTTCCCCACTCGAGACCCCTGTGTTGGAGATGCTATATTTTTCATCGTTGTTCCTGCCTTTCGACTACTCTCAGGTTCAGCTTAGGCTCCAGCGGGAGCGGCTGCTAACGTGACTGTAGCAGAGTTTTGACCGGTATTTGGGTCCAACCAGGTAACTGTCACAGTGCTCCCCGCCGACTTTGAATCGATCGCAGCGACCAGTTGGTTGATGTCAGTGACCTTAGTGCTCCCAACGGACTGGATCACGTCTCCGGACTGGATGCCAGCCGCCATGGCAGGGGAGTTGGCTACAACGTTGTCTACTAACACGCCCTCTGTACTAGATGGGTATCCAAGTTGCGACGCTAGAGATGCCGTTAGATTTTGAACGCCTACTCCGAGGAAGCCATGAGAGGCAACACTAGTGTTGGTATTTGGGTGCGCTTCTATCTGCTTTACGATTGCTAAGACCGAGTTAATTGGCTCCGCAAATCCGATACCCTGGGCGGACTGTGAGCCGCCAGCACCGGTGGCGGCCGCTGTATTCATGCCGATGACGTACCCTTGTGCGTTTAGAAGAGGTCCTCCTGAGTTCCCGGGATTGATAGGTGCATCGGTTTGAATCATGTTGTAGAGCGTCTCCGTTGCTCCGGTCTCGTTCTGTGCCTGTACCGTGCGGCCTAAAGCGGATACAATACCCTCTGTTACGGTAGGAGTACCCTGGAGGGCGAGAGCGTTACCTATGGCCACAACAGGATCACCGACCTTGACGGTGTTAGAGTTGCCCAGTGTAACCGTTGGGAGATTGGAGGCACCTTGTATCTGAATCAACGCCACGTCATGTGTGGGGTTGGCTCCTATAACCCGAGCTTTGTACGTCTTCTTTGAGTTGTAAAGAGTTACGGTTATGGAGCTGGCGTTTGCGATCACGTGATTGTTAGTGAGCACATATCCATTAGGAGATATGATCATACCGGTCCCAGCTGCCTGGAACTGGCTAGAGGTGTATCCGCCAAAGAAGCCGTTTGAAGGTGTTGATATATAGCCCGTTGTGTTGATGTCCACGACCGCTGGCTCAACCTGGCTTAGCAGCTGAGGGACGTCGATGGTCCCCGATGAGCTAGTTGCACTCGCCAGTGGTGTAGCTGTAACCTGCTTGATCACTGGTGCCTGACTGTTCGTGGAGTTCTTCGCTACCTCGTAACCAACTCCTGCACCTACGGCACTAGCTACGAGCGTCGATACAAGCGTGATGCCAGCGAGAGTCTTTAGTCCTCTGCCGTTTTTGTTCTTTACTGCATGAGGCTGACCACCATCGTTTGTCTTACTGTAGGAGTATGCCCCAGCAGCGTACGCCGCTGTCGCTGCGAAGGGCTCGGACGTCGTAGCGGCATTGGTAACTCCGTCATTAGGGCCGTCCTGATTCGCTCCCTTGGTCTGGTCGAGGTGGGAAAAGATGTTGAACTCTTTCATCGTCTCCTCCCCGTCTGGCTCTGTAGAACCTTGCGAGTTTACCGCTAAGTCCTGCTCCGTTGAGTCTGGGTCCTTATTAAAGTTTTCTTCGCTTGTCACTTCTCTCTCCTAGCTCATAAACTTTCCATATACATACAACTGCTGGTTGCTATGTTTTAGCTGGGAGTTAAATAAGACGGATTTAGGACATTTTCCTGCTGAGCCTGATCTTAGAGATAGGGTAGGGGACTTGGATGCTAAGTTGTAGAGTGACACAGGTTTCACCTATCGTCCAGCCCTTATGTAAAAAATATAAAGCAACGTGAACATTGAAGATCCAGGAAATAGACTTAGAACTTTGGCTCCTACAACTTGGAAGACCTTGTTCTGGTAGTCCCTTTGCATCGCCGATTAGGCTGAAATAACGCCATCGCTGAACTCAAACCTAAGGTTTTCTAAGAGGAGCTATCGACTTCACTGGCTGTGGGGCAGATTCTCAGTCAGCCTCTGTGAGTAGCTCCTAAAGAGGATACAGAGCATCTACAGGTGACTTGGATGTAAGCGTGGTAATGTTTTGGAGGGTTGATTCGTCTCGTGCCAGCGGAGTTACCTCTGGGGACGTGCGTAGCACAGCCGATAGGAGATAGACATAGAAAAATGATGCGTGAAGAGTGTAAGCACTTTCAAAGCAGGACCTACGACTCTGGCGAGGCATCGAGATTTTGTGTTTTGGATCTTGCTCCAGAGGCTCCTTGGAGATGTCCCGATAACTGCCCATCCTTTGCGCCCCGCTTGGCAGATGTAGCTTGGGTTCATGGCTCTCTGATTCCAAAGGCTTTGGGCCCGGAACCCAACGATATAGATAGCGAAGATGTCCAGGCGGTGCTGCAGGATGCGGAAAAAGTCGTTGAGGAAGAGGCTCAGGAGGTTGCGCAAGAAAAGCCCAGAGGCATCATGTCAAAGTGGAGGGGACGGAAGAGCTAGGGCTCAGAGAACCTAGGAGGCCGTTTTTCAGCAAACGCTCTAGCTACTTCTCTCAGGTCCTCTCGATTCAAAAACGCTGTGTTCCAAAGAGCAACGTACTCAAGGTTTTTGGCAAGATCCTCGTTGTAGATACCGTCTAGTATCTTCTTGGTACCTCGCACCGCAGCTAAAGAGTTTTCGGCGATCTCGGCTGCGAGGTTCAAGGCACGCCTTTCACATAGTTCCTTATCCGGTAGCACCTCGTTTACGAGGTTAATGCGAAGGGCTTCGGTGGCATCAAAGTCGCGGCCAGTAAGGGCAAGTTCGTACAGTAAACCTTTTGGTATGATTGAGGGTAGGAGTTGTAAGGTCCCTAGATCTGCAACGATTGCGATCTTGGTTTCTCTAATTGAAAAGACCGAATCTGCGGAGCAGAATCTGATCGAACAGGCTGAGATTAGATCGATCCCGCCTCCAATGCAGTACCCAGAGACGGCTGCGATGGTTGGGTGCCTAAGGTTCGCTAGCAGCTCAGTAGTACTTTGCAGTGACTTGATATGGCTATGAAGATTGGTCTTGCCGTCTTGGTGGTTACCGGAGAGTGTGCTCATCTCCGAAAGATCTAATCCGGAGCTAAAATGTTGGCCATCGGCTGTTATGACTACAGCCCTGATGTGGTCGTTGGAGTCCAGCTCTTTGAGCACCTTGGGCATCTCGTCGAAGTACTCTTTGCCCATAGCGTTCAGCTTGTGTGATCTGCTAAGCCTTACGACAGCTATATTGCCAACATGTTCGACTGCTACTGCTGACATCTCTCCTCCTTTGCTATCTCATAAAGGTAACAGGGAGCAATCAAAAAGTCTGGTCTCCCGCTGGCATTGAACAACTCTTTTATTTTCACTCCTGCTTTGCTGATGCGACCAGTTTCTGTAACTCGGCAAGATGTTGCAGAACCTTGGTCTCAAGATCATCGATCTTCTTGTCCTGTTCGGCAAGGTGATTGTCGATGATCTGGGTCTCGTGTAAAAGCGCCTCTGCATCTTGGTACGTTTGGTCGGCTCGTTTGTCAGCGGCCTTGGCCTGTACATCTTGGCCTACCATGATGATTGAAAGAAGAACAAGTTGGAGGAAGGTTTGGGCAACCCATGACACAATTGCTTGTATTCCCGATCTAATAGCCGCCGGAAGTGACAGCATGTCAAATGCGGCGAAGAGATAGGCGCACCACATGGAGCCAACAGCCTTGGTTATCTTGACGGCGAGCCATGCGTTAAACCTACTTACGGCGTTGTCTCGCGGCAGTTGGTCGAAGACCTTTACGGGCTTCTCTGACTTGTGTAGCTCCACCCAAGGATGATGTTGCCTCTTTGACTCTTCCGCGACAGAGACGTTGGACACGGGTACTCCTTTATTTTATTCAGTAGGACGTTGCAGATAGCATATGCTAATGGATACTTGCAGGCAGTAGGGGTTGTGTTGGATTGCTGCTCGTTAGTTTTCCATCCGCATCAGTCGGGGAATTTATCACATTGCGGTAGTGTAATTATGGGATTCAATTTGGGTATCGAGTCGTTAGGGATGGATTTAGTTGCGATTATTTAGAGAAGATCTATCTTGGTCGCTCCCTGAGGAGCTGAACAAGGGTGCAATCTTGGAGAGCATCGAGAGAGTGCTCGGGGATATGGAAGCACCTAATACTTCCCTAGAAGACTGGCGCTATGGGCGAGTTGATGAGCTTGATTTATCGAAATATAAGGTGGTAAATCCACATATTCGAAGCTCAAACGGCTACGTATCTGAGTGGATCTCAAGGTGGCACGAGCTTGGATCTGACGCGTTCGGCGTAGAGATCGTTGTCGAGGACTTTGAATCCGTTTGCCAGGGCGTAGCGAGTGATACAGTACTTACAGCCAACGAGAATGATGCTTCATCTGCTGAAGCAGTCTTAGATCAGCAGGAGCCGTTTCACTACCTGAGTAAGCTGTTGTCGACTAAGAAGACCTCTATCGTAGTTGGCGATTCGAGTGAGAATTCTTCTGTGTTCTTGGGGCTCTTAGCTCCAGATGTTGACGGAGCGGTCTTTGCGCGAGACCTGCACATAAAGGTTCCCAACTATACCAAAGGTGTATTGGCGCTCGTTAGGGAAGGCGGTAGCAGAGACAGTCTCTTCCTCGACAGTATCTCAGTCGAGGTTGGAAGGGACGCGGAGTTGAGTGTTGTGGTTCTGCAAAATCTCAGTGATGGAGCCTGGGACCTAAGTTACTATGACTCTCAGATCGACCAGGGGGGAACACTAAAGTCTCTTACCGTCTCGCTGGGTGGCGACTACTCAAGACTTAGGAGCGTGTCGAGTCTGCACGGTAGGGGGGCACAGGCCTATCTAAAGGCAGGCTACGTTGCAGGAGGTACGCAGACTATGGAGTTCCGAACCTTCCAGAGACACCTAGCTCCGGCAACTCATTCCGACCTCTTGTACAAAGGAGCGGTTGCGGGTAGCTCACACTCCATCTATTCAGGGCTAATTGCGATAGAAAAAGGCGCCAGAGGATCTAATGCATTTCAGACCAATCGTAACATCGTCCTCAGTGAGAGCGCTCGCGCTGACTCTGTGCCAAATCTCGATATCCAAGAGAGTGACGTTCGGTGCTCTCACGCTTCTGCCGTGGGCCCCGTAGATGCGGACCAACGCTTCTACCTTGAGACAAAGGGTATAACGACCGAAGTGGCCGAAAAGATGATTGTGAGTGGGTTTTTTCGGGATCTCACGGAGTCTGTGCAAGGGTTAGATCTGTCAAGTTTGGTACTTGAGTCACTGGAGCGAAAGTGGTAGAGAGAAAAGAAAGAAGTAAGGGCATGCACTTTGTCTGCAAACGAGAAGATCTGAAAAGCGGTGAGGCTCGTCAGTTCCAGGTAAAGGGAGTAAAAATTGCCATAGTCAGAATCGATGACGACTTCTATGCAATAGGTGATATCTGCTCTCACGCAAAGTACTACCTATCAGAGGGAGAGGTGTACAAAGAGGAGAGGGAGATCGAGTGCTGGAAGCACGGTAGCACCTTCTCTTTGATCGATGGAAAGCCCCAGTGCCTCCCAGCAACAAAACCAGTGCCTGTCTTTGGCGTTGCCATTGAAGGCGATGACGTCTTTGTAACGATGGAGAGATCATGAGCCAAGCGTCCATGGTTCCAGTGCTGGAGATTACCGATCTTCATGTTTCGGTAGGTGAAAAAGAGATTCTGCGGGGCGTATCTTTGACCGTTGGGGAAGGTGAGAAGGTAGCCATAATGGGACCAAACGGTTCTGGAAAGACGACCCTCTCTAATGTGTTGCTAGGTAAGCCGGGATATCGTATCGATCAGGGATCGATTAGGTTTATGGGTCAAGACCTATCCTCTCTTAGCACACATGAGCGTGCCCAGCTTGGACTTTCCCTTGTGTCGCAGTATCCTCAGGAGGTAGAAGGAGTCGATCTGAAGGATCTCGTAGGTGCCGCTCTATCAGCGCGAGGGCTAGACCTAGATGGTGTCGAGAGTCGTGTCGCTAATGAAGCTAGGAAGATTGGCTTCTCCGAGTCTCTTCTGGGGCGATGGGTAAACGTTGATCTCTCCGGAGGCGAGAAGAAGAGGTTGGAGACACTGCTTCTGTCTCTTGTGCCCGCCAGGCTCGCTGTACTTGATGAGCTCGACTCAGGACTTGATATCGATGCTCTGCGGCAGGTATCTCAGAGAATTGAAGATCTTAGCTCTTCGAACTCGATGGCCGTGGTTGCTATTACTCACTACTCCCGTCTTCTCAAGACCCTAACCGTCTCTAGGGTTCTAGTTCTGGCTCACGGCCTCTTTGTAACTGAAGGAGGTCCAGAGCTAGCTGAAGAGCTGGAGACTACTGGGTACAGGGACTACACAGGTAAAGGGACACCCACTGAAGACATTTTCCCCTTCTAATTACCGAATTCATGGATTAAAGTTGTGACTTTGGTCACTTGTATGCTACAGTAGTAACAGGCCTTGGCCCAAGGTTTCGGAGGGGAGGCTGCAGAGTCAGCCGGGTTTTTGGGGACTGAGTGAAATCAGTCCCCAATCATTTTTTTCTCAGGTGCCGTCGTGGTCTAGAGTCGTCGGTGACTTCTAATGATTTGGGATTGGTATATCGGATCTTGGGACTGTGAGAACTGAAACTATGCGAGCGGATTATCTTGGCACATACAGGAACGTCAGGATTACTCTAGGGAGTTGGTAATCCTTGATTTTATCTCTGGAAGATGTTCGCTCCCGTCAAAGAGAGCCGCTCCTGTGAGTCGCAAACCGTCGTGGAAGTATACAACGGTTTGTGCGTCCTTGGTAATCACCTCTTCTTCGGACCCTTCAGTTCGAACTCCGATGGTTTGGATGAGGTGGCCGTGCTGTTCAGTCCAGGCAAAAGGAAGCTCGTGGACTACCTGCTCTGCATTGGTGATGTACCGAGCAACGTTTAGAGCTTGGTTGACAGCAGACTCAAAGTGCTCAATGTGGAGGTTCTTCTTGTAATGTGGCGAGTACCAACTAGCCACGTCTCCCACTGCGAAATGGACACCTTCTTCGTCTATACGTCCGCAGCTGTCGGCTAAGAGAGCGCCCTCCCTGCCCAGCTGGAACCCGGAGTCTTGACCGAGCCAGTTGGTGGCAGGCCTTACACCGACTCCCACTACCAAAAGATCGAGCTCATAACTTTTCGACGAGCCATTAGCGATGAGTGTAGAACCCGCATCTGTTTCAACTACCCCTATAGGCTCTCCAAAACACGTCTTCACACCCATCTTTCGATGAAGGTCGGAGAGCTTTTTTGCTAGGTGGGTTCCAAGCGCCTGTGCCATTGGAGTAGGAGATGCGTCAAATAGGACTACATCACTTACTTGACCTACGAGGGATGAGGCGATCTCAGACCCGATAAAACCTGCGCCTAGTATCCCTATGCGCATAGAAGAAGAGATGCTCGCCCGTAGCTTTACAGCGTCATCCAGTGTGCGAAAGTACATGACTCGTGTTGACGGTGCAAGACCCGGAGGCGTTATAGGAGTAGCGCCTGTGGCTACTATGAGAGCGTCGTAACTGAGATCCTCATGGTCCGAGGTGAATACAACCCGGTTGTTCTGATCGATAGATGTCGCTGTGACCCCTAGCCGAAGGGAGAAGGGCTCCTCTACGGTTCCCCTCAGATAAACTCGCTCTTTGCTGGTCGTGCCTTTCAAGATCTGTTTCGATAAAGGAGGTCTTTGATAGGGGTGATGGTGCTCCTCTCCAATTAGGACTATCTCCCCTTTGAACCCAAGACGGCGAAGCTCGCGAGCGCTACGAAATCCCGCAAGTGAAGCACCAACTATAACGCAACGCTCTATCGAACTTTGGGTCATTGTTCCTCGGGTTTTAGACGATCTTGATGGCTTGGGTGGGGCAACTAGCGACCGCTTTTTCCACGATGGATCTCATGGAGTTGTCGGGAGATTCGTTCAAGATATACAGAAACCCATCTTCGCGCACCTCAAATATTGAAGGTGCTATCTGCATGCAAACTGCGTTCGATTGACACTTGTCAAAGTCAACTTCGATTTTCATAAAACTCCCCTTTTTGAACTTAGCCTATAGCTTTATCGTAGTTCATACGATGCTCATAGTTTCAACTATGAAACATCTCAGGAAAATCGGTTATCGTTGCACTATAGCCAGATAGTAAGGAGTTTCTTTACGTGAGGGTACTATTAGTTGACGACGAAGTTAGTTTGGGAGAGGCGCTTAAGCGTGGTCTAAGCGCCGAAGGATTTGCTGTAGATCTGGCGAAAGACGGTCTCGAAGGTCTTCGGATGGCTAAAGAGACTGCGTATGACATTATTGTACTTGACATAATGTTGCCGGGAATGAACGGCTTTAAGTTGACTGATACCTTGAGGAAAGAAGAGATCTGGACTCCTATCCTCATGCTCACTGCGAAGGACGGGGAGCTCGACGAAGCAGAAGCTCTTGATACCGGAGCAGACGACTTCTTGAAAAAGCCCTTCTCTTTTACGGTTTTGTTGGCGCGCATGAGGGCTTTATTGCGAAGGGGGGTTGAGAGTCGTCCTCCCGTTCTCTCAGCTGGCGAGCTAAGTCTCGATCCCGCCAGCCACATCGTAAAGCGAGGTGATGTTGAGATCGACCTAACGTCACGCGAGTTTTCTTTCCTCGAGTTGCTACTTAGGTCTAAGGGTCGCGTTTTGACCAAGCGAGAGATAATAGAGCACGTGTGGGATTACGACTTTGAAGGCGACTCGAACATAGTTGAGGTCTACATAGGTTACCTTCGGCGTAAGATCGATCTGCCTTTTGGCACCAAGTCGATTAAGACCGTGAGAGGAGTTGGTTATCTCCTCGATGAGTCAGGTGGTGCCAACAGTGAGGATCCGGTCGTATCCAAGGTAAGCTAAGGATTTGAAATTGATTTTATCTCCTTTGAAGACTCACTGAGGAGTTGCTGTGGAGGCTTACCTGAAACGGTGACTTACGGTTCGCGTGATTGGTCAAAAGCTCGTAGAGCTCGTGATAGAGGAGCGAAGAAGCGCTGGTCTGTTCGTGCTCGAACCACGCTCGTGGCCTCCCTCGTAGTAAGCAGTGCGTTACTACTTGGTTCTATCATCATGGTTGAGCTCCTGCGAAGCGAGCTCACTGCAAATGTGATTGAGACCGCAAAGAACGAGTCGGTCAACATCGTATCGCTGGTTCAAGGAGGTGAACTCCCCAACCCGATACCGATTCCAAGGGGTGATCTTGCGGCCCAAGTAATAGCTCCCGATGGAAAAGTGATTGCCTTTACTCAAAACCTCGAAGGAGAAAGACCACAGTACCAGTTTCCACAGATGAAAGGTACGTCTCAAACCGTTGTAAGGCAGTCAAACAATGCGATTGCCCAAGTAGGCGATCATGACCATAACTACATACTGGTGGCCAACCGTGTCGATGTTGCGGTGCCTGTAGAGACTCAGGCTGCTAAGACCTACGAGGTATTTCAGTCCAAGAAGCAGTCGAAGAACGTCATCTTTTCTGGCAGTACTGCTCCGGGTAACTACTACGTCTACGTCTGGGCGTCGCTTCAGTCTGTTGACCAGTCGGTGAGGACACTGTTGCTAATACTGCTGGCGGGCTTTCCCTTGTTGATTACCGTCGTTGTAGTGGCGACTTGGCTAACATCCAAGAAAGCTTTTGAAGCTGTGGAACGAATTCGTGTTGATGTGGATGAGATCTCCGAGACTAACCTTTCTCGAAGAGTGTATGAGCCCAGTCAAGGAGATGAGATCTCGCGGCTCGCCCACACAATGAACCAAATGCTTGAACGTCTGGAGATCTCCACTGAAGAGAGGAAGCGCTTCGTTGCTGACGCTTCGCACGAACTAAAGAGTCCTTTGTCTGCTCTAAGAGCGTCACTAGAGATAGCGATCCGCCATCCAGATGAGGTTGACTGGGTCGCAACAGCCAGAACCGGTATCGCTGAGAGCCAGAGGATGCAACATATTATCGAGGACCTTCTGCTTCTCGCAAAGGCCGATGCTGGTCAGCTTCTTGGAACATTTCAAAGCGTCGATATCGATGAACTGGCTGTTGAGGAGTGCCAAAGGTTGAGGGCTCTTACCGATGTGCGCTTCGATCTCTCTGATATGTCTGCCGGTCGCATCCAAGGAGATTCAGAGAGAATTCGTTCCGTGGTTAGGAACCTTTTAGAGAATGCGGTGAGGCACGCGTCGTCGCAGGTGTGGGTCTCGCTTAAGGCGGTGGACTCACACGTTGTTTTCCAGGTGGCGGACGATGGTAAGGGTGTCCGGGAGCAAGACAGGGAGAAGATCTTTGATAGATTTACGCGTCTTGACGAGTCCCGGAGCCGGGATCGGGGAGGATCGGGTCTCGGACTCGCAATAGTCAAGTCAATTGTGATTGCCCATGGAGGCACAATTTCGGTTTCAGACAACGATCGCTGTGGCCACGGAGCACAGTTCACAGCAGTTTTTGAGGCGGATTCATGTAGTGTGTTGGAGTCGGATGCGTTGCCGTTTCCTCCTTTGAACGTTAACAACTCACATTAGACTAATGCGGGAGAAATTTTGCGAACACGAAGAAGACGTCGGCCGTCTAAACGAACTTTTTTGATTCGCCGTAGCGCCGTAGGGGTTTTCTCACTGCTCATTTTGATTACGGGTTACTCCTATGTCAATGCTCTGACGGCGCCGGGAGGTGCTGGCTTTGGTGTTACAACTGTAGAGTGGGTTCGAGGCCATGGAGGAGCTTCTCTTGTGAGAACTCTTGAGAACATGTGGTATACCCTCAATGCTCCTAAGGTGGGTGGTCGGCCTCCCAAAGGGGCGTTTATTCCGAAGGGTAAGGCAAAGGTTAGTGCAAGCACGGAGCTCTCCACGACTCCTCACCTTCCGCCACCCACGCCTATCACTCCTTTGGCCTTTCCCTCTTTACCAAACGAAGGTAAGTGGACTCCTGAGGGTTTGACAATCAATGGATATCCAAGTCTATATGTGACACTTCTTCGACCAGATCCTATCCATACCTCGCTAATAGCAGGGATCGCTTGGATGGATCCACACTTGGTCAACTTCACTCAGTTTGCAGGGTATCAACAGCCCCCATCTGGTGGCCCCTGGCCTTATAAATCCCCAATACCGGCGTCCATGCAAAGTAATCTTGTTGCTGCATTCAACTCAGGCTTTAGGATGCAAGACGCCCAAGGTGGATACTACGCCTACGGAAAGTTCGCTGTGCCTCTGGTCGACAATGCAGCGTCCTTTGTGATCTACAAGAATGGATCAGCCAACGTAGTGGCGTGGCACGACGGTCAGAAGATCCCTAGCGACGTGGCCGTAGTCAGGCAAAACCTGACCCTTTTGGTAGACCACGGAAAGATTAACCCAGCGGTTTACGACAATAACTACACGATCTGGGGTCAGACGGTCGGTAATACTGTCCTGGTTTGGCGCTCTGGAGTGGGCGTGACGAAGGACGGTGCTATCGTTTACGTGGCTGGTCCGGGTCTCTCTGTTCCATCGCTCGCTAACCTGCTAGTTAAAGCGGGAGCGGTGAGAGCTATGGAATTTGATATAAATACTGACTGGGTAAACTTCTTCTACTTCAATCAAACCCCGGGAACCCTGGCATCTCCGGCGAATGGGTCGCAGCTTGTTGGGGGCATGCTACGGCCAGTAAGTCGCTACTTTGGGGTGACTGATCGTGACTTTGTAGGGGTTTTCGCCCGCCCGAAGGCCGTGTCACTAGCTAGCGGTTCCTAAGCGAACTTACTCCACCTAAATCCATGCTCTCTTACTTTGAGTAGTGATCATGATTTGTTTTGGTTATAAGTTGTAGCCAGTAATTTACTTGGTATATGAGATGTCCTGTGTTGGTATAGCCATGTGGATCCAAAGAACGCTTCAATGCATGTATCTCACATAGCAAGCAAGCAGGCGTGGTGAGAAGGAGTACCATAGCTATCTTGTACATAGTAGCTGCAGAGAAGGCGGTAGGGTAAACCACAACACGGTGGCTAACGTCTCAAAGCTTTCCCTTTCGTCTACAGAAGCGCTTACCTTAGCTCTTGCGAAGAAAAACAGTCATTGATGCTGGAAGCGACTTTGGGATTACCTCCACTAAAGACACGGTGCTTCTGCACTTCTTTACGCTTTGGCAAAGAGTTCACATCTCATAGGCTCAATGGGTAATAGCTCCAAAGAGAAAAACATAACTCTAGCAATGATCATCTCCTAAGCTATTGCCCCTTCCTCAAAACTAACGAATGTAAAATATCTCAAAGACTCCACCTTGGCAGATGACCTAACCCAACTTTCGATCCCCACCCAACAACTCCCAGCTCAGCGGCTTAGTCCCAGTGGATAGGGCACTACAAACTGGCTACTACCTTGGCTCTCCTGGGTAAGGGGTCACTAATCCCGAGTGAGTCATAGATCTGGCGTTGTTCGGGATCTGG
>NZ_FQUL01000036.1 GCF_900128965.1 Ferrithrix thermotolerans DSM 19514
CGCTGACTGCATTTGCCATATCTATTGGTTCTCCCTTATTGTCGTTGCCTAACTAAAACTCGTCTGTGGGCAGAATGTTCTCAACCTCGCTGTGTACACGAGCGATGATGTGAGCAGCAACAAGACCATCACCAACACGCTCGCATGCATCTGCTCCAGCCCTAACCGCTGCATTTACAGCACCCGTCTCACCACGAACTAAGACCGTGACGTACCCGCCACCAACAAACTGACGGCCAACTAGCCGTACCTCTGCTGCCTTAGTCATAGCATCAGCCGCTTCGATCGCAGGGACTAATCCTCTGGTCTCGATCATTCCCAGTGCTATTCCGCTGACTGCATTTGCCATATCTATTTGCTCCTTTTACCTGTAGATTTTTTTCGTTACTACTTGTTCTCTAACCGTCCTGTGGATCCCAGTTATCTATAATCCCAGCGATAGTTAGATCGGTTAGTGTGTCAAAGTTACCGGTTGCATATCGTGCGGCTGTCCCGGTCACCGCAATAACCCACTTTCCGGGCGGTACTCCAACTGGATCGGTAGCGACGCTTAACTTTCCCTTTGAGTCCGCTAGCACACGCAGGGATATGTTTTGAAGCCCAGGTGTCCGTCGGGTCGCAACCAGCTCAGAAACGACGCAGAGTATGTCCATCTCAGCAAGCTACTCCTCGGACCAGTTGTCGATTATGCCAACTATGGTCAAGTCGCTTGGATAGTCCTTGCTACCTGCCGCAGCTCGACTCGCTGAACCACTCACGGCGATCACCCAGTCTCCAGCCACGCACCCAATAGCGTCGACTGCAACGCTTCGAGCACCATTTTTCTCCTTGACAACCAGAAGAGGACGATGTCCCATCTCCTTTATTCTGTTGGTTGACACTAATGTCTTTTCTACTTGGCATATCTTCATGTCTTTAAACCCGTCCTATCAAGATGTTGTCTAACTCAATTGGCTCAATGGGACTACCAGAAGCCATGTCCTGGACAGTCGCCCCACATATTAGTAAACCTTGTTGATACAACTCTTTATAACGGGACTTTATGGCATCACCGACTCTCCTGCATCTCTCTATCGACCTTTCCCTACTTCCTGGAACCCTACGGTCATAGCGAAAGTGAATCGAAACGGGTATTGGCAGACCGCGTTCAACGTTTAGACGTGTAAAGATCTTTATACCCACGTCAAGATCTTGCACGCTCTCTTCAACGGTGTGAAGGTAGACGAAGTACGCCAAGTTGCGTACCTGGAACTCACCGAAGCCATCTCCAACGCTGATTATCTGTTCGTTATGACCGATATCTGGATACCGGCCTCCGTAACGTCCACAGACATACTCAACCTGAGAGAGGTTATTGATAAGGAGAGTTGCAATCAAACGACGCATCCCCTCATGGGGGCCCTCCACGGCGTCTGCTACAGTTGCATCAGAGATCGCCTCGAATACCTTCACCCGAGCTGATGTGGGATCCAGATTTACGGTATCTTGATAGAGTCGAAGGTTACACACCCAGCGATCTAAGGTCATCTCTCCGTTGGCATCTGGAATGTGCACACGTATAGAATCCGTATCGGTATCCACTCCTATCAGTAGAGTATCCACCGACGCTCCACAGAAGAAGCTATTTTCAATGGCTTGACGAAACTCAGAAAGTCGGTCCAATCCCGCCTTTGCAGCCAGACGTTCATCACTGCCATGTGCTGCGCATCCCTCATGATCTGGATCAGAACTGCTGTAGTGATAGACCACTATCTTTAGGTACCTAGTACCAGCGTCAGCTGGAACGGGAATCGCTTCTCGGTATCGCATAAGTTCTGTCTCGATCCATCTCGCTACATTATCCTCGACATCGAACATTGCGCCAGCGTAAGCCTTTTTGCTCCTAATGGTGGCACCTGGGAGTCGAAGGATGTAGCGAATCAGACCTTTGAGTCTTCCATCCGAGCAAGGAGTTATATCCACTGCGTGGTAACCACAGTCCAAGAAGAATGCGACGTCGTCTTCGTTGTCTTGATTGACGATCGCCTGCGTCTTGTCGATGACTAGACGAATCGTCCTCATCACACTCGCTCCGTATAGCGCTCGCACATCCAGTCCATTTACCCAGGCATCTTTTAGGGGACGAGCCGGCAACTCAAAACCTAGCTCTGCTCTAGCGATACTTTGCGCAGACTCTACGAAACTCTCTTCTCGTTGGAGAGAAGCAATCTTTCTAAGCGTCGGTTCGATCGCAGCAAAGTGACCCCTGACCATAGCCTCACAAGCCATTAGGTCATGATTTTGGGCAGTATTGGTCAGCGGATGTCGACATGGCTGACCATGACTGTTCACACACGCTGGATTAGGAGGTATCTCGGAGCGTTGCTTTACAGCCTCAAACGCTACGAAGTGACCCACAGGGCGCGACGGCAAAGCACGCTGTCCTGTACCGAGCCCATAAGGTGGCTTCGGCGCTTGACCCAAAGTGCTACTATGTCGACCTGGACGATTGCGGGTGTTCATCGATCGCCTTCAACTGGAGCTGAGTTCACAGAGACCACGACACTAACCTCTGGTTCCACCTGAGTAAGTAACCGTAGGTCCTTTGACCTCACCGCCACTACTGCCGGTTATCTGAACGGTGGAGGTTTCTCTACGTTCTGGTGCTCTTGTAGAGAACCCCCCGGAACTCGCAGCACGAAACGTTGGATTACGACGCGTGGAGGGCCCTTCGGTGCCTGTAATGCCTGCACCTCTCCCCCAACCTGTACCGGTGATAGCAAAACCAGCGTCCTTACCTTCACCAGTAAGGCGGGGGCGCATAGTTTCTTCTGCGCTCATGGGTTCAAACTGTGTGACGTCGTAGGAATCGTCCTGATACCGAAACTCTGGAGTCCCAGATACAAGGCCGTCAGCAAGGTTTACTGGACCGGTGATTTTACGACCAGCCGATCCATATGCTGTTCCCGTAATCCTTGCCGTTCTCTCCCTAGCTATGCGGGCCGGAGTGGTGATACTGAATCCTCCGTAGGGTGCTACAGGATCACCTTGATAGCTAAATCTTTGCCTTGAATATGGAGTGCCGCTCAAGGCGATGTTCTCACCGCGCTCAGACCCGGTAATCTTATCATCTGGACCAAGATCTATACCTGTTGTAACGAACTGATTGATACCAGAGGGCCTAGACATCATTTGCTGCGTCTGGACGAGGGTATCTGGCTCGCAGAACTCAGCGTACTGTTGCGGCCCCACGTACTCTGTACCCGTCACGGAAGCACAGGCCCCATACTCATCGCCAGTCACCTTATCAGTCAGTTCCAATGCCGTGCCCGAGACCGGTTGATCGTGCCATGTCCTTGCTAAAGACACCTTCTCAGCGCCAAGTAAAGGCCTTCGATTGCACGCCTGATACTGCTCTAGCCCCGTCGTCTCGGTACCCGTCACCGGAGCACAAACTCCGCGCTCTGCTCCGGTGACTTTTTCGTGGGGGATGGCATCGGTACCGGTAACTGTCCGTTCCCGGACTGTACTCATTACGCTGACTTTATGGGGCACCCCCGATCCATTACGACGGGCTCCCTCTAAGGACTGAGGCCTATAGTACTGAGTCCCCGTTAGAGGACGGTCTGCTCCCTGCTCATCACCGGTGACCTTCTGGCTACGACCTACAGCGGTACCGCTTACACTAAGCCCTTTTTGGGTAGCCATGAGATTTACCTTTGCTGGTGGTTGGAAAGGTTTCGTAGAACAAAATGACTCAAACTTATCGGCGCTTAGATATTCAGTACCCGTTATGGTCTTGCACTCACCGTACTCGTCTCCGGTGACCTTGATACTTGGACCAACCTCTGTGCCGGTTATAGTTTGACCTCTACCTGTTCTTCCCATTGATACCTTCGACGGAGCGGGTTCTGGCGTGACGGCACAGAGGGTATCGAAGTGCTCCATCCCTATGTACTCTGTCCCCGTTATGTTGCGACAACTCCCAGCTTCGGTTCCAGTAACTAAAACGTTGCGCTCCACTTGAGTTCCGGTTACTAAAGTACCGCTAAGCGTCGTGCCAATCTCTACTTTTTGAGGACCTAAAACCCTAACTCTGACTCTTCCCGTAGGTCTGCATGCTGCCGCGTCGCCACGACCTTGTTGACATAGCAACTCTCTACGTTTCTTTGCTGCCTCGCGCCCGGTAAGCCCACTAATAGCTGCTGCTAGCGGCATTCGATTTGGCATAGCACCTTTAGATCTCTGATTAGAGGCACGATATGCAGACTTGCCGCTTTGAGCAAGTGAACTTCTTCTTTGACGACTTAACTGCCGAACCGACTGCGCCGTGTTCCACATAGAAACAGTTGTTGTTTGAACGGTTGCCTCACTCAGAGAAGAGACACTCTCTTTTTCTGCATCTGCAAGACGATCCTTACTGTCACAACCGCAGTGAGACTCGGATCCTTCTGAACTATCTAGGCGAGAGTTGTTAATCTCAGTACTGCTTACTGGATCCATTGCGTCTCGGTGATCCTCAAGAACAGCCTTTACTTGATCGCTTAGAACTTCAACATCTTGAGGAATACCCTTCATCACGATCTGGGTGGTCGGCCTTTGTCTTGACCTTAAAGGAGCTTTTGAGTTTGCTGTAGGAGCAGCCAACCCTTTAAGGCCAGCGGCACCTCTGCTGGAAAGCGCTCTTCGTCTTTCAAGCGCAGCCCAGCGCGCTGATTGAGTCGATGAGTTACGACTTCCTATGGAATCGCTCATTTGCTAATGATCCTTTCAAACCCCGAACGTGAGACCACACTTAAAAGATGGGAACGCCACGCAAAGTTGCAGCTAGCGCCCGCGATAGACGACAAAAGCGATTCCCTGGCTTTGAGAGAAGTTATCGTAGCCTATCAGACGTACGTGGTGACCTGGGTGTGCACGATGGCATGCCTCAAGCTCCGAGATCACGACGTCAGGAGACTGCTCACCAAACATTGGCAGCTTCCACATGTACCAGAAGTACCGAGAGGCGTTCTCCGGCTCTACATGCTCTATCGCTGGATTCCAGCCTTGAGAGATAAGGTAGACGATCTGCTTCCTAACCTGCTCTGGAGTCATTGCAGGAAGGTACGAGAATGTCTCATATTTGGGTGTGGAGTTATAATCTTGAAGTTCAGCCATAGTTATCAATCTTTCTACGAAGCATGGAGCTGGGCCTCAAGGGCCGCTCCATGCTGGTTTAATAAGTTAACTTCGAAAGTTCCAGCCGACTAGCGATTGACGACATCGAGCTTGTCGACGGTGTCGAACTCGAACTTAATCTCTTTCCATGTCTCCATAGCTATCTTCAGCTCTGGACTGTCCTTCGCAGCGTTAGTAAGGATCTCCTTGCCTTCTCGCTCAACTTCACGGCCTTCGTTTCGAGCCTGAACACATGCCTCTAAAGCTACGCGGTTAGCCGCTGCGCCGGCCGCATTACCCCAAGGATGTCCCAGAGTTCCGCCTCCAAATTGGAACACAGCGTCATCACCGAATATATTGAGCAGTGCCGGCATATGCCAGACGTGAATTCCACCGGAAGCGACCGCAAATACACCGGGCATCGAACCCCAGTCTTGGTCGAAGAAGATGCCGCGACTGCGATCCTCTGGTATGTAGGACTCACGCAGTAGATCGATCCACCCTTGAGTTGATGCACGATCGCCCTCTAGCTTGCCAACTACAGTTCCTGTATGGAGATGGTCTCCACCAGAAAGTCGAAGGGCTTTTGCTAGTACTCGGAAGTGGATCCCATGCGTTGGGTTCCGGTCAACAACTGCATGCATTGCTCTGTGGATGTGGAGCAAGACACCGTTCTTACGGCACCAGCGAGCCAAACCTGTATTTGCACAGAACCCACCCGTTAGAAAGTCGTGCATGATGATGGGCATGCCAAGTTCCTTAGCGAACTCCGCCCTTTCATACATCTCCTCCGGGGATGGTGCTGTCACGTTGAGGTAGTGACCTTTGCGCTCACCCGTCTCTTGTTCTGCGGTGTGTATAGCGTCTGCGACGAACAGGAAGCGGTCACGCCAGCGCATAAAGGGCTGGGAGTTGACGTTCTCATCGTCTTTTGTAAAGTCCAAACCGCCCCTAAGGCATTCATATACTGCCCGGCCATAGTTCTTGGCAGAGAGACCGAGCTTGGGTTTGATGGTGCATCCAAGTAGTGGACGACCATACTTGTTCATCTTGTCGCGCTCAACCTGAATACCGTGCGGCGGACCGTTGCAGGTCTTGACATAGGCCAAGGGGAATCTGACGTCTTCAAGTCTGAGCGCCCGAACGGCTTTAAATCCAAATACGTTTCCCACCAGTGACGTAAAGACGTTTACAACGGAGCCTTCTTCGAAGAGGTCTATTGGGTAGGCTACAAAGGCGTAGAAGCTACTATCGTCACCCGGTACGTCTTCTATCCGATAAGCTCGACCCTTGTAGTAGTCTAGATCTGTAAGCAGATCTGTCCAAACCGTCGTCCAAGTACCGGTTGAAGACTCTGCTGCCACAGCAGCAGCAGCTTCCTCTCGATCTACACCGGGTTGGGGTGTAATTTTGAAGCACGCTAAGAGGTCTGAGTCTAACGGAACATACTCAGGCGCCCAGTACGTTTGCCTATATTCTTTAACTCCAGCTTCGTACCGATTTACAGCCATCGCCGACATCTTCCTTTCAGAGCAGCCTTGTACCGATTTACAGCCATACCACGCCTTCTCTCTTTGTTGTTCACGGACATTGATGATCGGAGCATCAAGTTAGGTTTGAATGCCTGTGTGGCAGTATAGGAGTATAAAAAGTGACCCTTTCTCACTCTTAATGGGGATGACCGATCTTAAATAACCTTAGAGATCTATAACAGAGGAACTGAAGCCCATTAGTGTCCCTCGATATGGCTTTACCTTGATGAAGGTCATGCAGCGCCCCAAAGACCTCTAAATTGTTTATCTCTACCTAAATAAAGCCCTGTGAGCCATCCAAATGGGGGATGCCTTGGGGGATATGGGTAGGGAATTTCCATCCTTCCGAGACGTCAAGCGGCCTATGTTATGGAGCACCTAAAACGCCTATCTTCCATGCCCACACCTTGAATCGAGTAGCACTTTGGACATCTCAGAAGTGCTGAGCCATGTCTCCATATCCCAACTAGCGCGCTGGAGAAGGGCTGACCGTTTATCACGATCATCACCGACCAACAACATCCCTCTTGTGCAAAGAGCCCAAAGTGTAATGTCCGCTTTTGGATCAAATTAAAGATGCGAGCAGTTCGTAGAAGTACGGGTCATTTTAAAGGAACCGTTGTACCAGGACAACTAATCGGTTGTACGCCAAGGTAGGTAGGCAACTAAGAGTCAACTCGACTATGTCAGCTGAGAAGACCCATACAGGTCTGCGTGATCTTTTCGTACGAGGTGCTTTTGTATCTTGCCTGTAGAGGTATGAGGGAGAGTATTGACAACCACTACTTTCTTTGGGCACTTGAACCCATCTAGATTTAGTTTGAGATCTCTGATGAGCGCCTCTGGGTCAATCTTGGATCCCGCTCTTGGGACGACGAAGGCGGTGATAGCCTCAGACCATTTGGGATGAGATATCCCCACTACGCAGGCCTCGGCGACATCAGGATTGGTTGCATAGATCGCCTTTTCTACCTCTATGGACGAGACGTTTTCTCCTCCAGTTTTGATGACATCCTTGAACCTGTCCTCAAACCACAGCACGCCGTCTTTATCGAACTTACCTGCATCACCAGAGTGAAACCATCCTCCCCTAAAAGCTTCTTCAGTGGCAACCGGATTTTTAAGGTACTCCGACATCGACTGGGGTGAACGGTAGCATATCTCTCCGGTCTCTCCTTGGTTCAACACCCTGCCATCATCTCCCAAGATTGCAATTTGAACGTTTATCTGCGGTGTACCTACAGCACCAGAGTGGGTCAACTGATGCTCGGGGCGAAACACTGTCGTCACTGGATTCATCTCGGTCTGACCAAACGCCAAGGTAAAGTCGCAACGAAAGGTATCGATAGCGTCACGTAACAAAGCATCCGGCATTGGGGCCATAGCATACATTATCAACTTTAAAGTAGAGATATTCCTTGGCTTTTCTCGGTAACGTTCGAGCAACTCTCGAACCATAAAAGGAAGACAGAATACCGTAGTCATACCCTCGGCTTCGATGCTGTCAAGGACGAGATCAGCGTTAAACCCCTTCATGATAATAAGTCGACCGCCAAGTGCTATCATGGGGGTACAGAGTCCATTCAACTGCGCCGTATGAAACATTGGCATAAGAGCGCTAACGACATCTTTCTCCGTGGAGTGGTTCTCCAAAGCTGAGCCAAGTGACTCAAGGTAGACAGCGAGATGTGAAGACACGACTCCCTTTGGTGCGCTCGTTGTACCCGAGGTGTAGAGATAGCTCAACGGTGCTCTGTCTTCTATCAGAACTTGTGGTTCAGACGAACTCACGTGTGATGTCAGATCTTCAAAGGTGGTCTGCTGAGTACTTTCCTCCCCTTTATACGCTCCAAAGATAAATACCTCCCTAAGACTTTCAAGCCCATCTAGGGCGGACTTGAAAGTCTCAAAGATGGAGGCTTGGGCTATGAGAGCCTGAGATTCGGAGTGGGCCAACACGTAAGAGACCTCGGACGGGCGCCAACCAAGATTGATCGGAACACATATAAGTCCTGCTTTGGCGCAGGCGTAGTATGTAACCAGGAACTCATAAGAGTTATGAGCCAGTAAAGCTATAGGGATGCCCTTTGAATATCCCCTCTCCAACAAAGCGTTTGCAACCCTATTTACCGTTTCGTTGAACTCCTTGTAAGTTATCCGCTTTTCGTCTTCAACCAGGGCAACTTTATCTGGATATCTCCAAGAAGTTCTCGTCAGCGAGTCTCCTACGTTTACTCTTTGAATAAGGTTTAGCTCTAGATCTGTCACGGTACCCCCCTCTTACAAATACAAAGAGTACTCTAAGGGTAACCTTGATTCAAGGCTGTAGTCGACTAAGCCGAGTAACTAAAACCCACAGGAGACGTGTTTTGGTAGATCAAACCTCTTTGAGTTAGCAACCTGTGAGCGTGCGAACCGACGACCCTCCCAGCAGTGGCCTTTGATAACTTTAGGCTTTGCAAGGAAGCTGTATCTTCTCCGCCAATTAGACATCGAGTGTGCTGAAATTACATGAACTCGACGCGTAGCTAGTCATTTAAGTAGATCAAGCGAGCTTCATGAAGAGCTTTTGAACCTCTTCTAGTGAGTAGCCATCCGCAGACGCCTTCTCAGGCTGTTCTAAGCAGTACGTCATCCCGGATGCTACGAGTCTAAATCCGGCCTGTTCGAGGGCTTTTGATGCCGCACTTAGCTGAGTCAGGATGTCTTTACAGTCCCGACCGTCTTGCACCATCCTTATGAGGCCTCCCACCTGGCCCTCTACCCTTCTTAGTCTCTTTGTTACTTCGTCAATTACCTCTTGAGGTAGTTCCATCTCTTCTCCTACAAGCCATAGACCCTAGGGAGAGCTCCAGGGCCTACGGCATATTTGCTTACAGAAACATCTCTTAGAACTTACAACCGTCTAAATTGCACACCTGTTAGGACCAAGTTCCATCTCCGGTGCCTCAGAGATCAAGATAGTCTCACGTCCTTGATTGACCCTCACTATACGCTGGTAGTTCGGTGGCCGGTTGGTCGCCTTGCCGGTTGCCCAGGCGAGGAACTTGTCCCTATCTGAAAGAAGTGTCTCGAAGTCGCTTTGAAACTTGTCTACCGTCGTTGCAACGGGCTTTTCCGGCAGGACGTCAACCCTATCTCCAAAGTGCGCTGGGAGAATAGTTACATCGGGATCAAGACCCCCAAGATGCCCAGTTATCGAGTTGTAGAGCTCCTTCGCGTACTCCTCCGCTTTCTCAGCAAGATCAGGCCTTCCGGCTCCATCTACGAATATTGTATCCCCGGAGATGAGCGCCTTGCCGTCTACGACGTACATCACGGACCCCATCGTATGTCCAGGCGAATGAAGTGCCTTTACGGTTACACCCACACCCTCTGCGATCTCGTAATAGTCACCGTCTGCAATGTTCTCGTGGGGATAGAGGTAGCCCTCAACAGGATTCAACATCAGCGAAGCTCCTGTCTTGGCAACAAGCTCACGAGCTCCAGAGATATGATCGGCATGAAGATGCGTATCGAAGACTCTCTTGATCTGCCAACCCCTGTCACTGGCAACCTTTACGTACTCATCTACATCTACGGATGGATCGATGACGAAGGCGCTGTCTCCATGACCAACGACGTAAGACAGACATCCCTTACCCCTTCTACGCACCTGCACGATCTCCGCCTTGCCAGCCGTAACCGTTGCGACGTCGTAGAATCCTGCCCAGGCGGTAATTCCGCCCTGGAGCGACAACACGTCGAAGCCTTTTTCTTCCAGCAAGGCCGCTGCTTGTGCTGATCGCGCACCAGCTAAGCACATGGTTACGATTGTCTTATCTTTGGGCAATTCATCAAGCTTTGTTACGAGCTCTGAAAGTGGAATGTTGTAAGAGTGTGGCATGGGCCAGTCGCTTACTTCATCTGGATCTCTTACGTCTAGGACAAAGGGTTGTTTATCGGTACCTAAGACCTTGCCAAGCTCATCTACTGTAAGTGTTCTCAACTTAGAAACTCCTTCCAGAGAGTCGATTCACTGCTGACATGCCACCTGCGATGCTTGCTACTCGACTGAAACCAAAACTGACCAGCTGACTGGCCGCATTGGCGCTCCTAGCCCCGGATTGACAGATAACCGCCACCGGCCTTGACCTATCGAGCTCACGAAAACGATGAGGCAACTCCGAAAGGGGGATATTCTTTGCCTGAGGATGCGCTCCCCGAGCAACCTCCATCGGCTCCCTCACGTCTACAAGTTGAAACCCTGCGCTTAGCAGCTCCTCTAACTTGTGTGCAGGCACATCCTGATAACTCACTATAGGCTCCTTTTGACTCCAAAAAACAACTTTATAGTGAGATTATATACCCCCTGGGGTATCGCGCATGCAGCCTGTACCTAGTTTTTGAGAAGATTTAGCTTGTCAATGATCAGCGTCAGGTCGTACACGGCGCTTGAGGCGAGGTTGGTTGCAGACTGCAGCTGGGTACCTGACGGACTGCTTACCTTGCATAGGCTATTAATCTTCGTTGCGTTGTCCAAGGCGTGTCTCCATAGCAACTCGAGCGATGCATTCGGAATCGGCGGCAACGCCTGGGACGCGCTAACGTCGTTAGCTATACTCTGACACTCACTTCCCGTTAGTCCACTGCTCTCGATGACTGAAAGATCACTATCGAGGGTCACCGGGACAATGGCGTGTCGTGCCGTCCAGGTAAAGGTTCCCGAAACATCCTTTGGTGGCAAAGGAGGAGCAGTTTGCACGAGGTTTGAGACTACAACCGTTGTAAGACCTAGCAAAATTACCCCGACCATCATGGATATGGCGAGTATCACTCTGCCTCGGTGGCTAAGTGGTTTCAAATCTCCTCCAGACCAACTCTTGTAAGTACGTAGTCTAACCTGGATCTGATCTCAGGTAAACGCTAACGCCGTGCTGGTATCAGAACCGAGCGCCCTTCTAAGAAGGCTCACCAAATTCGAGATCGGATCTTTCCCGCATGAATATGAAGGACGGCTCTCCTAAGCAACCAGAGACCCTACCCAGTTACAACTGCCCAAGATTACCTAGAGGACTGAGTTACTCTCTGCAAGAGTCCTGGCACGTTTTCCACCGCGAAACTTAATATCTTCGATTGGAGCATCAAGGCCATGGAAGATAAAGGTGGTCTTACGATTTCGAGTCAGATACGCAAAGACAACTCCGAGTCCAATGAGCGCCAAGAGTACGTAGTCGATCGAGCTTCCAATGGCACTTGGACCTACCACGAAGAACGCTACCGCAAAGAAACCGAACATGGCCGTAGAAAGCCCTGACCCAATTAGAAGCATCTTGTGCCTGTGCGGGTTTATAGTCACCTCTGGAAGCTTTCTGTGACCGACTGTAAGGAAGACAAAGGCCGTGATCGAGTCCAGCAGAAACTCCGCTACGAGGAAGAATCCTGCCGCTGAGAGAACAAGTCCGAAGAACGATGCCAACGAACTAAATAGTAGTTGCATAACCGTCACAATGAAGGCTGCACCCATCGTTACTAGGATGGCTACGTGAGGAACCCTCCGGCTCGACACCTTGCCAAACGCCTTAGGAATTAGGCCCTCTCTACCCATCGCATATAGTGCTCTCGTCAAGATGTATGAGGTGAGCCAAAGGCCACCGGCTGTAGATCCAAGAACGGGGATCAGTATCACCCAAGGTGCTTGCGGAAGAAGCCGATCTCCCCATACAGCCAATGGGTTTGTGGCGTTTGCGAGCTTGGACATTGGAGTCTCTGAGAACATGAGCGGATACAAGATCGCATAAAACATAAGGGCCATAAATGCGCCGATTATTCCTCCCTTGCCCGGATCATCCTTAGGGCGCTGGGACTCTTCAGAGGCGTAACTGTCTATCTCCCAACCGTCGAGGATCGTTGCAGCAACCACAGCTACAGTTAGCATCCCAGCGATAGGAATCGGACCGAAGTGTATCGGTACGTGCAGTCTGGAGAAGTTCATCACACCATAGACACCCAAAAACAGGAGAGAGACTATCTCAAGACCTAGAAAGATCTGCGTTATTCGCGCCGTTGGGAGTCCACCACCTAGGAGTGGTATTAGAGCAAATAGCACCCAGAACAGCCCAACTAGTACTTCTACCAGTGGAGACGGACTTGCATGTGGAGCGACCAGGGAAAGCGTGTAGCTTGCGGCTGGAACTATGATGGGCGGGATAGATGCGAAGTACGCAAGGATGAGGATCCACGCCTGGAATCGTGATGAGCCTTTACCTATAACCCGAGCCGACCAGTGATACGACGCACCGGAGTGGGGAAAGTGGCGATTCAGCAGCCTGAATACAAATCCACTAATTATGAAGGGAACGGCGATTATTCCAACAGCTGGAAGAGTCCACCATCCCGCTTGAGCGGCCATTACACCACCTGTGGCAGCTACAGAAAACAGTGGACCAACGCTTGACACCGACAACGTCACAAGATCACGGACGTGATAGACCTGTCTGAGGCGACGGTCCTTCCCTACCTCCGCTTTGTCTATGGGTTTAGGCAACTGAACCTCTTTCTTATATCGGTAAACTCACCATCAGATTGTAGTTGCGAATAATTCGCATTTAATCAGAATTATTGCTTTTTCTAAGTCTTACTCGAACGTCGGCTGAGACCACTGTCAAAGAGGGAAAATGAATTATCTTGTTGGATCTTCCTATGAAAAGATACATAGCAGAAGCGAGCCCTCGCTAGTTTGGCTGTACTACCTGCCTTGAAAGCTTCTCCTCCGAGGAACGCAGTACGGTAACCGATAACGTAAGGACCGGCAGCAATACAACCATAATCATCGTCTGATACCCAAATCTAGCAGCGATGAGTCCGAGCACCAGAGGTAACAAGACGCCCACAAAGCTCGTTACCGAGGAAAGAGCAGCGTTGGCTCTAGTGCGCGTCTCTGGCGAGGTCCATTTGGCGAGCAACGCTAGAGACACTGGATAGGTTACCCCATGTGGAATCCCTAATATCGCCATCGAGATCATGAACAGTGCCACCCCATGGGTCGTAGCTAGCATCACAACGCCTACGATCGTAAGCATCGAAGACGTCTTTAGCAAGGTCGTAGGAGATAGAACGTCGGGTTTCCAAAGCAGGACAATGCGGGAAGAGAATGAGAAGACGAAAAACACAGTGAACCCTAGCTGTGCCGTCGAAGAAGAGGTCCCAAATGAGTACTTCGCCAACAACGCGCCGAATGCTACTACGGCCACAAATGGAGCCTGGTATAGCAGTTGTGCAGAGATCGCCAGTCTGATGGGCGCTGACTCCCTAATCTTTAGGGCACCAACTTTAGCTCGGGCACCGGATCGTTTCTCTGCAACCCCTCTATAAAAAGATGCTAAGAGGACAACACCGACTACCGGCATCGGAATAAAGGCAAGGAGCGCAAGCTGAGAGTTTTCGTGCGTCGACTTCAATAAAAAAGTCTCATAGAACGGACCAAGGGCGAGTGAAGCTGAAAGAGAAGCAGTGTAGGCAGCCACACCTCGAGCGGGCGAAATACGCCTTGACGTCGTAGACAGCGTCGCTAGAGTTGGCATTGCGAGCCCTCCCGATATGCCAAGCAAGACGCTTGCGATCAAGAACTCTCCAAGGTTGCTTGCAAGGTAAAAGAGCAATATAGAAACGGCACCCAGCAACAGAGAGGATATGACCCCTGACTTTAGCTGATATGGTCTTAGGCGGCCCGCTATTGCTATAGAGGCAATAGCGGAGGTCAAACCTACCACCGTAGCTGAAGCACCGATCAAGGAAGGGCTGTAATGTAGCACCTCGTGACCAATGAGGGACAGTGTTGTCTGGGCGGCGTTCTGACTCGCACGAAATAGTCCAGTGACTAAAAGAACGGATAGCAAAGGCCCATCAAGCGCCTCCCTTAGGCGCACAAGCCCCTGGGTCCTTACTCTCATAGTAGTACTTTCTAAGCTAGGCGATCTGGACGATCAAGCAGTTAGCTATCAAACTATGTCTAACGTCAGGTTATGATCTGCGATTCCCTAGGGTATGAAGTGGTTCAGCCAAAGCTGAGTTACCGGAGATACGATTTTATAGATTAGGGTCGGTGACAGTAATACGACGAAGAGTAACACAGGCAGAGCGAAACGCCTGATCGATAGGTACTGCTGCCATAGCGCCTCTGGGAGGAATCTCTCTAAAATAGCCGACCCATCGAGAGGGGGGATAGGTATGAGGTTAAAGACGGCTAGCAACACGTTGATGGTACCCAGATCGAAGAGAAACTGATCCCACAGACTACTTCCGATCTGTGATTGGCTAATCAGAGGATCAGAAGCCATCTGAGAGGCTATAGAAGCGTGGATCAACAGCCCTGCGACGATCGCAATCACAATGTTTACGAAGGGTCCTACTAATGCCACCAAGAGACCTTGATTGCGGGGGTTCTTTAACTTCGAGACATCTACTGGAACGGGTTTAGCATAACCAAAGGGAGTGAGCCCTACAAGTAAAAGTAGCGCCGGAAGAATAAGTGTTCCAATTACATCTATGTGAACAAAGGGGTTTAGAGATAGTCGTCCTGACCGCTTAGCCGTGTCGTCACCGAAAAGATAGGCGACGTATCCATGGCTAACCTCGTGAAGTATTACTGAAGGTACGATCGCCAAGATAGCCAAGATGGAGACGCTATTTATCACGTGCCTAAGGGCTGCGATCACGAGGATCACCATCATGATGGCGATCGCAACTAAAGTGTCTTTACGCCTGTTCATCGATGACCGCTTTTGGTGTTGGCGCAAACTATACAGTATCTCGCTGTGGGCATAGCTTCAAGGCGTTCCTCTGCTATCTCGTTAGAACAGAGTTCACAGACACCAAATCGACCCTCGGGAACCTTGGATAAGGCACGCTCTACGTCTTTAATCTGTTCTTCCAGAGAACTTCGCAGAGCCTCAAGCTCTCCCCGCTCTGCGGTAACCTGAGAGGAGTCCGCAAAGTTAGAGTCAAACTCCCCTGTTGCAAGCGAGGCCGACCCCAGTCCATCTAGCTGTTCTCTTAGCCTTTCCCTTTCAATGGATAGCTCCTGAACTAAGGTAGCTAATAAAGCCTCTCGATCTGCCATACAGCCAATGTTATCGGTTATTTAGTAAGTTTACGTACTGTACTTCTGGGATGTGAAGTGATGTAGATCTCTCTAATGTGCCCGAGGGTGACCTTGGTGTATATTTGAGTGGTTGAAAGTGAAGCGTGGCCCAGTAGTTCTTGCACGACCCTTAGATCCGCCCCTCCTTCGAGCATGTGACTAGCACAGCAGTGTCTAAGGGTGTGGGGAGTAATCTTCGATCCTAAACCAACTTGAGAAGCCCTCGACTTGATCACAAGCCACGCTCCTTGACGTGTGAGTCGAGAACCTTTCAGGTTCAAAAAGAGATAGCCTGTCTTACTACCCTTACTGAGACTTGGGCGGCCACGACTCATATAGGCGGCCAAGGATGAAGCTCCGGGTGCACCAAGGGGCACAATGCGCTCCTTTGAACCCTTTCCGTAAACCTTGATTGTTGTGTTCTCTGGGTCTACGTCCCAAAGTTGAAGGCCGCAAAGCTCTGAAATCCGCATTCCGGTGCCGTACAACAACTCCAAAACCGCACGATCCCTGAGATCTTTGGGGCTATCTCCAGATACTGACTCAAGTAGCTCGATGATCTCGGTAGAGCCCAACACCTTTGGAAGGGTCTCTGGAGGTCTTGGCATGGTATTTCTTGGCTCAACGTAGCTTTGGAGGTAGCCGTCGCTAAATAAAAACCTGCAATATCCACGGACGCTGGACTGGATCCTAAGGGCAGTCCGGTCTGAGAATCTGCGGCTGATATCCTCTAAGAAGCGCTCAACAACTTCAGGTGTAATCTCTGTGAGCTGAAGTGACCCATCCGCAAGTGCAGATTCAAACAAATAGATGTCTCTAGCGTAAGCCCTAACTGTGTTCTCAGATCGACCACCTTGCACTCGAAGATAGGCTAGGTAGGCTGACGCCGCCTCTGAGAGATAGGGCCTGTCAGTGGATGTCTTGTTGGACACGCTTCTTCATCAACCGCCGATACTTCCAGCCCCGTGTAGGTACATAAAAGCAGAAAGTAGCGAGACTATTGATTTCCCATCTGTTATCACACCTTCAGCTACGAGCTTGGGCGTCCTAGCTAACTCAAAAGAGGCAATCCTCATCGCACTCTCTTCCACGGATTGGGGAGAGGGGCTCGATTGAGTAAGACCTCTGGCAAGATACATCTCGGTTCTCTCATCGCAGAATCCTGGGGAGTTATAGAAAGATCCAAGATGCAGGATCTCTGATGCTACGATCCCAAGCTCCTCTTTGAGCTCTCTTGCGGCCGTAATCGCCGGATCCTCGCCGACAACATCTCTTTTGCCGGCACAGACCTCAAAAATCTCCCGCCCAAGAGCAGCACGGAACTGCCACAGTCCATAGACCCTTCCTTGTTCATCTACAGGCACCACAGTGACGGCACCAGGGTGCATTATGTACTCTCGCTCGATTACAGACCCACTGTCAGATCCATAACGGACCTTTTCAACCTTTATGAAGTCACCGTCAAAGACCCTGCTTTGTTCAATTTTTTGGAACAACGGTCACCTCACCTCGTCCTTTGCCTCTATTGGGAACTCTGCCGGCTTTCGAATTACTGCCTCCTTCTCAAGTGGAACATCGCCCTCCCTCATGTGGTGCCTTTGCAGAGAGCGCTCAATTAGACCTCTAAAAAGCGGATGAGGTCGATCCGGGCGTGACTTGAACTCTGGATGAGCCTGGGTACCTATCCAAAATGGGTGATCCTTAAGTTCTATGAACTCTACGAGCCTGCCGTCTGGCGATACACCTGAGATCGTTAGACCCGACTCCTGGAGCTTAGTTCTATATCTCGGATTCACCTCAAAGCGGTGACGATGACGCTCCTCTACTACCTCCGTACCGTAGTACTTGGCTGTGTTGGAGGCGGGGTCTAACTTTGCCACGTAGGTACCAAGCCTCATAGTCCCACCTAGATTCTCTACGACTCTTTGATCCTCCATCAGATCGATCACTGGATAAGGCGTAGTCTGAGAGAACTCTCTTGAGTGAGCCCCTTCGAGATCGCAGACGTTTCTCGCAAAGTCAATAACCATAGCTTGGAGTCCTAGACATATTCCCAAACATGGGATTCCGTGCTCTCGTGCGTAGGAGGCGGCAGTGATCTTTCCATCGATTCCCCTTGAACCAAATCCGCCCGGAATAACGATTCCATCGAGTTTCTCCAGGCGCGATCCAGCGAGGAGAGGCGTGATAGTCTCCGCAGATATCAACTCAACCGATACGTTGACCCCCTCTTGCAGTCCACCGTGCTTTAGTGCCTCTACTACCGATAGGTAGGCATCAGGGAGGTTGACATACTTGCCAATTATCCCGATACTTATCGTGTCCTCCAGGTTGTTAGCACGTTCTGCCATCTGATTCCATTGTGTAAGGTCAAGCGGATACTCTTTCGAGTCAAAGCGCAGCAGCTCGCACACGTAGTCGTCCAGACCTTCCTCATGCAGGAGCCTTGGAACCTCATAGAGGTTCGCCACGTCGATAGCCGATACCACAGCCTCCTCAGATACGTCGCACAGCATTGAGATCTTCTGCTTCACGCTGGTTGAGATGGGCTTTGACGATCTGCACACTATTACATCCGGCTGTATCCCTCTTGACCTAAGCTCCGTTACAGAGTGCTGTGTTGGCTTCGTCTTCTGCTCTCCAGAGGTGCCAAGATAAGGTACTAGCGTCAGGTGAATATAACAGACATTGTCACGACCGACGTCTTTTCTGAACTGCCTAATCGCCTCTATGAATGGAAGGATCTCAATGTCACCCACGGTGCCGCCCACCTCGGTTATTACCACGTCGACGTCTTCTGTTGCGAGATCAAAGATGCGTGACTTGATCTCGTCGGTTACGTGGGGTATCACCTGTACCGTTTTGCCAAGATAGTCACCTCGGCGTTCACGGGCAATAACACTTTGGTATATCGATCCCGTAGTTACCGAAGAACTTCGTCGAAGCGGTACGTCCACAAAACGTTCGTAGTGTCCCAAGTCCAAGTCGGTTTCAGATCCATCGTCGGTAACGAATACTTCTCCGTGTTCGAATGGATTCATCGTTCCAGGGTCCACATTGATATACGGATCGAGCTTCTGCAACGTAACCCGTAGTCCCCTAGACTTAAGAAGTCGACCCAGAGAGGCTGCTGTTATTCCCTTTCCCAGCGAACTAGCAACTCCTCCGGTTACAAAGATATGTTTTGCCATAACGCTCCCAAGCTCTTAGCATCCAACTCATATACGATAATCAACCCTTAGCACCAAGTTTTAGGAGTTCATCGGCGTGTTCTCGGGCAGCCTCAGAGTCTCTTTGTCCCGACAACATGCGCGAGATCTCGGTCACTTGCGCGTCGTAGGTAACGAGTTCTTTTACGACGGTTTTCGTCGAGGTCTCGGACTGTTCTTTCTCAACCACAAAGTGCTGATCTGCGAAGGACGCCACTTGGGCCAGGTGTGTAACAGCTACAACCTGCTTTTGCTCGCCCAGAGCCTTCAGTGAACGAGCCACCCACAAGGCGGTTTCACCGCCAATTCCTGCATCTATTTCGTCGAATATCAATGTGGTGGCATCCGAGCCGAGAACTCTGCAAAGGGCCAACATTATTCTCGAGAGTTCGCCACCGGAGGCTATCTGACCCAACGGCGCAAGCGGTGTCCCTGGATTAGTTGACACAAGTGTCTCCATCGGCGTTCCATCCCCCTCTGCGCTGAGGTTGAACTCGATCGTTGTGCGGGAGAGCCCTAGGTCAGCCAACAAAGTCTCTAGTTCATCTTTTATCGCACTAGCGGTCTTTACACGCAAGGATCTAATCTGACTTTCTTCGTCTGCAATTTTAGATCTAAGATGCTGGATCTCGGTGTCTAGATATGTGGCACTTTGCAGACCGCTATCGCTGCGGCTGAGTTCCTCCTTGCACCTTTCTTGGAGCATTACAAGCTCTAAGAGAGGCATCTGGTACTTCCGCTCAAGCGTTCGAAGCTGAAACAGTCTCGCCTGCATCTCCTCTAGCGACGCTTCATCGCCTTCTAGAACGCTTAGTTGCTCATAAAGCTCTGACTTGATATCGCTAAGGTCGATCAGGGCGTTCTCGACCCGCTGAGATATCTCTGTTGCCCCTGGAAGCCGAGATAACACACGCACTAAACGAGCCAATTCGTCAAGGACTCCGGTCGCATGATCAGGATCCAACTGAGATAGCGCTTGTCTCAAAGTCGCCTTCGTCTCTTCGATATGTGTCGCCACTTCTATCTTTTCCTCAAGCACCCCGTCCTCATCGGGGGTTGTGAGCCTGGCTCTTTCAAGTTCGGCAAGTGTCTCTCTTAGTTCATCTCTCTTCTTCGTCAGCTCAGCGTTTCGTTCTTCAAAGTCCCCCAACTCCCTTTCAAGCTGGCGTAGTCGACTCCGCATGTCAATGAGCCGCTCAAGGCTTATCCGGCCGGCACGGTCGAGCATCTGTAGCTGGAACTGGGGCTTACTGAGAGATACTGAGAGGTTTTGTCCAAAGATCTCGATGTGACTCTGCATCAGCCGACTCAGCTCGGCAGAGGTAATTAGTTCACCGTCTCTAAATGATCGAGAACGACCCAGGGAGTTCAGTTCTCGTCGAACGTGCAGCTCTTGACCCTTCAAATTAATAACAGCTTCCACCACAGTCTCACTTTTTTGTGTAGAGCGAGGGAGCTTCGAACCAAGCAGAAAGGAAAGTGCCGATGTAAGAAGCGTCTTACCGGCACCAGTCTCACCGGTCACCACGACGAAGCCCTTGGAGAACTCCATCGAGACGTCCTCGATAACTCCTATATTCCTAACTCTTAGGTACTCTAACAACTCCTTACTCCCTACAGTCCTGCCTTGGAGTCCAGCCCAAATTTGCTCTTCAAAATGCTGTGGAACTGTCGTGGTTGATATCGCACTAGCCTTGCGTAGGTGGTGCTCCGCTCACAGGTTACACAGTCCCCCGTACTAAGAGAGGCGACCACTCTTCCATCTACCATAACAGAAGCCTCTGGTCCATCAGACAGACGGAGTCCCACTTCAGAGTTCTGATCCAAGACGATCGCTCGATCAAAGAGCATATGGGGTGTAATCGGTGTAAGGACAAGCGCATCGAGAGTTGGGGCTAGTATCGGTCCACGCGCCGAGAGAGAGTAAGCAGTTGAGCCTGTCGGTGTAGCTACGATGACACCGTCGGCCGCATAGCGAATAAAAAGATCTCCGTCTATTTCGACGTCTACCCTTACTACGTGACCGGATCGCTCCCGCTCAACTACTACCTCATTTAGGGCAAAGTATCTGTCGGGCTCTCCCTCCCCGAGAACTTTCTCCACCTTACAAAGCAGCGTCATCCTACGGTCCTCGTAGTAGCTCCCTTCAAAGAAGCTAATAACAGAAGACACAATCTCATAGGGCTCAATCTCGGTTAGGTAGCCTAGGTTACCTAAGTTCACACCCAGCACCGGTAGACCTCGACCTAAGGAGAGATCAACCGCCCTCAACATCGTTCCATCGCCACCTAAGCTAACTACTAGCTCCTCATCTCCAACGAGAGTCGTTCCCTCTATCTCTAGGGCCTTTATTCCCAGCCTTTGGAGTTCCTCTTGACTTTTCAGAAAGTACCGACGGGACTCGGGTCTTTTGGGATGAAGGAGAAAACTCACAGTTGGCACAGTTACAACCTACTAACTGGGACCGCCAGAGAGATCAGGTCGACGAGCATCAGAGCCAATTTCATCGGCAGCCGGATCTAGGGGGTTCATTTAGAGTAGTTCACCTTTGCTCTTAGCTGTGCTTGCATCACTTGCGCGCTTTACTGCTTTTTCAATCGCTTCAGAGACTCCTACCTCAGTACTCTCCATCTGGGTAAAGATCGATAGGAACTCCTGATTGCCACTAGTTCCTCTGGGATGGGCCGGAGCGATTTTCGCAAGGTACAAAGACTCAGATCTGAATGAAGCCACGACTAAATCTATCGCCTTTCGCCAAAGTTCAGATGACTTTATTACCCCTTTACCTCGTGAGACCTCAATCTTATCCAACTCAAACTGCGGCTTAATCAAAACGATTAGTGAGGCGTAATCTTCTCTGAGCAGGCTAGCTAGTACGTGGGTAAGCTTCGTGATTGAGATAAAGGACACATCACAGGTGATAAGGTCGAACCCCCTACCGCTGTAAGTCTTTGCAAACTCCCTAACATCTGTCTGCTCATGGAAAGAGAAGTTCGAAAACCCAAGAAGTCTTTCATGCACTTGATGGGTGCCTACGTCGACCCCGACGACGCTTTTGACCCCTCGCCGCAATAGGCATTCACTGAAGCCACCGGTAGAAAGGCCTACGTCTAGACACTCTAGCCCTTCGACAGATACATCAAACTCTCTCAGGGCGTTATCAAGTTTCAGTCCCGCCCGAGAGACAAACCTCTTGGCCTCTACCAGCCTCACCGCGTCGCTTGATCTCACCTGTTGAGCCGGTTTCGTGGCAAAAGCGCCGTTCACCAAAACTCTGTGTTCCAAGATTGCCTCTCGCGCAGCTTCTCGGGTATCGACTGTACCAGTCTTTACGAGATGAAGATCCAATCTGCTTCGTGCATGAGTCATCTACTAAGAGGTTGCGTCCTTTGAGCTAGACGCAGGAGATCCTCCCCGACCTCTTGACGGACGAGTTGTGCGCTTGGGTGTTTCATCTGAATCTGTCTCAGCCGTAGCGCTGGAGGTAACGTTGTTTTCACCTGAGCCGCCTTTGGTAGAAGATCGTCCGGCCGAAGGTTTAGAGCTGCTACTTTGTTTCGATAGAACGGTATCCACTACAGACTCTATAAGGCTCTTGATCTCTTCTTTAGAAACAAATCCCGCCTCTTTGATCTGTTTACTCACCTCGTCACGCACAAGCTCAGTGATGTTTTGGGCGTTCTTTTTCGACCTCTGCGCAACCTCTTCTATAAGATCCCTAATCTGTTCTCTCTGAGCCTCACTTGTCTTTATAAGTTCTTTGATCGCCTCTTCACTCTTTTTTTGAGTAGTCTTTAAGGTGGAACTGATAACCTCGTTAAGCTTCTTGAAGCCGTCTCTTTGTGCACCCATGTCTACAAAGGTAGTATTTACTAAACTTAGTTGCGTCCAGTTAATGCGTTTTCACGCCAACAAGTTGAAAGACTGGTACCGCGTTACGATGTTACGCTCTTACGGTTGTCCTTCGATGCATCGAGATCTCTAGAAGCAGCGACAGATGGAGACCATAATTTTCGTAAGCATCTCAGCGTCGAGTAACTATCTAAGTACTACCCCAATTTAGTATTCTTGCTCCTTAGCGATTCGCTCATAATGCTCTCGCAAATCCTTCTAACGGAATCTTGTGCGTGTAGTTCATAAGTCTGCTGAGATCATTGAAGTGCTCATATCTGTAAAGATTCTTGTGCAGCGATCCTGCGGTTGCCTAGCTGGCTTCGTGGCCGTACGCGTTTTCCTCAACAATTGCACCAATAAATAGATGCATGAGACGTTGAGGAGCTCCCCAAAAACTAACCCACCCAATATGTGAGTTTTGCCTCCGAAGTAGATATGGAGGAAAACACCATGAAATCCAAGCGACACACCGAAGAGCTGGTGATCAAAGAGCTTGTCGATGGCGACAAGATGCTGAGAGAAGGTAAAACTGTTGCCGAGGTTGCTCGCAGTCTCGGCGTGATAAAGACCACCTGGCATAGATGGAAGAACACCTATGGCGGTATGAAAGCAACAGATGCCAAGAAGCTCAAAGAGCTCGAGATGGAAA
>NZ_FQUL01000018.1:0-5261 GCF_900128965.1 Ferrithrix thermotolerans DSM 19514
GGTTCAACAGGGGCCGAAACTTGAAAATTCCTGTTTCACAGCGAAACTTTGGCTAGGGACACTAGAAATGCAGCCGATAATAGATATTATCAGGATGGCTGTAAATCCAATAGGGTCGCTCTCTTCCAGAAACTATGAAATATATCATTACTACAGTGGTATTCTAGATCAGGAGGTTGTCGTTGTGGCGGATATAGCTAGTACGGATTTTGATGGTACCTCGACGCAGGACGGCCATCCTGTGGGTGTGATAACTGGATTCTGCAACAATGGCAGCGGCAAGAAAGAGCCTGTCTGCCCCGACTGGGTTGACTCGTCGCTCTAAGGATCGAGATACGTTGGCGGAGCCCATCTCTGGACGTGTTCTGATTGCATGGGACTGGGAGGCAAGTGGCATTTGGTGGATTCCCGTTCGAAGCGGCACGGGACGCAGTGAGGACCGGACAGAGAACACAATACGCAAACCCCCTGGCTGGAGCGACCTGCTTTCTGCGGAGCTGATTGACGCGTTGAAGATGTGGAACGACTCTGCGGACTTGCTGTACGGTCCCAAGAGCGACTCGAGGGATATGGAAATGGAAGAGGCCAGAGTCAAGTTCTGGGAGAGCGGACGGAGGCTAGCTGAGCGTGTGCAGAGCGAACTCGGCCCGCAGTGGCAAGTACTATATCAGGAAGCAAACGGCGCGTGGACTTGGGTGCATCCGCCGTTTAGTTCGATCTAGAAATGCTAAATGACAAGGGTGTGGCTCTCCTCAAGTGACGTCATGCAGCCCTGGGGTAACCCCAATGGCGCAGGACGGTCTGACCAGCGTGTCTCTCAGGCCTGTCCGAGGCCGAAACTGAGCGCTGCGCTGGCTTTGAGTCCGGAATGTTTGGGCCATGTCCTCATGGACTAGCTGTCTAAAGCGAGCAAGGCACCGCTGTACTAGCTTGCCTCAATGGAACTACGCCCTTCATTCCAACCACCGGAGCAGCTAATAGTCTTTGTCGCACTCGACGGAGCTCCCTTTTGGCGGCGGCTCTTCACCCTTATGTCATCCAGTAGGGTGGAGGGAGGGAACTTCCCCCTCCTGCTCCCGTCAAACCGGACGTGAACCTCGCGATTCATCCGGCTTCCTGCTCGCGGCTGCTTCGTGTTGGCTCATCCCTATTGCTAGTGTCCCTCCTCTGAAGTTTGCTCAGAAACACTAGCGCCCAGATATTTCCGCATCGAGGCGAAGATCTCGCCGGCACTCTTGGTCCAGATGAAAGGCTTGGGGTTCTTGTTCCAGGCCTCGGCCCACTCAGTAATTCCTTCATTGAGCTCGGTCACACTGTGATGAACGCCTCGCTGGAGGTACTTGGTGGTAAGGGCTGAGAACCATCTCTCCACCTGGTTCATCCAGGACGAGTATGTCGGCGTGAAGTGTAACTGAAATCTCGGATGGGTCAGTAACCACATACGCACCGACTCAGTCTTGTGGGCCCCGTAGTTATCGAGGACAACATGAACGGTAAGTTCCTTGGGTACATTCTTGTCGATGAGCTCCAAGAATTGAAATGAACTCTATGGCCCTATGGGCATCGGTCATGTTGGTGATGACCTTGCCAGAGGCGACATCGAGAGCGGCATAAAGATTGGAGATCCCATTGCGCTTGTACTCAGTCGTTTGACGGAGAGGAACCCCCGGCACCATCGGGCGTGTGGGTTGGGTACGGTCAAGGGCCTGTATTTGGGTCTTCTCGTCGACGCGAGAGGTCTGAAACCACTCACGATATACGACACAGTTCACCCTTAGAACGAGGAGAATATAGGCATGGGTGAAACGCCAAGAACAGAAAACTAAAAAAGAGAAGACCCATCGACGCTTTTGACGACGAATTCCAAAAAGAGACGCACTCAGACTCCTAAAGAGCTAAAGCCTGTCCCTGAGGCAGGTAGCTGAGGATCTTGGCATCTTGTAGGCAACCCTATCGAAGAAGGCTCGACAAAGCCTCTAAGGAGCACAAAGAAGCGGGGGTCACCCCAGATCAGGATGCGGAAATCCGTAGACTTCTCAAAGCGAGAACGAGCAGCTTGAAGTGGGATGTGAAATCTTCTTAGAACGATTTTTGCACCGATTGGGTCAAGGAGATGCAATGGGAACTGATCTACCCGTTCATCGATTAGGAGTGCGGCCGAATTTCTAGTCTCAGTGCTCGATAGAGTGTGTCAGGTCTCACACTCTATTTACTACCCCATGGACGGGCCATCTGTAGGGCCCGTGAAACGCTCAAGGAGCGCGTTCTAGAGGCCTTCGAGGCCAACAGGAGCATCTACGGGGCACCAAGGCTCACACATGAGCTCTAGGTCCGTGGAATCGACGTTTTGGTTGCTACCGTGGACCGCCTGATGGCCGAGCTTGGTATTGAGGGGGCTTGTGGATCGCCTAAATACCATCGGAGACGAGGCCTGATCGTCATGTAAGAAAGAGCGATGATCTTTCTGAAGCGGAACTTCACCGTCGATGTACTCGACATGCTCCAAGCTCAGCGACCTGACCTACATCTGAAACCTTGGAGGGGTGGCTCTACCTGGTGTGCATCATGGATGCCTGTTCGAGGAGGATTCTTGGTTACCAGATGAGCGATACGATGGACACTTCAGTGTTCGTCGATGCCCTTAACCAGGCGAAAGCCGTCAGAGGCAGAGCACTTTTGCCCGATACCATCTTCCACTCAGCGTCCATGGCTCCTACTACATAAGTGACGACTTCGCAAGAAATGTTGAGACTTGCTTACATTACCCAATCGATGGGCACGGTTGGAGATAGTTCTGACAACGCTATGGCGTAAGTCTTCGTGGGCGTCACTCAAAAAAGAGCTCGTCTACCGAACCGAATTTAAAACACGAGAGGAGGCAAGAACCGCAATCTTTGACTGGATCCAATGGTACAGCTGCAAGAGGCTTCATATTAGCATCGAATATGTATCGCCGATGCAGTTCGAACAAGCCGCTACGATACAGGCCGCATAGGTAAGCGGGGTTCAGTGTCTCATTTGGTGAGCAAGTCCAGAACACAGAGGCAACCGGCGTGTGCGGCCCACTCACTCAGGCGCTTATCGATTTGTGCAAACTATATTGCCACCGGCACGGACGGGAGGCCGGAAAGCTCTCGGCAAAGCTCATTCGTTCATGATCTCAGAGAGCGGCAAGGGCCTCGACGTGACCGCTGTGGCGATACCAGCGACTTTAGATGACATGGTGATCGACGTGTGGGTAGCGCCACACGAGGTTTTTAACCGACTTACGAAGCGAGATCTATTCGGTGCGCAGATCGAAAAGCAGGCTGTCGGGCCAAATAGTTGGATGAGGGCACGGAGTTAGGGGAAGAGGACGGAGACCTCCTCGAATACCTTAGCTAAGCGCCTTGAAGCTGTGCAGCTCCAGATGATCTAGAGAGATGCTTTACCTCACACAACTGATAGAGGACGTCAGAATGCCGTTATAACGTGATAACGGCATAATGTCATAACGTCATAACGTAATAATGGGATAGTGGTATACTTGAGACATGACAAAGAAAAAGACGACCATCTATCTCGACCCCGATGTGCTCACCGCGACGAAGGCTGCAGCGCTCACCTCCAATCGGTCCGAGAGTGCTGTCATTGAGGACGCGCTGCGGTCATATCTTCGAAGCGGCCACGCGAATGCGGCGCAGGATAAGCTGAGAGAGCTACTGGAGCGTGTCGGCTATACGAGCAACCTTGACGAGGATGCAGCACTTGCTCAGGCAGTGACCGAGACGCGTGCGGTCCGTCGGGAGCGGCGAGCACCAACGGTTAGCGGTGGGTGAGTCGCGCCGGATTATCTTTGACACAAATGTCTTCGTGGCGGCCGTCACGTCGCAAGAGGGCGTGTCCGCTCGCCTGCTTCTTGGAGCATTGGCGGGACGATTTCTGCTCGTTGCCTCGCCGTTGCTACTCGCCGAGCTGACGGACGTGCTTTGCCGGCCGAAGTTCCGGCGGTATCTGAGCATCGAGGATGCGCACCTGTTCGTGAGTGCGATCCGAGAGTTGGCAGTTATCGTAGACGATCCTCCGGAAGAGGACGATCCCATCACGGGTGATCCCGATGACGACTTCCTCGTCCTTCTAGCGGAGGTGGCGGGAGTCGATGTGCTGGTATCGGGGGACCCAGATCTCATGGGTGTACAGCGTTTTGGACTTGTGGTGATGACGCCCAGGATGTTTCTAGAGACAATGGGCGATACATGAAGGATGTTCCTAAAAGGAGCCCATGAACCCCTCGCGGGACACGTCCTGGCGCTACGTTACTGGGATGCCTCTTCGAGCAGAACGCCCCGGGCTGATTCGAGTTAGCGATAGTGCATCGGGTGCTGCAGTCGGTTATTTTTAAGCGCGTCCGGATGGCATTGGGGCTTGGCAGGGCCGGAAGTCGTGTCCAAGATGCGGTCGATCTTGCTATCGCCAGACTCGTAAAGACCCGCACCATTGTTAAGAGTTTGGATGGATCCCTCTCGTTGCCGGGTACTGAATTGACGCAAGTTCGAGTGCCTGACGACGACGAGAACTCTAAATGAAGCGTGATGGAGGTACCCATTGGAGAATTGCAGCTGGCAATGATCAACTTTACCCGCGAAGCTGGGGCCATCGCTGGTAATGATCTATTCCGAAGTTCAGCGAGGGTTTTTCACTGGTTCAGGTTGGGAAGTGAGGTAGTAGAACAGCTGGAGTTGGCTCACCGAGGACTTTGTGATCGGGGGAGCCTGCGAGGGGGTGCTGAGGCTTACGTAATTGGAGAGTCGACCGTTTAGTTCGTGCTTGGTACTAAATCACCGGAACTATCTAAATGCTTCCTGACGGTACGAGCAGCGGGAACTTGTAAACCTGTACTTTTGGCATTTAGTCAAAGTTCACAACGTGTCGTTTAAGTCTCCAACAACACGCGCAGAACGTGGGAAGTCCAAACTCTGGCTCGACGCAGAGGGCGGTATCGGTTCACAGGGCAGACTGCAGCAGATTATCAAAGAAGCCTGAGAGTGAGGAGCTCCCCAAAAACTAACCCACCCGATATGTGAGTTTTGCCTCCGAAGTAGACAGGGGGGAAACACCATGAAATCCAAGCGACATACCGAAGAGCTGGTGATCAAAGAGCTTGCCGAGGGCGACAAGATGCTGAGAGAAGGTAAAACTGTTGCCGAGGTTGCTCGTCACCTAGTGGTGATAAAGACCAGTTGGCATAGATGGAAGAACACCTATGGGGAAGTGAAAGCAAC
>NZ_FQUL01000018.1:5544-45876 GCF_900128965.1 Ferrithrix thermotolerans DSM 19514
TGGATTGGTCTTTGGTCCACGTTTTCGCGAGAGTGCCTTTGCACTTTGTTGGTCAATCACCCGTCTCCACTTAGGTGATCTGGGAGGAGAATAGTCCCTCACGCCGCAACAGCTCACCTTTTTGTCCCTGGGGACAAGAGTCATACTCCTTTAGGATCCTCGCCTTGTAGCTCGGAGAGAGTACCCGTCTTGTTGCTTTGGGTGGGACCGTCACCTCTTGGGTTGTTCTGTTCTCCACGGTTTCATCGTACGTAGCCATCTCAACATCTCAGCCTTCTCGCCCTCATTAACTTATTGTTCAATCTGCGTACACACTGATATTGAGACCTAGGGTGACTCCTCCTATGTAAGCCCGTAACTGGCGATGGGCGTCTCTAAAAGTCGACAGCGCTACTGAGGAGCCCCCCAAAAACTAATCCACCCGATATGTGAGTTTTGCCTCCGAAGTAGATATGGAGGAAAACATCATGAAATCCAAGCGACACACCCCAGAACAGGTGACTAGAAAGCTTGCCGAGGGCGACAAGATGTTGAACGAAGGTAAAACTGTTACCGAGGTTGCTCGTCACCTAGTGGTGATAAAGACCACTTGGCATAGATGGAAGAACACCTACGGGGAAGTGAAAGCAACAGATGCCAAGAAGCTCAAAGAGCTCGAGATGGAAAATCGCAAGCTCGAGATCATGGTGGCTGAACTCAGCCTAGACATGGCCATGATGTAGCAGTTAGCAACTTAGAAAGTTCTAGCCCCAATCCGTCGAGGTAAGCGGCGCCTTGGTTGTTGCTCAATCGGTTCGGCGCATCAAAGGAGAAGAGTGTGTACAGTCACCGGTTAGCTACCGTCGACCCAGCGATTGATCCTCAAACGGCGAAAGGACAACACCGACGCTGAGATCACGAAATTACTACATACCCTTGTCCTACTCCTCCTTGGTTGTGAGGCTCCTGCAAAGCGTGACGATCCCATTGCCCCCGCCTCTCGCCCTTTAGCCGTTCTCGCCAATGGCAGCACCAAAGAAGGGCCGATGGTGAGACGATCTACAGCTTTGGCACCCTGCCTGCCCACCTTGGAACCCTTACCAAAACAGGGTTGCCTTTACCAAAGGAGTAATGACCGAGCAACTCTCGGTGCCAAACCTCTCTAAAACACAGAGTCTTTGAACTCAGTGGACCGCCAGAGCCCCTATCACTATTTCAGGAAAGTGATCCGAACAGTAAGACGCATCCCCGACAGACTATCTAATTTAGGGTACTATTGCTCGGGAGATTAGGCGTAGAATTGGGATATTACCGACAAGATAAAGTAAGGAGATCGATTCACATAAGAGGCGGACTATGACCACGGTGCCCTATAGGGGAACCCACCAGAGGGATTACCAAATAAATCAAGCACACCGTCAAGATCTTCTCGCCCATGTAGAGACATCTGGAGCCTATTGTTTCTTGGGAGCCTTCTTATGGAGGCCACTGGAAATATAGAGACGCTACGATAGCTGAGCTACGTACTCACTTAGCTTAGGCCACAGCTCTTTAGACCACGAGCCAAAATCTCTGCTCGACAAAAAGACCATAAAGCGCTCTATCTCAGGATCCACCCAGACTAACGACCCTGACCGGCCAAAGTGCCCGTAAGTGTATCTTGAATTGGATACTCCACTCCAGTGCGGACTCTTGGAGTCCCTTATCTCAGCTCCCAATCCCCACTGATTATCCTTCATTAGCCCAAATCCAGGCAGCACTCCTGAAATTCCGGGGATGTAGGGAGTTGAGAGCAGTGAAAGTGAACGATAAGAGAGAAGTTTGGGCCCCGTCATCGCCTCGACCAGCATAACAAGGTCATCCACAGTCCCAACCAACCCTGTCGCCGCTCCGTTGCCACCGTTCACAAAGTGCTCCGAAGAAAAGTTAGTACCCTTCATTCCTGCAGGGACGATAACTGCATCCATCACATAGTCTTGGAACCTCATAGAGGTCACCTGTTCGAGATGGAGAGCGAGGATCTCATACCCCAAGTTGGAATATATCCGCCGTCTTCCTACGGGTGAGATGAAGGAATGATCTTCAGCTGTAAGCGACGGAACACCGTCAGGTGCAATACCGGAAGAGTGAGATAGAAGCGAAGCCACAGTAACGCATTTGCCCTGTAGCACTTCATCTTCAGGTGAGACGCTTTCATCATCTACCGCCACCAAGAGAGCCAAGGCGGTAACAAGCTTGGTGACAGAAGCGAAAGGAGCTTTGAATCCGCCTTGCGACGAGAAATCGATCGACACTAATCCGTCTTTAGATATCTTGCCAAAGGCTAGTGCAAAGTCAAAACCATCCTCGATCGAAAGATCGTTGAAGTTCACCTTGCCCCCAAATCTTCACCAGTACCCGAGGCGGGACTCGAACCCGCATGGCCTTGCGGCCCGGGGGGTTTAAGCCCCCTGCGTCTACCATTCCGCCACCCGGGCGGGTAACTAACAAATACTATAACCTACCAACAGCGCTATGGCGGTAGTTCCCCCGATAGGGAAAGACTTCCGATTAAGGAGCTTAGGGGTTCAGAGAGATTTTCTTGGCTACCCACTCCCCAACAGGATTAAAGCCACCAACCAAGTAGTAAGCGAGATGAGAATGAAGGCACTTAACTCCGTTTTTCGCCCCTCCAACCCCTCCTGCAGCCAGATAACGATCTCCGTAGTGTGCTACTAGGGAGTTTCGTCCCGCTCGATAGGCATTGTGGATCGAAGGAAGAACACTGCTAAATACACGCTCCGCCTCAGATACACCACCTTGGGATTCGAGCCGACCTACAGCCCTTATCAGATCTCTGTCAACCAGCCAAAACCAGTCCGGGTTTGGATATCCGCTGGGGCGTATAGGGAAAGATTCTATGACTAGGGCTCTACCTTTTTCACTACGAAGTGCCACCCTGAAAGGAATGGTTGGGGCTCTGCCAATCAGTTCCCCAACCTCGGAACCCTCACGTTCACTCGATACAAAAGCTGCTGGAATCTCAAAATCCATGGAGACTCTACTTCCTCTTCCTCCTCCTAAGGAGTACTCCCAGTACGACTGCGACCGCAAATACCGGAAGAAGTCTTTTTGCGACTGGTTTTGCAACCAGCGAAAGTGCGTTTAACTCCTTCCCTTCCTTTCTCTCGTGCCGCTCGGCCATAACCTTATTTACACTACGGACGGTCGTTTCATCGGCTAGATTTGAATCCTTTACCTCAGTCAAACTCTCTCCAGTTGCGCCTTCAGGTAGTTTGAGCTCTTCCGTCCTATCACCTAGAGCATCAGAGCTTCCACCTTTCACCCCAAGAACCTCTTCCTCAAGGTTCTCGACGAACTGTTCGACCAGTTTCTGACTTACATCGGCAAGCACTCCTCGTCCAAACTGTGCAACCCTTCCAGAGATGGTGAGGTTAAGGTGGATTTTACACACCGTCTTGCCGTCTACCTCGGTAAGTTCGGCGGTAATATCAGCTGTCGCATTACCCTGGCCCTTGGTATCGCGTCCCTCTGCACGCAGCACTGCACGATGCGCCGTGTCGTCTTTTTCCGCAAACCTTAGCTTTCCCCTGTAGGTGGAGGTTATGGGACCGACCTTGATTTTTACAGAACCGACATAGTCCTCCCCCGACACCTCCTCTAGCTTTGCACCTGGCATGCAGGGAGCGATCTTTTCCAGGTCGGTTAGCGTCCGCCACGCTTGCTCGAGCGGAACGGAAACCGTAAACTCATTATTTATCTCCATCGCTTTAAGTCCTCCACCGTGTCGATGTCGTAGTGCGATCCCTCGCACTCAATACACTCCACCATATCCTGCATTACCCTAAGCAAGTTACGCGCGCCTTCATCCCCTGTCCTTGGTAGCTCATCAAATAACTCTCGGCCTATCCGCACTGGGTTGCGACGCATTCCGTTGTAGCAGGCCATAGCGAGTTGAGATCCTCTCTGTGCCGCAAGCAGACTCCAACAAGAACTAGTCACAAAGGGCTGGTCTCCCAACCCCACTACAATAAAGTCTGCGTCTACCTCTCGTGCAAATGACACCCCCAAATGCAAAGAGGTACCCATACCGTCCCTCCAACAGTCGTTATAGAGTAGGTTCATACCCGTTGGAACAAAGGGTGACAGATCAACGCATCCCTGAACCACGATCTTGTACTTCAGATTCTCCGACCTGTAAAGGGCCAAGATCGACCTTGATACAATAGGCGTGCCTTCTATCGAACTAAGAAGTTTATGTTGTCCACCCCTGAAGCGGCTGCCCGACCCAGCCGCCAGGAGAACCCCCACGCCGGTTTCGTCTCCGCTCTTCATTGATCTTTGTGAATGCGTCCTTGACTTCGTTGAAGATTTGGAACAGCTTTACCTTCCCGGTTCGCAATGATCTCTGCTACGATTGAGATCGCTGTCTCCTCGGGGGTGCGGGCACCGATGTCTATCCCTATAGGTCCGTGCACTCTTGAAGATATCTCATGTTCGCTCACTCCAGCTGCCACGAGCCTCTTAACCCTTTCATCGTGGGTTCTTCTAGAACCCATGGCTCCTATGTAACCTACTTCGGTTTCAACAGCCGCGCAGATAGCAGGAACGTCAAACTTGGGATCGTGAGTTAACACACACAGCGCATCCCTCGGTGAAAGCGCAGAGCCAACCTTTTCTAGGTAGCGATCTGGCCAGCTCACGACTACCTCATCTGCAAAGGGAAAACGTTCACTCGTCGCAAACAATGGTCTCGCATCACACACGGTTACCTCATATCCGAGTACTTTTGCAACCCTGGCTAGAGCAGCTGTGAAGTCGACTGCACCAAATATGATCATCTTTGCCGGCGACGCATAAACGTCGTAAAGTACTCCTACCTCTTGAGCTCTGGACTGACCCAGACGCCCGTAGTGTCGTCTAGAGCTCTTTCCGAGTGACAAAAAGGCAGCCGCATCCCGAGAGACCACCCGATCAAGGTCCGGATTGCCTAAACTGCCTATCAAGGTGCCATCGCCTCTGACTAGCATCTGAGCTCCCACCTCAGGCAGGCGAACCTTTTGGTTCATCTCTGAGAAGTACTCAGAGTCCTGGCTCGTCCCATCTGCCGCAAATACCGTCGCTAAGACAAACGGGGTTTTGTTGTCGAGCAACTTGGCTACCTCTTCGAGGTGGTTAGGTGGATTTGGCTGAACCATGATGTGCAAGGTTCCACCGCAGGTGAGTCCCACAGCAAAGGCCTCATCGTCGGAGTATCCATACTCTAAGGTACGCGCACAGCTAATTGGGGTCGTCGTAGAAGCCACTACACCCAAAGAGCGCGTCAGAACTTCATCCGCACCTAAAGCTGAAAGCGCCTCAACAACTACAGCTCCCTCAACACAGCCGCCAGAGACCGATCCAACCACCTCAGCCTCTTCACTTACCGCCATAGTGGCACCAATGTCTCTAGGGCTAGAACCCTCCGTACCTACCACGGTGGCAAGAGCAAACCTCTTACCTTGTCGCTGCCAACTTAGGACCGTGTCGATTATCTCCCGCATGACTGATCACCTCTACTAACTTCTCCAACGAGTCCAAACAGTGCCCGTCCAAAAACTCATCGACATAAGGAAGAGCTGCGGACATACCTCTGGTCAGAGGTTGGTACCCTGGCGTTGCCTTAAGTGGATTCACCCAGATGACACTGTGTGCAACCCTTGCAAGCCTCTCCATCTCTTTCGCCATAACTTCAGGATCTCCCCTATCCCATCCATCCGACAAAAGCACAACGATCGACCCCCGAGCTAGGCCCCGCACTCCGTATAAAGAATTGAAAACCCCAAGAGACTCTCCAAGGCGAGTTCCCCCAGACCAGTCCTTGACGGCATCCGCCGCCCTTTGCATTGCAAGTTCGAGATCGGATCCATAAAGCTCCTTAGTTATCCTGGTTAGACGGGTGCCGATGGTAAACACCTCAGCACTGGCTCCCCATAAGGAGGCTTGAGCAAAGCGGATAAGAACTCTGGAATAGGGTTCCATTGACCCTGACACATCACACAATATCACCAACTTTCGCTTACGCAAGCCTTTGGATTTCCTAGCCATAGTTATCGTCTCGCCATCGTGTCTAATAATCTCGGCTATCGACTTGCGCATATCAAGCCTTCGGCCTACCGGTGACCGTCTCTCCCGAAGCGATCTTCGCATCGGAGGCGAGAACTTGATCTTTCGTATGAGGTCCAAAATCTCGTTCGCCTCCTTCTCATCCATCTCTCCGAAGTCCTTATGCCTCAGAACCTCTCGAGATGAAAAACGAAGTGTCTTTACCTCTTCACCTTCTTCTAACGCTTCGCCGCCATCGGTGGGTTCTTCGTCATCTTCGATCAAAATCGTAACCGACTCTTTCTTAACCGCAGAGGCTGAGGCGTGAGGTGCCACCCCAAAGTACATCTCGAACGCACGATTGAATCTATCTAGATCAGCGACCTTGAACAACAGGGTCGAGCGTGCCGCCCAATACACCTCCTCCAGGTCTCCTAGATCTAGCAGGGATAGCGATTTAGAGAACAGCACCGATGATGTAACGGGGACGCTTAGTCCGGACTCTCGTAGCGTGCTAGCGAAGCCAAGCGCAATCTCAAGAGGCGTAGCCACCTTACTTTACACGCTCCAACGCCGTTCGTATCAAGCTCGAGAGATCAAGGTCCTTGACGCGAGCCTCGTCCTCTCTGTACTTCACCAAAACACCTAGGGTCTTGGCAAACACTTCTGCATCGATCTCGTCACTTCCTAGAAGGGACAACGATCGCGCCCAATCGATGGCCTCTGCGATGCCGGGAGGCTTATACACTCCAAGTCGCCTGACCTCCTGAGTGATGGTGGCTACCTGGGATACCAGCACCTCACTTACCCCAGGTGCTTTTCTCTTTATGATTTCAAGCTCTCTATCAAAAGAAGGATGCTCAACCCAGTGATATAGACAGCGACGTTTCAAAGCGTCATGCACATCTCTAGTTCTATTGGAGGTAAGAATCGTAATGGGAGCCCGTTCAGAAGTCAGCCTACCCAACTCCGGTATCGTCACAGCGTTCTCAGACAAAATCTCCAAGAGGTAAGCTTCAAATTCGTCGTCCGCCCGGTCTATCTCGTCTATTAGAAGAACTGGCGGGAGCAACTCTGAGTCTTTGACGGTATAGTTCTCACTGTCCAGTGCCCTAAGTAGAGGGCGTCTCACCAAAAAGCGCTCCGAAAAAAGCTCGTCTTCAAGCTGTTCGAGGTTTTCATCTGACTCTACTCCTCGGACAAGCTCTCTGGTTCTGATATGCAGAAGCTGTCTGGAGTAATCCCACTCGTAAACGGCCTGTGATACATCGATACCTTCATAACACTGAAGTCTGATCAGCGGAACACCCAGCCAAGTAGACACAGCCTTTGCAACCTCTGTCTTTCCAACGCCGGCGTCGCCTTCTAACAACAGCGGACGCTCAAGAGCAATTGCTAGGTAAAGTGCAGTAGCTAGACCTTCGTCCGCTACGTAGTCCTGTCTATCTAGAACTTCTACGAGTTCCTTAGGACCGCTAACCCCAAAGTAATTCATCAGCTAAAACGTCCTCATCGTTCAGGTCAAAACATACAACCATCTCCACGGTATCGGGGCAAAAAGAAGATTGAGCCTCGAGTAACAGTTCCCGAGGCTCAGTCCCGACGATAGTCCGACTTAGGAGAGTTCCTCTAAGGCCCTTCTGGTCAAGACCTTAGCCAAATGAACCCTAAACTCCGAACTTGCATTCAAGTCAGAGGGCGGTTCAATACCTTCAGCAGCTCTCTCGGCCGCTTCCTCGATCGTTGCACCAGACCTCAACGCATCCTCGCAACCTGTTGAGCGAAGCGGAGACGACCCCATGTTGACAAAGGCAACCTTGGTTGAGCCATTTTTTACCGCTGCCACGCCTACAATTGCCCAGTCCTGTGCCCTCCGATTGAACTTCTTGTACGACCATGAAGAGACTCCTTTAGGAACCTTTATCTCCACCAAGAGCTCGTCTGGACTCAAAGCTGTCTCCAAAAATCCCTTGAAGAACTCCTTGGCCGGAATCTCCCGTCGTCCTGAGGGGCCTACTGCAATCATTGAAGCGTCCAATGCAAGAAGTGCCGCTGGAAGGTCAGACGCACCGTCTCCATGAGCAACAGATCCTCCTATGGTGCCCCTGTGGCGAACCTGAGGATCACCCACCAAAGATGCGACGTAGGACAACATCGGCAGCTCTGCTTGAAGAAGTTGTGAATGTTCTACTTCAGTGTGTCTAGTAAGCGCACCGATAGCGAGATGATCCCCTTCGTCTTTGATGTATGACAGATCATGCAGTCCACCGATATCCACTAGTAGCGATGGAGTCGCAAGGCGGAACTTCATCAGAGGCACTAGGGAGTGACCGCCTGCTATGAACTTCGCCTCTTCATCAGAGGCTATCTTCTCCAGGGCGTCGTCGACACTGAGCGCCCTCACATAGTCAAATTTAGATGGATACAACTCTATGCCTTTCTAGTTAGCGAAACGTTTTACTAAGATGCCACAGCGTCTTGGATAGCACGCCACACTCGCTCCGGCGACGCTGGCATCTCAATGTTTGTGACTCCAAGGTGGCTTAGAGCATCGACTATGGCGTTCATAATTGCTGGAGTAGATGCTATGGTTCCCGCCTCTCCGATACCCTTTACACCAAGCGGATTCGTGGGACTTGGCGTTACCGTCTGACCCAACTCGAAGCTTGGCATCTCAGCCGCAGATGGAACTAGGTAGTCCGCCAACGATGGATTGAGCAGGTTACCATCTCTGTCGTAGACAGCCTCTTCGTAAAGGGCCTGAGCAATGCCTTGAACAATTCCTCCGTGAATCTGACCTTCAACTATGAGCGGATTTATCTGGTTCCCACAGTCGTCGATCGAGAGATACCTCAAAAGCTCTACCTTCCCAGTCTCTTCATCCACCTCTACTACTGCTAGGTGGGTGCCATAAGGGAAAGTAAAGTTGGGTGGATCCCAACTAACGCTGGCTTCCAAATTGGGTTCCATACCATCTGGCAGGTTATGAGCCGTAAAGGCTTCAAACGCCACACCAGCGAGAGGCATGACCTTCCCAGGAACACCTTTGACACTGAAGACACCGGAGGAGTACTCTAGATCTTCCTCCGAGACCTCAAGCTGGTGAGCGGCTAGCTTCCTCGCCTTGTCCAAGACACGTTCAGTCGCTAGGTGCACGGCTGTGCCACCTACAGAGAGCGATCTTGATCCATAGGTGTCCATACCATGAGGCGCTATTGCAGTGTCAGAGTGCAGAACCTCAATGTCCTCTAAGGGTACGCCGAGCTTGTCTGCAACGATCATGGCCCAAGAGGTCTCATGTCCTTGTCCGTGAGGTGCAGTACCGGTAACTACTTGGACCTTCGACGTGGGAAGAACCCTGACCGTGGCTGACTCCCACCCTCCAGCAGAGTAGTTCAAAGAGGCCAGAACGCGAGACGGAGCAAGACCACACATCTCAACGAAAAACGATATCCCGATTCCAAGGTGTCTTCGAGAACCAGATGCCCTGCGTTGCGCCTGTTCTTCTCGAAGCTTGGAGTAACCCAAACGATCCAGAGCTACCTTAAAGTTCGCCGGGTAGTCTCCCGAGTCGAAGACGAGTCCGGCCGGCGAGTTGTAAGGGAACTGTTCGGGTTGAATTAGATTGCGTCGGCGAATCTCTGCTGGATCCACACCAACCTTTCGAGCTAGCGCATCCATGGCTCGTTCTATCGCATAGGTAGCCTCCGGACGTCCGGCCCCTCGGTATGCATCGGTAGGTGTTTTGTTGGTAAAGACACCGACGGCTTTGAAGCCGTAGTTTTCGACGTGATATACCCCGTGATACAGGAAAGCACCTAAAAGTGGAACGCCAGGAGTAACCAGCTGCAGGTAAGCGCCCATATCCGCAATGAGACTTACCCTAACACCGAGAAGTTTGCCGTTTTCGTCCGCAGCGAGCTCTATATTCTGCACCTGCCCCCGGCCGTGTATCGTCGCCTGTCCACCCTCAGAGCGCTCTTCAACCCATCTAACCGGACGACGATGCCTCCGAGATAACGCCAAGCAGAGCAGCTCCTCAGCGTAAACATTTAATTTCGAACCGAATCCTCCACCAACGGAAGGAGCAATAACACGTAGCTTCGTCTCGGCAATCCCAAGAGTGAGGGCTGCCATCACCTTCAAGATGTGCGGTACCTGGGTAGCAGAGTAGAGTGTGTAGTCCCCTCCAATGGGCGATGGAATCGCCAGCACGCCTCTAGGTTCCATGGCGGCGGGAATCAATCTCTGTTGGATGTAGCGCTCACTAACAACGTACTTCGCAGAACTAAATGCTCTCTCTAAGGCTTCTGGGTTCGGGTTCAGCTCCCATACGTAGCTCGTGTTTGTTCCCAAAGACTCATGTACTAAATGAGTGTCTTTAGCCGCCTCTTCCAGATCGACGACCGCAGGGAGTTCCTCGTAGGTAACCTCTATCAAAGCCGCTGCGTCGGCTGCCTCCTCAGCTCCTTCAGCTACCACCACGGCGACAGCATCACCCACGTATCGAACGGTGTCTTTAGCCAAGGGGTAGTGAGGTGGATTCTTCATATCTGCAGTCACCGGCCATGCACAAGGCATCGGACCTGCCCACTCCGACTCTAGATCTGCCGCCACATATACAGCGACAACGCCTTTTGACTCCTTGGCTGCTGTAGTGTCGATCGCTTTGATCCGTGCGTTAGCGGCTGTGGAGCGGAGAACAAAAATGTTAAGGGCTCCTGGCACATCAAGGTCGGCAACGAACTTGGACTCCCCAGCCAACAAAGCTGGATCCTCACGCCGTAGAACCTTCTTACCTATCACCGACGTCCCTTGCTCTGCTACTTGAGTCACGCCTTAACCCCCATCTCGTCGGCGGCCTGAAGAACCGCTTTTACAATATTGTGATAACCGGTGCACCTACAGAGGTTGCCCTCAAGGCCCTCACGAACCTTCCTCTCGTCTAGCCCAGGGTTCTCCTTGATAAGAGAGAGAGAGGCCATTACCATTCCTGGAGTGCAGTACCCACACTGAAGTCCATGGCACTCCTGGAAGGCTCTCTGCAGCGGGTGTAGCGTCCCGTCGGGCTCTGCCAACCCCTCTATAGTAGTGATCTCTGCGCCTTCTGCCTGAACAGCCAAGACGGTACAGGACTTTACCGACTTACCATCCATCAAGACAGTGCACGCTCCACACGATGACGTGTCGCAGCCAACATTGGTTCCTGTCAGCCCTACGTCTTCCCTGATGTAATGAACCAGTAGACGGCGAGGTTCGACGTCTCTTTCGTACTCAACCCCGTTTATTTTCATGGAGACCTTCATCTCGGTATATCTCTCCTTTTAGTCATGCGAAAATCGTCCGCCTAAGTGAAACTATCACAATTTCAACGAAAATGTAACGACGTGTTCGATAGTTGTATAAACCTTACGACGCTTATCTAAGTCCAGCTAGTCTCTCTCTTGGAGCTCCGACTTGATCTTGTCTAAAACCTCAGGATCCTCTAATCCTGTAACGTCTCCACTTGAGTCTCCTTCCACAACGATCTCTCTAAGTAACCTTCGAACAATCTTTCCCGATCTTGTTCGGGGCATCGCTGAGAGTATGTGTATCCGTTTAGGTCGCGCGATCGGACCAATCTCTTTCACCAACTGCTCCGCTAACTCATGTTCGCTAACTGAGGACACTCCTTGTGCCAGCGTGACGAAACCCACCGGTACCTGACCTTTTGTGTTGTCCTCCACACCAACAACTGCGGCTTCTCCAACTTGAGGAAGTGAAAGCAGAGCGCTCTCCATCTCCATGGTTGAAAGCCTGTGTCCAGATACGTTTATGACCCCATCGACGCGCCCCACAACCCAGATATGTCCGTCTTGATCCACAAGGGCCGCATCTGCAGTGTCATAGTGGTCCCCTCCAAAGCGAGAAAAGTACTGAGCTAGGTATCGACCGTGATCTTTCCAGATCGTCCGACACATAGCAGGAAAGGGCTTATCCATCACCAGGTAACCGACCGTTCCTCGACTTACAGCCTTCCCATCATCATCAACGACTGCGTAGGAGTGACCCGGCAAGGCAACGCCACAAGACCCAGGCTTGGCTGGGGTAACGCCCACAACAGAAGAAGCCCAGGCACTTCCAGTCTCGCTCTGTCCATAGGTGTTATTAATCTCCATGGATCCCCTACCGATCTTCGATTGAACCCAATGCCACGTCTTGGCGTCAAGAGGTTCACCCACCAAGGCTACCAACTGTAATTTAGACAGATCCTTACCCTGGATCCAGCTCTCTCCGTATCGGGCTAGCATCCTTAGTAAGGTAGGGGCAGTGAAGACCTTGTTAATCGCATACTGCTCAATTATTTTGTAGAACCGGTCGGGCTCAGGAAAGTCGAGCGCTCCTTCGTAGGCCACCATGGTTGCACCGTTTGCCAATCCGCCAACCAGTTCAAAGATGGGAAAGGTAAGCCAGCCAGTGTCAGCAGTGCACCAGTACACGTCGTCGGGACCGAGATCTAAAGACATCTTTACGTTGTGATAAGTTCCCACAAGAAAGCCGACTCCGCTGTGGACTAAACCCTTAGGCTTCGCCGTGGTGCCAGAGGTATAAATTATGAATCCCGGATCGTTAGCCTCGACCGGCACTGGATCAAAGCCCGGTTCAAACTGTGAAACAAGATCGTCCCAGTAGAGATCTCTACCCTCTCGCATCGACACAGCTTCATTACCGGTTCTGCGGACAACGACTACCTTCTCAACGCTCTCCAACTCACCAAGCACCGAGTCCAACGTGCTTTTTAACGCAAGTAATTTCCCTTTTCGAATCGCCTCGTCAGCAGTTACAACGACTTTTGCACCCGTGTCTGCCACTCTGTCCGCCAACGCCCTTGCGGAAAATCCTGCAAAGATTATGTTGTAGATAGCTCCTAGTCTAAAGCAGGCGTGAACAGCCGCGAATGTCTCAAGAAGATTTGGGAGATAGATTGCAACCACATCTCCTTTGGTCACACCAAGCGAAGATAGAGCCTTAGCAAACTTGGTAGTTTCAGTGAGGAGGTCGGCATAAGTCCATACCCTCTCACTTCCATCCTCTCCTATCCATACGATCGCTCTTTTTTCGGGGTCCTTGAGAGCATGCCGATCAATACAGTTATAACTAACGTTCATCTCTGAACCAGGAAAAAACCTGAACCCATGTTGAAAGTCCCCCTCCAAATTCACCTTGGGTGGCCAATTTGTCGTCCAGTCAAGCTCGTTAGCGACACCTAACCAGTACTCGCCAACGTCACTGATCGAGCGGGCATATACAGATAGGTATTCATTGAAGTCCTTGAACTCTAAAGGATTTCGTCTCGCCAAGTGGACGCTATCAAGGCGGCTCTCTTTGACCATAGGGGGTAGGTTGGGTAGCACTAAGTCATGTCTGTTGGACATTTCACTCTCCTAGCTGGTGCTTAAGTGGACAAGACAGTAAGAGGATATCAAAGTATCGGTCCGCTTTCAACGAAATTGAAACGTCCTCGCACGATAGCGTCACCTCTACCACTAATGGTCATAGCTTCGCACAGGCTCTACCTCATCAGCGTCGAAGATGAACCAGGTGCCCGAGATCTGCGTCCTGGCTTCCTGAGAAAAAATACGTGAGTTATGTAGAAACTACTCCAACCAGGCAGGTCAGACACTACAAACATCTCGAACCAGGCGTATCTAAGAGAGATACGGGGAAACAGCAGCGCCTGCCCAGCCCTTACCAAAGCCCTACCATGCATGAACACAGTCTTCGTAGAGGTGGAGACGCCAATTCTTAGAAACTCTGCAGCAAGAGACCAGATCTACACCTCCGCCTTAATGTGCGCAGGATGGCCCTAAAGGGTCAAAGCAGACGTAGATGTCACCTTGAGTCCTACCTCTCCAAGCAAACAATCACCACGACACTCCCTCCTCACCAAGGCAAATGAAGCTCCTACAGCTTGGTTGGGTTCGAAAAATCAGAATTGGTTAGCCGTCTTTGATGTCTAAATTGGGACTTTTTCTAGGGGTCTTGCCCCCTTTTGAGTACACATGAACAACTACATTCTCCAGCGCTGCTTTGAGCACTTCAGGGTCTCAAGACATCTGAGCTATCGTCAAGTCCTCGACGCTACCCGCCCTTCGACAAGTGAAGAACTAAAAGAATTAGAAGAAGAAATCGTCAAGTCCTCGACGCTACCCGCCCTTCGACAAGAGAGCTTTTGGGTCGATCCGACCAGGTTGTGTTAAGGGCAGACGTTCCCTTAGCCCTGGGAGTCGACTATCGCTCGCCAGATTCTCATAGGAGTAAGTGGCATGTCTATATGTTCTACTCCCAAAGGCGCCAAGGCATCCAAAACTGCGTTGTGCACAGCAGGAGTAGAGCCAATGGTCCCGGACTCACCGATACCCTTAGCACCCAAAGGATTTAAATAGGTAGGAGTCTCCTGATGTACAACCTCAAAACTCGGAAGCTCTGCAGCCGAGATAAAGGTGTAATCAGCTAAGTTGCCCGTCTGAGGATTCCCGTCTGGGTCATAGGAGAACTCTTCAAACAACGCCTGAGCAACGCCTTGTGCTATACCTCCGTGCACCTGTCCTTCCGCAAGCAACGGAGCCACGATCTTACCAGCATCATCAACGGCTACGAACCGCAGAAGCTTAACCTTGCCGGTCTCTATATCCACCTCAACAACGGCCAAGTGTGCACCGAATGGGAACGTGGAGTTCGCAGCTTTAAAGTCTGTCTCGAAAGCAACCTTCCTGCCTAGTTCAGATGCTTTTTCGTAGATCTGAGCATAGCTCACCTTAGAAGCCGGAACGCCTGCTACCGCTAGCCCGCTTCCGTCCTCCGAGACCACGATGTCCGATGGACTTGCTTCTAACATCTCGGCTGCAACTTCTTTAGCCATGCTTAGGGCGGCGACTGAAGCTTCATGCACCGCAGCCCCACCAAGCTGAAGCGATCTGGATCCGAAGGTTCCGACACCATGGGGAACTACGTCGGTGTCTCCGGTAATCACCTCGATCTTTTCAAGAGGTATCCCAAAGATTTCTGAGGCCACCATAGACCAAGCCGTTCGGTGTCCCTGGCCGTGCGGCGAAGTTCCGGAGCGAATGAGAAGCCCTCCTCCTTCGGTGAGCTCGACCCCACCGAACTCTGAGCTTGGGAAGGGATTAGTTATCTCCACATATGTGGATACTCCAATTCCAAGCCTTTTGGTGGCGTTGTGCAGAATACGTTCTGCTTGCTCTCGGCGCAAAGATTCATAGTCAGAGCGTTCCATGAGCTTTTCAACTGCACCTAAATAATCTCCCACATCGTAGGTGGCGCCAGTGGGGGTGTTATAGGGAAACTCATCCGCAGGTATAAGGTTCACCTTACGCACCTCAACAGGGTCTAAATTCAGCCTCCTTGCAAGCACGTCGAGCGCTCTTTCAATTGCCTCGGTAGCTTCCGGTCTTCCAGCTCCCCTATAAGATACGATCGGAGTGGTGTTGGTAACGACAGATGTCGATCTGAACTCAACCTTTGGGATCTTGTAGATACCCGGAGCCATCGTCTTGGTAAGCATAGGCAGAAACGCTCCAACGTTAGGATACGCACCGGAGTCCTGGATAACGTCGGCTCTATAGGCTACGATAGTTCCATCTGACTTCGCCCCAAGGGTCAGAGTTTGAACCTGGGCCCTTCCATGTCCAAGCCCGAGCATATTTTCGCTACGAGTTTCAACCCACGCCACCGGCTTTTCCAGTTTTAGAGCCGCCCATCCTAGGAGTATCTCCTCGGGGTACTGAGTAGCCTTTGCGCCGAAACCCCCTCCCACGTCTGGAGTAATCACGTGAACCTGAGTGGCATCAAGGGATAACGACCTAGATAGCTCCGCTTTCACAGCATGAGGGGTTTGGGTGGATGCATAAAATACCAGACGTCCGTCTTGATCAACGTAGGCCATCGCAGCTCTTACCTCAAGCGGCGCCGGCGCAAGACGCTGGTTTCTCAGCTTCAAAGTCACGATCACATCGGAGCCGTCGAAGAACGAGTCATCAGTTATCTCTCCGAAAGTAGTAACTTTATTTGAACCGACCTCGTCGTAGATCACTACTTCATCAGAGAACGCTTGCTCTGGATCGACCACTACGGGAAGAGGCTCATAGTCGATAAAGATAGCCTCTTTTGCATCAGCAGCGACTTCGTATGACGTGGCAACCACCATTGCAACTGGTTCCCCGACGAACCGTACACGATCTTTTGCCAGGAAAGGCCTGTTCATAGCCGGCTTATCGCGAAACATCGATGCCATAGGAGCTAGTTCAACATCGTCTGCTGTGTACACCGCAACAACACCACTAATTTCCCGAGCCTCCGTAACATCAATCTCAAGGATTTTCGCATGAGCGACGGTCGATGTTACGTAGCTGACATAGAGCATCGCTTCTCGCTTCAGATCGGCGACGTACTCCCCACCTACGCTAAGTAACTTTGGATCCTCTAACCTAAGGACCTTGTTCCCAAGAATCGACAATGGAGTTCCTTCCTAAAGGGGTTAGATGTTTTGAGCGACTCCCGCTTACAAGACGATCCTAACACTATCGTATCGCTAACGTTACGTCACCTGCCGTCTAACAGAACTAGACTCCGGAACGAGCAGCTCTAGTTTCCCGGTAGCGGCGCTGGAGAGTTAGGCTTTCCGCTCGGTGGCACATACAGGGGACTTCCAGGCATGATCTGATAAGAGAACTCCCCGGGCTTTACCAAGCCAAACTCGTCTCTAGCCAGCTTGTCTAGAAAGCGAGGATCTTCATACTTCGCAACAGTAGTCGATAACTCTCTATTCGAGCGATTAAGTGCAGCTAGCTCCCTCTGAGCACTCGAAAGCTGATGACGTTCGGCGATAAACTGAGTAGTTGGAAAGACGAAGCCCAAATAAATCCCTGTGGAAAAGACACCTATTGCTACAAACGCTAACCTTCTACGAAGTTTCCTCGTCAATGTCTTAATAAGCCCCTTCCCCCGCCGTAGCGTCCGGAGTTTCCAAGCTCAAACTCGATCTCCAGCAATCTGTTGTATTTAGCTACTCTATCAGAGCGCGCTGGGGCACCCGTCTTTATCTGTCCAGCATTTAAGGCTACTGCTAAATCAGCTATTGATGTGTCCTCAGTCTCACCTGACCGATGAGATATTACTGCGCTATATCCAGCCCTGTTTGCCATCTCGACCGCTTCTATGGTCTCTGTGAGCGTACCTATTTGATTTAGCTTGATCAAGATAGAGTTGGCTACTTTAGACTCGATTCCCTTTTGCAGTCTTCGTATGTTTGTGACGAAAAGGTCATCCCCCACCAACTGAATTCTACCACCCAAACGCTCGGTAAGAAGAGACCAGCCCTCCCAGTCGTCTTCAGCCATAGCGTCTTCAATCGAGACGATGTTGTACCTATCCACCAAAGACTCCCAGTAGGACACCATGTCACTGGAGGAAAGCTCTCTACCTTCTCCGGAGAGGTAATAAGTGCCGTCCTTGTACAGCTCCGAAGTGGCCGGATCCAAGGCTAGAGATACTTCCTCACCAACCCTCCTACCTGCTCGGGAGATTGCTGTCGTAAGGATCTCTAGTGCCTCCTCATTAGTGTTTAGGTCAGGGGCAAAGCCACCTTCATCACCTACGAGAGTGGAAAGCGACCGCTCCTTTAGAACCTCTTTTAACTCCTGGTATATCTCTGCACCCCATCGGATGGCTTCACCAAAGTTCTTTGCCCCGTGAGGTACGATCATGAACTCCTGGAGATCCAGGTTGTTATCGGCATGAACCCCTCCGTTGATGACATTGAGCATCGGGACCGGCAACATGTAGCTCGAGACGCCACCTAGGTATCGGTAGAAGGGTAGCCCTAGGGCCAAAGAAGCTGCCCGTGCGACCGCTAGAGAGACTCCCAATACTGAGTTAGCACCGAGGCGACACTTGTTTTCTGTACCATCGAGGTCGATCAGCTGGTAGTCGATATCTCGCTGATTCAATACGCTCTTACCAACGATGAATTCACGGATCTCAGAGTTAACGTTCTTCACTGCGTTACAAACGCCTTTGCCTCCGTACCTCTTGTCTCCGTCCCTCAACTCAGTCGCTTCAAACCTACCTGTTGAAGCACCAGAGGGTACCGTAGCAGTAGCCCTTGCCCCACCACTAAGTTCGACGCTAACCCTCACCGTCGGATTTCCACGGGAGTCCAAGACCTCTAAGGCATGCAGATCCACAACTTCAAAGCCTGACACGTGCCAACTCCAATCTACGCATCTTTGCGTGTCCCGTTATAGGTTACTTCAACTTCATGCAGCCAACTTCAGTCACTATCAGCTCAGCAAGGCTCACACCCTAGCGTCTTGACGTCAACGATCGAAACAGAAGACTGAGGATGGCATACGCCTTTCCAGCATCCTAATACCTTGTCACATTCTCTTCAGAGGAGTTCCGCCTTCACTAGTTCAATCATTTGCCGATAGACGACCGAGTCTTCCAAACTTGGGAAGGTTCCTGTCAATCTCATAATCCGGCAACCCATGAGCAAGTGGCTCGAACCACCATTTAGGAGGCAGCGTATCGAAAAGCAACGGATTGCGAAAGGGTGTAGACATGACAACTCTTACTAGAAAGGCTCCTTCTGCATGGGAATCGAAGTAAGCATCAAAGACGATGCCTGCTCATACACAGTCAAGATCCACTGCGTTCCATCACTAAGTTCAACCACATCAGAAACCTTGACAGCAGTCAGGGTGTTACCTTCGACCCTCAAGGTCACGTTGAGTCCTCGTATGACCTTTGTGATGTACCCGATATTGATCTGATGTTCTCGGTAAATAAGTACTTCGATCGCCATAGTTGTGTCAGTGAGAGCAGCGTTGCTTTGGCGAAAGGTGCCCGATGAAGAATCTGCTAGCGAAAGATAGCCCATGGATGTCGGGTTATTAGCAAGGGAGCCTTGCGCAGTGGTTCCTTACACTATTGGTATTCCCTTGGCAGTAGAGCCGATTGAATAGCATAGTAGCTGGATACTGTCTCTCCCATGATACCGCACGGTCTATAGGTAAGACTGGTTCGTGCTATGACCACGCGACTGTGGAGTCATTTTGGTCAATCTTCAAGCACGAGTACTTCTACCGTCACGCCTTTTCAGGCCTCGAAGACTTCTTCGATGGGTCGCCGAATACATAGACATTTACGACAACACTCGCCGCTATTGGAAGATGGGATACCTCGCACCCGTAACCTTGGAACTACCATTTACAATACAGGCTTTAGCAAGCTAATTTAGTGTCCACTATTTCTAGGAAACCTCAGCTTGGGTTCAAGGGGTGAGCGCACCGGTTGCGAAGAGAAGTCGTTCACATTTAAATCAAAACACGAGATGTCAAATGACTGCTACCTGCGCCTTCGGTTCAACGTTGTTAGAGCCTGGTTCCTCTATGACCTCCAGTCAGAGCGCCGCAGAGAGATCTTTGCCGATGCCAAGTTAGCTCATATCAATCCCTCTGCAACACCAAGAGGCCACAGGCCCCAGCCTCACGCATCGCCTCAGTCATGGTCCTACAGACCTTGTACGGACTCTATGATCGAGAGGCACTTGATCAGGTTCGCTATAATCTGCGGTTCAAGCTTGCGATTGGTCTTGAGCTCGATGACCTAAGGCTTTCACCCCTCGGCACTTACCTGCTGGAGGAAGCGCATCAGTAACTCAGCGACTCCCAACCTCATACTTGATCTTTCCCATGAGATCACAGATGACACTACGATCCTTCACACCCATACCAAGTGGGTTCCTGACTCAACGACGTTGGTCGATGCCGTCATTGCGTAAAGCACACCATGACCCAGATCGTGGCCCAAATCAAGCGGGTCTAACAGCTCATCAGAGAGCTTTCTTCGGTTCCTCTTTCCGATAAGATCGCCCAGACACGGACAAAGCCCAATACCGACTACTCCGACCAAGAGCAGGTAAATAATAAACGATTCATGTTAGTTCATGATGCAAACGTACTTATTGAGCAAACTAGAGAGCTTGGGTGTTTTCGCGATGACAAGAGTAGTGCACCGTCTCCTCTTGTGCTACCCAACAACTTGGTGCTATTAGTCTTCTTGGGGTGGTCGCTGGTCGAGACGTTGATCTCGTCGATGAGAAGATTGACACCTACCGTCTCGTCAAGGATCGGGTCGTCTCCACCGTTGATTCTGAGTCTCGCTATGTCCACAAATGAGGAAAGAACCACCAGAGCAAGCACAAGGGCCATATCGCTATCGATACCGACACCGAGATGATCACCCCTGCCACCCTGCCCAAGGGTAACGCCTCCGATGCATTCCTCGCCAAAGAGTTCTTTGTACAATAGCGTAAATCGGTGCCCGACTATCGGGATAGTGGGCATTTAGCAATAGACCTCTCAGCACCTAGCAGATAAAGGTCACACTGAAGTGATCAAGCCACATCCTCTTGGTATGGTGGTCCCAGGGTTTATAGCCTTTATGATCGCGCCGTGACCAAGTCCACCACCGAGACACCTGAAAGTGCCACCTCTCCTGTAGGGCACACCGTAACCATCTCAGCTAACAGGAGAGCCTACTTTACCGAGTACTTGAGTGCCTGCCCCTCCAAGAATCGCTGCACTCGTTCCGAACTTCGACGAGTGATGAACGTTTATCCATATCACTCCTACGCCAAGGCTAAGCGCAAGCGTTTGAGGGCTGAGGGGACCTAAGCTGACTACAGAGCGACTCGACTAGAGGTAGACCGGATCCACACCCAGATGAAGCGCAAACTCTATGGTTCAAAGCTCCAATACCGGGGACTAGCCAAGAACACCATTGACCATAGGCCTCTTAGCGCCGTCTGGAACCTCTAGTTACTCCTGCGAAACACCCTCACTGGAGAAAATCGGAGATGGGTGATAGCGAGTTGATACCACCTCCTCTCCCTTCCTTCTCTAAAGAGAGAGGACCAAACCAAAGACCCAGCAGCCACAGGCCCAAAACATGGTCAAGAACGCAGTTAGACCAACGATGGGAAGGAGTATTCAGCAGAGTCCTAAGCTAAGCACGCTTCAAGGTCACAGGTTCCACAGAGAAAGGAATCTTAGGATTCCTTGCTTGTGTCTTCGATCTTCAAGATCTCGCTCCTAAGCGTTCGAGAAGCCAATCGCAATATAGCATCGATGTCTACCTTGTTATCAAGAGCCGCTAGTACATCGAGGTAAAACTTGTCATTTGGTTCCGTGGAGGAATCGCCCGACGGTGTCAATCTTTGCAAAGACTCCAGATCACCGTTCAACCCTTTGTACTTCCTGTAGATCTTCTGTACCTCTATCGTCGAGGGTAAGGACGCTGAAACGCCCTCAAGTACAGATGAGCGATCCTTTTCGACTTTTTTGAGTTTCTCCCAGTTTGACACGACCTCAGACGCAGAGCCGACCGTTACGTCGCCGAAGACATGGGGATGACGGTAGCGTAGCTTGGTGTCAATAGTTTCAGCCACGTCTTCGACTGAGAACCAACCTGCCTCGCGTGCTAGATTGGCATGGAAGAATACCTGCAAAAGGAGGTCACCGAGCTCTTCTCGCAGGTGCTCCATCGCCCCATCTAAATCCGATCCGCCGACCGAGAGTTCATCGATCGCCTCTACAACCTCGTAAGCCTCTTCTATGACGTGTCTCGTCAGGGAGGTGTGAGTCTGCTCCGCATCCCAGGGACATCTGACTCTCAGAGTTTTGACCGTCTCCCACAAAGCCAAGATCTCTCTTACGGGACTCTTGATGCCTTTGAGCATAACGGAGGTGAGATGATCTGGCTGGGCCGATACGGGCCACGAATACTCCTCGACCTCTATGACCTCTTGGTCTTCAAGACCCAGATGATGAAGGATGATGACCTCGCACTCCAACTCTTCGGCCACATTCAAGAGGTCATCGACTAAGGTCTGGGAGTAACACTGCATTATCAAAACGTTGGAACCGTAAGCACCAGGTGCTGCTAGAAACTCATAACAGTCGACTATTGAGATTCCATCTATAGGATCCATCCTCAATTCAGTCCACGCCAAATCCAAAAAAGAAAGGGCTGGACGGAGGATAACTCTTGCGTCTTGTTGCGCCAGGAGCATCTTTACTGTAGATTCGCCCACGCTTGGAGATCCTGGAACGACATATAGTACCCTGCTACCTTTGCTAGCCTCTTGAACAAGCCTGTCGGAGATACTGTGGTAGAGTTCTTCAAACTCCTCGGCTTCTTCGTAGAGAAAGTCAAAGGACTCCGCCTCCTTACCGGCTTCATTGCACAATTCAATGAACTCTGGCGCGCTTGGATGGTTGACTGTACGTACGAATATAACGTCTGCTGCGTTTATAGATTCAACAAGTGTACGGTCTAAAAGGCTTGTAGGTCCCGGACCCAGTCCGCATACCTCTATCACTCCTGTAATCATCACTAAGACGCTAGTCGTTCCCCGCTGTCATGTACCTGGGGCTAAGAGGGAGTAGCGAAGAACGCCTTTTGTGCAGCCGCAGAGGGTGCAGAAGGGGGCAGAACCGATACCTGACCGTTTGCCAGCGACAGTCTCCCGTAAGAGGGATTCACTTCAACCTGCGACGCCTTAGCGAAACTCTGCACATAGTCCGCCAGCTTCGTTGGCGCAGCGGACCCAAGCAGCTGAGTCACAATATTTGGGACCGCCTGCGTCTCGGGAACCACTGGCTTTGAGGTCACCTCGATGAGATACCATCCTTGACTGCCTTGGAAGGGGGAAGAGACTTGGTTCACACCCAAAGAAGATACCTCTTGGGCGAAGCTCGGTCCAAAGGCCTGTGAGTACTGGGAGAGTAGTCCACACCCTAGAGCGCCACCGTTAGAAGCGGTGTTAGTGTCCTTGGAGTCCTTCTGAGCCAGCGATGCAAATGAAGAACCAGCCGCTACCTGCTTAGCTATAGAGGCAGCTGCACTTTGAGTCGTCACCAAAATATCTGAGCTACAGTACTCAGTGAACGCTCCTACGTGTTGGTTATAGTAGTTATTTACCGCCGTGGGAGAAAGGGACTTTCCAACAAGATGAGCCTCAAGAGTGTCGATAGCTGCTGTATCATTTACTAGCTGTGCCTGATAGTTCTTAGGAAAGCCAGCAAACACGGTTGCGCCCCCAAAACCTGCCGCCGCCTCAGGGTAAGCAACCGCTAAGGCGGACTGGCTCACCGGTAGATGGAGCTTCTTTAGTGCCTGTTGGATGAGCGTGACCGAGATTCGACGGTTCAAAATCTCTGCGGTAAAGGCTGAACTGAAGGTACCAGCGCCGGAACCATAGATGGAACCCTGCGACTTCTCGATCTGAGCAACAAAAGGCTTGTTGGATGCTACGTCTTTGAGTTCGCTAACCAACTGGCCTTGGGTGATAACCTGCCCGTTAACTTTGGCTGCATACTGGGACAGTGAACATGAAGACAACAGCGCTGCTGACAAAGACACAAACGAAATAGCCTTTAGAGGAGTTACTCTCAACATCTCTCCTTGGAAACAGTTGATTTATACCATTACCGGCGAATATCGCCTTGGTATCACTATCGATAGATCGTAACGCCAGGTCCATTCAACCAAGACCGTAAGTCTATCAATAAATCCTTAGCTAGATTGTCTCTATCGCAGCGGTGGTAGAGGATTCATCGAAGATGATCTCGGAGCAAAATCGCTCAACAGCTTCCAGTAAGGGTATTTGGTTCGATACTGGCACGACCAGCTCACCTTGACCTTCTCTAACTACTGCGGAGCGATAAAGCCGCCTCAGTCGAACGATTCGAGACCTTGGGATAGAGACCGGCGAAACCCTTAGCTCGTAGTTCACCGCTCCAGGGCGCTTCAACACCGACAACGTAGACACCGACCTCTCAGCTAGCCTCACCTGCAACCTTACTATCCGCAGAAGGTTCTCTACTGCAACTGGCAGAACTCCAAAGCGATCTTTTAGTTCCGCCTCCATCTCGTCTACATCAAAAAGAGAACTTGCCTTAGAGAGACGGGAGTAGAAATCTAGCCTCAGGTCTTGACGCTCTACGTAGTCCTCTGGAATGTACGCCTTGACCGGTATGTCTACACTCGGGAGAGGGTTATGCTCTCTTTGAACCTCTCCATTTAGATCGGCGACCGCTTCTTTCACCATCTTCACATAAAGGTCGTAGCCAACAGCAGCCATATGACCACTTTGGCTCTCTCCCAAGAGGTTACCTGCGCCTCTGATCTCCAGATCGCGCATTGCGATCCGATAACCTGACCCTAGCTCCACGTTCTCAGAGATAGTCTTTAACCTATCAAAGGCCAGGTCGGTAATTCGTTCAGAGTCAGGATAGAAAAGGTAAGCGTACGCTCTTACCCCAGAACGACCTACTCGACCACGAATCTGATGAAGTTGCCCGAGTCCCAAAGTGTCCGCCCGATCCACTACCAACGTGTTCACCGTAGGCATATCTATCCCAGACTCTATGATCGTAGTACAGACAAGCACATCGTACAGACCTTCCCAGAAATCTATAACTACCTGTTCTAGGTGGCCTTCATCCATCTGCCCATGAGCAACAGCTACCCTTGCCTCCGGAACAAGTTCACGTAGTCTCTGAGCCACAGACTCTATATCGCGAACCCTGTTGTGAACAAAGAAGACCTGACCCTCTCGAATCAGTTCCCGGCGGATCGCCTCCGACACAGCGAACTCATCGTAGGGACCGACATGGGTAAGGATCGGCTGTCGCCTCCTAGGTGGCGTCCGTAGCAACGAAAGATCCCTGATCCCCGTAAGAGACATCTCCAAGGTCCTCGGAATCGGCGTAGCAGTAAGGGTAAGCACGTCAACACCACTTTTGAGCTGTTTTATCTGCTCTTTGTGATTGACACCAAATCGCTGTTCCTCGTCGACTATCAAAAGACCAAGGTCTTTGAACTGCAGGTCTTTCGCTAAGAGACGGTGAGTCCCGATTACCAGATCCACAGAACCATCCCGAAGACCCTTTACGACATCTCGCGCCTCTTTACTCGTTAAAAATCGTGAGAGCATCGCTACATTGACGGGCTTGCCTTCGAAGCGGTCAAGAAAAGTTTGGTAGTGCTGCTGTGCTAGCAGCGTCGTTGGAACCAACATCGCTACCTGCTTTGAGTCCTGGATGGCTTTGAAAGCCGCTCGGATCGCTATCTCCGTCTTACCAAAGCCCACATCGCCACAGACAAGCCGATCCATCGGCTTTGGACTCTCCATGTCTGCTTTGACCTCTGATATAGCTCTTTGCTGATCTCTAGTGAGCTCATATGGAAACCGTTCCTCCACTTCGCGTTGCCATATAGAATCCGCTGAGAAGCTGTGCCCTTCTGATACAGTTCGTTTTTGATAAAGGACTACTAGCTCCTGTGCTACCTCTTGAGCGGCCTTTCTAGCTTTAGCCTTAGTCACCTGCCAGTCAGAACCGCCTAGCCTTGAAAGTGTTGGCCTTTCGCCACCAAAGTACGGGGTTATTAGAGATATCTGCTCTGTAGGAACGTAGATTTTGTCAGATCCCTTGAACTCCAATATGAGATAGTCTCGCTCCGCTCCAGCCAGAGTCCTCTTGGTCATACCCCGATATATCGCAATACCGTGGTTATCGTGGACGACATAGGAGCCCGGCTCTAGTGCCTCAAAGTCCACCTTAGCCACAGCCTGCTTTCTACGAGTGGCCTCATGCCGGTGAGACCTACGCCTCCCAGATAGATCTGACTCTGAGAGAACAGCTACCTTGGAAAGTGAGGAGATAGCGCCTTGATAGAGGGGTGCACCTGAGAACACCACGACCTTATGGCCCTGAGCCGCCTTTGGATCCCATCCAGACTCCGCTAGCGTTGCGTCGACTTCGTGCTCAACAAAAGACGAGACGATGGCCTCCGCGCTACCAGGACTTTCAACTCCAACAACCACCAAGTATCTCTGGTGGAGAAGGTCTTTGATCTTTCGTACAAGATCCTCGCTCTCCCTTCCTGAAAGACCCCAGCTGCGGACGACCTTTTCTTGCCCTAGAGCCGGCTCTACCAGGAACAGTCTCGCATCACTAGAGCCTAAGACGTCGTCCAACCCAACGTGAAATCTTGGGAGATCGATCCCAGAGTCAAGTCCCCAGCTCGTGGAGATGGCTTTTTTCAAAACCAACTCTTCTTCGATAAGATCGTTTGCCCTGCCACGAAGCCTGCCTGCCTCAAAGAGAACCACCTGGTCTTCATCACCAAGCAATGATGCCACCGTCTTCTCTGACGAGCTGAGCCAGTACAGCCAGGACTCGACCCCATCAAAATACTCACCTGATGCGATACGTTCGAAGTAAGAGCGCCCCTCTGGAATCTCTTTGGCAGCTACCTCAGCTTTTACGCGCACGGCATCGTCGATAAGGCACTCTCGCGCCGGCAGTAAGTCAACACTTGCAAGGGAGCCTATCCTACGCTGATCTTCTGGGTCGAACTCAAAGATCTCCTCGATTTCGTCCCCAAAGAGATCGACCCTGACTGGCAGGTCGAACGACGGAGGAAAGAAGTCCACGATCGACCCTCTCACTGCGAACTGTCCCTTTGTCTCTACGACATACTCACGCACATATCCCAACTGGTACAGAGATCTTTCAAGAGCATCTAGATCTATATTGTTTCCTACCCTAAGGGTTTTCCCCAATGAAGATGTATTGAAATCGAAGAGTCTCTGCATCAGCGCCCTTACCGTCATGACTACAACTGTTCCGGACTCTTTGCTACGCGCCTTTCTGAGCGACTCAAGCACCTTTATACGTTGGCCCACGAGGTCTCTTGGGGGGGAAACTCTCTCAAAGGGTAAGCTTTCTAGTTGCGGAAAGTACTGAACGGTCTCTTGGCCCAGGTATACCTGTAGATCCTCGAACACCCTCAGAGCCGAGTTTGTATTAGCACAGACAAGAAACGTGATCGATCCGGGCGTCCGTTGAAGATGCAGAGCGCCAAAAAGTGGCCATCCACTTTCTTCAGCGACCACAGGGGATGAGCTGACGGGCGCCCCGTAGCTATTTACCAATCGCAAGAGGTCGATCATCTGGTATTGGAGTTGAACTCATTCATCGCTTTTTCGACTCCGTCTCTAACGATTGATTGAACCGCCATAGCCGCTCGCTCTGTGGCCAGTTCAAGCTGAATCCTCTCGTTGGCATCCGGTCTCGACAAAACCCATCTAGATATGTCAACACCATCTCTCGGACGACCTATTCCGACTCTTACTCTAATGAAGTCTTTGCTCCCAGCGTAGCTTGCGATCGACTTGAGTCCGTTATGACCTGCGAGGCCTCCACCACGTTTTATCTTTACAACCCCCACCGGAAGATCGAGTTCGTCGTGAATCACCACAAGGGAGTTCACTACCGCTTCGGGATACCTCTTCATCAAACACACAACAGCACGCCCGGACTCGTTCATGTAGGTCTGAGGGAAGGAAAGAACGGTTGGGGCTCCACCGATCTCAGCCTCACAAGCCAAAGTCATACAGCTCTTTACACGACGGAGGGAGACATGAGTCGAGTCTGCAAGCTTTGCTACTACAGCCGCTCCCGCATTGTGCCGGGTTTTCTCATAGCGTTCTCCAGGGTTACCTAGCCCAGCGACCAAATACAGCTGTGGCAACTAGACCAACTAGTGTTACTCTTCTAGAGCGAGTTTGGCGACCACGAAATCAGTTTCCGCAACCACCTTTACGCCTTTAGGCAGTGGAACTAAAGACGCCATTACCTCTCCAGCATCGTTTGCCAGTTCCGCCCCCACCTCAATGGCCGCAGGAATAGAAGATGCGGGACCTTCGACGTTCAACGCCGCTACCTGAAGGACAAGTGTCGTAGGGGCAGTAAGAGTAACTGCAGAAGTAACTACGTCCTTAGCGTTCATGAACAAAAAGTCCACGTGGGTCACTTCACGACGGATTGGATGCACCTGTACATCTTGAACACGCACAATCTGAGACTTTCCATCTATCGAAAGCGTTAGTATCGAACCCTTAGCAACTCTGTTAGAAAGGGCGCTTCGCAACTCTCTTAGATTGCAAGAGATTGCGATAGGAGACGACTGCGCGCCGTATACGACTCCCGGCACCATGCCCTCTCTACGAATCCGGCGAGAGGCTCGGCTCCCCGCCTCGCGACCACCTACGGCTTTGACCTCAACCTGGGACACAAAACTCTCCTAAGCATGCAGTTTAAGAAATACCAAATGCAACCAGAATAACCTAGTCGACTCCGTGGCAAACCTTGCCACTTGCAGCAACAAAACAGAGCATAGACAGAGTCTTCGATGAACGGCTAAACACTACGAAAGGTTATCACCTTTGAAGATGTTAGAGACAGAACCGTCCTCGAACACAGCGGCGATAGCATCGGCCAACACCTTGGCGATAGAGAGCACTTCTAGCTTGTCGAAGCGTCTTTCTTCCGAGAGTGGCAAGGTATCGGTAACGACCACCCTTGATATGTCCGAGGCCTTTAGACGGTCCACGGCTTGACCTGAGAGCAGACCATGAGTCGCCATCGCCCATACCTCTGAGGCACCTTTTGCAACTAGCAGCTCTGCAGCCGCACAGATCGTTCCGGCGGTGTCTATCATGTCGTCGATAAGTACACAACGCCTACCCGAGACCTCACCTACAACATCAAGAGCCTCAACTACATTTGCAGTGCCCTTTGGCCTTCTTTTATGCACAAAGGCGACGTCGGCGTTTAGGTACTGCGAGTACCTCGAAGCAACCTTCACCCTACCTGCATCAGGGGCGACGATTACAAAGTCTTCGTCAGCATGCCGCTTCAGGTACTCAATTAGCACTGGCATCGCTGTCAGGTGGTCGACGGGGCCATCGAAGAAACCTTGAATCTGACCTGAGTGGAGGTCCACGGACACTATGCGATCCGCTCCAGCTGCCGCAAAGAGATCCGAGACAAGCTTTGCCGTTATAGGCTCACGCCCGGCAGACTTTCTGTCTTGGCGAGAGTATCCATAGTACGGACAAACAGCGGTTATTCTGTCTGCTGATGCCCGTTTCGCAGCATCGATCATGATGAGTTGTTCGAAGATCGAGTCATTCACGGGTCCTGCATGGGTTTGGAGGATGAAGACGTCCTTACCTCTTACAGAGTCTCCAAATCTGCAGTATATCTCGCCGTCTGCAAAGTCCTTTAGGACCATAGGGCCAAGGCGAACCTCAAGATGCTTGGCTACCTCAAGCGCTAGTTCCCTGTGAGCTCTACCCGCATAAAGCTCGAGTCGTCTTCTAAGTACTAGCTCCATCAACTACTCCATGTTCTCTTTGGAACCGATGCTCTGATACGCCGGTACCTTGGTACCAGGTGCGAGGTAAACAAAGGGTCCTACCTTAGCTCCGTCGCCCACATAGGCTTTATTCGCTTCACAGTATGATAGGCGCACTCTTTCTCCAACAGTGCAGTCGACGAGGTGACATCCAGGTCCTACCACGCTTTGCGAACCTATCGTCGTTGCTCCTTCAATCACGGCACCAGGCCATATAGTCACGTCCCTGGCCAACTGGGCTCTGCAGTCGATATAGGTGGTGTTTGGATCAACAAGGGTCACTCCCTCTCTCATCCAGGCGTAATTAATTCTTCGACGCATGACCTTCTCGGCGTCGCTGAGCTGAGCCCTGTCATTGACCCCCATAACCAGCGAGGCGTCTTCTAACTGAGAGGATCCAATCGAGTAGCCGGCAGCGGAGAGAACCGCCACTGCGTCTGTCAGATACAGCTCTTGCTGGGAGTTCAAGGGCGCAAGGCGTCTAAGTGCAGCTGGCAGTGGTGCGGTATCAAACATATATAAGGAGGTGTTTATCTCGTCGATCTGACGTTGCTCCGCAGTGGCGTCGCGTTCTTCGACTATCGCTACCACAGAACCATCTTTTGACCTTATCACGCGCCCATATCCAAAAGGATTTTCCACTCTGGCCGTTAGCAAAGTGGCCGCACACTTACTACTAAAGTGGGTTTCAACCAACTCATTTAGAACACTCGACTCGATGAGGGGTACGTCTGCAGGCATCACCAATACAGCTCCCCGACGGCCGCCAAGCTCAACGATAGGGTCGCTGATCCTGGTCATCGCTACACTTAGGGCGTCTCCTGTTCCCTTTAGACTCTCTTGCCGAACAAACACCAGTTCCAGATCGCCTTGATACAAAGAGAGAAGTTCGGAGCGAATCTCCTCTTCTTTGTGACCCACAACTATAACCACTCGGTCGATCATGCTCAGTTCGTCAAGCGCGGTCAATATGTGTTCAAGCATCGTCTTGCCACAGAGCTTCAACAGAGGCTTCGGACGCTCAGACTTCATACGAGTTCCCTCTCCGGCAGCCATTATAACCACGGATAAAGGAGCGTGATAACCGTTCATACGCCTGCATCTCCAAAGAAACTACAGAAGCAACTAACTAGCGTCAGCCACTCGACTTGATCTATAACTATTAGTATCTACCTTACCCGAAATACATAGGTCAGCACGGAGTCAGGCGGTATTGAGGCAACAGCGATACTCCCTTTCACATCAGGGAGATCGGCGTTCTTCCAACTAGCACCAGGATCGGTTAGTAGCGCTGCAGTCGGTATCAATTCTCCCCTACCAACCTTAGTGTGAGGAAAATCGATCTCCAGAGTCGTCGGCCCTCCCGCTACAGTGCTGTTGCCAACGACGACAGTCCACTCAGACCTCGTCCGAGCGGCCAACGCAAACACAGCTGGAGAGTCCGACTGGACGGCGTGTAAAGTAGCGCCCGGAAGAATAAAGCGGGAGAAGTTCCCAAAGACGTAGTACCTCTTTGTGAGATAGAAGTTTTGGTCTCCATTCTTTGCACCGTTTAGGTCGTAATACGCAAGGCCGTCGTTACGTCCAAGGTAGTTAACCTGATTCCAACATCCTGGCGCAGCTAGGGGACTACAGCCCAAGTTGGGCGATACTGCAGTCCACCAGTCGAAAGCCCTGTCTCTGCCGAAGGTTATGTCCGTGTAGATCGTGTGAGCTAGCCACATTCCAGATACCATCGTGGGGTCGTATTGATATCCAAAGTGCGCCCCATTGTAGCAACAGATCTCAGTCATCCACGATGGGATCCCAAGGGGCGAGATCTTGGAGGCCATCTCCGACAGTACGTTGCGATGCGGAAAGTCATAGAGGTGGTGAGCTACAACGGCAAGGTACTTGGCGACTTGGGGCTGCTTCGCCCACTCGTATAGATGTGGCAGTAAAAGGGTGGACACCTTAGACGACTCATCCGCAATCTCTTTGCACCAAGGGGCATACTTTGCCAGTTCCTGGCCAACTGCAACGACCAGGCGAGCTCTCAAGCTAACAGGAACCGCCATCCCCTCTTGCTTACAGGAGCCGAAGTTGTTGTCGGGCTCGTTCATAGGTGAAACGTAGTTGACCTGTACGTGGAAGTGCTCTTTTATACCTTGGATGACCTGTGCAAGATAGGTTGCGTATTGAACGATTTCGTTGGGGTTTAAGGATCCTCCACACGCCAGATGATTCGTAGTGAAAGCTGGAGGTGCCGAATTCACAAAACCAACGAGATCTCTTACATGGTATCTATCGGCCATTTCCAGGAACTCAATACCTGCTGGATCTGCTCCCCAGTTATAGTTTCCAGGCCCCACATAAAAGGTCGGGGGTGCCTTCCATGGCACTATTACGCCCGCCCCGCCACCACCTATGTTGTATCGATACTGCGCAAGATGAAGACCAGAAGCAGAAAAAAGAATTTCACCAAGTCGCTCCTTTGCTTTCCGGGAAAACTGTGACACTGGTCCTGGCCACCAGGCTCCAGACGCTCCGAACCCTTGCCACTTCAACTCAGCAGTTGGGGAGACCGATAAAGTAGCCTGTTGGATTTGAGCGGGAGACTTATCACCATCTGTCGCAGAAGGCCCCTGTGCACCTGAGTCGATAATGAAGATCGCCAGCACCAGTGCTGCAAAGACCAGAACTGCAGAACGAAGAAGGTACGAGACCCCGACTCGCTCACCTTTTACGCTCTCACTTCCACCCAATACAATCTCCCACTTTCGCAATTTTCTGACCATAACCTACCGGAAGGTTGTTGAAAGACAGTTGAGTAATCTGCGAGTCAATTAGATTACCTAATAAGTCTCCCGCACATGGAAAAGGGAAATGCATCCAAGGAGAGTTCAAGAGTTCTTCATCGCCACAGTTCACCTGGCTAACGCCCCTTTTGGGTGACTTTTCGCATCGATTCTCGAGTTACCTTGACAGATGCAAGAGCTTTGGAGGGAGATGACAAAGACCGCCGCCTTAATCTTCGACGTGGACGGAACTCTGGCCGAGACTGAAGAGGCGCACAGACAGGCATTTAACGACACCTTTGAACGCTTCTCCGTGGAGTGGTACTGGGACCGATACACCTATAAACGGTTACTAAGAGTAGCGGGGGGCAAGGAGCGGATAAGGTTCTACGCAACCGAAATGCGCACCCCTCTCACAGAATCCGATATTCGAGCCCTGCATCTGCAGAAAACCGCACGTTACGCGGAACTCGTCGAGTCCGGGGATGTTGGTCTTCGCATTGGGGTCAAGCGACTGATCGAGGAAGCGAAGCACTGCGACATAAAGCTGCTAATCGCAACCACCACAAGCTACAGCAACGTCGTGGCCTTACTCGACGCAACACTTGGCAAAGGTTCCGTCGACATATTTGACGCTGTGTCTGCCGGTGATACGGTGAGGTTCAAAAAGCCCGCCCCAGACGTATATCAAGAGGCCTTATCGCTCTGCGGTCTCCTACCCGATCATTGTATTGCCGTGGAAGATTCAAGAAATGGTCTCTTAGCAGCAGTATCGGCTTCGGTAACGACCGTGGTCACACCCACCGCCTATACCAAGGACGAGTGCTTTGGTGAAGCTGCATTGGTGCTTGACCACTTGGGCGAGGAGGGTACTCCCTGCTCTGTGCTGATGGGTCCTGAACCACCAGAACCGCTGTTGCGAGCGTCATGGCTCGACCAACTTCTTCCCAAAGGGCGGTGACGCCTTTGCCCTCCCACGAGAACGGCTCGAATCGAGGCTCTAAAGCTGCGCCCTAAAGCTCTAACTATCAAATTCGTAGCAGAAGACAGAAGGACGGGTATAGGTTGCTTGGGATCAAGTCAACACCGCAGAGATAGAAGCACGATTATTTCGAAATCTAGAGCCCTTGCGACTATCGACTCTTGGGTCACAAAGATCCTACCGCTTGTAACTATTAGGTCCGCAAGCCAACTAAGGGACCGGGTTAACCGAGCTAGGCCTAAACTGCTGTGCAGCTCCACCGAGAGCGATCTGTAGTGCATCTCGGACAGGCTCGATCCGCTGGTAACTTGCGTAGAACCAAGGAGTACATACAGAAAGATCTACATATCGCTCTTTCTTGCCTGGGCACAAACCACATTGTCACATCCACTAAAGGTGGCGCAGATCGTTGTCAACGGACATTTAGAACTACGCGAAGACGGGCACCACTGATAACCTTACACAGCACTACAAAGTCACATGAACCTCTTCAAGGCCCAAAAGTCCCTGAGCCACTGACTCTTGTTCACGTTCCTTAGCAACCTCGTCGACTGTTGGATCGAACTTTATCCGGTAGCTTGATCGCTAGAGACAACAAGTTACAGCCTCTAACTCGATAACAAAGACCATCCTCTAAAGCTTCAGCGCTACGTAAATCTTGTAACTTTGAACCTCTAAGCTAACCTACAAAAACAGCTAACTCGGGAGCCACCCTCGATGAGAAGGACAAGAATCAAGCGTAAGCCAGTCGGTGGACAAAGTTACCTATTCCCACCCCCGGGAAACTACTCTTACGTTGCGCTCGACGTCGAAACAACAGGTCTTGATTCACAAAACGACCGAGTTTTGCAGTTAGGTGTTGTCCTTGCAGACGAAGGGCTCTTGCCAAGATGGGAGGGCGCTGTCCTCATCGATCCTGGCACTTTGGTACCACCAGATGTGGTACGCATTCACGGACTAAGCAACAAGTACGTAGATGGTTGTGTATCGTTCGCTCTCGCCGGAGCCTGGCTCACACCTCTTATCTCAAATAAGTGCATCATCGGCCACAACATCGACTTTGACCTCAGTTTTTTAGCTGAGGAGTACAAACGATCTAAGATCGAGTTCCCTTACGTGACAGGTATTGTCGACTCTCTGTCGATGTCGCGACGACTTTTGCCCCATCTGCGAAGACATCGACTTCAAGACGTCTGCATCGAGCTTGACATCGAAATTACCCAAAGTCACGACGCTTGCTACGACGCCCTGGCCTCTTTGTCCGTAGTTAGAACCCTTCTTGCTAGGGAACCAGACTATATCGAGAACCTCATATAGATGTCTCGAAGGATCGTCACGATTTACGCACCCTGTATCCCTCCAAAGTGTCCTCAACGAGGTAGCCAGCTGCATGGATCTGATCACGAAGCGCATCAGCTGCAGCAAAGTCTCTACTCCTCTTCGCCTCCATCCTCAAGGTAGCCAGCTTGGCGATCTCGTTAGGAATGGACTCTTCTACACGGCCCGGCTGTAGCCCCAACACTTTCATGGCCATGGCAACCTGAGAGGCTAGTGTCTTAGCTGTCCTAAAATCTCCCCGATCGAAAGCCGCATTTCCGGATTTGACTGCTTCAAATATCTCTCTGGTCGCAGCTGGTGTATCGAGGTCGTTATCCATAGCATCTTCGAAGCGGGAAAGGAAGGATCCACTTTCATCTAGCTCCACCGTTGGATCATCCAAGATAGGACCCATCCGTTGCGCAAATTGATCCAGCCTTCGTAGCGCGGAGGTGGCTTCCTCTGCGAGCTCTCTAGTAACCTCCAAAGGAGACCGGTAGTGGGCTCGCACAACTAGTAACCGGTAGGCTCGTGGATCATAGAGATCAAGCATCTCGGTCAATGTTGTAAAGTTTCCCAAGGACTTGGACATCTTGACCCCTTGCGACTCCACAAAGCCGTGGTGCATCCAGATCTGAGCAAATCCGTAACCTAGGGCTTCTGCTTGTGCGCGTTCATTTTCATGATGAGGAAACCTAAGATCAAGACCTCCTCCGTGGAGGTCGAAGTCGTGACCCAAGATACCTGTAGACATGACAACACACTCGCTATGCCACCCTGGCCTGCCATCTCCAAAGGGCGACGACCAGGTCAGTTCATCCGCCTTTGCAAACTTCCAAAGAGCGAAGTCAAGGGACTGCCGCTTGTGCTCAGAGGCGTTCCTTTCAGAGCTCTGAACCTTCGAGAGATCCTGCTGGGCTAACAGACCATAGTCCTCTACCTGGGAGACATCCATGTATACTCCGTCATCAGAGATGTATGCAACCCCACTGCCTACTAACGTTGCGACCATGTCGACTATCTGTTCTATCCAGTCTGTTGCTCTCGGAGCCGACTTTGGCTTTAGAACATTGAGCCTGTCCATCTCCGCCCACCAGATCTCCTCATACTTTCGTGCCAAGGCGATAGGGTGCTGAGACCCCCGCCTGGCACGTTCTATTATCTTGTCGTCAACATCGGTAACGTTAGAGGCGTGATTCACCTCGAAACCTTTATGTTCGAGGTAACGTCGCAAGATGTCAAAGGTCAAAACAGACCGACCGTGTCCGATATGGGGAAAGTCGTATACTGTCGGTCCACAGACATACATTTTGAACTCTGGTGGAGACAGCGGCGCAACCGCTATGTTGTTACCAAGTAGAGAATTGTAGAGACGCAGCATATAAAAGGCATGATAGTCGTGGACTCAAAAGTTTCTTATCCGGAAAAAGTGAACGTCGAGGGGCTCGAATCCAAGTGGAGTAGGCTGTGGGAGGAGGCCAAAATATATCGGTTCGACGGCTCAGCCCCTAAGCAGCGGATCTACTCGATAGACACTCCCCCGCCGACCGTAAGCGGGTCTTTGCACATAGGTCACGTCTTCTCTTACACTCACTGCGACATAGTCGCTCGTTACAAACGCATGCAAGGATTCGAGATCTTCTACCCTATGGGTTTCGATGACAACGGGGTTCCTACCGAGCGAAGAGTGCAAAACTACTACGGGGTGAGGTGCGACCCCACCCTTCCTTATGTTCCCAATTTTTCAAGCAGTGATCTGACAGGTAAAGAGGTCGTCGCGCTATCGCGACAAAACTTCATAGAGCTGTGCAACGAACTTACACAAAAAGACGAGCAGGTCTTTGAAGATCTATGGAGGAAGCTTGGCCTATCGGTCGACTGGTCAATCACCTACACGACGGTTGGACAGACCGCAAGACTAATCTCCCAGAGTTACTTCGTACGAGGAGTTCTAAAGGGAGAGATCTACTCCCTTGACTCGCCAACCCTGTGGGACGTAGACTTTCAAACCGCCATCTCGCAGGCTGAGCTGGAAGACCGAGAGGTAGAGGGTACCTATAACAGGGTAAGGTTCTACTTCGAAGATGGGACCCCCTTAGAGATAGAGACGTCTCGCCCAGAGCTAATTCCCGCCTGTGTAGGCGTTGTTGTCAACCCTGAGGACGAACGGTACAAAGGGATCGTCGGGAAGGTGGTCTATTCGCCACTTTTCGAAGTGCCACTTACGGTATTTACACATCCCTTGGCAGATCCAAACAAGGGCACAGGCGCAGCTATGGTGTCAACCTTTGGAGACCTTACCGACGTGACATGGTGGAGAGAACTCTCTCTTCCGCTTAGGAACATAGTCAATCGGGACGGAAGGTTAGTGAAGGAGATACGCTTTGACGAGGAGAACTGGCCATCTCGAGATCCTGCGACGGCGCAGGGTTTCTACGAGGCGCTCGCTTTAAGGACAACCAAGCAAGCTCGCGAGACTGTCGTCCAACTGCTCAAAGACAATGGTCACCTATCTGGCGATCCCAAAAAAATACGTCATGTGGTGAAGTTCTACGAAAAAGGCGAACGACCACTAGAGGTAGTCACCTCACGTCAATGGTATGTGAAGACCCTTGTCCACAAAGACGACCTGTTGAGACGTGGACTGGAACTGAACTTTATCCCCTCAAGTATGCGCGTACGCTACGAAAACTGGGTTCGGGGACTGAACGCAGACTGGAACATCTCACGGCAGCGGTACTTTGGAATCCCGATCCCGACCTGGTACGAGGTTGGCGCCGACGGCGAGGTTCTCTACGATCGACCCATAGTTCCAAAGGAGACGCAGCTACCCATCGATCCACAGGTCGACACGCCAGAGGGTTATACCGAGTCGCAGCGAAATCAGCCTTTCGGCTTTACAGCTGATCCAGATGTCATGGATACCTGGGCCACTTCGTCTCTTACGCCATTTATTGCGATCGCGTCGGCTTCAGACAGGGTCGATCTAGACAGATGCTTTCCGATGGATCTGCGCCCTCAGGGACAAGACATCATTAGGACCTGGCTGTTCTACAGCGTCTTGAGATCAGAGCTGGAGTATAAAACCCTTCCATGGGAAAACACGCTGATCTCTGGTTTTGTGTTAGATCCCGATCGCAAGAAAATGTCTAAATCAAAGGGAAATGTAGTAACGCCGATGCCTCTCATAGAGAAGTTCGGCGCAGATGCACTTAGATACTGGAGTGCCTACGGTCGCCCCGGCGTTGACACAGCAGCGGATGAGTCACAGATGAAGGCGGGAAGAAGACTTGCGATAAAGATAGGAAACGCTTCCAAGTTCGTCTTAGCCGTCACTAGTCTCCAGAAAAAAGGGGATGAAGAGGCACTGCGCCCTAGATCTCTTATACCTATCGACAAAGACATGCTTCTGGCACTAAAAGAGTGCATAGAACAGGCCACTGACGCTATGGACGCCTACGAGTACACAAGATCCCTGGAACTGATCGAGGATTTCTTTTGGGGATACTGCGACAACTACATAGAACTTGTGAAGGTCCGTGCCTATGGAGAAGACGATGCACAAAAGTCAAGAGAGGGATCGCTCTCGGCTCGATACACCCTATTGAAGTCGCTCTCTATACTTCTGCGTGCATTCGCACCGTTTCAGCCTTATATAACAGAAGAGGTCTGGTCATGGTGGCAGCACGGCTCGATCCATCGGGCACCTTGGCCCCTAGGGAAAGAGATCGACTTTATACTAGGAGATACATCCCAGACCAAATCCAAGGGCTCCTACGAACTGGCGTCCACGGTTCTTTCAGAGATTCGCAAGGCTAAGTCCAGCGCAAAGGTGTCTATGAAGACGGCGGTGAAAGAGCTAATCTTTGAAGCAGATGACAGCCTTGCCTCTGTGTTTGAGACGATAAGAGGCGATGTCATCCACGCTGGAGTGGTCAAAGAGGTCAAGACTCTAACCGGGGACTATAGGGTCCAGGTCGAGCTCGATCTCGCTTGAAAACGATACTTTGGACGATTCGTTACTGCGTGGTAACATTGGGGGGCGTCCTCAAGGGAAGAACGACACGGATAGGGTTCTCTCTGATTTAGTTAAGGGAGGTTAAGTATGGAGTTCTCTCTATCACTCAACGAAGATCAACTAGAGATTCAAAAGTGGGTTCACGACTTCGCAGAGAAGGTAATTCGGCCGGCAGCAAGAGAGTGGGATGAGCGGGAAGAGACTCCGTGGCCGATAATCCAAGAGGCTGCAAAGGCCGGTTTATACTCCTTTGACTTCATCGCAAATGGGTACGCAGACAAGAGCGGCCTGACACTGGCATTAGTCAACGAGGAGATGGCCTGGGGTGACGCAGGCATCACCTTAGCGATATTTGGATCGACGCTAGCCGTTGCAGGCATAATGGCTAACGGTACCCCCGAACAGATTGCAGAGTGGGTACCACAGTGTTTTGGAACAGCGGACGATATAAAACTTGCGGCCTTTGGGGTATCTGAGCCAGACGCCGGCTCAGACGTGTCGTCTCTTCGGACCAGAGCCACTTATAACGAGGCCACCGACACCTGGACGCTCAACGGAACCAAAACCTGGATCACGAACGGAGGCATCGCCGACCTACACGTAATTGTAGCCAGCGTCGATCCGGATCTAGGAGCTCGTGGTCAGGCTAGCTTCATCGTTCCCCCAAATACTCCTGGACTCCGTCAAGGACAGAAGTTTAAGAAAATGGGCATAAGGGCTTCCCACACCGCAGAGGTTGTACTAGAAGACGTAAAGGTGCCGGGAAGTTGTCTCCTTGGCGGGAAAGAGCGTCTGGACGAAAGACTCGCTCGCTCACGGCGCGGAGAGAGGTCAAACAATCAAGCAGCGATGGCAACCTTCGAAGCCTCGCGCCCTATCGTCGGAGCACAGGCCGTAGGGGTTGCTCGAGCAGCTTACGAATACGCCCTTGAGTACGCAAAGAACAGAACGCAGTTTTCCCGAGCGATCATTGAGAATCAATCGATTGCATTTCGATTCGCAGATATGGTCACCAAGATAGATGCCGCAAGATTACTTTGTTGGAGAGCGGCATGGATGGGAGCCAACGGAGTCCCCTTCAACCATGGAGAAGGTTCTATGGCGAAGCTTTACGCAGGCGAAACTGCTGTTTGGGTCACAGAACAGGCTATTCAGATACTTGGAGGTTATGGATACGTTCGAGAGAACTACGTAGAACAGTGGCACCGTGACTCAAAAATCTACACAATCTTTGAGGGTACATCAGAAATACAGCGCCTAATCATCTCAAGAGCTCTTTCCGGAGTCCACATCAAATAAAGCAGATCTATCTTGCCTGGTACACGAGCACCCAAAGACGCTTAGGTGTTCCAAAGAAGCGGCACGGTATCACAGACAATTTCGAATCACAAATAGGAACAAGGGTCTAATAACTAAGGTAGCGGGATCTACCAAGAAAAATAGCATCCACCTAAGTGGTGTATTGACTATCAAGTATTTCGGTGTAAAACCTAGCCTTGCATAAACAGTGCCGCTGTTTGATCCTTATGAGGGGCTCCCCAGAAACTAACCCACCCGATATGTGAGTTTTGCCTCCGAAGTAGATGTGGAGGAAAACACCATGAAATCCAAGCGACACACCGAAGAGCTGGTGATCAAAGAGCTTGCCGAGGGCGACAAGATGCTGAGAGAAGGTAAAACTGTTGCCGAAGTTGCTCGCAACCTAGGCGTGATAAAGACCACCTGGCATAGATGGAAGAACACCTATGGGGAAGTGAAAGCAACAGATGCCAAGAAGCTCAAAGAGCTCGAGATGGAAAGTCGCAAGACTCAAGACGATTGTTGCCGATCAAGCACTTTGA
>NZ_FQUL01000087.1 GCF_900128965.1 Ferrithrix thermotolerans DSM 19514
TTACTAAGATAGACACAGTTCCAAAGACCCTATGGCCTATTTGCACAACTTTAGGCACACAACCGAGTTCGCTTTATTGTAGTCCCCCTGACGAGACGGCTCCCTAAAACACCAGGGAGGTGGTGAGATGAAAGAGATAGTAGATAAAGTAGGCGGTCTCGATGTCCACCGTGACACCGTCGTTGCGTGCACGCGAGTTCGAGAGCCAGATGGCATGGTTACCCTTTCCAAGGAGACCTTTGCCACCACGCGTAAAGGGCTCGAGGACTTGGCCCAGTTCCTCACTGACGCTGGGGTATCAACGGTGGTGATGGAGGCAACAGGCGTGTACTGGAAGCCGGTGTACTACGCACTGGAGGGACTCTTTGACAAGCTCTGGCTATGTAACGCTCAGCGCGTTAAGAATGTACCCGGCAGAAAGACGGACCTTGCAGACGCCGAATGGCTAGCAGATGTCGCCGCCCACGGCATGGTGCGGCCAAGCTTTGTGCCTCCACCAGAGATTCGTGAGCTTCGTGAGTTGACCCGATATCGCAAGACCCAGGTTGATGCTAGGGCACGAGAGATCCAACGACTCTAAGAAGGTTCTCCAAGACGCTGGGATCAAGCGCACCTCGGTAGCCTCTTATGTGTGGAGTTCCTCATCGAGACAGATCATAGAGGCACTCATAGCGGGTGAAAGGGATCCCGCAGTCTTGGCCCAGATGGCCAAGTCCTAGATGCGGGCCAAGATTCCTCAACTTAAGGAGGCACTCTATGGACACTTCGGAGCCCACCATGCCTTCGTCGCCAGACAGATCATCGACCATATCGACTATCTGGACTCGGCTATCGGGGCACTCACCGAGGAGATCCGTGAGCGTCTCATCCCTTTTGAGTCCGCCGTCGCTCTGGTATCATCCATTCCCGGGATCTCTGCAACCACGGCACAGGTCATTATTGCTGAGACCGGGGGTGATATGTCGAGGTTCCCAACTGCTGGACATCTATGTGCCTGGGCTGGACTAGCCCCTGCTAGTTATGAGTCAGCTGGCAAGCGAAAGCCAGCGGGTAGCTGACATGGATCTACGTCGTTGAAACGTGCGATGATAGAGGCTGCTCGGGCGGTGGCACGTTCAAAAGGAACCTACTCATCTGCTTCAAATGCGCGTATTGCCAGACGGCGAGGGCCTAACAAGGCAGCCGTTGCGCTCTCCCACTCCATGTTAAACGTCGTCTGGCTTCTCCTTACCAATGGAGAACTCTACCAAGATCTGGGGGCTGATTACTTCGAGAAGCACCACGATCCCGACGCTCAGGTAAAGCGACTGGCTAAGCGGATCGATGCTCTAGGATTCGAGGTCACCGTAGCAGAGAGGGTCGCCTAGAGCCCAGCATCTCACAACACCTAGACAAGCTTCGCATCGTCGGGTGCTTAGGTCTTGTCGTGCCTATTTCCCCTATTAGGAGGCATTACACTTTAGGATCCTCGCCTTGTAGCTCGGAGAGAGTACCCGTCTTGTTGCTTTGGGTGGGAGGGTCACCTCTTGGGTTGTTCTGTTCTCCACGGTTTCATCGTACATAGCCATCTCAACATCTCAGCCTTCTCGCCCTCATT
>NZ_FQUL01000021.1 GCF_900128965.1 Ferrithrix thermotolerans DSM 19514
TTACTTTACAAAGTACCAGGTCTCAGGCGTAATGTTAGCATATGGGTTTTGTGTTACGCCCTTGAGGTTGCTTTGGATCTCCGACAGCTGGAAAGGTGGGTTTGGCTGATAGAAGACTGGCAACTGCTGCACCATGTAGTCCTGGTACTGGTTGAACACCGAGTTGAACTGCGATGCTGGAGCTGTATGAGTCTCGTTTATCAACTTATCCGCCGTTGGATCGTTGTAACTTCCAAAGTTAGAGCCAGCGGTAGATGAGAAGATCTCACCTCCGGTTGGAGCGTAGTCTGGAGCATATACCCATCCACCGGCCCAGTTCTCCATCTGCCAGGAGGTAGAGGTGGGGCTAGCGTTTGAGATTACCTGATTGAATGGTGCTTGAGATAGGTTTATGGTGATACCTACCTGAGCTGCGGCTGACTTTAGAGCCTGCATCTCCTGGCTGACCGATGAGAGCCCGGAGGCGTACTGCAGGTTGAAGGTCAACGGAGTGTTGGCTGCGATTCCCGCTCCACACTCATTTGCCGCTGTACCAGGGCGTACACATACCGTGACTCCATTTGGCTTTACATCCCATCCATGAGAAGTTAGAAGTGACTTAGCGGCAGAGATACTATATGGGTACATCCCCGTCTTTGACAGAGAGTCAGCGAATGGGTTTGCAATGGCTGTTGGGACAGGGCTGTAGGTTGGAACACCTAGTCCGTGTAGGAAGCTCTGGATCCACTGTTGCTGATCGATCAGGTGCTGAAACGCCTGACGGAAGTAGAGCTGCTTGAAGATCGGTCCTGCGGTTGGGTTGTTGAAGTTTTCCACCCAGTAGTTGAATCCAAAGAGGTTCCATGGCTGTAAGGTGTAGCCCTCCTGTGCAAGGACGCTTTTTTGTGCTAGGTCGCTTACAGGTATGTATCCGTATGTGAGTCCCTTTGCCCTAAGCACGTTGAACTCGGCTGAGTCAGAGGTGAAGGGTAGCTCTACGAACTCTGACAGGGTCGGCTTTACGGGTCCTCCATAGGTTGGATTAGGCACAAATACCGCTTTGCCTTGGGTGGTAAAGCTCTTTAGCTTCCAAGGACCATCCACGATCGACCAGATTGGGCTGGTTGCATAGGTTGAGAGATCACCGGCTTGGGTGTTTAAGAAGTTGTAAACAGCCGTGGCACCGCTTGTGGTCTGATCAGGAAGTGACGACACAGGGGTTGACGCCGTTGGAGAGGGCGCTGACAGAGAGGTCTTGTCCCAAGCAAGGGGAAGCGGTGTTATCTGAGAGAGTTCGTTGTAGGTGAACCAGGTTGGGTTGTAACTCTTGTCCAGCTGGAACACCACCTGATACTTAGATGTAGCCGTGTAAGAGGTGATGTTGTCAGGGAATGCACCTGGAACATAAGCAGCCCAGTTTGCTCTATTAGCCTTTACAAGGTTCATCCAAAAGATTACGTCCTGGGCATCCACAGGCTCCCCGTCAGACCACTTGTAGTTTTGGTTCAGATCGACTGTCACGGTCTGGTTGTTGTTCGAGAACACCGGTGGCTTCGCCAGGCTGTACTGGTAGTTGATCTCAGCGTTTGAGCCGACTCCAAACCAGTAAAGCGGTCTATACATGAGCTCTTGGAACAGGCTCAAATTTGAAGTAGAGAAGTTCGTTCCCGGAGTAAGGGGGAATATGTAGTTAGGGTTAGCGCCAGGACCCTCAGCAAATGTGGCGACCCCTCCTTGAACCTTGGTCGTTCCCGAGCTGCTAGACGACGAAGCCGACGACCCAGAGCCACAAGCAGCCAAAGTTATAGCTGCCACTGTGGTTGCAATTACGGCGCTGCTTCTGCGCCTTATCCTTTTCTTCATTTTTTCCAGCTACCTCCCCAGGTAAGTGTGGTAAACAACAAGTGTCACATTTGTGAACGTAAGAGATGATACATCGAATCTCAAAATATGTTGTAAGCACGGAGAGAATTTATACAGCATTGTCATAAAGTCTTTTTTCACTGGCACTACCACATACTGTATACATACATATCTATCTGCTCTTATGTCTTCAAATAGCGATTTTCAGAAAAGCTTTTGGTTACATCAAGCTGAAAATAGGCTGAGAAGTAACCACCTTGAGTATTCTTGGCGTCGTCGAAATCTATAAGTCACTCGATAAACCAACTTATTTCTTAGCTAATACTCAGGAACAAAGACCACGATGGAAGACGACAACAACAAGTGGTAACACACTATCCTCCCACACGCCGCCGACGGATACATCCCCGTCGGCGGCTTCTATCTTCTCATCCGACCTCTCGCCTTTGGAGCAAACGTCTACTTTGTTTGTTGGCGTACATCTGAGCGTCTGCGACGACGATCAAGTCGTCTATCGAGGTCGAGCCTGCATCGTCGCTAGCGAATCCAAATGAGACCGGCACTTGGCTTTCTGTGAAGACACGACGAAGCCTACTCGCCATCTGCTGTGCTGAGGTGGAGTCTGTGTGAGGGGCCAAAACGGCGAACTCGTCTCCCCCTAATCGAGCTGTAAAGTCGATTGCCCTACAGGTCTGTCCTAACAATGTTGCAAACCTCTGAATGTACTGGTCTCCGGCCTGGTGTCCATAGGTGTCGTTAATGGTCTTTAGACCATCTAAGTCAAACACAAATATCGATACCGGCATGGGATATCGCTCCCGTCGCCTTTGTTCTCTCTGGATAGCGAGAGTGAACCCATAGCGATTGAGGAGTCCTGTTAGCTCGTCGGATGAGGCCTTGTTCTCGACGAAATCGAGCTTCTGGGTTACCTTTTGGAGGGTGTTTCTCAGGCGAAGGGCGTTCTCGCAGTGCAAAGTGAGCATCTCGACCGTCATGACAAGGGCGTCTTGTGGGAGGTTCATTGCTTTGTTAGCGTAAAGACACACAAAGAAACCTTCCTTGTCGACCTCGAAGCTTCTGAGAAAGATACTCTTTATTGGACCCATGGTAAGTAGCTGTGTTGAAAACTCCACATATGGTGGCTTCTCCAGATGGACGACGTCTGTCTGGTAGCCGGTTTTGGAGTTAGAACTCCCGCCTAATATCGATCTTTGGACCCTCGGGAGTCTTCTTATCACCAGTGAGTCACCGCTTCGCAGGGCAGAGAGTGAAGATCTTGATATCTCAACGGTGGCGGTTAGATCGTCAGAGGTCGATGCTAGAAGCACCCCTGTAGCACCACACGCTAGTCTCACCTGGTCCATGGCAGCCACTATCGAGGCCCTGGCCTCATCTCCGGGAAGAAAGCCCTGTTTCACTGTGGAACCTCCTCCCTATAATGTAATTACAGCTTTGCAATTTAACGTCACTCATCGTTCGGAACTTTAGAGCATGCAAGAATTAGCCAGAATCCTCCCATGGGTGTTGCCTGGGAGATCGAGGAGAAAGAGGTTGAAGCCTTGAGCATTTGTACGGATTTACCTCAGTGTCGATAGAAGAGCTACCGATCTTTCGTCTCGAAGACGCCATGATGGTTAGGCAAGGAAATCGCCTTTTAGATTGCGTTACATTCTCAATCCATAAGGAGGAGAAGGTTGTCGTAATGGGTAGAAACGGAGCGGGCAAATCTTCCTTTGTGAGAGCCCTAACGGGGTTCGAACGGTTAAGTTCTGGCTCGTTGTATGTTGATGGACAAGACTCTAAGACGAAAGATCTAAGAGAGTTAAGGTCTCATGTTTCCTATATAGGATCTTCCCTCCAGGACAGATTCTTAGGCGACGTTTCTGCGTCGGAGGTTGTCTTGACGGGTCTGTACGGAGACTTGGCGCCTTACTGGCACAGCTTTAGCGTAAAAGACATTGAACGTGCCTGCCAATTGCTCCTTGACTTCGGAGTCGGATCGAAGGAGTCGTCTCTTTTCCGAAACTTGTCGCAGGGAGAGCGTCAACGAACACTGCTGGCCCGGGCGTTTGCGACAGCCTCAGATTTGGTGATCGCTGATGAGCCCTTTGTAGGTCTGGATCTGGTTGCCACAGATGAACTCTTCATGGTTCTTGACGGTCTTGGAGGACCACAAAGCGTCTCCATTATAAGAGATAAGGCGGTACTACTCGTCGTACACTCTACCGCTGAGATCCCACGATCTTTCGACAGGGTTGTATTTCTAAGAGACGGTGGGATCGCCTGGTCTGGGGAACCTAGAGAGTTCTTGGATAAGTCCTTACTAAGCGAACTCTATGGAACTAGCCTTGAGACATACGAGGTAGGTGGTCGCATCTACACACACCTAAAGCAGCCATGATGTCCTTTACTCTATACGTCTTAGCTCACGTTTGTACCTGGCTGCATTTTCAACGTAGAGTTGAACGGCCTCTTTGAACTGTCCCTCCGTAACTTTATTCTGGAAGATCTTAGCTGGAACCCCTAGGGCCATTGAGTAGCTAGGTACCAAGGTACCGTTAGTCACGACAGCGTTCGCTCCAACAAGCGAGTGGCTTTCGCACAGTACCTCATGCAGTACGATCGAACCCGATCCGATCAAGACATCACTTTCTATTCGACATCCTTCCAAATGGACGATATGACCTACCACGCAGCGGGATCCAACCAAAGTGGCTAGTTCTGCGGTCGCATGGATGACTGTTCCATCCTGAATCGATGTCTCTGAACCGATCTCGATGTGTCCATAGTCTCCTCTCAGAACAGCCTGTGGCCAGATGCTTGCGTATTCACCGATCGTGACATCGCCGATTACGGTTGCGTCGGGGTGCACAAAGGCACTTGTATGAATCTTGGGCTTTAGATCACCTAATGCATATATAGCCATAGGAGTCAGGTTAGCGGATCAATAGGACGATAACTTAGCTCTATCACCTAAGTTGCTCAGCTCGAAAGCGCCCGTCGGCTCGCCGAGAACGAAAAGGCACCTACTAAAGCAGCTGTTGCTACGACGACATCTCCAGTGGCAAGAGGTATGTATATCAGTGTTGGAACTATTGCCCCTATAACCCAGGCCAGTTGGAGGCGGGTTTCGTAACGTGCAAATGCTCTGGCTTGTAAGTTCGGAGGGACATGGTGTTGGACTATCGAATCAAACGCAAGCTTTCCTCCGCTCGCTACAAGTCCTATGATGCCCGCCAGAGCGATCTGTGAGCCGATAGTATCTAACTTGCCAGCTGCAATCGCAGCTAGCGCCTCGAGTATCAGGGCGGATATCAGGATCTGCTGTTCCGACAACCGCCTGCGTGCGAGCGGCGTAGCGGCTGTGGCCAGAGCTGCCCCCGAGGCGCTGGCTAGCAGCGTCAAGCCGTAGATAATGACAGAGGAGTGTGACTCTTTGAGCTGGAAGGCTACAAGGAAGGTGAAAAAGCCTACACCTGCACGAAGCACAGCGATCGCTGTGGACGCTACCAAGGCCACATGATGGTCCATAAATCTTGGTGAGCTTACGTCCCTAGAGACTTTGAAACCTCGTGCACTGTAGAGATGTGCAAGGTGGGTTCTTCCCATGAACCTTATCTCTGCCAGCAACACTAATAAAGGGATAAGCTCTGCTCTTAGGATCCACGCAGTACCTAAGCCGGGTGTCTTTAGAATCCCTCCCGCAAGAGCTCCAGCTACTACGCCAACTACAGCACCTAGGAGCGATAGCTGTGAGTTGGTCTTTACCAAGACAGAGTCAGGGCTATCTTCGACTTTGCCTTCTTTCAAACCTTCGTAACTTAGGATCTGAGGAACTAGAGATGCCTTTGCAACCAGATACAACTTTGAAGCGACTAGAGCCATGAGAGCCTCGGGGAACAAAAAGAGAGAGCGGTAGTCGAAAGATATCGCAAAGACCGCCACCACCTTTATCGTTGCGGAGAGATAAAGAGCCCCTTCCCGAAAGCGTGTGTCTCTGTCCAGTAAAGGAGCTAGAAGCGGCGCTACAAATGCGTAGGGCAGGACTGTAAGCGCAAGGTAAAGGGCAACTTTTGACTTCGCTTCGTGCGGTGATATCGAAAAAAATAGGCTACCCGCCAATGCGACCGTTGTCATTGTATCCGATGCCAGGGAAAGCGCATGGACCCTTCGGAAAGAGCCGATAGGTTGAGATCTATCGAAGAGTCGTGCGATGTAGGCAAACACCTCTTTTATGATGCCCAACGCCAACTGCACAACTCTCACCAGTTTTATGCTAGGCAGACAGAGCCTCGACCTTGGTCGGCAAAAGCGGTTCAGTGTTACGAAAGTAGATCAAGCTCTCTCCAAAGACTTAGAAAGTTTTGCGCAACCGTCGATCTGGGATGTGCTGTGACAGTGGGAATGCGCTCAAGCGCCATATTTTCTATAAGGGAAGACCTCCGAATTACGCTTCTCGTAAGGTTCAGAGCTGTGATCTTCCTTAGATCCTCGATTAACTCAAGGTGTCTCTTTGATCTTGTCTCTACCATCTGTAAGGTAGTGCGATGAGGTGCATTGGATCGATATTGGTCTCTAACGTGCGTCAGGTACTCAATAGTTGCTCGAAGCGCAAGGGGAGATACCGTAGTTACCATAAGGGTGAGGTCGGTGGCAAGAAGCTGAAACTTCAGTACGTCATCAGCTGTGGGAGGGGAGTCGATTACGACTAGGTCGAAGTCGTCATCGATGGATGAAAGAGCCTTGGAGACTCTTATTTCTAAGGAATCTATCTCCTTTAAGTCTGAGGAGAAAAACCTCGTACGGTCGTTGAATGGAAGGATGTAGAGACGGTCAACATTCGTCGCCCTAAGTGGCCTTAGAAGGTTCGGCTTTTTCTTCTGTAGTTCCTCGCCAAGACCGGCGCCTTCTAAGTGATCGTGATGAAGGAGAAAGGAGGACGCGCCTTGTGGATCTAGGTCGATCAGGAGAACCCTCCAGCCATCGGCTGCGGCGACAGCGCCAAGGTTCACGGCGGTTGAGGTCTTCCCGACTCCTCCTTTGAGGCTGTAACAGTTCAGGACCTTCATTTGCGCTATCCAATCTTCTTGAGTGTTTGGCGTAGTCTGTTGACCGGGGTCTCTTTCCCAGGGTCTATAAGAAGCTGAGAGCAAGAGGTAAAGGATCTGTCTCTTTCTTGCGACAACTCCTCTAACAGACCATGTTCATAGGTTAGAGAGCGGCACTTTGCAAGGATTTGAATCGTGACCTCTTTGTCCTGGAACTCACCCAAGCGATCCTGGATAATACGTAGCTCATCTAGAGCGCGACCAAAGAGCTTCGCATCGATCAGAGATTCAAAGAGCTCGAGGGTGTATCTGAGGTTCTTGGCTTGTTTTCTCCACCTGTGCATCTGCTCATGGGTCATAGACTTCTTTGTGACCCTGGCTTGGTGCAAGAATTCACGGGAAGCCCCCTTGATGGCGATCTTTGTAAACTCCTCCATCGATAGATGTAACGGGTTAGACCTTATGTCGCCCGTCAGCCGCAAATAAAGGGTTGTCCAACTCTTCGCAATCTCCTTTATGACCATCTCGTCTAACGCTACTTCAAGACCCTTATGGGCAAGCGCCCTTCTTTCCACTAGCTCTTCTAAAAGAGCGCTGTGGCTCGAGTCTCTAGCCAACCTTTGACCAACGGTCGATGAGAGCAGCACGTCGAGATCTCGTTGTTCCCCACATATTCTCTGAAACTCTTTGAGCGTAAACAAGATGGAGGATCTGGCGCTCTTCGTCTTGTGGCTTGCGTTTTTGGGGATTAGGTAGTGCGTAAGCTGGGTTGCCACGCGCATTCTACGGATATCAACCCTAAGATCGTGACAGAACTCGAGGTCCAGGTCCTTAGCAGCACCGTTCGTATTGAGTTCCATGCGGCGGATGAGCCCGGTGATCTTTGAGTTGAGTTTTACGAGGGGATCATCGTCCTTTGAACAACTAAGGGACAAGTAATCGGTGTAGTCAAAGCGTCGACGGGACTGCCGCCTCATAACAGACTCCCAGATGTCCCAGTTTGAGTCCGATATAAGCCTGCCCTTTAGATGTTTTGACATTTCCATTACCATCTCTTTATGGTCTTCCCCCGGCATCACAAATATCCGTAACCACTGTTCAGGAAGACCTACTGGAGTAACTACGTCAACCTTGGCGATTCGAAGGCCATTGGCGTCTCGGAGTTCGACTGAGTTTGTAACCGCTTCGATCGACGCCATCTTTAGTAGAGCTCTGTTCTTTGCAAGCCTGTAGAGCAAGGCTCGTATCCCATTCTCGTTGATGTTGGTAATGGGAAGGTGATCGAAGTCAGCCGGTCTGTCCAAGGTAAATGGAGAAGGTGCCAGTCTCTTTGCGTATACAACCCCGCTGGTCTTGGTGTCTTCGACCGTTATCTCAAGCGACAAGCCGTTTTTGGCGAGGCCCCATATCTGTGTGTCGTAAAGAAGCAGCGTCACTTGGTGGCTACAGCGAGGATTCACATGAACAGATCCCACTTTGTGCAGAGATTTTACGACAAGATTTGCTAACTCTAGGTGGGTAAGTGTCTTATCTGTAGCTAGCACCCTCTCTATCTGGTTAGGAGGTGCCTCTCCGTGGGTTGCCGTTTGATATTCCTCCCGCTATGGGTTAGGAGTATAGGTTCCTTGAGTGAGAAGGCAGACCGTGCTCTTTATTGGCATAAAGATCGGGGTTCTCCTAGCAGTTTGATCCTCATGTCAGGTTTGTGATTAGTAGTGGTGAACTACCGAGTTGAAGTGATCTAGTGGTCCAAAGCCATGACCTAGTGCCCAACTCTTCGACCCTGCTATTGCGCTTGTAACATAAGCCTTCGCTTCCCTTACCGCTTCCGTTAACGTAACCCCACGCGCAAGGTTGGCGGTGATAGAGGCTGAAAGGGTGCAACCTGTTCCATGGGTGTTTTTAGACTCAATTCTTGCCGCCCGAAAGGTAATGACCTGGTCACCGTCGTAAAGCACGTCAATCGCATCAGGATCACCCTCTAGATGACCGCCCTTTACAAGTACGTTGGCCGGTCCCATCTGCTTTAGCTCCTTTGCCACAGTGACGAGATCGGCGGCGTCAGATATCTTTAGCCCCACCAACTTCGATGCCTCAGGGGCGTTTGGAGTGATGAGATAGGCGTGGGGAAAGAGTAGGTCTATGTAAGCCTCGATAGCATCGCTGTCAATTAGGGGATCGCCTGAGGCGGCTACCATAACGGGATCTACGACCAACTTGTGCAAGGTTCGATCCTTTGCTAGATTCGATACCACCCGTACGATCTCACGGGTAGCAAGCATCCCGGTCTTTGATCCGCGAATCCAAAAGTCCGATAGGACCGATCTGATCTGAGCGTCAACTAGGTCTGGATCGACAACTTTGTAGTCCTGCACCCCAACGGTGTTTTGTGCTGTAACTGCTGTGATGGCACAGGTTCCAAAGACGTGATGTGCTGCAAAGGTCTTGAGGTCGGCCTGAATCCCTGCACCGCCACCGGAGTCCGAACCGGCTATGGTCAGTGCAACTGGAGGATTGCGATGATTTGAGGTAGTATCCAAATTTCAAAGCCTCCTGATGTACTAGACGCCCTGCTATCCTAGCCAACTTGCTCTGTGAACCGGGCAAATATAGATCTCACGCACACCTATTCGAAATATGCAGTACTAAATCTATAAGGGGTTCTATGTGCTCATCTTGGATAGTGGAGTTTCTTCCAACTTAGCGACGTCGTTTCGTCGTGCGCTCATAGTGCCTAATAGAACACCATGAACCTCTTTCATGTGAATGGTTTTCCTTCATCTGTGGTCGATGCCTGCGCCAGTCGCCGCCTTGGTATGCGTCCCGATAGATAAGAAAGTCTTCCAGCGCGAACCGCCATCGAGATGGACCTTGCCATGGACTTGGGTACTTTAGCCCTGGTGATCGCTGAAGCTGCGAGCACCGCGTCGCAGCCGAGCTCCATAGCGAACGCTGCGTCTGAGGCACATCCAATACCAGCGTCCAACACCACTGGACACTCGATGCGTTCGGCTATCAGCTCTATGTTGTGTGGATTTAAGATCCCAAGGCCAGATCCTATCGGAGAACCTAAAGGCATAACTGCGGTAGCACCAAGGTTTGCTAAGTGGCTAGCCAAGGCTGGGTCGTCGTTGGTATAGGCAAAGACGTAAAACCCTCGCTTCACAAGCTCTTCGGTAGCTCTGGCTAGCTCCAGCGGATCTGGAAGCAAGGTGTCTTGGTCACTGATTACCTCTACTTTGACAAGGTCCGTCTGTAAAGCCTCTCTACCGAGTTCTGCTGTAAGTACCGCGTCTCGTGCTCCAAAACATCCAGCGGTGTTTGGCAAAACATGTACCGAGAGCTTTGCTAGCTCTTCGAAGATCGATCCGTCTCTAAGTGTTGGATCAAATCTTCTAATAGCAACGGTCACCATCTCAGCTCCTGACGCTGTGATCGTCTCGGAAATAACCCTATGGGACGGAGCCCCGCCTGTGCCAAGGATCAGTCGGCTCGATAGCGTGAGGGGACCGATCTTTAGAGCGTCTTCGTCGTTTTCTATGTAGTGTCGATTCAAACCTATCCTCCTTGAAAAATAGTGACTACCTCTATGGCGTCTTGGTCTGAGAGAAAGAAGGTATCCCACTTGGATCTAGGGACGATCTCCCGGTTTACCGCAACGGCCACGCCATTGGTTGGAGCTTTGAGCTCATCTACAAGCTTGGAGATCGAGGTAGGTGCCTCGATGGTTACCACTTCGCCGTTTAAGACCACCTCTAACAACGGCTACCTCCCATCTTGTAGTCTTCGATAAGGGTCTAATATTTCGGTGAACCTCTGAAGTCTCACGGAAAAGTTGGCGTTCGACCTTCGTCCAATGGCCTGTACCAGCAAAGAGGCGGTGTAAGGGGCAAGTAAAAATCCGTGCCGATAATGACCGCTATGTATATAGAGATTAGGCAGAAGCTCGCCGACGTTTGGATAGTTATCGTAGGTGCCGGGTCGATAACCACTTGAGAGTTCCACGATCTCCATCTCCCGCAACGACGGAACGCTGTAGATGGCGTCGTATAAGAGATCAAACACCCCTCCGGCCTTTGGGAGAGAGTTGTTCATCAAAGGCACTTCTTCTTGGGTCGCGCCCACCACTACCTCACCTGAGGTTCGGGGGACTATGTAGTTCCATCGCCCGTGTCTTATGGAGCGTACGCACACCGACGGTCCGATCTTTTGAGTGTCTCTGAGGCGTATTATCTCTCCACGCACGGGACGGGTTGCGACCGCACGAGCTAAGTCTTCGTCCAAAAGACCGCTTAGAACCTCCTCCGGCGAGATCATCGGGTTACAAAGAACGACCCTTTCGCCTTCAACGACGTCGAGGTTATCGAGCCTGAGTTGATACCTGCCCTGAGCTGTCCGCACAACCCTTTTTACCCTGGCCCTTACGATCCTTGCGTGACCTTCAACGATCTCGATCATACGACCTAGGACTACCCGGTTGTCTACCTGGTAGTCCTTCGGAGTGTAAAGCCCCCCAATTACCTTTGGCGAAAGGGTAGGCTCAAGGTCTAACACCTCACTTCGTCCCATTAGATGAGATTCGATTCCAAGTTCTTTATGGAAGCTTTGTAAGCGCATGAGCTCGTCAAAGTCTCCATGCTCGGTAGCGCTGAGGAGGGTGGCACGCCTTTCATAACCACAATCCAGCGAGGTATAGGACTCGAGCACTTTAACAAAGTCGTCCCAGTATTGAGCAGCCTCAATCAGCAGTTTTCCCATGAGAACTTCGCTGTAGTTGACCTCTGAGGCGGGAGCTAGCATACCTGCTGCGACGTAAGAGGTACCACCACCGGGATCGGGGTCTACCACTATGAGATCATGTCCATGGTCGAGCAGCTCGATAGCGACAGAAAGTCCAGCTACTCCGCCGCCTACAACGATAAACTCCGAGTCACTTTCCATTGCCCTTCTAGACTAACCTAGCTTCCAGATGCTCAAGGCGATAGGGGCTAAAGACCGTTTGCAGCGGCTAGTTCAACTGACTTCTTAATCTAACGATGCGTGCGATTGGTAACTTTTATAGTCTTGACAGCTCCATCGTGATTCTCGTTGGAGGTTATCTAGATTCGGTGCTTCGATAAAAAGGTTGTGTCGGCGTCAAGATCAATGTAGGTGGAGTTGCTTCTCGTCTTTTAGATAGGTGCATTTATTTCATGCCAACTCTAGGAAGCCTAACCGCTATAGCCTTAGGGTTGCTTTGCGTAGGGACTGAGATTGAGAGGAAGAAAAAGTTGTGTTTGTCTGAACCCCACGGGATAGCTGGTTCAACGTTTGCGCTGCGCTTCCCACCTGTCAAAGGGTAAGTACTTGAAGGTACCTAGATGATAATCGTGCTGTCGAAGATAGAAAGGGGGTATCGCTAATTAGAGGTCGGGTTCGTGCGTGTCTTATCTAACTGCCAGTAGGTCGACCTTAGTCGTTAGAGTAAGGAAATAACTTTGAGCTCAAACTTTGCGTTACTATAGGTTGTGCTTCGATGTGATGACTTTATCTCTTGGAGTTGGCTCTCAAACACTGGCTTATAGATGCAGATCCCCTCGAAGGCCGTTCTGAACCACAGCCAGATCGGTGCTATAACTTAGGTATTACTTTTATGATCTCTGCGTTTTATGCTCGACAGAGTCTGAGATATTGAGAGTTGAGGGTTATATGAAAAGTACTATGCAAGAGGCTCCGCTACTGGTTTCTGCGATACTAAGGTATGGAGCTTACGCGTATGGCGACTCCAACGTTTACACCTACCACGGAGACACGACGACGAAGAGGAGCTTTGCTGAGATATACACCCGGTCTTCTCAGTTAGCACACGGCTTGGCCTCTATAGGTGTGTCCACAGATGACAGGGTGGCAACGTTCTCCTTTAACCATAACCAGCATCTCGAGGCTTACTACGCTGTCCCTTCTATGGGTGCGGTTCTTCACACCTTGAACATAAGGCTTTTTGCGGATCAGCTCAGTTTTGTGATCAACGACGCCGCAGACTCAGTGGTAGTTGCAGACGTCGGGGTACTCCCACTCTTAGCGAGGGTACTTAGAGAGACTCCGACCGTCAAGCACGTAGTCGTCGTTGGATCGGGAGATACCTCCGTTTTGGATGGGTTCAACGTGACGGTGCATGACTATGAGTCTCTAATTGCGGATAGGCCAGAGGAGTACCCTTGGGTCGATATCGACGAGCGTTCCGCTGCAGCTATGTGTTACACCTCTGGCACTACCGGTAATCCAAAGGGTGTGGTGTACTCGCACCGCTCTACTTATCTACACTCCCTGTCTGCGATCTCTGGTAACTCTTTGGGTTTAAACAAAGACGATCGTGCACTTGTCATAGTCCCGATGTTTCATGCCAATGCATGGGGTATACCCTATGCAGCCTTTATGGCGGGTGCTGATATGATTATGCCGACTCGCTTTCTTCAGGCTAAGCCTCTGGCGGACATCATCGAGAAGCTGCGGCCTACGATCGCCTCTGGGGTCCCTACAATCTGGAACGACCTCTACCACTATCTAGAGAGTAACCCTATCGACATAAGCTGCTTTCGGTTGATCTCATCTGGGGGTGCGGCGGCACCTGAGGCACTGATCCGTGGTTATAAGGAGCGATTTGGGGTCCATCTCGTACAAGGTTGGGGCATGACCGAAACCTCCCCCTTGGTGACACTTGCCATGCCTCCAAGAGGTGTAGATGAAGAAGGCTGGATGAAATATCAGCTCAGTGCAGGTAAGCCCGTGATTGGTACAGAGATAAGAGTTGTAGATGATAGCGGTAAGGAGCTCCCCAACGACGGTAAGTCCATCGGCGAGTTGGAGGTGAGAGGACCCTGGATTACTGGCTCTTACTACAATCGCGACGCCCCTGACTCCTTCGACAACGGGTGGCTGCGCACCGGAGATATGGCCACCATCGACCCTGAGAGGTACATGCGGATAGTAGATCGTACCAAAGATGTCATCAAGTCGGGAGGGGAGTGGGTCTCCTCTGTTGAACTTGAAAATACCATCATGGCACACGAGGCCGTGTTAGAAGCTGCAGTAATTGGCGTGCCAGATGAGAAGTGGGACGAGCGTCCGTTAGCCTGTGTTGTAATCAAGCCAGGTCTAAACGTGACGCCCGAAGAGCTGAGCGAGTTTCTGAAGAGCCGAGTTGCCAAGTGGTGGATTCCGGAGAGGTGGTGTTTCGTGAGTGAGATACCTAAGACCTCGGTAGGTAAGTTCGACAAGAAGGTTCTTCGCAAAGACGTCGGTGACGGTCGCGTCGAGGTACTAAAGGCTGGGTCCTAGAAGGAGATCGATGATCCACTTCACGACCAGTCACTCCTAATTTGGCCCTATCTGAGCACTATCAGTGGTCTGTTGGCTATCCTGATGAGATGGCCCAAAGGATTAGCGTCTTGGCAGTAAGTAGGTACTGCTTCGACGATATCGACAACTCGCCTTCGCGCCTCTCAGTTTCGTCTGAGGTTGGATTAAATGTCTTGAGAGACCCAAGATCTGGGATCGTGACCTAATAGTTCGTAGGAGATTTAGATCCCGCTATCCCCTAAACCCCGCTGGGAAGAGAATGAACTTTCAATGATTTGAAATACGTCCATGTCCTTGTTGCACCCCAGGTTCATGAACTCCACTACTTGGGTAGCGCTTTTGCTCCATTAGCTTGTACAAAATGGAGTTTTATGAACGTTTGACGGAGCTTATAGAAAGTGCAGAGACCCTCGCCGAAGGTCTAAGAGATCTGGCTTATGGGTACCTAAGAGAGGGTTTCTTCAATAAATCCGAAGACTCATTGAAGCTGGAGAGAGAGGTTGCAAAGGCTCGGCGTTCCGTTGAAAAGGCAGTTCACATCATGTGCTCTCTTCAAAGAATGATCGAAGTATCCGATGAGTGACAATGGGTTTTAGGTGTTAGTGTGAGTTAGTACTAAAGACCACTTCGACAAAGGATGATTTCAAGGTGAAGTTTAAGGCGCTCGTGTTGGATCAATCGGGAGACTCTGTTACCGCTGAGGTGAGAGAGGTGGACGAACGGCTTCTCGGTGAGGGCGAACTCACCATCAAAGTACACTACTCCACGATTAATTACAAAGACGGGATGGCTATTACCGGTACAGGAAAGATAGTCAGATCGTATCCTATGATTCCTGGAGTGGATCTTGCCGGAGAGGTTGTGAACTCCGACTTTGAAGAGTTCTCAGTCGGCGACCTAGTTGTGGTAACTGGCTTTCGAATGGGCGAGCTATACCCCGGTGGTCTCAGTCAATTTGCACGAGTTCCGGCACGCTGGGCTATCAAACTCCCTGAATCGATATCAACAAGACGGGCCATGGAGATAGGAACCGCTGGCCTAACCTCGATGTTGTCGATCTTGGCGCTTGAGGAGCATCAGGTGGTTCCAGGCAGCTCTGTTTTGGTGACAGGAGCTGCTGGAGGCGTAGGCTCAACGGCTGTGTCTTTGCTCTCGAAGTTGGGATACCACGTAGTTGCGTCGACGGGGAGGCGCTCTGAGGAGCCTTATCTGCGAGAGCTTGGAGCATCGGAGATTATTGATAGGTCAGAGTTGTCGACTCCAACTCAGAGGCCGCTTCTGTCGGAACGCTGGCACGGTGCGATTGATGCTGTGGGTGGAGATACTCTCTCTAACATCTTGTTACAGACACGCTATGGCGGCTGCGTCGCATCTGTCGGTCTTGCAGGAGGGGCAAATTTCTCTACAACGGTTTACCCGTTCTTGGTGCGCGCCGTGACACTCGTTGGGATCGACTCTGTTATGACGCCTCTTGCTAGACGGGAGCTTGCGTGGAGTCGTCTCGCTCGAGATCTGGACCTGTCTCTTTTGGATAAGATGGTCTCCTACGTATCTCTCTCAGAGGTCATCGATGTAGCCAGAAGGATCATGAAGGGAGAGGTAAGGGGAAGAGTAGTGGTGGATATGGACCAAGAGAGTTAGGTCCAACAATCTCTTTGCATCTGTTGCATAAGCTAGTCCTTTTGTTCTAGATAGAACCCAGATCTACTCCACGGGGGAGTTTTGATGTCGACCAGCCGAGATGTTTCATTGCGCTTCTGACCGCAAATCTGTCGGTCATTCCTGCTACATAGGCGACCGCTTGCTCGGTTGCGGCCACCGAACCTGCTGTCACCTCGTCATGGTTTCTCTCACCAAAGACATCTAGGTGCGGTCGATCGATGAAGTACTCAACGAGTGACTGTAGCATCTCAACTACAACCTTGTTCTGTTCTACAGAGGCCGGACGCATGTAGATGTATTCGTAGTTAAAGGTCCGGAATTCAGCGAGGATATCAGCCATATCAGGTGACATTCCCACTCTCCCTGACTTTAGGGAGGTCTCTATAATATCTGTGATCAACACATCGAGCTGGCGTCCTTTGACACTGCCTAAGGTGTCGAGCACAGCCTTGGGCAACATGGACTCTCTGACTATCCCAGCTCTACATGCGTCTTCAAAGTCGTGACACACATAGGCAACCCGGTCAGCCCATGACACTACCTCTCCTTCGAGTGTAGATGGAGCCGGTAGTGACCATGAGTGGCAACGAATGCCGTCAAGGGTCTGCCAGGTTAGATTCAGATCTTTGAGGACTACGTCTGCACCGAACCTTGCGTGGTCGAAGCCCCTCTCAAGATAAGGAGAGAGAGCGTCTTCAGATGCGTGGCCAAATGGTCCGTGACCACAGTCGTGTCCAAGTGCTATCGCCTCGGCTAAGGTCGTATTTAGGCAAAGAGCTGATGCGATTGATCTTGCTACCTGCTCCACCTCCAAGGCATGGGTGAGGCGCGTTCTCATATGGTCCTCGGGAAAGATAAAGACTTGGGTCTTTCCCGCAAGTCTGCGAAATGCAGTGCCTTTGTGCAAGATTCGGTCACGATCCACCTCAAAGCATGTCCTATATGGATCGGCTTCTTCTAAATTAGCCCTTTGGCCAGCACCGCTTGACCTTGTAGCATTGGGATCGAGGTGACTCTCGAGACGCTCTCTTTGTTGTCTATCGAACGATGAAGGACTAATAAGGCGCCGATCTGAGTCGCTGTGGGCTAGCACTACGTCGTTAGCAATTGTTCCTCGCATAGTGGATCTCCACGTCTCCGCTCTCTCTGTTACCATAGGCTCTCCTAAAATGTGTGATTTTATCCAACTATGAGTCGTCGTAGTTACAAGGTTCTGAGTGACTTGAACGTTACCTCCCTCTTTAGCTGGAAAGGCTTCGCTAAGCAAACTCTACTTATGCGGGCCTCGCTTCGAAGCATTTGGTGTCCCTAGTTCTACATCCGACCTATATCTTTGGGGTGTGCAAAAGAAACGCCTTTTAGATCAATAACATCTGAAGCCGGAGATCGAAAATCTCGCTTAGGGGTACACTACCCTCCTCTACCAACAAATCTTTCGCCACCCCTGATCAGGTCCATTTACAAGCTATGCAAACACAAAGAGTGGTCCAAATCTGTTTCGGCCGAGGAACCTCACGATCGCAGGTATCTTGAGAGATCTGTGCCTTTACAGCACAACTCTGGCTTTGGATAGAAGCAGGTAGCATCTGACGCCAACTACGTTCTCCATCACCTGTTCAGACGCCTAACGCGTAAACCAAGTATTTACGTACGTTCTCGACTGAGGATGAATTAGAAGGACAAAGGGAACCAGGGACAAAATCACCTGGAGAAAGTCACCGGTTATAACCCCTAAACCAAACTCGACGACGAACAGAATTATTATTACAACTGGAATGGCAGCTGCTACCACACCAACGTAGTAGCCCCACTTTTTGTCGTTGGCGATACCATAAGCACCAGCAATGGGGAGCACGATCCCCACCAAGGAAAGTGCGGTCGAGTAACCGCTGTATAATGCTACGTTTACTATGGCAAACAAAGCGTTTACGTACAGCAGGATCGTCGCTATCATCAACGTCTGCGGGTGTGTACTGTTTACAAGCTTCAATGACCGCATTTAAACCACCTATTCCGCCCGTGGGCGCCAGATCTCCCTAGGTCCATGTTAGCGCTAAAACATGGCATGTACCTAGGAGGTGGGGACTGAAGCCCGTCTTACTCTTAGCTTGTCGCTTTGTACGACAAGCTGTCCACACGCGGCTGCAATGTCTGAGCCTCGAGTGTCCCTCACGGTAACGTTGACGGAGTTGTTGCTCAGTATCTCTTTACATCTAGCCACCGTCTCAGGAGGTGAACCCGGATAGTCATACATCGGCGTGGAGTTAAGTGGTATGAGATTGACGTGAGCCCTAAGCTCTTTGGCGATAACGGTTAGCTGTCTCATCTGCTCAGGAGAGTCGTTGACTTTGTCGATGAGTGCGTACTCTAGCGTAACTCGCCTACGGCTTTTTGTCCTGTATTGGTGTAAAGATTCGATCAGGGCATCGATACTATATCTACGGTTTATTGGAACGATCTGATCCCTGGTCTCGTTGTCGGGAGCGTGCAAGGATACCGCTAGATTGACCTGCAGATCCTCCTCGGCCAGCTTTAGGATGCCTGGGACCACTCCTACTGTAGAGAGGGTTATCGATCGGGCTCCAAGCTGAAACTCCGATATTAGGGACCTCACAAAGGCGAGCGTGTTGTCGTAGTTCGCAAGCGGCTCGCCCATTCCCATAAGTACCACGTTGGTAATCCTCTTGGTGGGGTCGATCTCCCTTAGCTCCTTTGACGCCCAGAAGAACTGCTCTTGCATCTCAGAGACCCTTAGGTGTCTACCAAAACCACCTTGTCCAGTAGCGCAAAAGACGCATCCCATAGCGCATCCCAACTGGGTGGATACACAGACGGTATCTCGCTTTCGATAGCACATTAGCACGGTCTCGATCTTGCTATCGTCTCTGAGGGTAAGAACTGCCTTTCGTGTCCGTCCTTGATCGGTACTTACCACAAAGGCACTCTCGGCGCTCAGATACATCTGATCCCGAAGGCGACTACGCAGGTTTTTGGGCAACGTCATGTTATCCCAAGGAGCTATGAAGCCCTTGAACAACCCCTCCTTAATCTGCGTTACCCGGAATCGGGGCTGATCTTCACCTAAGATTGTGGCAGCGTTTTGATTACTTAGCTCAAAGGGACTAGGGCGCGCCTCGGTAGTTGTCTCTTCATCTGGTAAGTTCTCATATCGGTCGACTCTCAAGTCTCTCGTCTCCTTAGTCAAAGTGAGTTTCGCTCCAGCTCACCCAGATCTCCTTGCGGGCCGAGCCTCGAGGGTCTCTGTTGGATGAGAGAGCTCTGATGAGGTTGATCTAACGGCAAGTATCACTCCCACTGCGACCAACAACCCACCTAGGACCGTCTCGGGGGAAACTCTCTCTCCAAGAATCAAAGCACCAAGGATAACACCTACTACGGGCTGAAAAAGAAGCATAACGCCGCCTCGAGATGCACTTACATGGTTGAAGCCCCAGCTCCACATAAAAAACGCAAGAGCCATTCCGATAACCGATATATAACCGACCAAGAGCCAGGCAACGATACCCACTGGGAAGGGTCTCGGTGAGTTTAGAGTAGAGTAGGCGGCGAAAGGAGCGCTTGTAAGCGCTCCAACCAACGATGCGACAGAGACGACGACAAGAGCGCTGTGTCGTCTTAGAAGGCTTGTGCTCAAAACGGTGTAGGTGGCCCAAGCCAAAGTGGCCACGAGAAGATAAAAGATTCCAAGCTTCACCTGCGCACCACCTACCGGCGATCCTACGATCACTACCACACCAACAAGGGCTAACGCCATCGCAAGCCAGCGGCGAAGTGGTATCTGTTCCTTCAGCACGGTCGCTCCCAAGACGGCGATGGCAACCGGAGATGAAGCGGTAATTAGGGAGCCGAGTGCCGCTCCAGCAAGATGGGTTCCGTAGAACTGAAAGCCAACCGAGAGAGAAAATCCGACGACTCCCGCACCAACAAGCTGAATGACGTCCGTTTTTGAGATAGCCCTAAGGCCACCGCTACGATAGGCAAGGGGAAGCAGAACAACCGCCGATATCAGCTCTCGTAGTTCGAGAACTATCATTGGCGGCACGTTGCGCATAAGGGCATCACTTGCTACGTACATGCCTCCCCATATCGCAGAGGCTACCGATAGCGCCAGCAGTCCTTTGGTGGAGTTTTTCACACATCCAGACTACCTAGGTCGCTGGAGCTGTCACCGGCACCTATGCCTCAATGTGTAACCCAAAAGATCTGTGGGGCTACAGATCTATGGTGTATGCCCGATCGATATGGTCAACACTAAAGCCCAAGGACCTATATAGACAAAGCGCCGGTTCGTTTGTGGAGTCAACGTACAACATGCCTGTGGTTATGCCAAGAGAGCTTAGATAACTAAGACCGTACTTACATATCTCCTTGCCAATTCCGCGATGTGCATAGTCAGGGTTGGTAGCGACAACATATATCTCTCCTATCGGAGCCTCTTCGTCAAGGTGTACCTTGGTCCACACAAAAGCCGCTAGGTCCCCCTCTAGCTCCAGCAGGAAGAATCCCTTAGGATCGAACCAAGGCTCCTGCTCACGTGATAAAAGGGTTTCCCTCGTCCAACCCCCCTGTTCAGGGTGCCACGCAAAGGCTCGATTATTTACTGAGAGCCACCTATCTTCGTCAACACCTACTTGGAAGTGCCTTATCGTTCCTGGGAGCTTTGGGAGTGGAAGCGGAAGTGGAAGCTTGCAGCGCATCTGATATAGGTCACGCCCGCGAGTAAATCCAGCCTCTTTAGCGAGATCGTCTAGATAGGGTGAGGGCTTAGGTAGCCACATATGGACGTGACCACCTCCATTAGCCTTGATCTCTTCGATAGCTCCTTTTAGCAAATACTTTCCGACCTCAGATTCGCTTCGGCGTTCCATGGGATGGATCAGTAGTTCTATCCCCCAGGACTGCGGACCTTTGGATATCTGTACATATCCAACCGCAACTCGTGGGTTACTTCTGTAGGCAATCAGACCTGTTACACCCTTTCGACCTCCCTGCACAAGGTCAACCCAGGTATGGTCTTCTAAAGCCTTATGGCCGTCAGAGCGCTCAATCGTCTTCGCAAGAATCAAGACTGAGGCGATCTCTTGCTCTCCGATGCGTCTGTGTAAATCTAGGTCAGTCATATCACTTAGAAACTACTTTGAAGTGGGGTAGGATCGGTCTTTTCCTCTACATTTACACAAGACATGGGGCACGTCCTCACTCTTTGTTGATCAAAATCAAATGAAGATTCGAAGTCTTTAGTTCATTAGGTGCAGTTAGAGTCTAGGGGTGACAAGCTCGTGCATTAGGGGAGATGTAGGTGGTGAGAGCAATTGGCTTTAGTGGGCGAAGACGAAGATCGTATTCGAGTAGATGAGATATTGAGACGTCTTGAGCTAAATTATCCAGGATCCGAACAGGATCTATGTGAACTTAACTTTACCTCAGCCTTCCAGCTTCTCGTGGCAACGGTGCTGTCTGCGCAGTGCACCGACAAGGTAGTAAACAAGGTGACTAGCTCCCTATTTGCACGGTACCCAGACGCTTACTATCTAGCCCACGCTGAGATAGGCGATGTCGAGTCGATAGTGAAACCGACGGGCTTCTATCACAACAAGGCCAAGAACATCGTCGATCTGTCAGGTAGGCTCATAAGCAGCTATGGTGGTGAAGTACCAAAGGACATCGACGACCTTACAAAACTCCCAGGAGTTGGGAGAAAAACAGCCAACGTTGTACTACCGATAGCTTTTCGCATTCCCGGACTTGCGGTTGATACCCATGTGAAGCGGCTGTCAAGGCGCCTGGGACTAACACAGTCATCGGATCCTCTAAAGGTTGAAGAAGACCTATGTTCAAAGGTAGAACCATCTGAGTGGGCACGGCTCTCGCTAAGACTCATCCTCCATGGACGAAGAGTCTGCAGTGCGCGTGCCCCCGAGTGTTCTCAGTGTTTCCTCGAGGACCTATGTCCCTCTAAAGACACCTATCTATCTGGTAGCGTTCTCAAGTCGCCTTAGAGCAACCAAGAGCGCTTTTTCGGCTTGATATAGTTCGGAGGCGCTCGCTTCATCTCTCATCGACCGCATCTTGTCTCCCAGTGAGCTGGCTCGTTTTGCCAGCTCAGAGATCGTGTAGCTCATCGAGGAGATCTCTGCCTTTGCCGAAGGGTCTAAGCTCATGTGTCAGGATCTTTCTACTTTGGTTTACTGCGTTAAAGAACAAAGATTACGGTAGGTTTTACTCAAAGGTTCCGAGGCCATGACTGCGGTCGTATGTGATTAGGAAGTTACCCACCATGCTAAAGAGTTTAGACCTTCGCCCCTTTAGGGGTACGGCGCTACTAGGCGCACTGCCTCGCCCAAGCATTGGAACTGCTGATCCCACCGGGTCCGTAAGGGAGATCTTGTCGCGAGTCAAAAACGAAGGTGACAGTGCTCTTTACGATCTGACCAAACGGTTTGACAACGTTACACTTGATCATCTCCAAGTTGGCAAAGATGAGATGGAAGCCGCCTTTGGCCGCATAGACAACGCCTTGAGAGAAGCTCTCCTTGCGGCAAAGTACTCGGTAGTAAGGGTGCATGAAGAAGAGCTAAAGTTGCTAGCTGAGCACGAGCTTATCGATAACTTTGGCATGCGGATAACGTATAAGACCCAACCGGTGGATCGTGCTGGATGTTATGTTCCCGGTGGCGTCGCTAGATACCCCTCTTCGGTTATCATGACCGCTTCGATCGCCAAGGTAGCGGGGGTGAGAGAGGTCGTACTGTGTGTTCCACCTCAGCCAGATGGAACTGTGGATGATGCAACTTTGGCAGCGGCGCACATTTGTGAGGTCGACTACGTCTTTAGTATCGGTGGAGCCCAGGCAATCGGAGCGATGGCCTATGGTACTGAGTCGGTGCCCAAGGTGGATGTGATAGTAGGACCTGGAAACGTTTATGTGTCAATAGCTAAGCGCGAGGTGTCCCAGGTAGTGGGTGTACCTTCTTCCTTCGCGGGACCTTCAGAGGTGGTTGTGGTTGCAGACGAGTCTGTTCCTCCTAAGTGGAGTGCTCTCGACATTGCTGTGCAAGCGGAGCACGGTCCGAACGGACTCGCCTGGTTTATTACCTGGAACGAAGAGTACGCAAAGGCCGTAGAGGAGGAGTTGGAGAGCTACCTAGACGAAGCCTCACGCAAGGATCACATCGCATCGACGCTTTCTACTCAGGGCTACTCGGCTTTAGTTCGTAACCGTGACCAGGCGATAGAGGTGGCTAACTTGATCGCTCCTGAACATCTCGAGCTGCTATATCACGACGCTGGGCAAGATCTGGATAAGGTAACCAACGCAGGAGCGGTCTTTGTAGGACCATACGGAACAGCGGCCTACGGTGACTACGTAGCTGGTCCCTCCCATGTGCTGCCGACGTACTCAACAGCGCGCTTTGCTTCGGTCCTTGGCGTAAGTGACTTTAGAAAGAGGATGCACTTTATCGAGGTCACTCGAGACGCAGTTGATCAGATCTCATGGGCAGCTGAAGAGATCGCTGGGGCCGAGGGTCTAGAGGCTCATAGCGACTCTATAAGGGTTCGTCGCTCTGAGGGAGAACTAGATGAAGCCTAGGGATTCGCTGGGGCTTAGAGAGGGATATCACTCTCCCCAGCTAGACGTGGAGGTGAGACTCAATACGAACGAGTCGCCTTTTCCGCCACCGAGGGAGTTTACATCTGCTTTTGAGTCTTATCTCAGGAAACTTACGCTCAATCGTTATCCCGATCGGAGCTACAAAGAGGTCAGAGCAGCCATAGCGGAGGCGTACGATACAGAGCCGGAGCGGGTTTTCTGTGGAAACGGGTCCAACGAGGTTCTTCTAAATATTGCTCTTGCATACGGAGGTCCAAACAGACGAGCCGTCGTCTTTGAACCCACCTACTCCCTACACTCACACATCGCATCTACGGTCGGTACCGAGGTCGTGACCCTTGGCAGAGACTCTTCCTTTCAGATCAACGACGCTTTAGTGCAACAGGCCGAAGATATCTCACCTGAGATGGTTTATCTGTGTTCTCCAAATAATCCAACAGGAGCCTTAGAAGACGCCGATATTGTGAAGAAGATCTTTGCGTTGTCCTCAGATCCCCTCGTGATGTTAGACGAGGCGTACGCTGACTTTCTTGGACAAAAAACGAACTTGGGGTCCGAACCAGAAACTCTGATTCGACTTCGTACCTTCTCTAAGTGGTTTGATCTTGCAGGTCTTCGATTTGGATTTTGCATAGCATCAAAAGAGGTTGTCTCTGTGTTAGATCAGGTGGTGTTGCCGTACCACCTAGATCAGATCAAGCAGGTGGCCGTGTTGGCTGCACTTAGAACAAGACAACACTTTGAGGACAAAGCCAATGCAATCTGTAAGCTAAGGGACGATCTCTATGATTCGCTGGTCTCCCTTGGTGTAAGGGCTCATCCTTCCAACGCAAACTTTATCCTTGTGGAGTTTCCTGAGAAGGACCCAAAGATGATATGGAGACAGCTCGTGGAAAGGTCGATACTGGTCCGAGATACAACCTCTTGGCCCATGCTGCCTCCTTCTCTGCGAATTACCGTCGGTACGGCACTGGAGAACGAGAGGCTCCTTGTGGCGTTGCAAGAGATATTGCGCTGAAAGGACCTCAACGAAAGACGATGCGAAGCTGTTATTTGTCACGAAAGACCAATGAAACAGAAGTAGAGGTGTCCCTCGTGTTGGAGGGCCGAGGAGTTAGGACTATCTCCACCCCAATACCCTTCTTCGACCATATGCTTGATCAGGTTGCCAGATTCTCAAATGTAGATATGGAGGTAAAGGTAACAGGGGATATCGATGTGGACGGCCATCACATAGTCGAAGATACAGGGATTGTACTAGGAAGCTGCCTCTCAGACGCATTGGGTGATCGCAAGGGAATAGAACGCTTCTCCCAAGCAGCCGTTCCCATGGATGAAGCTTTAGTAGTAGTTACCCTAGATCTATCCGGGAGGCCCTATCTACACTACGAAGATGCAGCTCTAAGGGGTCATGTTCCTCTTGGTTCACCGAGTTTCGATCCACAACTGGCGGAGGAGTTCTTTCGTGCACTATGCGTTGGAGCCAGATTGACTCTTCATGTCGACTATGTGAGGGGTAAGAACACTCATCACATGCTCGAAGCGGCTTTTAAGGCCTTTGGAAGAGCACTTGGCAAGGCGATCTGCATTACTGGAGCAGAGGTTCCATCCACGAAGGGTGTGATCTAGATAGCTATTGCAGTAGTTGACTACGGTATCGGCAATCTGTTTTCTGCATATAAAGCTCTCCAGTTGATCGCACCGGATACGTACTGTGCGACAGATCCGTCCCAGATTGGTACGCCAGAAGGCGTTGTCCTGCCTGGGGTAGGAGACTTTGGAGCGTGCATGACGGCGCTCAGGCAGAGCGGATTTGACAGAGTAATCCATGAACTTAGAGAGAGTTCAGTTCCGATTTTAGGCATATGCGTTGGAATGCAGATGCTCTTCGAATACTCATCTGAGTCTGGCGGTCATGAAGGGTTAGGTCTAATCCCTGGTCAGGTTAGGCGTCTAGAGGGATCAAGACGTCTACCGCAGATGCAGTGGAATCAGTTAGAGCTAGTCGAAGAGGCCGGAGATCTTTATCGAGGAGTGGAGAGTAAGGCTTGGGTCTACTTTGTGCACTCCTATGCAGTACCAAGCAGCGACTATGCAACGGCGTACAGCTTCTACGGGCAGCGTTTCGTCGCATCGATTCAAAGTGGAAGGATCTTTGGAACCCAGTATCATCCTGAGAAGTCTTCTAGAGCTGGAATAGAGTTGCTTAGCAACTTTGTCTCTTACGCGAAGGGATCAAGAAGATGAAGGTAATACCCGCTATCGACATCATAAACGGTAGATGCGTCCGGTTGGTTCAAGGGGACTACGAGAGTGTTATCAACTATCAGGAGGTGGAGGCCACTGCGACAGAGTTCTTTGATAAAGGCGTCACATCTCTTCACATAGTTGATTTGGACGCTGCCAAGCTAGGCTGCCCGGTAAATGTTGCTTCAATCCAAGGAGTAGTTGGCCGTGGAGGAGCGGAGATTCAGGTAGGCGGAGGAGTGCGATCGTTGGACTCTGCGAAGATCTACCTCGACATGGGTGTATCACGAGTGGTGGTAGGTACGTCGGTCGTGCACGATAGGGAGTTCTTTGCGCTTCTCAACAAGGAGTATCCAGGTAGGGTAGTTGCTTCACTTGACTATCGGCGGGTCGGACGCAAACTTATGGTGGCGACACACGGATGGCAGAAGTCTTCCGAGGTAGAGCTGTTCGCTGCTATAGCTGCCGTGGTGGAGCTTGGCTGTCGCAACGTGCTTGCCACAGACATCTCAAAAGACGGGACCTTCAGGGGTCCAGACACTGTCACTTACGGACAGATCCTGGAGCGCTTTGACGTAGACCTTATTGCTTCTGGCGGGGTTGGTTCGATCTCGGATCTTGAGGAGTTGTCCATGGTCGAGGCCTCAAACAGGCAGCTCTATGGGGCGGTCGTAGGTCGTGCGATACACGATGGCCGTATCGATGTGCAGGAGGCGCTCGCTAGGTGGAGGTAGTAAGGGTTATTCCCTGTCTGGACGTAAAAGATGGACGGGTTGTAAAAGGGGTCAGCTTCATCGATCTCAAAGATGCAGGTGATCCGGTCGAGCTGGCGGCGGCCTACGAGGAGCAAGGAGCCGATGAGCTTGTCTTTTTAGATATAAGTGCGACCATAGAGGGTCGTACGACCCTATACGAACTCCTCAGAGAGACAGCGGCTGCTGTGTTCATCCCTCTTACAGTCGGGGGCGGTATAACCTCCTTGTCGCAGGCGGCCGAGATACTCCACTCCGGAGCAGATAAGGTGTCTCTCAACTCCGCAGCACTGTTACACCCTTCACTAATAACAGAGATAGCAGATCGGTTTGGTTCGCAGTCCGTCGTCACCGCCATAGATGCAAAGCGAGTCGGGGGTACATATCGCGTGTTTACCCACGGTGGCACTAAGGCAACTGAAAAAGAGGTGGTTGAGTGGGCGAAAGAGGCGGAGAGTCGCGGAGCTGGCGAGATCCTTCTAACATCAATGGATCGAGACGGCACGAAGAAGGGGTTCGATCTAGATCTTCTTAGAGCAGTTACAGACGCCACAAACGTCCCCGTTATAGCTTCAGGGGGAGTGGGGGAGCTACAGCACTTCGTAGATGGAGTAGTCTTGGGCCATGCGCAGGGGATATTAGCGGCGTCGGTGTTCCACTATGGAGAGATACGAATAAAAGATGTAAAAGATACGCTATTTTCTAATGGACTAAATGTACGTCCAGTCGAGAGTAGTTCTCGACCAAGTTATTTGGAGGCGCCGTGAGCGACGGAGACAGAACCAAGCAGCCCATTACAATGTTGGCTGACCGAGTATTGGTCTCCCAGCCAACTGGAGACGGTGAAAGACAGTCGAGATCAGGGATCTTGATTCCAGCCACTGCTCAGGTGGCTAAACGTTTGACGTGGGCAGAGGTCGTAGCTGTAGGACCGAATGTGCGTTCTATCAAAGCTGGAGATCTGGTTCTGTTCTCACCCGAAGACCGTTACGAGGTAGAGGTGCAAGGAGACGCCTATCTTATTCTCCGTGAGCGCGACATACATGCTGTTGCAGCGGACCGGATTGAAAATGAGACTGGACTATACCTGTGAGTGATACTACACAATGTTCTCCGCTGTCGGTCTCAATCGATCTAGATAGCCTTAAGTTTGCCTCTGACGGACTAATTCCAGCGGTTGTGATAGACAGCGACGACAAGGTTCTCATGGTGGCCTACATGGATCGTAACGCACTTGAGCGATCCATCTCCTCAGGCAGAACATGGTTCTATTCACGATCACGAAAGAGTTACTGGGCAAAAGGTGAGACCTCTGGAAACATCCAAAAGATATTGGAGATCAAGACGGACTGCGATCTAGATACGTTGTTGGTTAAGGTTGAACAGATGGGGCAAGGAGCATGCCATACAGGAAGCTACTCCTGTTTCTTCAATAACGTTGCAGAGACGAGACGGTGGTAAGTGATAGATGTTGAAGGATTGGTGCAAGGCGATCTTCAGTCCTTTTTAGACAGTTGCCTTAGTTCCAAGTTGGCACAGCTAAAGGTTGAGCTCGTAGGTGACGGCCTTACCCCCCTGTCGGTGTTTCACTCCCTGGTCAAGGTGGACGAGCCTGGCTTTATCCTTGAGTCGGTTGAACAAGGGGAGCGCTGGTCGAGGTACTCCTTTATAGGTAGAAAACCTCTAGCGATAGTTGCTAAGAACATAAGCGGAGAGGTATCGGTGAAGGGAGTGGGCCTTCCATCGCCTACTAACAGTCCCGGCCTACTTCAGTACCTTGAGCTATTGGTTGAGACATACTCGTCCAAGGAATCGTCATTCCCCTTTGACTCTGGACTTGTGGGGTATCTAGCTTACGACATAGTCCGCGAGGTGGAACCCGTTCTTGGTAAGGGTAAGGTCTCTTCCTCTGGCACTTACGATGGGTACCTTTATCTCGTGGGTGAGATTGCAGTTTTTGACCACTGGCGTCAAACCATAACGCTGGTGAAGAATATCCTAGTGCCAGAGTCAGTCTCAATTGAAGACGCCAAGGGTCTATATTACGAGGCCGTGCAAGGTCTCAAAGACATGGCCAACAATCTAAATACCTCGTCACTACCTCTGGTAGGTGCCCACAAGACAGAGAAGCTTTCGACGGATTTGGGTCGACGGTCTGTAGGGGGTGATGAGTTTCAATGGTGGGTGCAAACGGCAAAGGAGAAGATTTTAGAGGGTGAGATATTTCAAGTGGTGCTTTCTCAGCGCTTTGGATTTCACCTTGAGGTATCTCCGTTGGCGCTCTATCGGGCTCTCAGGTTGCTTAATCCTTCACCTTACATGTACCTCTTCCAAGGCGAAGATCACTATGTGATAGGCTCATCCCCTGAGGCGCTTGTGCGGATAGATGGTAGCCGGGTTGTTACACGTCCAATAGCAGGAACTAGGGCACGGGGTGACTCCGAAGAAGCTGATAGGGCTTTGGGTGCTGAGCTGTTGGAGCATCCAAAGGAGATCGCTGAGCACGTTATGTTAGTTGATCTGGCAAGGAACGACATCGGTAAGATATCCTCCTTTGGGTCCGTAAAGGTCGATGAGTTTATGGTACTTGAGAAGTTCTCTCATGTGATGCATCTTTCATCGGAGGTGAGCGGAGATCTGCGTAGCGAGGTCAGTTCAATCGATGTTCTTCGGGCTACAATGCCGGCCGGTACTCTCTCTGGGGCTCCAAAGGTAAGAGCGATGCAGATCATAGAGGAACTTGAACCGATTCGACGTGGACTCTATGGTGGTATCTTTGGTTACATCGGCTTCAACGGTAATCTTGACGTTGCTATCGCGATACGAACCGCTGTGGTAGACAAGAACGGGAATGGTTGGGTGCAGTCAGGAGCGGGAGTTGTAGCTGACTCCGATCCAGCATCTGAAGATACAGAGTGCGTCAATAAAGCCAAGGCTCTCCTCTCTGCGGTTCAGATTGCCAACGAACTTTTTAGGGAAGATATCGGATGACCAGATTCGAGATGGATTGCGTTGTACTAAGTGGTAAGGGCGCTGAGACCTACCTTCAGGGACAGATCACTCAAGACGTGACAGAGGTAGCAGTTGGCGGATCTATCGATGCCTTCGTTTTAGAGCCAAGCGGCAAGGTTCACTCCTTAGTAACTGTACTAAGGGCCGAGTCAGAGTTCTATCTCCTTATCGATTCTGGATACAGAGACGGCCTTATTGAGCGTCTGGAGCGTTTTTCTATCCGTTCAAAGACGGAGTTTGACACGGTCGCAGCAACGATCACGAGTCACGAAGTACAAGCGCTTTCTGGAGAGGCAGCGACTCATGTCTATAGAGCGACGAAGCTAATTCCTCTGGAGTTTTCCATCTCGATCGGTGAACCGATCGAGCATTTGAAAGACACGAATTTTGAGGTTATTCGTGGACTCAGAGTATCAAGTTGTATACCTTCGATGGTGGATGTGCTGGGTCAAAACGTATTTCCAGCCTCATTCCCTGCGCTATTTGAAAGCGCTGTCTCTTTGAAAAAAGGCTGCTACACAGGCCAGGAACTTGTAGCCCGTATGGACTCCAGGGGGTCGAGTGCCCCACTAGTATTTCGTGGCTTTCGTCCTTATGGTGAGACCGCTTTGTACAGAGATATGATTCCACAAAGTCTTGAACTTAGATATAAAGACGATAAGGCAGGGGTTCTGACTTCCCTGGTATTCGATGAAGATAACAAGCTTGTTGTGGCAGGTGGGTACCTGAAGCGCACAGTACGTCTTGACGTAACAGAGACTTTAGGCATTGTCGGCACAGACCTGTCTCTTGAGCCTTGTTTTTGCCTGTAGCTTAGCTAGATAACCTATCGAACAAAAACGCGATTCGCCACTTGGAGGAAGCGGTCTCTTGAACTAGTGATAGCAGCAATGAGTCGCATCTAAGCTATCGCTAGAACTTCTTCACCTCTTATCTAACGATTCTCTTCCACTGCCACGAAGTTAGTCAACGAGACGCCGTATCTGTCGACGAGTACCTTCGAGTGGTCCACAAGCGCAGTGCCTTCTGGCGAGGAGAGTGCTGCTTGTAACGATGCGACGTCAGGGAAATACAACTCGGCGAGGCGTGAGTAGGGGCCTTTGGGAATCTGAGATAAGGTAACCGAGCTCAGGTGTGGCACCTTGTCTACTAAGGGGATATGGTCTTTCAAGTACTCTTCGACGAAGTCCTCTTGGGATCTTTCATCCTCTAGTCGACCCCAAAGGGCAACAAGCTTTACCATGAGCCTCTCCTTCTTTGTTTCATTAGCACAATACTATCTTTGTCTAAGGCTATAGATGGTTGGGTGCCGGCCGGATGCAACCACCTCTTGTTTGCTGTGGAGGTAGATCAGGTGCGAGATCGTCTCCCCAACAGCCATCCGTTTCATAAAGGCTGCATAGGTGCTAAAGGGTTTAGACCATGTCAAGGACTGGGCTACCTCCCACGCGCTCTGGGCTCCGTTTGTCCTAAGTGACTTTCTTATCTCCCTTAGTCGTTCGAGGTGATGATCTTCGATCTCCTTGATTCGGCCGTTCATGTTGGTAAAAGGATACTCATGTGCCGGTTCGACGTTCTCGACATCAAGGCTGCGCACCTTTTCTAACGATGATAGGTACTCCTGCAAGGGGTTCTCGCCGGATTGGGGATGAAAGGATATATTGGCGGTTATGTGTGGCAAGATGTGGTCACCAGAGTATAGTCTTCTAAAGCGCTCTTCATATAGACAAACATGTCCCGGTGAGTGTCCCGGAGTCCAGATCACCTTTAATTTCCGACCAGGGATAGGGGCGAGTTCGCCGTCTACGAGATCTACGTCAGGCTCGACAAAACTTCTTCTATCAAGAGCAGGAAGAGAAGCATTTTGGAGTTCTTCGAGGCTGTCCTTTGGTGCTCCGGCATCTATCAAGAACTCCCGCATCTGTTCTAGGAGTTCCTTTGGGTCTAAGTAACGAGATCGCGTTAGCTTGGCGTCCATTGGATGTAAGGCAACTTTGGCGCCCGACACCTCCCTTACTCTACCAGCTAAGCCGTAGTGATCAGGGTGAATGTGTGTTACTACTATCGCCTCGATCGCCTCGATCGAGGCGCCCAAGGTCTCAAGGCCCTGCTTTAGGGTTGCAAAAGCTTCATCGGTGTTCCAACCGACATCTAGTATTGAGACGCCGTTGTTGGTCTCAAAGACGTACACCAGCACGTAACCAAGACCCCCACCTGGAATTGGAACAGGTATCGACCAAGTGCCTGCTCCAAGGTCTCTTATCTCGGGAAGTTCAACTAAGGCCGTTGTGTACTCCTAACACTCTTACTCAGTCGAAGGCTACTATAGTTACTACGCAGTAGCAACGCGTCAAATACTTTCGTGTCGACAAGGTTATGATCCATCTGACCATGGGATTAGGCCCATCGCCGACTTGGCTCTTCGAAGCGTATCTCTCGACGCCACTGCAGCCTTTTCTGCTCCATTGTGTAAGAGTTCAATTAGGTGGCGATCATCGTTCCTTAGCTCTTCGATCATTGTCCTGATAGGAGTCAGAGTCTCGTTGATCACCTCTGTGAGATCACTCTTTAGATGACCGTAACCGCTGTATCTTGCGGCGATCTCGTTTGGCTCTTCGTCTTTTAGGGCTGAGAAGATGGAGAGAAGGTTGTTTACTCCGGCCTTCCCGGGGTTGTTTGGGTCGAAGTACACCTTGTTTTCGGTGTCCGTTACTGCCCGTTGTACCTTTTTGGCCACTGCGTCTTTAGTGTCGGTCAGATAGATGTTTCCAGCGTCGCTCTTGGAGGACTTTGACATTTTGCGAGTAGGGTCTTGTAGATCCATGACCCTAGCTCCCACCTTTGGTATCTCTGGTTCTGGGATAACAAATGTCTCCCCGTAACGGTTGTTAAATCTGGTTGCGAGGTTTCGGGTAAGCTCGAGATGTTGCTTTTGGTCATCACCGACTGGAACGTGAGTGGCTCGATAGAGGAGGATGTCCGCAGCCATTAGGGCGGGATAGGTGAACAGTGATGCTCTTACAGTGCTTGATCCTTTCCCTTTGTCTTTGAACTGTGTCATTCTTGAAAGCTCGCCGTATGTCGCCACACACTCCATGATCCACGAAAGTTCGGCGTGATGGGGTACCTGACTCTGAAGAAAAAGTGTCGATCGATTTGGATCGATTCCAACAGCTAGTAAGAGAGCGGCGAGTTGCAAAGTCTGCTCACGTAAGCTTGCTGGGTCTTGGTCGACGGTGAGGGCGTGGAGATCCACGATGCAGTAAAGGCAGTCAGAGGTGTCCTGGTCATCTACCCAGAACTTCAAGGCTCCAACGTAGTTCCCAAGGGTTGCAGATCCAGATGGCTGAATACCAGATAGGACTCTTCGTTCGTGTTTCATAACTAATCTACGTTAGTCGAAGAGATCATGATCACAGTGTTTGGACCCGTTCTTGTATTCTCGGGTATTTTGGTCTAATCAAGGCCGTAGCGCAAAGGAGTTATCGGATCGAGGGGCGATTTAGACAACTTGTTGACCCGTGATCTGCTAGATGCTAGTATCTCACATCGTATCGGCGGGACATCTGCTCTTAGGTTGTAAGACCGTGAAGTGTGTCATCTCGGAGTTGTTCGAAGGGTAAGAGGATCGTGATCTAGGGGGATAGGCGCAGATGACCTCGGAGCTATGACGCTTATGGCTGCTTTACTATGTCGCTAGATGCGGTACGTCGCAGAGTTAGCTAGCCTGGAAGACAGCTAGGTAAGTGAGTTGAAGGAGGAGGTCAACTGTGACCCTCGGAGTCGTCGTAGCAATGAACGAAGAGGCACAAGATCTCCGCAGAGTTATCGAGGATCTACCCGGCACCGAGTCTTTTATGTGCGGTGTATCTGAGCTAATGGTCAACGATCAGGTGGTTGTTTGTAAGAGCGGGATAGGCAAGATCAACGCCGCTTCAGCAGTGACCGCAATGCTTGCTCGCGTAAAGATAAATGCAGTGCTGTCGATTGGCATGGCTGGATCTCTCCTTCCTTGCTTTGGTGTTGGAGACATCGTGGTGGCGTCGGGCGCTGTCGAACACGATCTCGATCTGAGGCCGATCGCGCGGGTTCCGGGGGAGATGTTGGGGTCGTCATCTGTCTGTCACCAATCCGACAAGGACTTTGTACGCCTTCTAAAGGGTATCGTAGAACGAGATATGGAGACGTGGAGGTCCGTTGTAAGGGACGAATTCAATAGAGATGCAACATTGAGTGAGACAGTCGTAGCCTCCGGCGACTCGCTTGTTACCTCTAAAGAGAACAAGTCCAAGATCTCAAGGCACTTTCCTTATGCTGGCGTTGTGGATATGGAGACCGCTGCGGTGGCCCGAGTAGCTATGCAATATAAGGTTCCATGGAGTGCTCTAAGGATAGTATCCGATACCGCTGACTCCAAAGAGGTCGGCGCAAAGGTTCTAGAGTTCTGTCGGTGGCAAGGTTCAAAGATGATCGCCGATACCGTTGTGCAACTTGTAGGACTTAGCGCAAAGTCAAGATCGGACGGGCGATGAAGCGTGCCTTACGAGATGAAGGCTAACGGTTTCGGCGGCTCCCTAGATGCTCTCATCGGACAGGTCAGCTCTGGAAAGGTTGATATAAGGACGATTGCGCTCTTATCTTTAATTTCTGAGTTTACTGCGGCACTAGAGTCTAACCACGACAAGGAGCTGGATAGTTTAAGCCGCTTTGTCTCTGAAATGGCGATTCTTCTTAGGTATAAGTGCCGGTACATCTTGGGAAAAGATAGTGAAGAGGATCTCGAGCTGGAAGATATCTCAACTGCAGAAGAGAAAGAGGTATTGCTCATCTCACTGTTAGGCGCCACCGTTTTTCGGGAGGTGTCTATTGAACTTGAAAGGAAGCTTCAAGAGACCAGTTTGACGGTTCCCCGTTCGGTGGGACCTGATCTCTCGTTGGTCGCTGAGATAAAAGATCCACTTCGAAAGATATCTCCGATGCAGCTGAGAGATACATTTGAGCGGATCTTGCACGTCGTGGAGCGAGAGGTCGTCGATGCATCGCATATAACGTCGGTACCCGTGTCGGTGCGTGAGGTGGGAGAGACGGTGATGAGACGTCTTCTGTCTCAGTCGGAGGTAACCTTTACAGACCTGGTCCTTTTCGCAAAGAGCCGCTTTGAGATCGTCGTTAGCTTTCTGCTAATCCTTGAGGGATCCAGAGTTGGGTTCTTGGAGCTCGAAATGGTGGAGGGGACTGAAAAGGATCTTGTGCTTGTACGCATAAGTAGAGAAGCTAGCCAATCAGCGGCAGAGGTGTTTGCTGAGATATTTAGGGTGATTGAGTGACTAGTCAAGACGACTTCGATTCAGACAGTATTGCAGCTGTAAAGCCAAACACGAAGGATAGACATCTAGCAGCACAGGTGGAGGCCCTATTGATAGTGGCAGCCGAGCCCATAACCGCAGATGAGATCGCAAAGCTCGTAGGCGTCGAGATACCTTTTGCTGTAGAGGCGCTTGGATGTCTTGAAGAGTTTTACGAGCAGTCAAGGCGTGCATTTTATCTTGCGCACATCGGTGGAGGATTTCAGATCCGAACGCGACCGGAGTTCGAAGGAGTCGTCAAACGCTACGTGGACTTCAACTATAGCGACAGGTTATCGAAGGCGGCTCTTGAAGTACTCTCGATAGTCGCCTATCGTCAACCTATCTCTAAAGCACAGATATCGCAGATCCGTGGAGTCAACTCTGACGCAACGGTGCGCCTGCTTTTAGACAAGGGTTACCTCGAGGCGAAAGAGAGAGACAGTGGTCCTGGACAGGCTTACCTTTACCGAACGACAAAGCTGTTTCTTGAGCGTCTTGGACTTTATTCTTTAGACGATCTGCCCAAATTGGATGGCTATGTTCCTGACGCCCGCTTCGTTGAAAACCTTGAACGAACCTTGATATTAGATAGGGAAGGTTAATTGGGGGAGTCGGCAGATGAGAGAAAGCCAGAGCGCATACAGAAGGTTCTAGCTCGTCTGGGTTACGGCTCCAGGAGATCTTGCGAACAGATAATTCTGCAAGGCCGGGTAAAGATAAACGGTCGCCTTGCGACACTAGGTGACAAAGTGCTAGCTGGCCACGATGAGCTTAGGGTAGACGGTCACTTGGTGCTCGGATCCAGTGAGTTGACGTACTATTTGGTGCATAAACCAAAGGGAGTAATATGTTCTTCCTCGGACCCATACAACAGAAAAAGCATCCTTGAACTGGTGCCCTCTACCCCTAGAGTTTTCTCAGTTGGTAGGCTCGACTTCGACTCTGAGGGACTGATCATACTGACAAACGACGGCGATCTGAGCTACGCCCTTACCCACCCTTCGCTGGCGGTGGAGAAGGAGTATCTAGTGCAGCTAAGAAGAAGACCAACAGACTCCGAACTGAACAGACTTAGGCACGGGATCTTACTGGAAGACGGTCGAACACATCCTGCCACCTTTACCCGCCTTGACGATACGCTAGTTCGCGTAGTCTTGCACGAAGGTAGAAACCGCCAGATTCGCCGCATGTTTGAGGCGACATCCAACGAGGTAACAAGGCTCGTAAGAGTAAGGATCGGTGATCTTGTGGATCAACGTTTGGCTCCAGGGGCATATCGGGTCTTAACCTCATCTGAGGTTATATCTCTAAGAAAATCAGTTGGAAACAGTCGTCTTGGCAAGAGGTCTGAAAGGCCGTAGAGCAAAGTTCATCTCACTGTCGCTGACTTGTTCTGGCGCCTTGGTGCTTTATCGTCGCTGTATACTTTCGTAGATGCCAGTTCGAGGATTAAGAGGTGCGACCACTGTCTTGGAGGACACCATAAGTGAGGTTACCTCCAAGACCAAGGAGTTAGTTTCTAAGATGCTGGAGGTAAACGGCATCGACAAGGAACAGCTGATCTCAATCATATTTACAGCGACAAACGATGTTCACTCGATGTTCCCGGCAACTGCGGCTCGGGAACTTGGGCTTGGAGACGTCCCTTTGATGTGTGCCAGGGAGCTCGACATCGTAGGTGCCACTCCACTGTGCCTACGGGTTCTTATGCATCTAGAGACTGACAGAGGTCGAAGAGAGCTCCATCACGTATATCTTCACGGCGCAAAAAATCTTCGCGACGATCTGCCGGAGTAGAAGCGAAGATGAACAAGGAGCACGAATCAGGATCGAACGCCAGAGCGGTAGTGCGCGGCGGCGGTAGTTTCAATGGTGAGTTAGAGCCGCCTGGAGACAAGTCAATCTCACACAGAGCCCTGATCTTCGCCTCTTTCTGTAAAGGTAGATCTACGTTGTCAGGGGTATCACTAGGCGCAGATGTCAGTGCTAACGTAAACACCTTGCTCAAGCTTGGAGTCGATGTCCACCGGGATCCTGTAGACCCCACCCGCATAACCGTTGTCAGCGACGGGCCGTCTTCTTACGGCGAGCCCTCGGAGATATTGGATGTGGGTAACTCTGGCACCTTACTGCGTCTCATGACAGGCGTGCTCGTTGGGTGCGAAGGCCACTTTGTACTTACCGGCGACAGATCCATAGTTCAAAGACCAATGATGAGAGTGGTATCTCCCTTGCGACAACTGGGTGCCAAGGTGGACGGTAGAGACGGTGGTGCGTACGCCCCGATATCAATCAGGGGATCAAGATTAAAAGGACGAGATCTTTCTACTCAAGTTCCATCGGCGCAAGTAAAGTCCTCACTCATTCTTGCTGGTCTTATGGCTGAAGGTACGACCAAAATACACGAGTTAATAAAGACCCGAGCGCACACCGAGGAATTTCTTAGCTATCTTGAAATCGATCATGAGATAGTAGATTTCGACTCTGGTGCCAGGGATGTGACGGTGAATAAGCTAACCCGAGCTCCCAGAGCCTTTACCCTTGGGATTCCCGCCGATCCTTCACAGGCTGCCTTTTTTATTGCCGGAGCGCTTATCTCCTCTGACTCGGATCTCGTCCTTAGAGGTATCTATCTGGGTGAAGGGCGCGACGCTTATCTCAAGGTTTTAGAGAGGATGGGGGCCCACCTGAGTTATGAAAATCTCAGAGACGGTGCATTTCCCATTGGTGATGTAGGTGCCCGGTCCTCGTTGCTGAAGGGCACAGAGATATCATCCGCCGAGGTCCCTGGGCTTATAGATGAGATACCGATTCTGGCAGCAATAGCCACTTTCGCTGAAGGGGTTACTACCTTTTACGGTGTCAGTGAACTGAGAGCGAAGGAGTCCGACCGTATCGCTACCACAATAGAGATGATCAAGAGATTTGGGGGTAGAGCCGAGAGTGACGGCGAGAGGCTTAGCGTCTTTGGTCAGCGCAACTTTAAACCAAAAGCCTGCGTGGTCGATAGCTACGGCGATCATCGAATCGCCATGTCGTCTGCGATTATGGCCACTCAGGCAGACGGGGATACCGAGATTCTGGACTTTGGGTGCGTAGAGACATCGTATGTAGACTTTGCCGAGCACCTCAGCCAGATGCGTTCGGGAGAGATTTTTATCGCATAGCCAAACATCACACGTTAGTTGCGAGATGGACCTTATAGCCATCGAAGTGATTGCACGAACGTAACGCTATCGAAATCGAACCATCATTCATCTATAGATCACGATATTTCGGTCGATCGCTATTTTAGGTTGCCGTTTATCAACAAGTAGGTCGGTCATTGGGTGGGTTCGTTCGACTGAGACAGTATGAGAATTCGCTTTGTAAGGGGAGGCTTGGCAGTTCCTTGTTTTGTGCTCCAATGATGCAACCGTTCTGTGAGCAGGAGTGCTCGGAGTTAGAACCCCTAAAGTTGGCAATGTTGCTCTTTGAGGACTTCGAGCTGCTAGATGTTACCGGTCCCCTTGAGATTCTCGGACGCCTCCCGGAACTCTTTACGATTACTTTGATCGGTTGTGAACTCAAGCCTATAAGTAGCGTTCAAGGAGTCTCCATCATGCCCTCTACCCCGATGTTAGAGGAGTCTAGGGTTGATCTTCTGATGGTCCCTGGAGGAAGAGGTACACGCACGTTGATGAACGATGAAGCGTTGATCGATTGGCTTATGCCTACGGGTCTCAGGCGTCGATTGTCGCCTCTGTGTACCGGTGCATACCTTTTGGCAAAAGCCCATCTCTTAGACGGTTACCGTGCAACCACTAACAAGCGAGCACTTGAGTGGGCGCAGGAAGTAGCTCCGAACGTTATCTTTGAACCAAGAGCCAGGTGGGTGAAGGATCGAGACAGATGGACCTCTTCGGGGGTTGCGGCGGAAATTGATATGACTCTTACCCTTGTGGCCCACCTTGCGGGCGAGTCCCAGGCGCAGGAGGTAGCTAGCGTAATTGAATATAAGTGGGATGACGATCCGGATCACGATCCTTTCGCCAAGGATGATAGTCGCAAGGGACTTCAGAGTTCCCCGGCTATTGTTACGGCTTTCCGCTCTCGTCTGAAACCCAATCACCAGGAGTATGAGGTCATTGCTGAAGATCTTGAACGGCTTGCTCGAACCCAACCCGGACTTCGATTCTTTAAGACCTACCAAGCTTAGGATGGAAAACGGTGATATGTTTTAGCATTCGAGACCAAGGAGACCCAAAGGCAGCGGAAAGTCAACCCTCAGCACTTAGAGGCACAACGCCGTGCGGCACGGGACTTCTACTCGGAGTGTACAGGTAGCTACCCTGTTCCGGGAAGCTAGGGTGGAAGACACCGTTAGCTGAGAGCACAACCACTAGTGTTTGCCAACCGCTGTCGTCGCCATGTCACCTCGATGGCGACTCCCTCAACACATCATTGAAGGGCAACTCACCTCTTACCAGCTGACCTTGCTTCAATTGGTGATATCGTTGCGCAGGTATTTTTTTACTTTGCGTACCACGATAATAGAGTCCTCAAGAGACAAAGTGAAGTCCGTGTCAACCCCTATCTCGATGCCCGTCTTGGTCTTGGCTCCGAGCACAAGGTCTTCGCTATTAGACCGAATCTCTGAGAGTAGTTTACCGCTCTGTCCAGGACTTATCTTCTCTTCCATTAACTGGTAGGTTTCGCTCCCGAGTAACTTTCTTAGTATGGCTGACGCGTGAGGTGCCTCCAGACTCTTTGCCAGAGTGTGACCTACAAGTTCTTCGACCGAAACCGATACATCAACGCCTAGTGTCCCTAGCCAAAGTTTCACTACTAAACAGGAATTTTCAAGTTTCGGCCCCTGTTGAACCCATTATACACCTACTCTTTAGAGGAAAAGGCAATGACAATAGCTAAGCAGATATCGAGGAGCAACCCAAGCGGCGAAAGATTCACAAGGGTCCAAGAAGCGCACCGGCCGTAGACCAACCTACGTCGTCACGTTGAGCGATGAGGATAAAGAGTTCCTCACCTCCGTCATCGCCAAAGCTAGCGCTCCA
>NZ_FQUL01000023.1 GCF_900128965.1 Ferrithrix thermotolerans DSM 19514
AGCTCAGGTAGGTATCACCATAAACCTATCTCAAGCACCATTCAATCAGGTAATCTCAAACGCTAGCCCCACCTCTACCTCCTGGCAGATGGAGAACTGGGCCGGTGGATGGGTATATGCTCCAGACTACGCTCCAACCGGAGGTGAGATCTTCTCATCTACCGCTGGCTCTAACTTTGGAAGTTACAACGATCCAACGGCGGATAAGTTGATAAACGAGACTCATACAGCTCCAGCATCGCAATTCAACTCGGTGTTCAACCAGTACCAGGACTACATGGTGCAGCAGTTGCCAGTCTTCTATCAGCCAAACCCACCTTTCCAGCTGTCGGAGATCCAAAGCAACCTCAAGGGCGTAACACAAAACCCATATGCTAACATTACGCCTGAGACCTGGTACTTTGTAAAGTAAACAACTCAAGCACACGAACATCTACGATCTATCTCCAGATGATGCTCTTCACTGACGACCTCTTGCTGGATCATTTACCTTCTCAAGACCTCGGCGAGAGATCACTAAAGGCTACCTGCCCACGGTGTAGGCCTGATTCTGACGAGGGTCTGATCCTCCTGTAAGAAGTTCACCCTTCCTAGATACAGCACAGACCCTTCCGAGGGACCAAGGACCTTGAACATAGACGTCGTGCCCCCTCAGCCTAAGGCCTTCGACAGTTGCATCGGAGAACCTTCCTTCAACGTCGATACGACCGACCTTGATCTCTCGCGGGTAGAAAGAAGAGATCATATGATGTGTATGAAAACTCGGTGCGTCAATGGCTTCTTGCAGATCACCACCTTGTCTTCGCATATACCTTAAGAAAAAGGTCAGTGTCCACTGATCTTGCTGATCACCTCCAGGGGTGCCAAAGGCCGCAATCTCTTCGTTATCCCGAATTACAAGAGTAGGGCTAAGAGTCGTTCTAGGGCGTCTGCCTCCTAGATAAGGTGAAGGCGATCTCTCATCTAGCCAGCACATCTGAGCTCGTGTAGAGATAGAAAAACCAAGACCCGGAACGCATGGACTGCCATGCAGCCATCCACCCGATGGAGTAGCTGATACTACGTTTCCAAAGCGATCTGTTACGTCTAAGTGACAGGTATCCCTACTAATAGGATCCGGTGGCAGTCCCATGGCTGTCTTAGTTCCATCTTCGTACAGGAGATCGCTAGATGGTAACCAGGGCTCCGCTCCACCTGGTGAACCTGGCCGATGAAGATGAGACGCTGCGTCAGCGATTAACTTTCTCCTCTCATCTGCATAACGAGTAGACAAAAGATCTTGAAGAGGAACGTCTCTAAAGAGAGGATCTCCATAGAAGGCATCACGGTCTGCTAGGGCAAGTTTTGCCGCCTCGACCACCAAATGAACAAACTCATCGGATAAGACATCTAGGTCATCTAGGTCGTAGGACTCGAGAAGCTTGAGCTGCTGCAAAAACACTGGCCCTTGACCCCAGGGTCCTGTCTTGTAGACAGTAGCCTCTCGGTATCTAACCGCTACTGGATCCTCCAAAGCAGGACTCCACTTTGCAAGGTCATCACCGGTCAAAAATCCCCTGTTAGTCGTCCCACTGTCGTCATAGATGGACTCTTTCGAGAAGAACTCATCGATCGCCTCAGCGACGAACCCTCGATAAAACACTTCAGATGCTCTTCTTATCTGAGCCGATCGGTCGCCTCCGGCGCCCTTTGCCTCGCGTAAGATCCGTTCGTAGGTGTTGGCCAAGACCTCATTTCTCCAGACAGAACCTCCTTTCGGAGCCTGTCCACCTATCAGGTAGATCTCAGCTGAGGTTTTCCAGTGACTTAGGAACAGATCTCTTGAGGCTTCAATAGTTCGGGCGGCTTGGTCGAGAAGCCGGAAACCAGATCTTGCATAAGAGATGGCCGGACTCATCACCTCCTCGATAGAGAGAGAACCATACTCATCCAACAGTCGCATCCAAGCTCCAAATGCCCCAGGAACTACTGCCGCTAGCGCTCCAGTTCCAGGGATCTGGCGTAGCCCTAGACTTACCACCTTCTCGATGCTGGCAGCCTCAGGAGTTACTCCTTGACCACAAAGCACCCTGACCTTGTCACTATCTCCTGTCTTAAAGATCACAGGTACGTCACCGCCCGGACCGTTGAGGTGCGGTTCTACTACCTGAAGCACGAGGGCCGCCGCGACAGCGGCGTCGAAGGCGTTACCACCCCGCTCCAACATACTCATCCCCGTTGCAGCAGAGAGCCAGTGAGTCGAGGACACCACCCCAAAGCTTCCTGCTATCTCTGGCCTTGTCGCCACCGATCCTCCAAACACAATCTCTGGATATTGTCCATCTACTCGCTTCGAACTTCGAACCAGCTGGGGCCGTCAAAGCTCAACCGATCCAGCAACGTTCTAAAAGCATCCGTGGCGGCAGGCCGACTCAAACTGATTGAGTCTACCCGCCAACCCTTGTATATTAAGTATCGTATACTGTATTTCGATAGAGGTTAGCAAAACACCAAATCGACATCTCTGATAGGAGTTCAATATCATCCCATTTGCTCCCCTTATGCATTGCTTGCCGATCGCAACTAAATGCTGTACTCAGACCAACTCCAACCCCGATAAACCCAAGGCAGGCCCAGATGGATGTTGAGCGATACCTTCTTATCGCACTAGCTGGGGCTGGGGCTGGATTTGTAAACACAGTCGTGGGTTCAGGAACTCTAATCACGTTTCCTACCCTTCTCACACTAGGCTACTCTCCTTTGGTTGCCAACGTATCAAATACCCTAGGACTTGTTCCAGGTTCGGCTAGCGGCGCATATGGATATCGAAAAGAGCTAAAGGGTCAAAGAGAGCGAGGAGTGAGACTCTCATTGGTCGCCCTACTTGGAGGAACCACTGGGGCAGTGCTTCTGGTGATACGACCTGGAATATTTCAACAGATCGTACCCTATCTCGTACTATCAGCCGTAGCACTACTGGTGCTTCAACCAAAACTCACAAGATACGTTGCAGCCAAAGATAGCGGAAGGTTGAGCAGTGGAATCCTCTACCCGGGCGTTTTTCTAACGGCGATCTACGGAGGATACTTTGGAGCGGCCCAAGGGGTGATCCTAATCGCAGTTTTAGCCATAGGCATTGAGGAGTCCTTGCAAAGACTCAACGGTCTAAAGAACGTTCTCGCCGGAGTTGTCAACGCTGTAGCCGCCGTCGTCTTTATCTTCATCACACATATCGCCTATGGCCCTGTGATCACCATCGCTCTTTCATCGATCGTAGGAGCGCAGGTTGGTGCCAAGGTAGGTCGCAAAATTCCCTCCAACGTACTTCGAAGCGTCGTCGTGGTCGTTGGACTCTTAGTTGCAACAAAGCTGATCCTAAACTAAAGGTCTACTATCGTTTCCCGCAATTGACAGAACTTCCTTACAGAGCATTCCACTCATTCCCAAATTCGTCGTATCAATCTACAAGCGACTGATAGACCAGCTGTGCTAGCTGAGTTCTAATCGGATAGGTGCTCGACGGAATAAGCTGGGTCAGGAATACTACAGTTAACTCCTCTTTCGGATCTACCCAAAATGCAGTAGATGCAGCACCTCCCCAGGAGTACTCACCCATAGAAGCAAAGGTCTTGGACGCTGCGACGTCCCTCACCACGGCAAATCCAAGACCAAAACCTACACCCTTGTAGGAGGACTCTGCAAAGATCGGCCTTCCAAAGGTCTCAAGATCTTGATCTCCGGGTAGGTGGTTCATTGTCATATAGTCAACACTTCGACTACCAAGCACCCTAAATCCGTCGAGTTCGCCCCTATTTAGGAGCATCTGGGTAAAGCGATGGTAGTCGTATAATGTTGAGAGAAGTCCACCGCCTCCCGAGAGGTATCTAGGGGTCTCAGTTGGTACCTCTGCCATCGACCCAATCCTCAAAAGGGCCCCATCGTAGGGAGACTTTGTATAAAGCGATGCAACTCTATCACGATCGCCTGAGTTGACAAAAAATCCTGTGTCCGACATTCCAAGAGGAACCAGAATCTCCTCCTGGAAGAACTCCTCCAGGGACTTTCCCGCAACAACCTCAACTACCCTGCCTAACACGTCTGTTGCGACAGAGTAGTTCCACTCGCTTCCTGGTTCAAACAACAGCGGCAGCCCAGCCCAGGCGTCGCAACACTGAGCCAAGTCAAATCCTTCTGGAGCACCCCACTCAAAACCTGCCGACCTATACATCTGATCCACTGGGTGCGCGTAATGAAAACCATACGTCAAACCAGCTGTATGGGTAAGCAAATGCCAAATCCTCATAGGCTCCTGAGCTGGCACGAGAGCGGGTGACTGGGAACTTCCCCTTTGGAATACCTTTACATCTTTGAACGAGGGGATGAACTTATAAACAGGATCGGTTAGTTCAAATAGGCCGCGCTCAAACAGGATCATCGCAGCAACCGAGGTTATCGGTTTGGTCATTGAGTAAATTCTTACGATAGTGTCGAGTTCCATCGGATGGTTAGAGGCTATGTCTGCCATTCCCCTTGCGTCGGCGAACACTACCTTGTTGCCCCTGGACACCAACACGGAAAACCCTGGCAGTCTACCATCGTCTACATATCGCTGAAAGTGCGAGGAGACTCTTTCAAGCCTCTTTGCATCCATACCCACTTCGGCCGGATCGACGTCAACAACTATCTTGGACATATCTCATATCACCTCATTCTCAAGGCTAGATCAGAACCATTCAAAATACACATCACAGTCATTGCTCTAAGTTCATAATGAGCTAACTTCGGTTTCGCCTTAAAAATAGGTCAACTCGTTCTCCTAGCTCCGACGTCTTGAAAGAGACAGCACGAAGAACGCCAGCGTGTTTAAAAAATCCTTGGTCGTAGCGGGACATAGAAAGGTTATAAAGTTCCAGTCCGCTCTGCAGAGAGTAAAGAGAGGCCTTTGAAATCTCGGCCGCCAACTCCCTGGCGCGTTCTAGGGAGTCGTCCACGACCTCATCAACGAGTCCGAACTGCTGAGCCATTGTGCTGTCAAACTCCCTAGAGGTGAGTGCCAGTTCCAGTGCTCGACGTTCTCCCATGTTCTTAGCCAGTAGTGGGAAGATTCCATATGGAAACAGCCCCAGTCTAAGCTCAGTTAGAGCAAAAGATGTTTTAGTCTCCGTGATGTTGATATGTCCTAGACCAGCTAGACCGACACCGCCGCCACGGCATACCCCTTTGCTTGCAACTACCAGTGGCTTAGACAACTGAAACGCCAGCTGGAAAAGACTCATTCCTGGGTCCACGGCACGATAGTTTTCTTCTGGGCTGGCCACGTGTGCCGCATAAAACTCTTCGAGGTCACCGCCAGCACAGAAGTTCCTGCCGTTTGCTCCCAGGATTACAACCTTGACCTCTCTATCGTTTTGGAGGTCTCTCAACGTCGATACCAGCTCGTCGATCATCTGCTGATTCAGTGCGTTGTGCTTCTCTGGACGATTGAGCAAAACAACCGTAACAGTAGAACGATCCACCTCTAAATAAGTTGTCATAGCTTATCTCCTCGCTATTACCCTCTCTAGTACGACCTCGGCAGGCCGAGTTCGGTCTCAGCTATATAGTTGAGCACCATCTCGTTGTTGATGGGGGCAGTCTTTGAAAGACGAGTAGACGCCAGCATCTGGACTATCTCGGTCTCAAGAACAAATCCAGTTCCACCGTGCGCAGCTAAAGATCTGTCTATCGCCTCAAAGGCAACCTCCGAGGCTAGATACTTAGCCATGTTGGCATAGGTGCCTACCTCCTGGGGTGCCGTTCCCCTGTCAAAGGCCTGAGCAGCTTCGTATGTGAGCAGTCTTGCTCCTTCCTGGGTTGTTCTGATTCGCGCTAGGGGATGCTGGAGAGACTGATAGTGCGCAATCGAACGTCCGCCAAATACGACTCGTTCTTTTGCATACTCAATCGCTTTGTTGACGAAGTAATCAACCGAACCAACTGCCATCGCTGCCGCTACTATTCGCTCGGGGTTTAGCGCTGAAAACAATACAGACGCTCCATGATTCACCTCACCCAACACCAGCTCGCTTGAAACTTCAACGTTATCGAAGAAAAGTTGAAACTGGTTGTATCCTTCTACTCCCACTGTCGACATCTTTACCTTGGACAAGCCAGAAGCGTTAGTAGGAACCAAGAACAACGTGAGACCAAACGACCTCTTCAAGTTGCTCCTTTTTATCTCCTCTAAAGTGGTCGTCCTGGCTACTACTAACACATAGTCGGCCCGATCAACACCGGTTATCCAAGCCTTCTCACCACTTAGAACATACTCGGTCCCATCACTTGCCGCCTTGGCCGACAAAGTTAGTTCGAAAGAGTTGGTTCCCGCTCCAGGCTCGGTAATCGCAAATGCGGTCTTAATCTCTCCGGAAGCGATCTTGGGGAGGAACCGTCTTCTCATCGATTCACTTGCTCCTGTCAGTATCGCCATCGTGTCCATCGTTATAAGAAGAGCTAACGTATTTCCCAGTCCAAATGCACTAAAGCGTTCCATCGCAAGCACCATCGACAACAGTCCCGCTTCAGTGCCTCCGTAACAAGCAGGGATCAGGGCTCCAAATAGGCCCAAGGAGACCATTGCGTCGTTGAGTTCATCAGGGTAGTGATGTTGGTCAAATATCTCCCTGATAAAGCTTCTCTTTTTAGGTCCGAGAGAGTTCAGATAGTAATCTACGGCATCTACCACTGCAAGATGCGTCTCGTTGAACCTCTCTGAAGTAACCTTAGCAGACGACCCTCTCACCATTTTTCCGCTCCCCCGCTACAACGATCCTGAACAAAGAACTCAAAGGAAAGGCTAGCTGAAAGACAATTAGAGAGGCCTAGATACCGCTTGGATTATCGGGCGTCCTATTTCTAACACGAATAGTCTGAATAGTCGGCTCTCTTCGCCTGCGGACGCCACTCCATGGCGCAGGTACAGCATCGATCTCTTTGGCTAGCCGGTAAGCCAGGCGCTCATAGTTCACCCGCCAACCACGAAAGTCACGCCATGCCTGTTCGATCCTGACCTCAACTGGGAACCCGACCTCCAAGATTCGCTCAATTCCAACTTGGAACTCTTCAAAGGAAAGGTCTATTGGATCGTTAGGTGAGGGATCTTCGTCGAAGTCAAACCTAAGAGTCCTCCCGATAGAGCGAAGAGCCGAAAAGCCCATCCTGAGAAATAGCCTTGCCTCCACCGGAGCTTCTGACGGAGCTAGAGCAAGAAACAATGCCGCTGAGTCCAAGACCGCCAGCATCGCAACCAACCAAGAGGAGTAGGGGTTGGGAGACCTAAAGCGAAGCAGTATGGGATAGGTAGAGTGGGACTCTTCAACATCAGCAGCCCACCGTTCCCAGGTATGGTAGTAGTCAGCTAATTCCTTTGATGAGTCGATCATACTGCGAATCCCCACCCTCGTTCTTGCAAGCATCTCAGGTCCCCAAGGAGGCTGCCCTGCTCGAGCCGTCAAAAGTGAGACCTCGGTCTCCCGTCTGGCGAATGCTGCATAAAGGGTTGGTAAGTAAGAGATCTGAAGTGCGACTATCGTCAGCCCTGTAAAGCCACCTATGAAATCAACGGCAGTGGCCCAGGCGTTGGGGGTCGATGTAAATCCGAGGGTTAGAAGTGATGCGCCGGCCTCACGTACCGCCTGCTTCAAACTAGACACACCGGGATAGAGGAGGAGTGTAAGCGCTAAGAGAAGAAGTGTAATCCAAATGAGGAGGTTTACAAATATCACAACCGCCGGCTGACTCGCTCTAAGAGAGTCACGCCTCTCGTAACGGCGAACGGGAAGAAGTGCAAAGCGATACAGATACTCCACTAGTGCATCAGAGACTCTCCGAATACCACGAATCCTTCCCCTGGGAATGACTAAGGTACGGGCGATGCTACCCAACACAAGCAGATACGTTACAGAGCCAGTCAAGACCAAAACGTAGTTCAAAGCTTCCCCAGTTCTCTTTATTTAGGAACTATAAACCCTGACCCTGACATCACAGTCAGAGCTTAGGCTAGGCCACACCCCGGTGCACTGCGGTCATCTTTTACGAAATACCTTCGGGAAGTTCGCGCCCAGCACCTTGGTGGCTAGAGTTCTGCGCCCCTCCTACAACATAGTCATCCATCTGATGGGACCTTGACTGCTGGATGTTTTGGACCGTAAATAGAGCGACGATAGTCGAAAGGAAGCTCATCGCTATAACTGAAAACAGTAACGCTATTAGAACATGGGTCAGAAGGTCGCTCAGGACTAAGTAGCCTTTCATGAACTCAAAAAGAGAGGGTGTCGAGCAGATCAAGGCGATCAGCATCGTTAGCTTGAATCTACCGGACAACGTGGTTCCTCTTGGATGTGATCACATCTAGCCAACTATCAACTGTGGACCGCTGTCCGTCGACTGCGACTATCGGAAGACCGAGAGAGGTAAGCGACATCGGATCCGCAGATGAGGAAAGATTGACTATTGAGACCGCATCTACCCTTCCAAGATTAGAGAGTTGGCTCATCGTCTTGGAGAGACTCTGACCAGCATTGATCTCGGCCACAACAAATAATCGTCCTCGAGGAAACACCTCTTTGAAGTGTCTAACTGTTGAGCTTCTCGCCATCACCAACACAGACTCTCCTGCTCTAAGAGCTGCAAGTATCGCCGTTGGTTCTTCGGACATCGTCGAGTCGAAGGGACCCTGCAGAAATATTCGGCGATCCTGTCGAATGGACAGGACGTTGCCGACCACACTAACAGAGCGCCGTGGATCCTTATCTGAACATGAAGTTAGAACTACGAGACTGCCTTCTTTAACCTTCGGCAACTCATGTAGTCTTCTGATCGCAATCGCACCCTTCGCAGCTTGGCTATCAACACCGTAGAGATCTTCTTCTTTGAAGGCTTCGTCGCGATCAGCTCTGTATGCGACCCGTCCGCGTGTAAGGTCAATCACCTTGGCTTCGTTGCGACTTTCAATAGCATTTGTCCAGGGCTCGGAGAGAAGTGGCTGCGTCGTCTCGGCATCGTCTAGCGAAGAACCTTCTACCGCCTCGCCCTGAAGAATCCACTTGGGCTTGGCAACCTCTTCCAAGTACTGGCGCTTGCCGTTTCTCTTGTAGATGACGGCTCCAAGACCCTTCTTATCTGCTGTTGAATTCTCTTGATCGACATTGTAAGGAGTTAGGTTCTCTCCAACTTTACCGGCATCGTTGTCGATAACGTCAAGTCCGTATTCCTGATACCTCCTTAGACCTTCCCCTTTTGATCTTACCCTGAAACGCTCTTCAGCCTTAGACAGTCCCTTGCCACCATACACACCGACGCTTAGCGCATCTCGCAGTTCTTCTGCGAAGGTTTTGTTATCCACCTCAGTTCTGAGATCAATTGAACTCTTAGGCTCTACAACTATCTCGTACTTTGTCTTGGTCAAAAAGCCTAAGGCTCTCTTTGACTTGATTCTCTGTGCAAAGACCACCTTTGCACCTGACCCACAGTGTCGGTTGGCCTTCTCAATAGCCTCCTGAACAGTCGAACCGTCAAACTTTAGCTGTTGCGTCAACTCGAACCACCCCTACTCTAACTACACGAACAGTACTTGAGACATCCCTATCTGCTAGAACCGGCACATGACATCCGTAAGAGTCCAGCAACCTTCTAAGAGGTGTCCTGATACGGAAACTCACTACCACAACTGCATCAAAGCCTTGGCGAGCAGCGTTTTCGTTGAACTCTTCAATCTGTCTGACAAGAGCTGCTGCCTCCTCTGGACTGAGAACCAACACAGAACGGCCCTCGTTGATATGAATAGAGCCGTAAAGATAGTGTTCACTTTGTCCATCGATCTCGATCGTTGCCAAAGAGTTATTGACTATATAAGGCAACGCCAACTGGTATCCAAGACCGGCTCTAGCTGCATCCAAGAGCTGATCTGGATCCCGTGACACCTTTGACCTATCGATAACAGACTCCAAGATGGCGGCCAGATTTCTTATTGAGACACCCTCTTGCAAAAGATCCTTTATCACACGCTGAACCTCCCCGAGTCCGATCTGGGACTGTGCCATCTCATCAACCACCACCGGCGCGCTCTTCTTCAACTCATCTAGTAACTCCTTTACCTGTTGCCTGGTCACTAGCTCAGCAGCGTGTGTGCGTACGACTTCGGCCAGATGTGTAATCAATACCGAAACTCGGTCGACTACCGTGGCACCAATCGCAGTAGCCTGGGCCTTTGCACTAAGTGGAATCCACTTCGCCGGGATCTGAAACACGGGCTCCACCGTAGCTTCGCCTGGAAGGGATGCAAGGTTATCTCCGATCGCTAAGACTCGGCCCTGGGGAGCAGAACCTCTCGCAACTTCTACCTCGTAGATCTTGACTACATATGTACCTTGAGGAAGCGAGATGTTATCTCTTGTTCTAACCGGAGGAAGAGTAATGCCGAGCTCCGTTGCAAGCTTTTTCCTGAGCCCCTTTATCCTCTCTAGCAGATCACCCCCAGCCAAGGGATCCACTATGTCAAGCAGATCAAGAGCGAGGTCAAGTTCGATAGCCTCGATAGCCGAGTCGCTCACCGCTGGATCTTGCGAGGTTTGAACGGCGGAGATATCCGTCGGCAGTGTTATCCCTTGCTCGTCGTCCCTAGCCTGTCCCAGACTAACCCTTCTCCCCAAGGCAAACATGCCAAGTCCTACTAAGATGAAGGGGAGTTTGGGCAATCCGGGAAGAAGGCCAAGGAACGCAACCACTCCGCCGCCTAACTCCAAGGCCTTGCCCTGCTTGCCAAGTTGTGATAGGAGATCAAGTCCAAAATCCGCCTGGTTGGATGTTCTTGTTACAACCAAACCAGTCGACAGAGACATGAGCAAAGCAGGGATCTGCGAGACCAGCCCATCTCCCACTGAAAGTAGGGAGTAGGTATCGATTGCCTGGGTTATTGGTAGATGATTTTGAAGTACGCCTACGATAAAGCCACCAAGTAGGTTGATTAGGGTTATGACAACAGCAGCGACGGCGTCGCCTTTGACAAACTTAGATGCACCATCCATTGCGCCATAGAAATCAGCTTCGCGGGCTATGTGCTCTCTTCGTCTTCGAGCCTCTGCTTCATCTATATGACCAGCGTTTAAGTCAGCGTCGATCGCCATCTGTTTTCCGGGCATTGCGTCTAGGGTAAAGCGGGCGCCAACCTCAGCTACTCTGCCCGCACCGTTAGTTATCACAACGAATTGAATGATGAAAAGTATTAGAAATACCACCAGTCCCACGATCACAGATCCACCAACTACGAAGTGTCCAAAGCTTGAGATAACACTTCCTGCATATCCGTGAAGAAGCACCAATCGGGTTGCGCTGACGTTTAACGCAAGGCGAAACATCGTTGCAAGGAGCAAGACCGAAGGGAAGGCGGAGAACTCAAGCGGATCTTTTACTCGTAGAGCTACCGTAAGCACGATCATAGCAAAGGTAATGTTCAAGGTGATGGCAATATCAAGCACTGACGTTGGCAGCGGTATGACCAACATCACCACTATTAGTACAACACCCAATGGCACAAGTAACGAAGCCCTGTTAAACTTTGGCATAACTCATTCCAAAATCGAGAGCCGTCCACTGGCTAGGGTCAACCGTCCTGGTAACAGATGATCGGAGAGAATAGGTCAAAGCTTTACTGATTTTCATAACCGGCTCAAAGATCGTGTCGTAAAGCCGGCTATAGAATCCTGAGCTTCTACGATCTCATCCAAGGTGTGAACTATAGGTGCAAAGACGTGATCTCTATCGATATTTACAGAGATATCCTAAATTACATCCACCGACAACTCGAGGTATCACCAAGGAGGAAATTCAGTCACACCGATCTACCTGAACCTCCAAGGAATCGATACAAATTATCGAAGTTAGGGTTCGCCTATACAACCATGACGATAGACATCGATATAGCCGAACCGCTTGATCTCAGGTCATCTGCGATACCTTCTCTAAGAGGTCCTCTGGAAGATCTCGGAGTTTTGTGGAGTGGTTAGTCTCATAGTACCTCGCCATCTGAGACAACTGGTAGACGAAGGCGAGCAGCTTTGCTACAGCCACGAAGAGCGTCGCTGGTATCTGTGTTCCGACCTTGCACCCCGCATACAGCGTCCTCGCCAAGACGACGTCTCTGACCACGGGAACCGAGGAGCTCTCCGCTACCTCCCTGATCTTTTGGGCGACGTATCCGGTACCCTTAGCTACGACAACGGGCGCCCCATGGGTTCCAGGTCGATAAGCTATCGCCACTGCGTAATGCGTCGGGTTTACGACCACCACATCCGCCTCCGACACCGCAGCCATCATTCTCGATCTGCTGAGCTGACGTTGAAGGCGGCGTATTCTCGCTTTCACCAAGGGATCACCGTCCATCTCTCTCATCTCGTCTTTTATCTCCTGCTTCGTCATATACAGACTCTGGATAAGTCGATAACGCTGGTGGAAAAAGTCCATTATACCAAGGGCAAGACCGACAAGAGAGAGAGTACGCACGAGCGCCAAAGATCCATTTACGGTGTTAGTAACGGCTTCGGATAGAGACAGCTGGCCGCTGGCCAAAGTCATAACCTGAGACTTTACAACCATCCAGCCAACTCCAGCAGTAATGACGAGTTTTAGAATAGACTTGCCAAGTTCAAAAAGTGAGTTAGGGGACACAACTTTTTTCACGTTGCCAATAACAGAGAGACGAGACGTCTTCGGCAGTACGTTCTTCCAATTGATGGCGACTCCACTTTGTCCAACAGTGGTGGCGAACGCGACCACAAAACCTACCCCAGCCACGATGGCAGTACCGTATATAAAAGTTCTGAGACCGTAAAACAGGGCGTTGAGCGCTAGGCCAGCGGTAAGAGATGAAGCTCTTAGATTCTCCCATCCATATACCATCTGCAAAAAATAGGGGGTTAGATAGTGAAATATATATGGTCCTACGTACCCTAAGACAAATAGAAGTCCCCATGAGGAGACCTCGGGCGAGCGCGCAATCTTGCCATCTTTACGTGCCTCTTTTTTGCGTTTGGGTGTGGGTTTCTCTGTTCTGCCGGCCTTTGACATCTCTACCTTACTCCCAAAAGATCGCCTTCAGCCGAGATCACGTAGTGTAGGGCAGATGCGAGAAACTCAGGCAACAGAGCAAGAGAAAGCATCATCAGCCCCAATGAGAGAAGGATTTGAAGGGGAAAAGCAAACGTATACGCATTTAGCTGGGGAGATACTTTGACTAAGATACCAACGATTACCTGAGAAAGAAACAAGACAGAGAGGATAGGAGCGGCGATCTGTATCGACGCGCCCATTAGCACCGAGACGCTTTCTACTATAACAACCATCCCGATCTCTGGATTTGCTAACACCTTTGTGCCGTCGAGGGCAAGAAGACCTTGGACAACTACTGTGTCGGCTCCTGACATAAAGAACATCGTCATCCACAGAAGTCCATAAAGCTGACCGGTAACTGGAGACTGATTCAAAGACAGGGGATCCAAAGACGGGGGCGGTGAAAATCCTCCAAAGAGTCCAACCGCCGAACCTGCAGAGGAACCTAAGTTTATGAAGACGTTAGTTACATAGCCAACTATCCAACCCACGACGAGCTGAGCCAGCATCTGGGCGAGCAGCGTAAAGGTCGTAGAAGGGAGTGTCTCTACTTTTGCTATGTGAGGAGCTCCAGCAACGGCCAACGCAACTGCAAAAGCGACCTTAACTGCGCGTGGAATAACTGCGAGAGCAAAGGGTTGCGCGACAAATACAAAGCCAAAGGTACGGGCCATCACCAGCAAAAAACCGGTCAATAAGGCTGGTTGCAAGGATATCTGCACTAGCCACCGCCCAAAAGCTTGGGAATCTCTCCGTACAGGGTTGTAGTAAAGGTGATCAACTGCCCAATCATCCAGTGTCCAGTTATAAATAGCACCAGCGCAATCGCCGCAAGCTTGGGAAGGAACGAAAGGGTCGCTTCCTGGATCTGGGTCAGGGTCTGAAACAAAGACACAAGAAGCCCGACGGCCAACGCTGCGCCTAGAACCGGACCTGCGAGTTCAAAGGCAAGATAAATAGCCTGCCCAGCAATCTGTATTACGGAGCTCTGGCTCATCTGTAACTAACCAACAACGTGTGTACGACCAACGTCCATCCGTCAACCAGTACAAATAGGAGGATCTTGAATGGAAGAGATATAAGTGTGGGCGGCAGCATCATCATTCCCATCGACATAAGGACAGAGGCCACCACTAGATCGATGATCAAAAATGGTACGAATATCACAAACCCAATTACGAAGGCACTATAAAGTTCTGACAGTACAAAGGCAGGCACCAGAGCCGCCATCGACACGTCTTGCACCTTTGGAGGTTTGTCCCCGGTTACTTGCACAAACATAGCCAGTTCAGGGATGCGGGTCTGTTTTAGCATCCAAGTCTTTAGGGGAGTCTGAGCTGCGTCGTAAGCCTGTACCGCAGATATCTTGCCAGCCATATATGGCTTTACCGCCACCCGCTCTACCGTGGAGAGAGTTGGTGCCATAACATAAAGAGATATAAACAGTGCTAGGCCAGCAAGCACCTGATTTGGAGGCACGGCCGAGAGGCCGAGGGCGTTACGAGTCAGAGATAGAACAACAACGGAGCGGACAAATCCTGTCATCATGATAAGAAGTGATGGTGCCACAGCCAGCAAAGAGAGGACGATGATGATAACTACCGACTCAGTCGGCTTGGCAAAAGAGCCCGAAAGATTTACGTTTACAGACGGCAAAGCGCCAGCGTTTCCAATGATATCGGACATAGTTGGTGCCATGGATGGCTTTTCCTCCCCGAGGAAGTTCTTACTTCCTATTTGAATTAGATCTTCTAACCTCCGTCATCGCCATCCATGAGTTCAACGGATTTCTACCAAACAAAGGGGATCTCCGATCCCCCCATTTTGAGACCAAAGCGGTCTCTGGATCTTCAATCTCTCGAAGATCGATAGTTTCAACCTCTTCGTCGAGCAACTCAGCGTTCGACTCTAAGACCTCCTGTTCGTCGAGCTTGGTGATTGAGCCTTGGGAGACGCCTATGAGCAGACGCCTTTCTCCGAATCGGACTACACAGAGCGACTGGCCCTTTCCTATCTGAGTCCGGCTCTCAACAAGCACATTTACGCGTTGTTTTGTAAGACCGTTTCGCTTCTCAAGCCTGATTGAGCCCTTTGTTATTACTCTGGCAAGTACCAACACTATGGCTACCACAACAGCTAAAGAGAGCAAAGACCTAAGCAGCAGAGCAAGCTCCGACACTACTGGCCCTCCTGTGCGGATGTGACCATATCTTCTCTAGCCACAACCTCGGTTATCCGCACTCCAAACTCATCGTCGACGACGACAACCTCACCTTTGGCGACAAGTGTTCCATTTACCAAAACATCCACTGCCGCATTCGCAGACCTATCTAGTTCTATAACGTCACCTGCCGCTAGAGCTAATAGCGCTCCAACTGTCATCTTCGCTCGTCCAAGTTCCACCGCTACCTGCATCTCGACGTTTTTGAGAACCGAGAGAGGCAGGTTTCGATCGGCTCCAAAACGCCTCTCGGCAGCTTCCCTTTGAGCTTGGTCGGTCATCTCTAAAGCTTCTTCCACTTCTACTCCTCCACGATTAATACTGCTAATCTGCTGCCGACCCGAGTAGGTCGTCCTTTGTACAGATGCGCGCCATCGACGATCAAGTCAAGAGGATCTGAGACCCTGTGCCCGAGCGAGACGACGTCGCCAGGCACAAGGCGAATAATCTCTCCACTTGTTAGTTGAATGGGCTTAAAGAGAACCTCTACGTCAACCTCAACGTCTTGAAGCCTGGTCTTCAACCCCTTGTGAAACTCTTCACTTTGTTTCTCAACGAGAGCATGACCCCTGCTGCCCAGACTCTCCACCAAGGGTCGCAACGCTGGAAAGGGGAATATCATGGTTATCTCTTCAGCTCCAAGTTCCCCTATAGAGACGTTGAAGTTCACGGAGAGACACATCTCATTCAGTGGGATGCCCTGAACAAACTGTAGCGCTTGTTCAGAGTTCAGGCGCTCGAACTTTGTCTCAATGATCGGAGAAAAAGCATTTGACAGCTGCGGCAGAACCTCCCCAAGGACACCGAGAATTATACTTTGTTCGATGTCGGTCGGTACTCTAGGCTCGAACTCTTGGTCACACACTCCTCCAAGCCGTAGATCCACCAGTTTCAAAGCCAAGGAGGCAGGCATAAAGAGCACGACCTTCGAGGGAAGGGGAACGAGATAAAAGACTGATACAGAACCGACTCCCGAAAGTTCACCGAGGATCTCCTCCCAGAGTTTTTGCGCTGTCCCTAGTATCTCTATGCGTGAAGCCACCCTCAAGTTGGCTCCAAGCAAGGTAGATGCTGGACGGGCAAAGCTCTCTAAAAGCATCTCGATAGATCGAACCTGTGTTCTCTCTAACGTCTTAGGCTGCCGAAAGTCAAAAGACTTAGTCGGCTTATCCCTTACTATCGACTCATCTCCACCCGAACCCACGCATCATATATCGTCACCAAAGCCGCTCGCTTTAGAGGCTTCGCCGCAAATAATCCTCTCTTGCAAAGCGATCAGCTACTTGACCATCACTGCATGATGAAGTTTGTGAAATATATCTGCTGTATCTGCGGCTTGCCAGGATCTTTCTTGAAAAGCGTATTGAGAGTACTCATAAGTTGAGATGCAAAGGCTGCCTTACCGTTTGCGGGAAGTAGAGCGTTATAAGACCAGCTCGAAAAGGTCTCGATCACATCGTTCATGATTTGAGCCTCCTGCGTAGAAATCGGCGTGATTACCGTACCACCTTTGAACTGAAAGGTCATCTGAGCCTGTACGACGTGCCCGTCGTTGAGATTCGTGGTGATGGGACCGAAGTTGTAAACGACCGGCGGGAGCGCTGCAGTAGCCTTGGACTTTGACGGAGAAGTTCCCATCAAAAAGTAGTACGCTGCACCTGCACCGAGTAGAACAAGAGGCAACATGAAGATAACAAGCTTCTTCTTCCCTCCTTTTTTACTCTCCTCGTCTTTTCCCGCACTCTTTGTTTCCTTAGCTGTCTTAGCCATCTTAGTTTTGCCCTCCTTAGCAAAGTTGATCTAACGGTTAGCCTGTGCAGCTACCCAAGTCACTCTCTAACTTTCAGTCAGTTGACCCCAACTCCGGCCGAGGTAGAAGTAGAGCTGGTGACAACTGTGTTTAGTATCACAACATCCACTCTCCTATTCATCGCCATGTTGGCAGGGCTTGAGTTGGGAACTATCGGCCTTGTCGCTCCATACCCAGTCGCCGAGAGTCGATCGGGGTTAATTCCATCGGTGCGGACCAGTCGCAACAAAACGTTTACTGCGCGAACAGCCGAGAGTTCGAAGTTGGAGCTGTAGGGTCCGCCAAGTATCGGTTGATTGTCTGTATACCCCTCTACCGAGATCTGATTCGGTAACGGAGCAACAACCTTTGCAATGGTATCTACGACCTCATCTCCTTGAGTTCCAAGTTCAGCGGAGTCCGTAGAGAAGAACGCTTGATCTGACAGAATCCGAACAACCACTCCTCTTCTCTCAGGGACAACCTGAGCGTCTTGGGACAAGCCCTGCTGCGCCAGCGCCTGACTTACCTGCTGCGCTATCTGCGACTCATTGGGAATCGTTGGGTGAGTCGGAGATGAGTTGATATTGATACTGGGAATCGGTGGGCCAAGCACGTTACCTGGATGCGAAACTAACGAGTTGTTCTGCAGTAGGCCAGTGTTGCCCTTCAAGATCGCATTGATAGAGTTGTTAGAAAAGCTCTGGATAAGACCGGTCTTGAACTCCACAAACTTCTTCAGGCTAATCGAGCTCATGGAGAACAAGATGATAAAGAGCGCCAGAAGCAGTGTGATCATATCGGAGTAGGTAAGAAGCCACCTCTCCGTGTTTTCAGCCTCTCCACCTTCCTCCTCTTTCCGCTTTGGCATCTTAGGCCGCCTTCTTCTTCGAAGACTCTCGCGCAGCTTCTACCACAGCACGCTCTTTCGGAGCTAAATAGGTAAGAAGCTGCTGCTCAAGCAGTCTTGGACTAGCACCAGCCTGTATAGCAAGTATCCCATCAACGATCAGATACCTAGTTCTAACCTCGATGTCAGAGACCCGATGGAGTTTGTTCTCTATCGGAAGCCAAAACACGTTTGCTGTAAGAACACCCCATAGAGTTGCCGTAAACGCCCCAGAGATAGCGGGACCCAAGGAGTTAGGGGAAGACAGATTTCCTAGAACGTGGATCAAGCCCATGATCGTTCCCAAGATTCCAACGGTCGGTGCGAATCCCCCCATGTCCTTGAAGAACTTTGCGCCAGCTTTGTGACGGGCCTTCATCGAGTCAATCTCACCCTCTAATAGCTCTCGAATTCTCTCGCTGTCAACTCCGTCGACAGCCAGCTGGATACCCTTTTTTAGAAAGGGATCTTGGATGCTCTTAGTGGCTGCCTCAAGCGCTAAGACCCCCTCTTTCCTAGCGATCTCCGCATACTTCACCATCTCTTTTATGCTTTCATCCGGTGATGCAACCTTGGCTAAGATCGCAGACTTCATGGCGCCAACTATCATCGAGATGTCCTTCAGCCTGTAGCCTGCCAAAGACACCCCAAAGGTGCCACCCAGCACCAAAAGCATCGAGGACGGAGCGATAAGCGCGGCCGGATTACCACCATCCATGATCATCGACACCAAGATAGCCACGAGTGCCACGCCTATACCTACGGGAGTTGCAAAGTCCATCATTAGACCTCCCCGTTGGGATGCGACAGGAGATGTAGGTTCGGCTGACCGCCACCTTCAGCTAGCTCCAACTTGGCAACGGTTCTGAGCACCCGAGCCTTGAAAGAGATGACTAGCTCAACGATCTCATCTACGGACTCCTTCACCACGAAGTTAGAACCGTTCGTAAGAGCTATGACCGAATCTGGAGTAGCTTCGACCTTTTCAATTAGGTCCGAGTTTAGAGTTAGACACTCACCAGAGAGTCGCGTAACCTTTATCATCCTTGATCACCCATCCTTATGGTTCAGTTATCGGCACATACGCCGTCACTTTGAGTGAGAACACAGAAAATCTATAGATTCTCTACCCATCACCCCTGGGCACAAAGAAAAAAGGCCCTTAGTCTTGGGTCAAGACTAAGGGTCCAGGAAGAGCCGGTTGAGTTTATGCCATCTGAACCAGAGACTGTAGAACCGTGGAGGTCGTCGACACTACCTTTGTGTTAGCCTGATAGGCCGTCTGTGCAACTATGAGGTCGGTAAGCTGAGTACCGAGGTTGACGTTGGAGGTCTCAACGGCTCCACCGACGAGAGTTCCAAGTCCTCCCGATCCTGCCAGGCCCAGTTGTGGGGCCCCAGAGTTGAGCGTCGCTTGGTAAAGAAGATTTCCTACCTTGGCAAGACCCTGATCGTTTGCAAACTGAGCCAAAGCGATCTGGCCGAGCGGCTGAGTATTACCGTTGGAGTAGTTTCCAACTATCTCTCCATTAGAGCTGATCGTAAAACCATCCAAGGTCCCCGACGCATTGCCATCTTGTGATGTAACCTGAATGGTTGAAGTTCCCGAGAACTGAGTTACCGCTTGCGGTGTACCAGCAGCCGGGAAGTCAAGGTTCATGGTATAGCCGGCTGGAAGATTGTTGTATCCCGTAAAACCTGACAAGGTAATGGGAGCGGTCGATGTCATCTGGCCTGTCGTTCCATTGAAAGAGATAGTAGTTCCTGCCGGCGTCAGTGTATCAGTCCCTCCTGCGGGATTAGGAGCCGTGGCCACTACGGACCAGGTGTTAGGGGTCGTTGATGCTGTAAAGGTTAAGGTGATAGGGATCTGCCCACCCAAAGAGTCAAATGCGGTAACAGTTGCAGTGTAAGAAGGTGCAGTTCCCGAACCGTTCCAAGCCGGTAGATTACCCCCTAGGTTGATGTTCTTTGTGGCGGTCGGATTAGCAGCCTGACCTTGGGGTATCGTTAGGTTGGTTAGGGGACCTGAGGTGTTTATAACGCCTGCCGCGTTAGGGGTCCAACCCTGAACAATCGCACCTGATGGAGTAACCAGTTCTCCGGCAGCGTCGAGCTGCAGATTACCCGCTCTTGTGTAGAAGGTATTGCCTCCTTGCTGCACCACCAAGAACCCCTGCCCCTGAATCGCAAGGTCAGTCTGCACACCGGTCTGAGACAATGTGCCTTGAGTAAAGTTAATTCCCGTAGAGGCGACCCTTACCCCCGATCCAATCTCGATCGGGTTGGTACCTCCATTTACCCCCACCTGAGGAGCCCCGGCACTCTGTTGTTGTTGATAGAGAAGGTCTGCAAACTGGATATCCGTTGACTGGTATCCTACAGTATCAACGTTGGCTATGTTATTTCCTATATTGTCGAGCCATGCTTGGCTAGCATCGATTCCAGAGATGGCTGCAGATAGTGATCTAGTCATTATGTATTCAACTCTCCTTGATTAGAAGTCCATTAGTTCTTGTAGTTTCAAGGCGCTATATCCGGTGGACCTCGCCAACACGACATCAAGTTATGCCTCGAAAGTTCGACGATTATGAGATCTGAGTCACTTGTGACAGTGGAACCTGGGCACCTCCTATGTTGAGAAGCGGACCGCTTGGACCTACAGATACTGAGCTAACTAGACCACTTTGGGAGTTTCCCGATGAGTCTTGATATGTGACCTGTTGGGAGATCAAAGCGCTTGCCTGAGCGACAGCCTGAGACTGTTGAAGCTGTGCCACCGACTGTTGCAAGGACTGTAGATCTTGAACCATCGTCAAGGTAGCGGTCTGGGCGATCATCTGCGTTGGATCGACAGGATTGGATGGATCCTGATTCGTTAGCTGTGTAACAAGTAGCTGAAGAAAGTCGTTTGAGGTTAGCGAACCAAGTCCGCTCGACGACTGTGAAGACGTGGAAGACGCTGATTGAGGAACCCCAGCCGCTGAAGTGGTCTGAGATATTGACGGACTGGTTATGGCGTTTGAGCCAAAAAAGGTCGACGGTAAAGGCAGTACCTGAGTCAACTTTCTCTCTCTTTCTTCTCTTCGCTCTTATCATTCAACGACAACATCTTTCCCTTTCTCCTAAACAAGCATTCTCTCTAAGCGTGCAGATCCACAAGGTGGGTACCTTTTTGTGCGTAAACTCCATCGGTGCCACCAGATCTGTGAGCAAGGCCATTTAAAGAGACTGTGCCTACAGAGATAAGCTCGTGGCTATTTAGCTCAGCCCCAGGTCCGCTATGACCAAAGGATCCGAGGTTTAGAGATATCTTTACCGACAAAGACTCCTGTAGCTCCTTGGCCAGTTCACCCATGTGGGAACTAAGTTGGCTACCAAGCTCTGACGACGATCCGTCCATCTTCACCGTCAAGGAGCCATCGACTCCACTGATATGTATGTTGAGCACACCTAAATCCTTTGGAAAGATCCGCAGATGCAACGTGGAAGGGAGTTCTGGAGTCTCAGCTATATGAGCTGAAATCACAGTGGCCAACTGTTCAAGGGGCACGTGCGTGGCGAATCCTGCTTGCGCCTCGACGTTGGATACCACTACCGACAAAGTTGAAGGCACGGGCTGAATCGTTGGGAGAATCGTCACGGAGCCTGCGCCAGGTCCATAGGCACTTTCGTCACCCTTACTCACCTGGCGAGCATGGATAGAAGCGCTGCTCTGACCTATCCGATCGCTCTGGGGAGCACCAACGGCGTCGCTGAGTTTGGTTGCAACACTTAGGAGAACGTCGGACTGCTGCAACGTCTGCTTAGCACTGGAGCCCTCCGCAGTAAGTGCGATTGGGGGCAGAGCTCTTGGAGTAACACTCGCAGTTTTGCTACCTGGTAACTCCGCTGAAGCCATGGGCCTAAGAGACGCGTTCTGCTTCACTGTCTCAGAGCAAAGGGTACTCCCCTCATCCGACGCAGAGTTCAAAGACGTCAAATAAGGAAACTGTGATTCCGAAGCCTTAGGCGATAAAGGGGTCTTAGTTGTGGCCTCATCATAAGCCGGAGTGACTTCGCTGGTAACTAGAGATCCATCGAGCTGTTTGATCGACGCTATTGGTTGTCCTTGATACCTTCCTGTGGATACCGTCTCTTTTTTACCCGCACCACTTTGCGACTGAAGCAATACGGTACTTTGATCGGAAGGTGAATCAGTAGAGATAGGTGCTTTAGACTCCAAAGCCGCTGCATCTAATAAGACTTGAACTCTCGCCGAAGGTGTGGATTCTCCTTGGGGTGATCCAGTTGCAATATGTTCCATTTCTCTTCGACCCCTGCTTAGTGCATCTGATGCAGAGGCTCCAACGGTGGCCTTAGCTGAACCTAGGGGTAAAGCAGCCGTTGAAGAAGGCAACACCTGCGCAACTATCTCAAGAAGCGCATTAAAGCCACCTTCAGTGTTGGAACTGTGCCCCTTTGACGTTTGTGTATCTATGGAAGCAGAGGGACTTACGCTCTTAGAACTGGGAGAGATGGGCACGTTATGCGCCTCCTTGCATGATCGAAAGTACCGACTTTACGTAGTTCTGTGTCTCTGGATAGGGAGGAACTCCTCCGTAGTGAGCTACCGCTCCATCCCCTGCGTTGTAGGCGGCGAGAGCCAGGGGCACCGACCCAAAGGTCTGCAGCTTCTGAGCTAGCAGGTATGCGGCTCCGTAGATTGCTTGAGTAGTATTCATCGGGTCGACCCCAATTGAACTGGCCGTCTGAGGCATGATCTGCATAATTCCTTCCGCTCCTGCAATTGAGACCGCAGAGGGATTAAAGTTCGACTCAACCTTTGCTACCGCCTCAAGCATGCCAGGTGGAAGTCCATATACCGCCTCGGCGCTGTCGAACACCTGAGCAAGGCAAGACGGAGTTGCCGCAGTTTCCTGGAAACTCCCCGAAGGCAACACCTGGACTATGGAGGTTGGTTGTCCGACATCTGTGATCGAGACGCTCTGACCCGCGGTCGGAGCGTCGATCATCTTTCCACTGCCTATATAGATTCCAACGTGGTACGCAGGTGATCCATAAAATACGAGATCACCTGGTTGTGCTTGCGCTAAAGAGGATACCGGAGTACCTATCTGACTTTGTTCCGCTGCGGTTCTGGGAATCGAAACACCAAGATCCGCAAAGACGTGTTGGGTAAATCCAGAGCAGTCGAACCCGGTAACCGGTGACGTTCCACCCCACCTATAAGGAACACCTAGATACTTCTCAGCATCTGTCACGACGCTCTCTCCAAATGAGTCGACACCATCAACAGACCGACTAGTCATCCCAATCTGCGACTCGCCAGGGCTACTTACCGAAGGTACCGTTGATGGCACAACAGCAGGAGCGGCTACTACCTGTCCGAAGTAAGAGGAGGCGTTTGTCGCCGTCGAGTTCCCGGTGGAAGTCGCACTTTGGGCCGAAGGCGCAGGCGTGAGAGAAGCTAACTGGGAGATCTCAGTTTGAATCTGCGACAGAACAGATGTAAAGGTGCCCACGTTTCCCAGCTGTCCCGAGCCAAAGGGTTGCGGTTGAGCAAGTTCAGAAAAACCCTGAGATATGGCCTGAAAGGTATCTAGAACCGAACTAATCGAGGTCATGGGTCAGCTCCTTGGTCTCCGATATGGCCTGGAAGGTCTCTATCATTGAGTTCATCTCTTTACGCTCGATCCGCCGGCGTTCTAAGTTAGTCCTTCTTTGAAGCACTCGTCGTAGCGACTGCTCCGCCTGGGCCTTCTCCTTGTAAAGCACTTGGGCCTCCAAGCACCGCTGAACTGCGCTCTCGTACATACGACCTAAGTGATCTTCGTAGCTGTAAAGCATGTCAAGATGCAAGGAAACGCCATAAGACGATCCAAACTGTAGCGCTAGATCTTTCGTTGCAACCACTTTGCTCTCTGCATCCTCAAGAGATGAAAGTGCCTGATACTCAGTGGATACCGCATTTGCAAGAGCGATCTTCGCCTCCTCAGCCTCAAGACTCGCCAGCATAAGTAGCACCTTTTCGCCTCGTTTTCCCTTAGACACCGCTCTGTCCTCCATGCAACGCTTCCTCGAGGCGTCTCCATGATTCAGCCGCCGTTACAGTGACCTTTACATCTTGACAAAAGACTTCTTCTATGCGGGGTATGATACTGAGGGCTCGGTCCAGACGTAGATTTGTTCCTGGCCTATAGGCGCCAACCTCCACCAAGTCCTTCGAGGCGGCATAGGTAGCGAGGTGAGACCTCGCTTCACGTACCAGAGCCATCTGACTATCGCTTAGGATTGATGACTCCAGTCTCGATATCGACTCGAGAACCTCAACTGCGGGGAACTTTGCCATCTGAGCTCGCTCCCGAGACAAGGTGATGTGCCCATCCAAGATTGACCTAGCTGCGTCTGCTACGGGGTCCATGAGGTCGTCTCCATCGACAAGGATCGAATACAAAGCAGTAATCGACCCAGACTCATTACGTCCGGCACGCTCCAATAACCTGGCCATGAGCGAGTTGACTGAAGGTGGATAACCCCTTTGTGACGGAGGTTCACCGCTTGAGAGACCGACCTCGCGCTGCGCCATAGCCAGGCGAGTTAGAGAGTCCATAATCAGAAGTACATCGTTACCCAAATCCCTAAAGTACTCCGCTATTCGGGTGGCCACCAATGCAGCCCTAATCCTTAGAAGTGCCGGTTGATCCGATGTTGCGACAACCACCACCGCACTGGTCAGACCCATGGCACTCAAGTCGTTTTCGATAAACTCCCTAACCTCCCGTCCCCTCTCGCCAACGAGCGCCAGTACCTTTACATCGGCCTCTGTTCCTCTAATAATCATGGAGAGCAAGGAAGACTTTCCAACTCCGGCTCCGGCAAATATGCCCAACCTCTGCCCCTTCCCACATGGGACCATAGTGTCAAGTACGGAGGTCCCAAGAGAAAGCGCACTATCGATAAGAGGACGCGACATAGGCGGCGGTGCAAGCTGAGTAGCTATCACAAAGCTCTCAGCCTCTATCGGACCTCGACCGTCAAGAGGCACGCCTTCAGCATCTATAACCCTTCCAAGTAGAGCGGGACCTACAGCTAGCCTCGGCGGTCTTCGCATCGGCACCGCTACAGATCCAAAACGTACGCCTTCAAGATCTCCGTAAGGCATACAGATAAGTCGACCATCTCTTATGGCCACAACTTCAGCAGAGACCTTTCGGTCATCGAGTTGAACATAAAGGCCCTCGCCGATAGCTGCATCAACACCCTCGACCTCTAGATGGAGCCCAACCATACGGCACACTCGACCGATCGGACGAGGACGAGCAGCATCGAGAATCATCTCTCTCCAGGGCCATGGAATCACTCTCTAACTCCTCGCAGCTCATTTAGGACCTCTCGCACCCGAGCTATAGCGGTTCTAAGCTGTAAGTCCAAGGTGGTAGCCCCCTCCTCCACGACGGCACCAACAGGATCTACTGAGTCGTCTTCCACAACTTTTATATCGTGGTAACTGCCTCGTTGATATTGATCAATTATCTCCTTGACAAATAAAAACATCGAGGAATGAACCCTAACAACCAGTGTTCTTCCAGGTGGTATCTCCTTGAAGACATCCCTTAGGACTATCTCAAGCCTGCGCTGCTCAAGGTCAGGAGTCATGTGCATCACACTCTCGGCAATTTCGAGGGCAAATTGCGCTATCTCACCCACTCTCTCCTCAAACCCATGTGCAACCAGACTCTCAAGTCGGGAGATAGCGCCGTTTAGCAGCAAAATCTTTTGGCTTAAACTCTCTTTTACCTGAGCCATCTCGGCTTGTGCTTGCGTCTCTCCTTGTCTTACACCGTCTTCGTAGCCGTTCTGATAGGCCCGCTTAAGACGGTCTTCCATAAGCTCCTCGACCGTCTTTGGGGTCACATCCCTTGACATATCTGCTACGAGTCTCTCCACCGGCAAAAGCTCAAGCCGCACCGGCTCAGCAGAGCTCACCTGAGACTGGTGGCCTTCTAGTTCGCCAAAAACCGCCTCAACCCACGACTTTATCATCAGTTCACCATCTCCTCGCTGGAGCGAGACAGCGTAATTTCACCGGATGCTTCCAGCTCTCTAACGACACGCACAACAGCCGCTTGAGCTGCTTCAACGGTGGACAGACGCACTGGCCCTAGAGTCTCAATCTCATCGACAAGGTCCTCCGCCGCTCGTTCTGAGAGGTTGCGCAGCACCACATCTCTCTCTTGTTCAGACACACCCTTTAGAGCCACAGCAAGATCCTTTGGAGCAATCTGTCTGAGTACCCTTTGAAGAGTTCGGTCATCAAGAGAGAGAACGTCTTCGAAGACGAACATCTGGCTACGGACCCTATCAGCCAACTCAGGATCGACGACGTCGAGGTCAGAAAGAATACGTTTTTCTGTGCCTTGATCGACGTTGTTGAGTATCTCGACGAGCGACTGCAGGCCTGAGCGAGCCGCAGTCGGGCCAGCCTTCGACACGCCTGCCAGCTTGCGTTGCAATATCTGTGCTGTAGTCTCGATCACAACAGGATCAACCCGCTCTAGCATCGCAATCCTTCTAGCGATCTGAGCCCTCATCTCCTCTGGAAGAGCAGCCACGATCTCTGCAGATGTGTCCGACGCCAAGTACGATAGGATCACTGCTACTGTCTGAGGATGTTCATCTTGAAGAAAAGAAGCGACCTGATAAGGTTCGACATGTGAAAGAAATCCAAGAGGATTTCCGCTGCTTCCTCCGGCAAACTGTTCAAGTATCTCATCGGCCTCTTTGGGAGAGAGCCTGGCAGCAAGTATCTCTCTAGCAGCATCGACCCCGCCTTGACCCACGCTCTGGACCGCTACTACAGAGTCGACAAACTCCCCCATAATCTCGGAGATCTGCTCTTTGTCCAAGTTCGGAAGATTGGCGATCTCCAAGGTCAAAGCAACCGCCTCGGTCTCCGTCATAGCTCTAAGTACCCTCGCTGCGAGGTCTTTGCCGAGCTGTACAAGGACTGCGGCGGCCTTCTGAGGACCCGTTAGCTCCTGCTTTTTCATCTGGACCTCGTGTTCATCCAGATTCGAAGCAGCTTTGCAACATCTTCGGGCTGTTGATCTATGAAGTCGAAGACTTCTTCGGCTATGAACTGTTCGTTTTTGGGCATCGATATCGCAGGAACGCTCGGTGCAGCGTTTAGCGCAGCAAGATTGAGGGGTTCTGTGTCAATCTCTCTCATAAAAAGATCCTCTCGCTCCTCCCCACTCGAAGACCGAAGTAGCAGAAAGATGACCACGAGAATTGCGATAGCAAGGGCGATCGTCTTTGCAAGCGATAGAAGAGATGGAAGCTGTGAAACACCCCCTGCTGTCGATGAAAGAGCTTGATTTTGAGTAGCAAAGGGCATCTTTACCACCGAGATCGTATCTCCTCTGGCAGCAACAAGTCCTGCTGCGGCGCTCACTAACGACTTTATCGATGCCACTGAGACCCCCTTGACCTTCGAGTCCACAAGAACCGCCACAGATAGTCTCTGTATCTGCCCCGGTGCCTGCTTAACCGTCTGGTTGACCTGACCGATCGCATAGGAGTTTTGCGTCTGCGTCTGTGTATAGTTTGAGTTTTGGTTTCCTCCGGTGACCGGCTGTGTAATAGTACCAAGGACTCCTCCCGGAGCAGTTCCCGTGCCTGTATAGGTCTGCTTCGTAGTAGAACTCTGCGTAGGAGCAGTAACGGGAGTTCCTTTAGGAGTCGTCTGTATAGTCTGAGAGTTGGTCGTGGTCTGATTGAAGTTCAGCTGCGCCGCTACCTTCACCGCCACGTGATTGGGTCCAAGAACATTTTGCAACATGGAAGTAAGCGACGCCCCCAGTTGGGTATCGAACTGCGTTGTAGCATCGGAGTTGGTAGATGCGGTGTTGTTAAATCCCGGAGCGGCCAAGACGTCACCGTACTGATCGACAACAGTTACGTCCGAGGCAGACATATTAGGTATGGAACTTGCTACCAAGTGCACTATAGCCTGGGTCTGGGTTGGGGAAAGGCTTACCCCGGAGGCCAGTGTCACTAGCACAGAAGCCGAGGGGTTCTGGTTTTGAGAGATGGCGAAGACGTCTGTAGGTGGAAGGGCCAGATTCACCTGAGCCGAGGTCACACCCTGGATCGCCTCTATAGTGGTCGCCAACTCCCCTTGCAAGGCTTGTTGATACTCCGCCTGTTGGGTAATTTGAGAGGAGGTGATGCCAACCTTGTCAAGCAAGGACAGTCCCACCGTAGAGTTCTGAGGGAGTCCGGCCTGTGCCATGTCTATTCGCTCCTGATACACCTGGCTTTGCGGAACCATAATTGTCGACCCGCCGTTTTCAAGCTGATAGGGAACGTTCGCTGCCGTCAGCTTCTGCGTGATAGACGCCGCATCAGAGGCCGATAGGTTGGTAAACAGGGGAGCATAGCTTGGTGTGGAGGTTACACGCATGAGAAATATTGATCCCACCACAACGGCCGCAACTCCAATAAGAGTTAAAACCTTTTGTCCCGAGGTGAACCCTGAGAGAAACTTGCTAACTGATCTTTGGATATCTACGACAGACTTAGATAGAGCCATATTTCTCCTTATCGAAAATAGCTACGGAGGCTGGCTAAAAAGGCGTCGCCATCACTTGGTTGAGTGCAGAGGTAACTGCGTTTCTAAGCGAGACAGCTAACTCAGTCTCAAGCGTTGCTTGGGTCGCTGCAATGGTTGCGGAGGTAACATTTCCGCCTCCGGCAGCTACCTGAACAGCCTGGCTCTGTGCGTTTACTTGAGAGGTCTGCATCTGATCCACAGCCTGTGCCAAGATACTTCCGAATGAGCTCTGTGGCGACGGCTGTGTCGCTGCACTCTGTGCGGCCGGAGTCTGCGTCGACAGAGCTTGGGCGATGCTCGACACTCCTGATATAGATGAACTTATCGGGGGTATAGCAGGAATCACCTTAGGCTCCAATCTGTAGAGCTGACATATACGCCGCCTTGGCGTGATTTATAACCGAAACGTTCGCTTGATAAGAAGCCTGTGCTGTGACTAGGTTTCCGAGTTCTTCAGCCAGATTTACGCCAGCTTGACGAACATAACCTTGGGCGTTCGCTAAGGGATTTTGGGGATCGTACACCAAGATCCCGTTCTTTGAGTAGGTAGTCACCCCGACCGCAGCTACTCCCTGACCCAAAGCGTAGTCGGTTGTGTTTGGAGATACCAGTGATCCCGGAATCTCTGAAATAGGTGCCACCACTATCTCTTGTGGTTGATATACCTGCTGATTGGGAGACACCTGATCGTTCATGTTAGCGACATTGGATGCGGTTGCATCTAGCCACGTCTGATCGACGTTAACTCCGGTGCCGGCTATGGATATGCTCGGGAACAGTGACATTAGAACTGACCTCCCATTGACCCAGAGAGAAGTTTGAACTGATCTTCGATCAGATTGACATCAGACTGATAACCCAAAGATGCCTGCTCCATCTTTACCAGCTCGGAGGACAAAGAGACGTTGTTTCCGTTGATACCCGGCGGGTTAGTCGAAGGTGACAAAGTTACAGCTGCCGTCGCTGAGGGTTGGCTGGAGTTAAGTGCATTTGCCAAAGACTGTTCAAAGCTCACATCTGTGGCCGTGAAGTTTGGAGTGTTGTTGTTGGCAACGTTGTTTGCCACAACACTTTGCTCGACACCAAGACCGCTCAAAGCGTAAGATAAGGTGGACACAGCTAAGTTGGACATACATTCCTCTCGAATGAAAGACCTAAACACATATGGCCCTCTCCCTGGCCAGTCATTCGAGCTATCCATGCTCAAAAGGTTCTTCGACTCTCCCTAGTACAACCTTGAGAAATTATTTAGAGCAAGCGTTGTCGATCTCAAATCTCATAAGTCTTCGGTCTTGTTTATGACTACAGCGCCGCAACGGAAGATGCTGACAGCGCTATAGGTCGCCATATATGGATAGTCATCCAAGTAGATCTCGCCGTTTCTAAATAAAGAGTTCTCACTCTGGTTACGGACAATCGAAAGGAATCCACCCTTTGGAACAGAAGGCCGGTCGGTGTCATAGATTCAAGAGCTTGCACTCTATCCCTTGTTTCCGATAAACCAAAAGATCATCTTCTCCCCAACGTTCATTCGATTCCCGCAAAGATTAGGCAATCTGCAGTGTCTACAACGACCCCTGGTACCTTGAATGAGCATGCCGATAAGAGCCCTCCTCAAATTAGGCTACGCCCAATAGACATGTCACTGCTTTTAGTCAACTACTTGGAAACTACAACCTTCATCTAAAATGGAACTCTCGTCATCCTCGCAATTGAGTTCCAATGAGAGAAGAACTTACATAAGTCGATATCGTGACTACCTGATCTACACCTAAGTAAGGAGAGTTGTGCCCGAAGAGAGTGTTTCACTCAAAAAGTCAACCATCTACCTAATGGCCTTTGCATGTGGAGCCATAGTAGCCAACCTCTACTACGCCCAGCCACTTCTTGTTACCATATCGAGATCCCTGCACCGCACCGCATCTTCAACGTCACTAGTAGTCGCAATCACGCAGGGCGGATATGCTCTTGGACTATTTTTTATCGTTCCACTAGGCGATATCTTGAACCGAAAAAGACTGATCTCTGGAACTTTAATATTTACAGCCGCCGCCCTGACCTTAGTAGCTTTATCAAGGTCCATCGATGTTTTTATGGTTGGATCGTTTTTAGTGGGCATCTCCGCAGTAGTTGCTCAGGTAATCGTTCCCTACGCATCCCTCCTTGCGCCACCACAGCAAAGGGGCAAGGTAGTTGGTATCGTTATGAGTGGACTCCTCCTTGGCATACTTCTCGCTAGAACCTTATCAGGAGTCATGGCACAGCTATTTGGATGGCAAAGCGTCTATATAGTCGCTGCAACGGTAACGGTCGTATTAGCCATTACGCTCTATAGGTTCTTGCCGGAATCTAAGGTACGTTCAAATCTTAGCTATCCAGAGCTTATAAAGTCATTGTTTAGCTACATGAAAACCGAGCGACAACTACAAATCCGATCAATCTATGGCTTCTTGGGATTCGGAATGTTTTCAGTCTTTTGGGCATCTGCGTCACTTTTTCTCTCAAGACCGCCTTACTCTTACAACAACGCAGTAATCGGCCTCTTCGGCCTCGTCGGCGTTGCAGGAGCGCTCGCTGCAAACATCGCCGGAAAGCAGTCAGACAAAGGGCGTTCCAGGAGCGCCACCTTGTACTTCGTTCTCGCATGCCTGGTCGCCTACCTTGCCCTTACCTTAGACCCCTATAGCCTTCCCGTCTTATTGGCCGGTACCGTACTTTTAGACCTTGGTGTGCAAGGAACGCACATTACAAATCAAGCCATCGTCTTCTCTTTGCATCCAGAGGCTCGAAGCAGACTTTCTTCTGCGTATATGACCTCTTATTTCATAGGGGGATCCCTCTCCTCCGCTGCGTCTTCCGTCGCGTTCGCCTACGGAGGATGGAGGTACGTCGGCTCACTTGGCGCAATCTTGGCACTAGCTTCGCTGTTGTTGTGGAGTCTTGAAAGACCAAAACGCTCCACTACAGTCTCGCTTTGAACGTAAACGCAAATTCACTCGCAAAGCCAGAAGGATTCGTAGTTTCATCAGAACGCTCCGCAACAACGACCCTTAGGCCTTCACATCAACTAAAACGACCCTTCCATCTGGAGATCGCTGCTTAGACTGTTCAAGCACCTGACGACACACCGCCATCTTCTCTCGCAAGGCGACAGAGAGTTCCGCTGTCCGATTCATAAGATCCTCAGCATAAGAGCGTAGAGACGTGGGCATCTGAGTATTGGGCGCCGGTACGTCAAATGGGCCTGGCCATACCCTCTTACCCTCTATCGCATCTTGAACCTGTTCAAGATGTTTGTCGTAGGTCTGCAAAAGCTCAAGCCACTCCACTTGCCGCAGCTTCTTCAGCATCTAGAGCCTTATCCGCCTGGGCCCAAGCTTCACCTAGAGGTCTAAGGACGTTTTCTGCCTCCCTGAGGTATTTGATGTCCTTGTAAAGATTGGCTTGGATCAGTTGAGAGAGCGCGTAACCATAGAGTTCTTTTAGATTCCTTGCTCCGTCCCAAAGGTCCAGCCTCAATGAGCTCATGACCAGGTGTAATATGTCTTGGGCATGCCTGAGCGCCTCATGTATGCCATAGAGGTCCCTAACCCTAAAGGCCATTTCGGCTCTATCAAGATCGACAATAAGGTTGTCATATAACATTATGAACTGCTTACGAGGCGAGGAAGACAAGACGGAGTCCTCCTTATAGATGCGCCTCACCTTTGCCTGATGCATCTGATCCTTTCCATCTAATAAGCACTGAATTAGGGAAGTTTTGCGATCTGACTGCTAACCGCCTGAGAGGTGTTCTGCAGCCCACCAAGGGTGGCTTCCATAGCAGAGAACTCTTGTTCCAACATGGTCTGCTCCGCCTGAATCATGGGTGTATAGTTGTTGTACTGTGTCTGCAGTCCACTTATCTGTTGTTGCAAAGACGCAATGGTATAGGTAAGGGAACCATTTATCGGTGACGCAGCGGCATTACCCACATACGCAAGCCCGCCTGCGATACCCTGCGTATAGTTTATGGTCCCTATGTTTGTAGAAGACGTAATACCAGGTGCCGTAACAGTAACTGAAAATCCAGGGATGGTTGAGCTTGATAAAGGCACAGCTAGAGTTTGACCGGTTCCTGTAGCAGCTATGCCGTCGATGGAACCCGCCACATCTGTGCCTGCAAACGATGCGCTACCAGTGCTCCCAGCCAAGCCCGTCTGTCCTACCCCAGTCGCCGTTGAGGTCACAGAGAACGACTGAGCTGAGCCGTAGTTGACCGAGTTGACAACCAAAGTCGTGCCACCAGTCACTGTCGCCACAGAAGCATTGAGACTTAGACCAGCGCTCGAAAAGGCTTGATTCAACCCTGAAGCTATAGCTGAAAGGCTCTCGCCAGCAGTCGCAGAGTACGATGCGGTTGAGCCACCTTGAGAAAACGTCAAGGTTTCAGCACCAACGATTGTACCGGTAAGGGAGGTAGATCCTGTATCCACGGCTTGGGTCGCTGAGTGCGTTACGTTGATCGCATAGCTCCCAGCGGGTGTTGTGTCGGGCGCATAAAGTAACGATGCTCCTGATGCGTAAGTGCTTGAGGAAGGTGTGAAGTTACCCTGTTGCGTGAAGATCTGAGCAACCCCTGAGGGGTTGGCGGCATACGCAGACAGGAAGGTACTTTGGTTGAAGTCTATTGTGCCGGCACCGGTTACAGAAACACCGACTGCCTGAGCACCATCTAAAGAGCCGGATCCAATTGTCTGTGCTATGACTCCCAGAATCTGTTGCGTTAGAGAGTTCAGGTTCGAGTCACCCATAAGGGGACCGCCTGTGTTGGTGGAGTAGTTGTATCCCGCATACTTGTTTATGTCAGAGAGTGCCTGATTGGCGGCGTTTACAAGGTTCTGAACCTGCTGCGCCATCGCTTGACCATCTCCGGAAACCGACACGGTAACTGGAGTAGAACCGGGCGCTTGAGCGGACTGTAAGTTAATCGCAACATCTGGCAACAGTCCAGTAACGCTGTTGGATGCAGAGTCCAAAATGTATCCCTGCGACCCTCCGACCTGTAGCTTTGCATCTTGTGCTTGAGTTACTGTGTTGAATCCCCCAAGGTAAGAGGTGAAGGGGGTTTGATCCATCACAATCGCACCATTTACGCCTGTGGTGTTCGACGCTAGCTGAAGAATGTAGGAACCAGATGCCACTTGAACAGCAGATGCCGTAACTCCTGCGCCGGAGTTGTTGATGTTTGAGACGACGTTCGAAAGACTACCGTTTCCAGTAGAGACGTTCTGGGCGGTAAAGGTTCCCTGCGACAGTCCAAAATCTCCAACTCCAGCGGTAATCGTACCTCCGGTTCCATCGCTAAGAGTGACGGTGGAACCAGCACTTACATTGTTTATTGAGTTGGAAGTTCCATCCAAGGTGACCGTACCCGCAGTACCATTAGACACGGTCGCTTGGGCGGTCATGCCAAGGGAACTGAGAGCATTTCCTCCTGTCACCTGCAACGATGCTGAAGAACCTAGCAACGTAGTGCCTATTTTCAAGGTACCTTGAGGTGTCACCGTTGCCTGGAGAAGTTGGCTACCGGCCACGGTGGAGGCTGAGTCGATCGCTGCTGCTAGTTGGTTAGGGGTATACGTTCCCGAAGCAATCATGAAGTTGTAGGCCGTGCCGTTCACGGTTGCTGAAAGCACATCATTCGTTCCAGTTGAGATTGTAACAGAAGGCGCTAGTGCGGATGATCCTTGAGCTACACCGCCAGTTAGAGCCTGTGTGACATCGAAAGTGTGGGTTCCAAGAGCCAAAGACGATCCGGTAAGGGTGGTAACTCCGTTGGCGGTCGCTGATGTAGAGAGAAGAAACGGGGAAGAGCTGGCGACGGTCGCTGAGGTCGATGAGACGCTTTGGGAACTGGCAATCACATCCGCCTGAGCAAGCTGGTTTACATTGAAAGAGATACTGCCTGGTGACGCTCCTGGACTGGCGGTTGCGGTAGCGACAGCAGAGTTTGACGAGGTAGCTGTCATGGCGTTCCATAGAGATGCTTGTGAGATAGCATCCGCAGCGCTTTGCAGCTGCGTGAGATCCCCGGAGAGCTGCTGATAGTCTCCCATATTTGCATTGAGTTGGTTTATTTGATTCTGAATATCGGTCTGAGGCAACTTATACGCCGTCATCAAAGCTTGTATGATCTGCTGCGTATTTATACCCGAGATTAGCCCATTGAACGAAAGAACAGGTCCATTACCAGAGGTATTGAGCGTGTAGTTCGAATAGGGCAATGTTGAGTTAGATGCGGAAGAGGTGCCACTGACTGTACTCATCTAATCGTGTACTCCTATGTCAATTGAAACGAACCGGGTGACGACCAAACGAAGATGACAGATACGCCATCTTCGTTTGGTTTGCTGGTACCTAGGGAATCAGCTTGAGTAGGAGCTGTGGTAGGGACTGTGCTTGAGATAGCATGGCTATGCCTGACTGCATCAGAACCTGTTGAGACGAGAACTTAGTCATTGCTTGGGCAACGTTAGTGTCGACCAAAGTCGAGTAAGCAGACTGAACGTTTTGCTGCCCCACCGTATCATTAGCTATAATTGCCTGAATCTGGTTCTGAGTAGCTCCGACGGTAGCTTCAGTAGACGCCACGTATTGAATAGCGCTCTGTACCGCTACCATAGCAGAAAGTGCGGCTGAAGAAGTACCGATTGATATTGCTGCCGAACTTACGCCCATTGAAGTTGTGTTTAGAGTCGCTATCGAAACTACAACTTGATCAAAGCTACTGGCATATGCTCCTATCTGGAAGGACTGATTTGAGTAAGTCCCGTTAAGCAACTGCGTTTGGCCAAACTGCGTACTGTTAGCGATCTGATCCAGCTGATTTTGAAGAGCTTGGAATTCTTGCTGGTCCGCCGCCAAAGAGCCTGAGTTGGCCGTACCTGCGTTAGCGGCTTGAGTGGCGAGCTCGTTCATCCTTTGGAGAATGGAGATTTGCTGGTTCATAGCACCGGCTGCAATCTGAAGGACAGAGATGCCGTTCTGACCGTTGTTTATTGCCACTCCAAGTCCATTGGCCTGAACATCCAGGCCTTGGGAAATCACATAGCCCGAGGCGTTATCCGCAGCTGTTTGGATTTGGAGACCGGAAGACAGCTCCGAGATCGTCTGCTGCATGGCGTTGCTAGTAGCGTTCAAGTTATTGTAGGCATCAATTGCCGAAATATTAGTGTTTACCGAAAGGGACATTAATTTCCTCCTTGAGTTCCCTGTCCTTACCAATCGAGATGCTCTGCATCACGAGCCACCTTTTAGGTCGCACCAAATCCTTCGTCAACCAGATCTTTATCCTTTAGCAAATTCTCGCTTACTCAGACTTTGACAATGAATGCCTCCAATTTGGACGTCTATGCCACGGCTGGATGACGTCAGAGAGATACCGTAATTATCTCATAGTCTCTGCTATCTACTTCCCGTTTCGCATGGCACCTTTGCATGCATCTTCGCTAACCCAACTTTCGATTGACCCCCCGAAATCGGCCCAAAACAGGCCCCATGCGGGGCTGATTTGGCCGTAATTTGGCCCTCGTAGAGGGGTGATTGGAGAGGATTCCCTGGTCAGGGGGTTGGGGGTTTTGGATGTAGTGCCCCAAGGACTGGTGCTAGTGCTATATAATCCTTAACAGGGTATAACAGCTGGTATGCTTGGAGCTAATGTTCATCCGGGCCAAGGAGACCAAGAACCGGACAACCGGTACTACCTATGTAAAGCATCAGTTAGTACGCTCGGTTCGTTACGGGGACAAGGTACGCCAAGAGATCGTCATGGA
>NZ_FQUL01000015.1 GCF_900128965.1 Ferrithrix thermotolerans DSM 19514
ATGCGCAGCCCATCTGTTCATCTCCGTCCTTGCCTATCATCTGCTTTCAGCCATTGAGCTGACGTTACGCACCCAAGGTGACAAACGAAGCTGGCAAACCATCAAGGAACAGGTCGCTTCTCACGTGAGGAGCACCCTCATGCTCACCAACGACCAAGGGGTGGTGACCCACCTTCGCGTCTCCTCCGTCCCAGAGCCAACACATCGTGAGATCTACGCCCTCTTGGGTGTCAGAGATCCCTTAAAGAGAATCAAGACCACTGCGGCCCATTTGTAGTGTCCAAGCCAACCCCTACTAGCCCATCTACCTGGATAGATGTGGGGTTGTTGCGAAAGTTGGGTTAGGAGTCGAACCACTAAAGAACCAACTACAACGTCGCCGGCTACGCAGATTGTTGTAAGTAGGTTCTCAACCCCATAGTCGGCAACCATTGACATACCCTTATCCTCTGTAGCGGCCAGGAAATCCGAAGCGAGCATCCTTTGCTCGAAGGTGCGCAACGGCACTCCCTTTTGCAGATAAACACTTAGTCTGACGTTTGAGATAACTCTTTTGAAACCCACGCCTAAAACAAATCGTTCAGCGGTAGTCCAAGATGACCTAGGGGGTCTCTCAAGTAGATCGATAGTGTCCGAAAAGAACCTAAGAGGCGTTGGATCAAAAAGAGAGATAGCGCTAGCTACTTTGCTAGCCTCCATATCAACTGCGACAGTTACGTGTGGGACGAAAGGACGTTCTGGCGCCTTGAAAAGTCCCGTATCCATTAGAGTCCCAAAGAGATGCTTGAGCCTGTCATCACCAATAGTCACCTTGTAAAACAAAACATCTCCACGACCTGTAAAGGTTGAGATCTCACCCAACTCAACCTCAAAGGGTTCAGTCTCTATTGCAATCTCACCTATCGCCACCGAGATATGCTCACTCATCTCAAATGTGGAGTTAAAGGGGGGGATGAGTGTGATGTGAGGCTGGATATGTTTAACCCCACGCAGGCCAATGGCGCTTTGCAACCCCCTTACCATCTGCACAGTTGAGATGGGTGGTGTTATCACCACCCCAAGCCTACGTCGCACCGGCTTAGTCCGAGATCTCCGCCAACTCCATCCGTACCTTAGCTGACCTCATCAGGCGGTTTCCAAGCTCTTCGTCTCCCTCACTTAGTGCTCGCTCAGCCTCACTTCTCATGTGTAATACCGTCTCGGCCTCTATCTCTGTTGCCAGCTCGGCTGAGGAGGTGACGACACTAACCTTATTCATAGCCGCTCTAACGAACCCTCCATCAACCGCCGCCATGGACACCGAGCCGTCCTCCAACTCGATACGCATCGCGCAGGTCTCCACCAAGCCGATAAAGGGTGCATGACCAGCCATGAAAGTGATATCACCCCCACCACTTCTAAGAGTCACCGCCCTCACATCTCCTTCGAATACGACTCTCTCTGGAGAGACAAGAGCAAATGGGAAACTACTTGCCACTACGCACCCTCTTGAAGAGCTTTAGCCTTAGCCAATACACCCTCGACACCGCCGACGTTCATAAAAGCCTGTTCTGGAACGTGATCAAGCTCGCCGTTGACCAAAGCTTCAAACGATTCGATCGTCTCCGATATAGGAACGTAGATTCCCTTTAGCCCAGTAAACACCTCACCGACAAAGAATGGCTGAGATAAGAAGCGTTGTATCTTTCGAGCTCGCGCAACAATTACTCGATCTTCCTCAGAAAGCTCATCGATCCCCAAGATGGCAATGATGTCTTGGAGCTCTTTGTTTCTCTGCAGGATCCTCTGTACCCTACGAGCCACCTCGTAGTGCCGTTCACCGACGATATGGGGAGCCAATATGTTCGAGCTCGAAGCCAAGGGGTCAACAGCTGGATAAATTCCCAAAGAAGCGATCTGTCTTGAGAGTTCAGTCGTCGCATCAAGGTGTGTAAAGGTGGTAAAAGGAGCAGGATCGGTATAGTCGTCAGCCGGCACGTAAACAGCTTGCAGAGATGTAATCGAGCGACCCTTTGTGGAGGTAATACGCTCCTGCAACTCTCCCATCTCGTCTGCAAGTGTGGGCTGATAGCCTACTGCCGATGGTAGACGTCCGAGCAGAGCAGATACTTCGGATCCCGCCTGCACAAATCTGAAAATGTTGTCGATGAAGAGCAGGACATCTTGATTTTTCACATCCCTAAAGTACTCCGCCATTGTCAGGGCAGACAAGGCAACTCGCAAACGAACACCAGGTGGTTCGTCCATCTGGCCATATACCAACGCAGCTTTGTTGATAACCCCAGACTCTTGCATCTCGATCCAGAGATCCGTACCCTCACGAGTCCTCTCCCCAACTCCAGCAAAGACCGACACTCCTCCGTGTTGCTGGGCGACCCTGTTAATCATCTCCATAATCAACACCGTTTTGCCCACTCCGGCACCCCCAAAGAGACCGACCTTTCCACCCTCAACGTAGGGCTCAAGAAGATCGATTACCTTGATGCCAGTCTCGAACATCTTGGCTCTGGGCTCAAGAGCTGCAAAGCTAGGAGCAGGTCTGTGAATCTCCCAATGATCCTCTACGTTTTCGAGGGGATTACGATCTAGCACGTTACCAACCACATTAAACACGTGGCCAAGAACGCCGTCCCCCACCGGAACCTTGATACCAGCGCCAGTCCTCTTCACTACCGTCCCGCGCCGCAAGCCGTCGGTCGGCTTTAGTGCGATACAACGCACCCTGCCTTCCCCGATCTGTCGTGCCACCTCGAGCATAATTACGACGTTCTTCCCATCGACCTCTACGTCCATCCTCAACGCTTCAAAAATGTCGGGTATAGACGCTGGCGGAAACTCCACGTCCACAACGGGTCCCGTTACCGCAACGACCCGTCCGTCTTCCATAACTCGTTGCGTCATCTCTTCTACAGTCGCACTCATCTCAACCTCTTCCAAAACCTACAGAAACTAACAAAACCATCTTGAGCTCAGTCTCTATCATCAAGACCCTCTCCGCCCTTTAGAGCCTCTGCACCGCCGACGATCTCCATTATCTCAGTGGTGATGGAGTCTTGTCGCGCCCTGTTCAAAAGTCTCCGATAGCGGCGTGAAAGCTCTTCTGCATTTTCACTCGCAGACTTCATAGCTCTTTGGCGGTATGCGTACTCCGCAGCTGAAGCCTCCAGCAACAACGCAAAAAGACGTGCAAGAGTAAACTGACGGAAAAGTGGCACAACGATCGCTTCCCTCGAAGGTTCGAACTCAAAGTCAAAACTGCCTGAAGACTTAGATGCATCAGCCTCAAGCTGTTCTTTGGAGATAGGAAGAAGCTGAGTAGTCTCCAAGTTCTGGACCCCTATTGAGACAAATCGATGGGAGATGATGTAGACCTCTGACACCTCACCACGCTCATAACGATCAAGAACCGACCCTAATATGTACATAGCCTGAACATAAGTAGGCGTCTCAGTAACCCCATTTACCTGCGTGGCAACTTTGATCTCTTGAAATTTGAAGAAATTTTGAGCCTTTTTCCCTACTCCGACGATCTCAACCTTCGAACCCTTTGCAGACAAAGACTCCGAGAGACGTTCTGTTGCTCTTAGAACCGAAGAGTTGTAGATCCCACAAAGACCGCGATCCGAGGTCACCGAGATCACCACCGAGACGCCAAGGCTACCTGATGGTTCGGTGTAAGGATTCTTCGGCAGAGACGCAGCTCTTACTAGATCTCTTACGATCTCGGAGATCTCCCTATAATATGGCCTCGCATTCGCCATCCTTGAAATGGCTTTCTGGATCCTCGAAGCAGCAATAAGCTCCATCGCCTTTGTGATCTTCTTCGTTGACTGGACGCTTTTGATCTTGCGACGAAGCGTACGTTCCTGTCCGCCGGCCAACTCTTCTTCCCCTAGCCCTTACCCGCTGACGGCTGAAACTGGGCCTTGAACTCTTCCACAGCCTTAGATAGATCGTCCCTGTCTGGGAGCTTCCCCGACTCTCTAATCGACTCGAGTAACGAACCGTGTCTGACGCGCATAAAGTCGAGAGCATCATCTACGAACCTTCGGACGTCTTCTACCGCAATATCGTCGAGTAGACCAGAAGTTCCCATGAAAATTGTAACAACCTGCTCTTCAACTGGAACGGGCGAGTTTTGAGTCTGCTTTAGCAGTTCAGTTAGTCGATATCCCCTATCGAGCTGAGCTTGCGAGATCTTATCGAGCTCGGAGCCAAACGCGGCAAACGCCTCTAGCTCCCTAAACTGTGCCAGATCGATCCTAAGGTTTCCGGCCACCTCTTTCATGGCCTTAATCTGGGCAGCACCTCCGACTCGCGAAACTGAAGTTCCCACGTTGATAGCAGGCAATACACCAGAGTAGAAAAGATCGGTATCTAAGAACACCTGACCGTCCGTGATCGAGATCACGTTAGTTGGGATATACGCTGAAATGTCCCCTTCTTTAGTCTCGATGATTGGAAGGGCAGTGAGAGATCCTCCACCTTTTTCATCAGAGAGCTTTGCAGCCCTCTCTAAGAGTCGGGAGTGAAGGTAGAACACATCGCCAGGGTAAGCCTCTCGTCCTGGTGGTCGCCGAAGCAACAACGCTAGTTGACGGTAAGCCTCAGCCTGCTTTGACAGGTCATCGTAGACAATTAGAGCATGTTCGCCGTTCTCCATCCAGTGTTGTCCCATTGCGCAACCCGCGTAAGGAGCTAAATACTTGAAGGGAGCTGGTTCGTCGGCTGTAGCAACCACTACGACCGTATGCTCTAACGCCCCGTGTTCTTCCAGAGTTGCAACGGCTGACGCAACCGTGGAACCTTTTTGACCGATCGCCACGTAGATACACTTGACTCCATTGCCTTTTTGATTGATGATAGTGTCAAGAGCCACCGATGTCTTTCCAGTCTTTCGGTCTCCGATTATCAACTCTCGTTGGCCCCTGCCTATAGGACACATCGTATCAATGGCCTTTATGCCCGTCTGCATCGGTTCGCTCACTGGCTGCCGGTCAACGATACCTGGGGCTTGGACCTCTAGCCTACGGGTCAACTCGTAGTCAATCGGACCCTTATCGTCGATGGGTTCTCCAAGTGCGTTAACAACGCGTCCCAATAGTCCATTACCGACCGGTACAGAAAGGATTGACCCCGACGATCTTACAAACTCACCCTCTTCAACCGAGTTAGCTGAGCCGAGTAGAACCGCCCCGATAGTATCTTCATCCAAATTGAGAGCTAGCCCAACAGCTCCACGCTCAAAGTTGAGCAACTCATTCACGGCCACTGAGGGTAGTCCTGACACTCGCGCAATTCCATCTCCGAGTTCGAGAACTCGTCCAACCTCCTCGCCAGCGAGTGAAGGCTTGTAGTCCGACAGTCGCCGCTTTATAGCTTCAGAGATCTCTTCTGAGTCGATAGTAAAATCAGCCAATTACGTCTCCCAACAAATAACTAGTGGACAGCATCCGCCACCAGCGAACGAACTTCTTCTAGTCTTCTACGTGCACTAACATCGAACAAAGTATCTCCAACGAGAGCCACCACACCAGCGACCAGATCTGGCTGAACTCTGTCCCGAAGCTCTAAGTTTCTCGCTGTGATACCCTGCAGGACGTCTAAAAGTGAACTCTTGGCGGACTCTGACAACTCTCTCGCAGATCTCACGTCCGCAATCGTCTTACCCCGTTCCGCAGATAAAAGCGCTACTAGATCGTCCAAAAGCTCAACTATGTCTCGTACTCGAGAGGTCTGAACTGCAAAGTTCAGCAGCTCTAGTGCTACTTGACACACGCGTCGTTCAAAGAGATCAGTTACAAGCTGGGATCGCAACAGCGCATTAGATCCCACACCCGAAAGAATTCGCCTCAATGATCCAATTTTTTCAATCGTGCGTGCCACAGCAAAGATATCATTCTCACAGCGCTCTAAATCCACAGCGTCCCCGCCCAGGCGAACACGGGCCAAGGCATAACCTTCCACCCTCTTGCGGGTAGAGGAGAAGCCAATCTTGTCCGGCTGGAACTCGGAAGAGAATATAGGGGGAAGATCCCTAAGGGTGTGTTTTAGGTCCCCTGGAACCTCTTCTCTAACTGCCTCAGCAAGCAGCTCAACCGCTAGAGCTGAGCGCACCCTCCCTGCGAAGATATCGCGCACCAACGAAGCACGGTCCGCAGGCTGATAGCTTGCGTCGCTTAGCACAGAGAGTAGCTCGTCTGAACTTTCTATTACGCTGACCGCAGAGTCAACGTCTCCTCTTACTGTGCCGAGAACTTCTGTTGACTGCGCAATGGCTCTTACCCCAAGGGCATAGCCGAGGATCCACTCTCTCACTTCGAGCCCACACCTGACTCAGCCAGGAACTGCTCAACCAATGGATCAACACTTCGACGATCCACCTCGTAAGCGATGATCCTTGAAGCCAACTCCACAGCTAGATCTCCAACAGAAGCTCTAAGCTCGCTCATCGCACGCTCTTTCTCAATCTGAAGTGACTCTTCGGCGCGCCTTTTGATCTCTGCCGCCTCTTCGTGGGCTTTGGCCAATAGTTCCTCACGCACAAGACCAGCGGTCTTTCGCGCCTCCTCGACGAGACGATTCGCCTCCTTGCGAGCCTCCTCGAGCTGCGTTCTGTACTCCGCCAAAACCCTCTCGGCCTCCAGACGCGCCTTTTCGGCTCCCTCAATATCATTGCGGATTTTCGCTGTTCTCTCCGCCATAATCTTCTTCACCGGCGGAAAAGCAAACTTCCCTAGGAGAAAGAGGAGTAAAGCAAAAGATACAACCGACCAGATTATCTCGCCAGTCGCTGGCAAAATGGGGTTGAACGCCTGATTAGCTCCGAATATAAAGTTATCCATCAGCCGGTGTACTTCAGAAGAATAAATACCACGAAACCAATAAGAGCTAACGCCTCGGCCAAAGCAAAGCCGACAAACGCAAGACCACGAACCGGCCCTGTCATCTCAGGCTGCCGAGCTATAGCCGAGACCGCCTGACCAAAGATAATACCGATACCTATGCCAGGTCCTAATGCAGCCAAGCCATACGCAAGACCTGAACCAAGCTCCGCTAAACCCTTTCTTAGGTTCACGTTCGAAACAGCTGCGACTGTAACCGCAAGCATTGAATGAAACACCCAGTTTCCTCCTGCTGGTTGCTAAAGGAGACCGACCTGATCTCCCGACTTACACTCCCTAATAGCCAACTAGAAACGCTAGGGCTATCGAGAAACTTTTGACTCAACAGTTTTATCTACAGACATGTAGTCTGCGGCATAACCATCAGACCGCACGTCGCACTATCAATGATCGCCCGCCATCGCCTCCCCTATGTAGACCGCCGTGAGAGTTGTGAAGATAAATGCTTGAAGCGCACTTACAAATATCTCGTATCCAGTCACCACTACAAGCATTGCAAAGGGAAGAGGAAGAGCGATCAGAAGCAGACTTTTTACAAACAGAGCCTCTGAAAGTATCGCAAAGGTAACAAGCAAGAGGTGTCCCGCCAGCATGTTACCGCAGAGACGGATTGCGAGAGCAAAGGGCCTCACAATAAACGTAGAGAGGAACTCCAGAGGTATGAGCAGCGGAAGGAGGGCGACGGGTACTCCCTTAGGTACAAGTGAGGACTTGAAGTATCGACCTAAGCCCTGCTTCTTGATACCGACCGCTACAAAGGTAATATACGAGATAAGAGCCAAAGGTATGGTCACCGATGTTCTCGCAGTAGCTGGCATCTGGATGAAAGGTATCACCTCGAAGAGATTGCTAAAAAGTATGAAGAAGAACATACCTACAAGCCACGGTACCCAAACGATACCTTCGGGACCCATCGCGTCAAGTACGATCAGGTTAGTGACGAAGTCTACTGCGTACTCGACAACATTTTGAAGACCGGTAGGTACGAGCTTCGCCTTTCGACCAGCGAGTCCAAACATCGCAAAGGTTATAAGGGCCGCCGCCAGGGTTATCAAGCCGATTTTGTTCAAAGAAAAGGCGGAACCACTAAATAAAATAGCCTTCCAGTTCAGCAACTCCCCAATTGGAGGGAAGTTTATGCTCCCTAGCAGGTGCATGTCTACGCTCTCCTCTTCGAAGGTTTCAAACCAGAGTAAGCAAGTTTCCCGGTAACTTTCCTAGCCATTAGACCAACGGCTACAAGGTGAGTAATAATCAGTGCTCCTCCGTAAACCTCTATGTTCATCCAGTCAGCCTTTACAACCGGCAACGTTCCCACCGTTAACAGAGCCAAGTCAACAAACAGAGCTCCAACGGCAGATGCCATCAAAGCAACCGGAGAAATCCTAGCGCCTGTCATGAGCAGTCTTGTAGCGATTAGGAAATTAATTACCACCAAAGTTGCACCGTAAGCGGCAGAGTATAAGCCGTGTTGACCGTATATAACATATGCAATACCAACGACAGCTACACCGGTTATGAGTGAGTAGAAGATGAGCTGCTTTCCAAGGACCAGCTCTACATCACTTCCGCTTTCAGCACTTAGATTACCGGGCACTCATACATCCTTCTAAGCAAATCCGCCGCAACTGCCGACCGGACTCAAACCAGCTTTCAAACTATCACTAAACTTATAGGTAGCGCAAGTTATAGCCAACTTATTCTCACTGCTCCTCGCTATCTAAGAGACCGTGACCTTCGATGCCTTCAAGTAGACCACTAAAGCCGCTGTCAACTACAGTGGAGGACCTTCTCGAGGTGCTTGCTTTGAAGGTATTCACAGCCTCGTCCATCTCTAGCTTGGTCCGATAATAGGCACGGAGCACGGATCCAACAGCACCAAAGATCACCGCACCTACAAAGTACCATATGCTTCCCAAGACCGAAGCCAGCCACCACCCTATAAGTGCCGTGACTACCACTACGCCAACCTGTTCAACCAAGACAGATACTGCGTCTGTGATAGGAGCGTTAGAGCCTCCCTCTGGGACCTGCAACGGATTTTTTAGCTGTCGCATCAGAGCAACGATAAGTCTCGACATCCACACACCACCTAACGACCGTCTTTGATACAATACATGAAGACAGTCCCTTTCTTGTAAGTTCCCTTCTTACCCGCTGGCTCATAGCGACAAATTCCTGAAACGATCGATCTCTAAGACAGCATCGCCTCTTTAGGTATCTAATCGTCTAGCTTCCCCTGAAACTGATGCGGCGCTCTCGCTGTCACCCGCTGAAAGGTCCGGAAAATAATTCCCGTGGCCAGCTTTCTTTTGACTGTTACGCTGGAGCGATCTCTTTTGAAGCCAAGACGCTTTTGCATGTAAAGCTCCCGTAGAGGAGCTTGGGTGCAACATGATCCAAAGTATGACGGCTATCAGCACAATGACCGCAGGAACTATCGCTTTGGTCTCACTCACAAAGGTGGGAACTAAAGCCACAAGAGCCAACACAGAGGTCCAGCCCCAAAGAATTATTACAGAGCGACTGTGTCCATGACCCATCTGCATAAGGCGATGATGCAGATGCTCCTTGTCCGGTGAGGAGACCTTGGTTCTTCTAGCGGTCCGCCTGATAACAGCAAAGACCATGTCCAACATCGGCACACCAAGAATCACAAAGGGAATGACCAAGGGAGCAAAGAAAAAGAAGGTCTGATCTGCTACGTTTGACGTTCGACCCCCCACTACAGAGGTTGATGCCGCCATTAGAAGACCCAAGAACATCGCTCCTGTGTCGCCCATAAAGATCTTGGCTCTATGCATGTTGTGGGGCAAAAAGCCGACGCAGATTCCAAAGGCCAAGAACGCAACCAATGGACCTAACGAGGTGGGAGGAAGCTGTCCTGAGGATTGAAGCTTCAACGAGTAGACCCCAAAGGCCAAGGATGCTATCGCTACTATTCCTGCGGCCAAACCGTCCAAACCGTCTATCAAGTTAACTGCGTTTTCCATCGCCACAACCCAGAAGGCTGTCAACAGCGGCGTGAGGGATGCAGAAAGCACCACTATCCCAGCAAAAGGCAGCTTGAACCAAAACATTGTGACGCCAAAGACCCAAAGAACCGAAGATGAGAGTATCTGACCCGCAAGTTTCGCTGGAGCAGATACGTCGAAAATATCGTCCAAGGCACCAACCACCACGATGACCAGACCCGCCAATGCCACTCCAAGTGGCTCGGAGGAACCGGTAAATACACCTCCCAACCCAGGAAGAAGTCGGGCCACTGCCATAGCGACGATGAAACCCACAAACATAGCCACACCGCCAAGGGTTGGGGTTGGCTGAGTGTGGATCATTCTTCCGCCCGGTTTCACAACAAATCCGAGTCTTTGAGACCCTTTGCGTACAATAAATGTAGATGAATATGTAACCAGGGCGGCGACGACCGCTACGGACACATAGTCCAAGAAAAGGCCTCCTACCTACTTCTTCAGGAAAGGAGGGGGGAACTTCAAACAGAGAGCCTCAACCTCAGCTCTTACCCGGGTGACCTCAGATTCGTCCTCTCTTTTGCGCAGAGCGGTCGCTATAAACTCCGCCACCTGTCTCATCTGCTCCTCCTCCATACCAGTCGTCGTCATGGCCGCAGTTCCAAATCGCAGACCAGATGTTACAAATGGAGATCTAGGATCGCCTGGAATTTGATTGCGATTGCAGGTGATCCCAGCCCGATCGAGTGCCTCCTGCGCAACCTTTCCCGAGAGTTCGGGGTCAAAACTCTGAAGATCAACGAGTAAAAGATGAGTATCCGTTCCGCCCGAAACAAGCCGAAAGCCCTGTCTCTCAAGCGCATCTGCAAAGGCCCGTGCGTTCCTCACTACCTGCTCTTGGTAGAGGCGAAACTCAGGTTGTAGAGCCTCAAGAAAGGCTACCGCTTTTGCAGCTATCGTATTTTCTAGCGGACCACCCTGGAAGCCGGGGAACAGCGCCCTATCAATCACTGAACCATGCTCCTCGTGACCAACTATAGCTCCACCTCTTGGACCTCTTAGTGTCTTATGAGTGGTGAAAGTTACTACATCTGCGCCCTTTCCCCCACTAGAGGTATACAGCGGATTAGGATAGACACCGGCGGCGATTAGCCCTGCCACGTGAGCGGCGTCGAACATCACCATCGCTCCGACCTCATCCGCGATCTCCCTAACGCGATCCACAGTGATCACCCTAGGATAGGCTGTAGCTCCAGCAACGATCAGCTTGGGCCTGTGCTTGAGGGCAAGTTCATACATGTTGTCAAAGTTGATAGTCTCTCCGCCGTCTCCTTTATCTGTAACCCCGTAACCTACAAAGTTGTAGAGCTGACCGGAGAAGTTCACCGGTGAGCCGTGGGTAAGATGGCCCCCCTGATCAAGACGCATAGCCAATACAGTATCTTGAGGTTTGAGTAGTGCAAAGTAGACCGCTGCATTTGCGTTTGCGCCGCTGTGTGGCTGCACATTTGCCCAAGGAGCATTAAACAAGCGCTTGAGGCGCTCTATCGCTAGCGTCTCCACCTTGTCTATGATCTGATTACCGCCGTAGTAGCGCTTACCCGGATAGCCTTCTGAGTACTTGTTGGTAAGCACAGAGGCTGTCGCCTCCATCACCGCTAGGGAGGTAAAGTTCTCCGACGCTATCAGTTGAAGCGTTGTACTCTGCCTCTTTGTCTCTTCATCTATGAGGCTTGCCAACTCCGGGTCATCACTGCGAAGATGACCTCCCACTAAAGTACTGTCCGACATCTAAACCTCCTCGACGCTAGCTAACAATCCTAGCCAACCAAGACAAACGCCTGTATCTTCGAGAGGCTGAAATTCTGTCGTGCAAGCGCTTTCATCTAAGCTAACCGTCGATCAAACCTGAAGTTGCTAGGTTTGAGAGGATTATGAGCTGATGACTCTTTGAATCTCCATGAGGCTAATGGGACCATCTCTTAGGACTTTGACCTCATCTGATCGAATATCGACCAAGGTGGATGGCATCTCCATCATCGAAGTAGAGTCACCCACGACCAAAAGATCTCGATTTCGGTGGTACCCTACCGACGCAAAGCCAATAGCTAGAGCCTTTGCATCGTCGAAGGTCACGGCGGGATCTCTCCCGCTCACATTCGCTGAAGTGCAGGCGATAGGAACCTCGGCTGCTATTAGAGCGGCAAAGCTTTTCCCCGGAGATCTCACAGCGATCGATCCATCGTCTTTTTGCACGCCTCTTGAAAGTCGAGACTCTGAGGTCACCACGCACGTAAGTGCTCCTGGCCACAGCTCAGACGCTAACCGTTCAAGTCGGCTGACCTGGGCTTTATCCCTAAGTCCGAGAACGTTAACCACGTCTTGAACCCCTGACACCAAGATAGGCAATGCTTTATCGATTGGTCTTTGTTTCAGCTCAAAGATCGCCATCACCGACTCGTCCAAAGAGGCCAGAGACGCTACTCCATAGACCGTGTCGGTAGGCAGAACAACCACAGCGCCATCTCTCAGCTTATCTACTATCGTTTGGACAGCGTCTACTTGAGACTGAAACACCTCTTCAGAGTCAGACCTAACGTTGCAGATCGTGACTTTTTCTACCAAGATCTCACCCCTTCAAAGCTCCAACGACAAATCTTGCCCTGTTTGTAAGGTCCTCCACAACGTGCACCGATCCAAATTCGTTGTCACGAAAAATTTCTTGGACGCAGCTGCTCTGCTCAGGTGAGATCTCCGTCACCAATACCCCGTTGACTCTAAGCCACCTCGGAGCCTCTGTTGCTATCGCCTCGATTGCCTCAAGGCCGGTTGGACCTGGAGTTAGAGCGATACTGGGCTCATACTCCCTCACCGATCTAGAAGCGCTGAGGTACAGCTCCTCTGAAAGATAAGGTGGGTTGGTCACGATAACGTGCACTTTACCTCGTAGCTCCTCGCTGACTGGATCGAAGAATGACCCAAGATGAAACGACACTGTAGATTCTCTCTCAAAAAGAATCGTTTTGTGGAGAGATCGCAGGTTACTTTGTGCCACCTCAAGCGCCTCGGCGGAGATCTCGGTACCAATAACATCTACTCCATCAAACTCCTTTGCGATCGACAAAGACACCGCTCCGCTTCCTACGCCCACCTCTATGACCCTCAGATCTTCCCCTGGTTGGTGTGTACGAAACTTTGAAAGTTGTTCTAGCGCAATATCTACGATGAGCTCAGTCTCAGGTCTTGGAATGAGAACTCTAGAGTCAACTTCCAGGGTGATCTGCCTGAAGTCCCAGTTACCCAAGACATACTGCAACGGCTCTCCTGCTAAGAGGCGACTTTTCACCTGATCCAACCAGTTGCCCGAGTCCCGTTCTTGCAGCACATGAGCCCGAATGCGTCGCTCTAACTCTAATTTGATCCATCGGTGCTGGGTAGCAGTTAGACCTAGTTCTCCAAGGAGTTCAACGCTCCTATCATGCATTCTATCCCTGTGAACGTGCTTCATCTAGTTCTCGGGTTCTCTCATCAAGAAGGAGAGCGTCCACAATCTCATCGAGTTCGCCAAGAAGGACCTGATCCAACTTGTAAAGAGTCAACTTAATACGGTGATCGGTCACCCGATTCTCTTTGAAGTTGTAAGTTCGAATCTTCTCAGACCGACCTCCTCCACCGATCTGAGACTTTCGAGCCTGAGACGCCTCTTCACTGATTCGGTCTTGCTCCATCTTCAAAAGCCTTGCTCGCAGGACCTGCATCGCCTTTGCCCGGTTTTGAATCTGGCTCTTTTCATCCTGCATCGCTACGACTAAACCCGTCGGAATATGGGTAATCCTCACTGCTGAATCGGTGGTATTCACCGACTGTCCCCCAGGACCAGTGGAACGATAGACGTCTATACGCAGATCATTCGGATCGATATCAACTTCAACCTCATCTGCCTCTGGCAACACCGATACGGTAGCGGAGGAGGTGTGTACCCTGCCTTGTGACTCGGTAACCGGAACCCTCTGCACCCTGTGAGGTCCGCCTTCATGTTTGAGACGCCTCCAAGCATCTTCCCCTTTTATCAAGAGAGTCACTGAGTTGTATCCTCCCATATCAGATGGGTCCTCAGAGAGCATCTCGACCTTCCAGCCGCGCTTGTCAGCGTACCTGAGATACATGTCAGCCAGATCTTTCGCAAAAAGGTTAGCTTCCTCGCCTCCTTCTGCACCGCGTATCTCAACGATCACGTTGCGACCGTCGTTTGGGTCTTTCGGAAGCAACAATAGCTCAAGACTCTCCTCAGCCCGCCGACACTTCGCTTCGAGTTCGTCTATCTCCTCACGCAGAAACTCTCTATCTGCACCAGATGAGTCTAGGTACATAGCCTTTGCCGCCTGGAGATCCTCGGTGTATGACTTTAAGACTCGAAACGCTTCCACTATCGCCTCCAACTCTTTGTGTCGGCGAGAAAGCTCTCGGGCCTTCTTCTGGTCCGAAAACACCTTAGGGTCGGAAAGGTCCTCGACTACTCTTTGATACTCCTCTTCGAACTCCTCCATCTTGTCGGCTAGCACTTCTTCCTCATCTCCTAAATATCAAACCATCGTTCAGAGGTCTCCACAACCTCAAAGGGCTCACGAGATCGTGAAACGATCGATTCGAAGGCCTTTGTAACATCTCGTCTTTGAAAAACGAATACCACGTTGTCCACCGACGGCGTGGTGACGAAGCTACGTTTCAGATACGCCAGCACAACCTGCGCCTCCAAGGGTGCGACCACATCTGGCCCTTTTGTAAAACACAACAAAGAGCGGTTGCCGTTGCGGTAAGTCGCGTAAGCATAACACCTCGGGGAGACGTCATCTATAGAGCCAAGTTCGAAAGGATTCACCTCTTGCGCATCTACAAGTTCTGGAGTTTTCACTACCAGTGACCTCAACCATCGATCTCGGGCCGCAGTCGCCAGTGGATGAAAACTCGTAGATCTTCTAACCTCTTTGATGAAGCAGAGCGCTCGGTCGAGCTCTTCCACCACGTCGTAGCCATCGACGAACATAAGCTCCCGTGCCTGTCTGTCCCGCTCAGAGCTTCCAACCATGATAGAGTCAGAACCGTTCATCTGACGTGCCACCTCTAATCCGAGATAATGCGCGCTAACTCCATCGTTGTATCGAGACAACTCCAAGTCGAACTCGACAGCCAGTTCTCGAAGCGTTCCATAGCGACTCTCACCTGACCATGGATCAGACTTCTGTCGTGGGACGCTCTTAGGAGCGAATTCTTCCCCCTTTAAATACATGTCGAACTTTGACAGCGCAACCTTTAGGTCCACAAACGATGCACTAATCGCAACGGTGCTTTGTGGATAGTCCTCTAGCTCAAAACTGCCGGGCAACCTGCAAAGTGTTGCTGTATGCACAAGGTGCGTGCTAGCCAGGACTCGCGACAACGTCGTAAGGAGATCTTCAAACCTTACATATGCAACGTAGGCCTCAGAGTCGTAGATCTCTACGTACCGCCCTAAGGATCCTTGCGATAGCTTGACCTTCTCTGGGGGTACCCTACTCCTGATCACCCAAGAGACTGGGTCGCTTGGCGCATTCTCCATATAGATAGTACTATCGCTCTACGAGCACTATGACGAGCGGACTTACTTCGACGCTCTTTTAGACCTGTCACCGTATCTGCGCTGGAATCTCTCCACTCGCCCACCGGTGTCAACGAGCTTCTGCTTCCCCGTGTAGTAAGGATGGCACTCGTTACAAAGTTCAACGTGCAGTTCTGGTTTGGTCGAACGGGTAACAAACACATTTCCACATGAGCAGGTAACTGTACAGGTTACATAGTTTGGGTGAATATCAGCTTTCATCTCTCTGTTCCTCCTAGATCAACAAACAATAGTCCCTATCCGACGGGACTCTTTTGAATCTCCGCCAAAAACTCTGCATTAGATCGAGTCGACTTTATCTTGTCGATCAAAAGTTCGAGCGCTGGGGCCGAAGATCCCTCTGCCGCTAAAGCGTTCATTACTCTTCGCAGCTTCCACACAAGATTTAGCTCTTCTCGCGTAAACAAGAGCTCTTCGTGTCGGGTCGAGGACGCATTTACATCTATCGCTGGATAAAGTCGACGTTCGGCCAATCGACGATCGAGTTTTAGTTCCATATTTCCCGTTCCCTTGAACTCTTCGAAGATTACTTCATCCATCTTCGAACCGGTCTCGACAAGAGCCGTGGCCAAAATGGTGAGGGAACCGCCTTCTTCGACGTTTCGGGCCGCTCCAAAGAACTTCTTAGGTGGATAGAGGGCTCCGGAGTCGACTCCACCTGACATAATCCGCCCAGTCGCTGGCTGCGCAAGGTTGTAGGCTCTTGCGAGACGAGTGATTCCGTCTAACATGATCACTACGTCTCTTCCTTTTTCAACCATCCTCTTCGCCCGCTCGATCGCCAACTCTGCAACCACAGTGTGTTCCTCAGCGGGCCTGTCAAAAGTGGATGCAACTACTTCGCCCTGCACCGACCGGCGGATATCGGTAACCTCTTCCGGCCTTTCGTCAACCAAGAGAAACATAAGATGCACCTCTGGATTGTTCGTCTCAATGGCGTGCGCAAGCTGCTTCATAATGGTCGTCTTCCCTGCTTTGGGAGGCGACACGATGAGACCTCTTTGACCTTTGCCTATCGGAGAGATAAGGTCGATGATTCTCGCAGTCAAGTTGCCAGCAAAGTCTTTGGACACTTCGCCTGGTTTACTCTCGAGCCTTAGGTTCTCGTCTGGGAACAGAGGTGTCAGGTCTTCAAACCTTGGCCGCGACTTTGACTCCTCCGGATCCGTTCCTGAGACCTGATCCACTCTCACAATCGCCGAATACTTTTCGTTAGCGTTCGCGGGCCGGGCACCTCCAACCAGATAGTCACCCTTTCTCAAGCCGTATCGACGGACTATCGCCGCAGAGACATAGATATCTTTTGGTGAAGGCAGGTAGCCGTTTGCTCGGATGAAGCCAAACCCCTCATCTCTAAGGTCAAGCACTCCAGCTACGTCCGTCAGTTCAACCGGGATCGCTTGCTCCGCCTGAGTTGTCTCGCCCCGGTCCTGTCCTCTGCTACCGTCTCTACCCCTCCGTCTCCTCGACCTTCTAGACCCACCGTCTCCTTCTGGTCTTGAGACTGCTTCACCTGGACTTGGACTTTGTGAGTTATCCTTTGACGTCGTCTCTTGAGAAGCTGTTTGCACCTCTGTGGGAGAAGGTGGAAGGGAGTCAACCGACTCCATCTTGGGCTCCACCTCCACGGCGGGTTTCTCCGTCACCTTGCTCTTTGTCTTGGGAACTACCGTTATCGGAGGAAACAGCGGCAACGATCCTGCCGAGGACCCCGATTGACTCTCAGCGGCCCTCGCAGAAGATGGAGCAATGGGCATAGCTCCCTGTTCCAATTCCATCTGCTCGCTCTTACCGTTCGTAGAAGATCGACGAGATCTCTTAGAGGGTCCATCGGACCCGTTTTCTCCCCCACCTAAAGCCTCTCGGCTGGAGTCTCCGTCTGTCTTAGACTGTGGGCCAAGAGCCGCTGACATGATCATGTCAATAATGTCAGCCTTTTTATTCCTTGTACTCACCTTTAGCTGAAGCTCTTTACCTATGGCAAGGAGACGGTCTTTTTCCATTTTTTCTAGATCAGAACGATCCACCTGAGCAACAGTGCTCATCCACACCTCACATCATCATTGGGTAACCCTTTGGAAGCCAGTGCGCACTATCAAACCATACAGCTTGGAATGCCTTGCGCCGAGGGGTCTTGTTGTGGCAACTTTACAAAAGGCCTTTATCCTCTTCGTGTATAGCCAACCGAAGGACACTTATAATTTACACGGCTCGATAAAACTTCCGTCTTATTAATTGATTCACATTAAAGTTGCCCTCTAAGTCTCGTACGCACGCTACCAATATCGGTCTAGATTCCCGCCTCCGTCAATATCGCATCCAGGGTCGCCTCCACAGCCTCAGGAACCTCTATCTGAGTGATCGCAGTGTCTGGATCCTTTAGTCCATTACCTGTAAGAACGCACACCACAGTCGATCCCTTTGGAAGATCAGTCTTGAGCAGACCCGCTACCGATGCAGCCGAGGCGGGCTCACAAAATATCGACTCCTCCCTAGCTAGGTAGGTATAAGCCGCAAGAATCTCTTTGTCCGAGACTGAGTCGATAGATCCTCCAGACTCCGACGCAGCAGCTATAGCTCCGTTCCAAGAGGCCGGATTTCCTATGCGTATTGCAGTCGCCACAGTGTCAGGGTTGGGAACCACTTCGCCTTTTACTATTGGAGCAGCACCTTCGGCTTGAAAACCCATCATCTTTGGCAAAGATGAAGACCTGCCGCAACTTTTGTACTCACCGTACCCCTTCCAGTAGGCGGTAATATTTCCAGCGTTACCAACAGGTATAAAGTGATGTGTCGGAGCAGCACCTAGTGCATCGACGATCTCAAAGGCTCCGGTCTTTTGTCCCTCTATACGTAAAGGATTAATGGAGTTAACCACCGTTACGACTCCGGTTTCACCGAGATCTCGCACTATCTCAAGAGCACGATCGAAGTTACCCTTGATCTGGACGACCTTTGCTCCGTATATGAGCGCTTGGGCAAGTTTTCCTAACGCTATGTAACCAGAGGGAATCAGAACTACGCTTTTAAGACCCGCCCTCGCTGCATAAGCTGCGGAGGCAGCAGAGGTATTGCCGGTGGAGGCACATACAACTGCTCTTGCACCGTTATACTTGGCCATAGTAATAGCGACGGTCATGCCTCGGTCTTTGAAAGATCCCGTTGGGTTGGCGCCTTCGAACTTCAGATATACATCAACACCTTTAAGGGAAGAGAGTCTCGGAGCAAAGCGAAGCGGGGTTCCACCTTCGCCAAGAGTAATCACCTCCGCATCTTTTGGAACCGGCATAAAACTACGATAAGCGTCGATCACCCCAGGCCACCCAAGGGCGGAACCCCGATCCCACTCTGCCTCCTTCACCAGGTAACCTCCGCTTTCTGAACCGTATCTAACCATCAATTACACGCAGATATCTATGGATCTTCCTGACCGAGTCGAGCTGCGCCAGAGCATCCAAAGTCAAAACCATCGATCTCTCTTTGGCACTGTGTGTGAGAAACACAAGTCTCGCCTCTTCTCCAAGACCGATCTGCTCCATCGAAGCGATCGAGACGCCGCATTCACCAAATACGGTAGCTACCTTGGCTAACACACCAGGTTTGTCTGCCACTTCGATTGCCACATAGAAGTTTGACTCTAAGGCATCAAGCGGTACTACCTTAACCTCTCTGCGTCGTAACCGTCTCTCCGTTGAACCGTAATGGAGATTTTGAGCAGCATCTATCACGTCCCCCATAACGGCTGACGCAGTGGGCAAACCACCAGCTCCTCGTCCGTAAAACATGAGCTCCCCAACGGCTTCTCCTTCAACGAAGATGGCGTTGAACGCGTCCCTGACAGAGCTAAGTGGGTGAGTAGCAGGAAGTAGCGCTGGGAACACCCGAACGGAAAGTCTTTGAGAGTTCTCGTACTGCACCCTTGCGCATTCTGCTATGAGCTTTATAACAAACCCGTGCCTTGAAGCAAACTCAACGTCTTTCGCCGTGAGGTTTGATATACCTTCACACAACACATCTTGAAATCTGACCTTCATACCAAAGGCTATCGACGAGAGGATAGCAGCCTTGGCTGCAGCGTCATAGCCCTCTAGATCGGCTCGGGGATCGGCTTCTGCGTAGCCGAGCCTTTGCGCCATTGCTAACGCCTCTTCAAAGGCCAAAGACTCCTCGTGCATCCTTGTAAGGATAAAGTTGGTAGTTCCATTTACTATCCCTGTTACCCTTGAGAGCCTCTCTCCAACCAAGGAGACCCTAAGGGAGCGAATAAGCGGTATACCTCCAGCAACCGCTGCTTCAAAGAACACGTCGCGTCCGACCTGTTCAGCCAGCTCTTCGATCTCGAAGTAGTGTTCTGCAAGAAGAGCCTTGTTAGCCGTTACCACCGACTTACCTCTGCGAAGAGATGCCTCTATGAGACTCTTGGAAGGGTTTAGATCGCCCATCACCTCTACAACTATGTCGATCTCTGGATCTCCGACGATACTCTCTGCCTCTGTGGTAAGCAGTTCCGTGTTTATCCACGGATCACGTTCTCTATTTAGATCACGAACTAAAATCTTGGAGATCTCTAGATTCTCTCCAATTCTCTCTTTTATCGAGTCGCCGTTATCGATAAGAATCTTGACAAACGCAGAGCCAACGTTGCCGCATCCAAGCAACCCAATCTTCAAGCAGACCTCCCAGGGTAAGTTTTCATTAGATATCGTTACGAACGAGGTCCTCTAGCGTCTCACGCCTTACGACGACGCGATATCCACTTTGATCAACAAATATAACAGCCGGGCGCGTAACCTTGTTGTAGTTTGAACTCATTGAGAACCCGTAAGCTCCGGTCACCGGAGTCACTATCAGCTCCCCCACCGAGATATCGGAGGGTAGCTTCGCGTCTCTTACAACCACATCGCCCGACTCGCAGTGCTTACCTGCAACCGAAAACCTTGTGTCGTGACTGTCGAACAGGCGTTTAGCTGCCAGCGCTTCATAGCCACTGCCGTATAGTACCGGCCTAGGGTTGTCACTCATACCACCATCTACGGAGATATAGTCTCTAACCCCGGGGATCCTCTTGATCGTACCTACCTCATAAAGTGTCAACCCGGCAGTCGCTACAATCGAACGGCCCGGTTCTATCACGAGAGATCTGCCCTTTGAAAGTCCGCTACGTCTTCCGGCATCGTCTATCACCTGCACCCACTCTTTGATCGAAGGTGCCCTCTCGTCTCTAAGATAGGCCACGCCAAGACCGCCTCCTAAGATAACATCCTCCACCTCGACGCCGGCAAGAAAGGTGCTTAAGACCTCGACCTCCTGTCGGAAGGAACTGAGCGAGAAGATCTGCGAACCGATGTGTGCGTGAACGGCTATCATGTCGAACTTTGGTGACCTCGACAACATCGATATCGCAGTCGCTGCGTCACCGTTTTGCACGTTGAACCCAAACTTCGAGTCGTCCTGACCGGTACGAATGAACTCATGGGTATGTGCCTCAATTCCAGGAGTAATGCGTACGCCCACACGGAGCGGAAAGGTAGCAAGTTTTTCTAATCTCTCGATCTCGTCGAATGAGTCGACAACGATGAGCCCCACCTTCTGTTCAACGGCAAACCTAAGTTCTGTGAGAGACTTGTTGTTTCCATGGAATACGATCTTTGATGGATCCACGCCGCCCGATAGGGCGACGTATATCTCACCCATTGAGGCTGCGTCTAGGTGTATCTCTTCATCTGCGACTATCTCTGCCATAGCTTTACAAAAAAAGGCCTTCGCAGCGTATGCTATCTTTCCCGAGAAGTTTTTCTTGGCCTCTTGAAACCTCGACCTTATTTGTTGCTCGTCGTAAACGAAAAGTGGGGTAGCCATCTCTTGCGCCAGTTCGGTAACCGATAAGCCATGAATTAGCAACTCCCCTCGACTATCCACCCCCGCTCCGTCAGGAAATAGGTGCCAAGGAACAGCCCTTGGACCATGACTCGAGCTATCCATCTACATCTCCTCCACGGCCTCGGCACCTACTAGGTCTAAGCCAACCCTCAGGGCAATCTGAGTTGCTCTGACAAGTGCCAGTCTCGAAGTGGCCAAAGTGAGGTCTACCCCCTCTGCTAATACAGGACAGTCGTGGTAAAAGCCATGGAAACTTGCGGCTAAGGCCTTTAGCCATGTCGCCACTTTGTGCGGAGCCCGCTCCCTAGCTGCCACCTCGACGACCTCCGGAAGCATGGTTATATCTTTCATGAGCCTTATCTCCCGAGGGTGTGACAGAGGTGAAAGGTTCACTTCTAATGACGCATCGAGCGTCAGACCTCGTTCAGACGCGTTTTTCAACAACGAGAAAATTCGGGCATGGGCGTACTGAACATAGAAAGCCGGATTTTCCATCGAGCGCTCAACTGCTTTATTCAAATCCAAAACCGTTGCTTTGTCTAAAGAAGAAGAAAGACAGAGAATTCTTGTAGCTGAGACTCCTATCTTTTCAACTACAAAAGATAGGGGGATCGACGTGCCTGCTCTTTTGGACATCTTGACCACTTCATTTGACTCCATCACCGAGACCATCTGACCAAGAAGTATCTCAAGCCGACTTGGATCGATCCCCAACGCTTTCATAGCCGCTTTTTGGGAGGCAACTTGACCATGATGGTCCGCTCCAAATATGTCTATCACCCGATCGAAGTGCCTCACTAGAAACTTGTTGCGATGATAGGCAATATCTCCGGCCAGATAAGTGAAGTCGCCGTTGGACTTTCTCAACACCCTGTCGCGTGCATCTCCAAGTTCAGTCGACTTCAACCACAGAGCTCCGTCGTTCTCGTAGACGTACCCCTTAGAATCAAGCTCAGCGATCGTCTCTTCCACTGCGCCGGACTCCTCGATCGAGGCTTGGGAGTACCATACGTCGAAGTGCACCCCAAAACTCTCCAAAGACTGCTTTATCTCACTTATAATCACAGAGGCCGCCCACCTGCCCGCAGCCTCATCTTCAAGTTCGCCTTCGTATCGATTAGCCAGGTCAACAACGTAGCGCCCTTGATAACCGTCTTCAGGTGGGCTGGTTCCCGCCTTACGCGACAGTATCGATCTCCCAAGACTACGTATCTGCCCACCGGTATCATTGACGTAGTACTCCTTTGAGACGTCGTAACCACAACGCTTAAGTACCCTCGAGAGTGCATCACCGTACGCCGCCCACCAGCCATTCCCGATATGCAAGGGGCCAGTAGGGTTTGCGGAGACGAACTCTACCTGTACCTTTTCATCTTTTCCGAGATCGCTCCTCGCAAAGTTCTCCTCCTTCTCTGCAAGCACCTCAACGATCTGGCTGTATAGATGCGACGGCTTCATATAAAAGTTGATAAATCCAGGACCTGCGATCTCGTAGGACTGTACGTGAGGAAACTCAGCGAACGCTTTGGTGCCGATTACCTGATTGGCAAGATCTCTTGGGCTTTTGCTCATTTTCTTGAAGGTTACTAAGGCTGCATTTGTAGAGAAGTCTCCAAAGGAGTCCACTTGGGGACGCTCAACTGCAAATTCAACGCCTTCGAGATCCACGCCAATCTCACTTAGAGCAGCCTCAACAAGAGCATGAAGCTGGAGCTCCCACCGTAACATCTCTCCTCCTTGCCAAAGCCTTTGGGTGCAACTTTTGCACATAGCCTAAAGCCCCGGGGTCGTGAATCTGACAAGAGGACCACTTAGCCTGAGCGATCCGTAACAAGCCGGCTTACAAATCCATGAATCTGTCGTTCTAAACTGGTGAGCTGGGGGAGCTCGTGTAGCTGAACGACACCGAGATCCACATCTACTCACCGACAAGCGGCGTATTCGATCTTTGAAGGAGACTCGCTCCTAGCTAAGTGCACGACGTAGACCGGAGACGCTATAGCCGAAGATCAGCTCCGCAAAACCGTCAACCTTCTTAGGAGGGACTCTTTGACGGACATCCACTGAGGGCGGACGGGACCACTAGATCTTTACAAGTAGATACAATCCCCGATATCGTCCATCAAACAGCTAGACTGACCATAAAGCCCTCGTAGCTCAGCGGATAGAGCACTGGCCTCCGGAGCCAGGTGCGCAGGTTCGAGTCCTGCCGAGGGCGCAGCACGTAGGATCGGTTCGTGCGACGTTAGAGCCCTTTAGAGCCAAAGACTCTGGGCAATTCGCAACCACCTTCAACTAGTAATGTTGATGCTGACATCTAGTAAGCATCCTTAGACCAAACTCCCCGTTGCTTTACCCCAAGGAAGTTACGTGACTTGCTCTTTCTTATCTGCAGCAGCAGTCTTAGTCCAAAGATACCCCTTCTCGAAAAGCCGCACCCATGGAGGTGGTTACCGAGGTCACGACTGGGTAGGTGGTCGAAAGTAGCAACAAGATAACATTCGACCTTGCGAACTTCTCCAAATCCGAGCTGGGGTTCGCTTCTGTTCCGCATGGATCGCCCACAGCTGCACCTTCTGGATGTTGCTCAGGTAAAAGATATTAGAAATATCAGCATCTCCAATGCGACTCCCAGCACCCAAACCCCTAATCGTCCGTCGAAAGCTTCGTTACATCTACCTTTACTCTTCTTAGATTCGCCAGCAAGAATGCACCACTTTGTAAGTAAGTTGCGATGCAGCTGTAAGAATTTACTAAGTGTTGAAGTCCTCATACATAGGGATGTTCTGTGGCTAGTAAGGTAGTGTGCGAAGCGTTCACCATATGAGTACCTTGGAGTAGTGTGAGTCCCAAATTATCTGAGTTGCAGGCCCTTTTACCTACATCGCAGCTAAAGGGAGACGATGCAGTCTTTACAGACTTGACTCTCGATTCCCGGGAGGTAAAGTCAGGTTGGATGTTCTGTGCCACCAAAGGCTCAAAACACGACGGGCACAGCTTCATCGCAGAAGCAACAAGAAACGGAGCAAGTGCTCTCATGGTCTCGCAAGTCGTTGACTCACCGTTGCCGCAACTAATCGTGCCGTCGGTACGCCTAGCTCTTGGCAAGGTTGCAGATTACACAAATGGCCATCCTTCGAGGTCGCTGAATCTCATTGGCGTCACAGGAACCAACGGGAAGACCACTACTTCGTACCTTATAGAGTCGATACTAAGGGCAAGTGGCCACTCGACGGGACTGATAGGGACGATAGAGGCCAAGTACAAAGACTCAAGGCACCCATCCATCCATACAACGCCGGAGGCTCCGGATCTCCACAGGTATCTAAAGGAGATGGTATCGGAAGGGATAGATTCAGTCGTGATGGAGGTGTCGTCACACGGCATCGATCAACACCGGGTGGACTCTGCCCACTTCAGTGTCGCAGTATTCACCAACCTAAGTCCCGAACACCTGGACTATCACGGAACTATCGAACAGTACTATTGGGCCAAGTCCCAGCTGTTTATAAAGTCAAGAAGCGAATCAGCAGTGGTGTGTGTAGACGATCAATGGGGCGAGCGCTTGGCAAGCCAGATTGAGATCCCAAGGATTACATTCGGTTACAACCCTAACGCCGACGTTAGAATCAGCGATGTAAGAGTGACTCCCGAGGGGACAGACCTTTTCATCAAAGGAATGGGCTACAACAGCAACTTACACGTCCAAATCGTAGGTGCCTGCAACGCTCAAAACGCCGCAGCGGCCTACATCACCGGCAGACTACTTGGGGCTACTGACGCCGAGGCTCGTGACGGGATAGAGCAATGTAGCGGAGTCTCCGGTAGGTTCCAGCAGGTCTCTTTAGGACAAAACTTCTTAGTCGTCGTTGACTACGCACACACGCCGGACTCAATACGAGCTCTCATCCAAACCGCTCGGGAGATCATCGGTCCCGAGGGTAAGGTGACCCTTGTAGCCGGCGCTCGGGGACGAAGAGACAGAATCAAGCGTCCGGAACTAGGCAGAGCTGCAGCTACAGCAGACCTTGCGATACTGACAACAGACAACCCCGGAGACGAAGATCCCGCTAACATCGTCAAACAACTCGTAGCAGGCACCTTTGACATACCCAAAAAGCACATCCAGGTCGAGTTAGATCGCTCTCGGGCTATTAGACGAGCCATAGAGATCTCTGAAAAAGGTGACGCCGTCTTGATCGTCGGTCGCGGCCATGAAGGATACTTTAGAGTGGGAAACAGCCAGATACGTCTAGATGACCGACAAGAGGCCGAAGAGGCGATTCGCATGAAACTTGGCCTTGTAGATGAAAACCCCCAGCCAAAGCCGCTCCTGTAGAGTACCTATATCGAAGAAAGGAGTCAAAGGCCCATGTTGTCAGGGGAACAGATAACAGTAGTAATTACCGCCTACAACTCACAAGAAACCATATCTAGAGCAATAGACTCCGTGCTCGATCAGACCGTGCAACCCAAGGAGATAATAGTTGTAGACGATGGATCAACGGACGCTACAGCACAAATTCTTTTGAGCTTTGACGACAAAATAAGAGTCATATCCCAGAGAAATCAGGGTCCATCTGCGGCAAGGAACACAGGGATCAAGGCCGCTAAGACAACATGGATAGCTCTGCTCGACGGAGATGACCTTTGGCATCGAGAGAAACTCCAAAGGCAGATAAAAGCTCTTGAATGTACAGATGAACTGGATTTAATCGCCTCGTCCTGGAGCAGGACTCCCCCAGATCCGGGACCTTTTACATGCACACTTACCCGACTGTCCTACATATCGTTATTGATAATGAATAGATTTCAAACCTCGACTGTCCTAGTTAAAAAGGCTTCAATCGAAGAACACGGGGGGTTTAATCCGTCTTTAGACACAGTCGAGGACTGGGCGATGTGGCTGAAGCTCTCTTCCTCAAAGCGACTTGCGATACTCGAACAGCCTCTCGTCCTTTATCGAGATAACCCTACAGGAGTATCGAAAGACCTGAACGAGTTCTTCAAAAAGACCGTGCTTCTCATAGATCAAGAGGCCTCCCAAGGACTCCTGAACACCGACCTCTTCAACAAAGTTGCAGCCTGGCACTATCTCAGGATCGCTGCCAACATGGGACTAACAAAACAGTATCAAAGTGCTCTACAGGTGGTCCTCGCCCTATATCGCTCCAAGTATCGAGCTAACGCATTCCCCGCAGCAAGAGACTACCTAGCACCCTTTTTAATCTCACGCCTCCGCCGCCGAAAGCTTGTTGGCTCCTCACAATGAGAATCGCGCAACGCAAGTAGTCAATCTCACTTCTCTTTGGAGAACTCTCTGAGATATCTGTACAGAAAATACAGCCCAATAGTTGCAACTATGGCCACAAACACTATCACCCCGGTGGTACCAGCGGTCTTTTCCACCGCAGCGAAGGACGTACCCGCTGTGTAACCAAGATATGAGTACAAGACGGCCCAGCCAACCCCACCTATAATATTTGCAACAGCAAACTTGCGATAGGGCATCTCAGACATACCAGCGACACCAGGCACCAACACCCTCAGGACGGTGGTAAAGCGTCCAACAACTACACCTATTACTCCCCTTTTCGCTATAAACTCGGTGACCTGATGAACCCGCTTTGGCTTTACAAGGCGTCCGGAGGCCTTCTCGAGAATCCGGTGTCCAAATTTCTTTCCTACAAAATATCCCACGCTATCACCCAGGACAGCTCCTAGGGAGGCTACGGTCATCACCAACCATAATGGGAACTTATGCTCATAAGCCAACACCCCACCAAGGATAACTGCCGTTTCACCTGGGAAGATAAATCCTAAAAAGACCGATGCCTCAAGAGCTGGAAGGAGAAATATCATTGCCAACGCAAAGGGCGGAGGAAGATTTAGGATGGCTTTAGTCAAAAAGGACATTACTATAACATAGAGGAGATTGAGGGCGAATCAATTCCACTCTAAGGAGGGTCAGATGATTTTTGGAGAGCTATTCAGCCCTACAGATCTCGCAGTTGTCGTAATAGTAGTTCTTCTGCTCTTTGGCGGCAAGAAACTTCCCCAGCTGGCTAGATCTCTAGGTACCGCTTCATCGGAGTTCAAAAAGGGTTTAGAGGAGACTCAAAAGCCAGGGGATAAGGGTACAAGCCAGACGAATGGCGACTCTAACCCCACAGTCAAAGACTCTTAGATCTCCAACCTGTGTTTGAGAACTAGTAAGTCAATGTACAACATGAATAATCGCAGAGTTCCATTTGACTCTGCGATTTTTCATTTCCGTAGCTCATATTTTTTTTTACTCGTCCACTACGGATACGCTTAGGGGAGCCTCCTGACCCAAGTCGCAGGCTCCCCTAAATCACAGGCCCTTGCCCAATAGAACTAGGAAGAAAACAGGGAATTAGCGATGCGCCATCGCCTTGGGCTTTGATGACAGCGTTCCGCCGATCGCTGCAGAGATCACAAATCCCATACCAATCACCGCCGTCCACGCTCCAAAGACGAAGGCGAGGGCGGTAAGGAACACACCAATACCCAAGACGAAAGGCCATATTGTGTACGACGGAAAGTATCCAACCGCTCCCTCGATCTCTTCCAACGATACGTCTTCTCGATCCTCCGGTCTGGGAGACATCCTCCTCGACCACCATCCTAGGTACAGACCGGGCATGATACCAAGCAGCGCACTAGCGACTAGGAAGATCGAGTTTCCTGAGTCTCCGCTCCAGAGGAAGTATATTACGACAACTAGGACGAAGAAAACCCCCACACCTACGTAGATTCGAGACTCCAGCTTCATAACGCTGCCTCCCGCTCCTTTGACTTCTTACGGGCTAACTCTTCCTGATGCGCCTTCCAGTCCGCATGCTCTGGGTGATTCATATCCCAGGTCGGCCTGAGAGACCGTATAGGGGGAAGCTTGTGAAAGTTGTGGGAGGGAGGCGGTGATGAGGTCGCCCACTCAAGAGTGTGGCCATCCCAAGGATTATCGCCAGCCGGGATCGGCTTACGCCATGAGATCCAGAAGTTGTAGAGGAACACAACGAAGGCAATAGCCGTTACGTAAGCGCCGACAGTCGAGACCTTGTTGAGGAAGGTGAACCCATCGGAGGGACCATACTCAGCGATCCGCCGTGGCATACCCCTTAGGCCAAGGAGGTATTGAGGAAGAAACGTAATGTTAAATCCTATGAAGGTTAGCCAGAAGTGCCACTTACCGAGGCTCTCACGGTACATCCTCCCGGTTAGCTTTGGATACCAGTAGTAAAAGCCAGCAAAGCCAGCAAAGACCGCCGAACCAAAGAGAACCTGATGGAAGTGGGCTACAACAAAGTAAGTGTCGTGCGTGTAAAAGTCAATTGGCGGTGATGCCAACATAACGCCCGTTATACCACCCATGGTAAAGGCAACGATGAAACCTATTGCAAATATCAGAGGAGTCTTGAAGTCAAGATTTCCCCTCCATATGGTTCCTATCCACGTGAAGATCTTTATACCGGTTGGAACTGCGATCAAAAGGCTCATTGCTGAGAAGAACGGTAGGAGAACAGTACCGGTGGTAAACATGTGATGAGCCCAAACACCGGTGGAGAGACCTGCAATTGCTAGAGTTGCAAACACAAGACCCTTGTATCCAAAGACCGGCTTCTTAGAGAACACCGGAAGGACCTCCGTGATGATTCCGAAGTACGGAAGAGCCAAGATGTACACCTCCGGATGTCCGAAGAACCAGAACAGGTTCTGCCATAGTACTGGAACCCCTCCACCTTTAACAGAGAATATGTGGGTTCCAAAATGGCGGTCAGCGTACAACATTACCAAAGCCGCCGTGAGGACAGGGAAGGAAATCAAGATCAAAATTCCTGTAACAAGCATGTTCCAGGTGAACACTGGCATACGGAACATCGTTAGACCCGGCGCTCGCAAATAAAATATGGTAGTCACCAAGTTAACCGCTGTAAAGATACCCGAGAAACCAACTAGCGCAACAGAGACGATCCAAAGATCAGGACCGGCTCCCGGCGAGTAGGTTGAGTCGGACAAAGGAGCGTATGCAACCCAACCAAACGCCGCTGCTCCAGATGCTGTCAAGAATCCCAGCAACATTGTGACCGATCCAGTAAGGAAAAGCCAATAGGACAGCGCGTTTAACCTTGGAAACGCCATATCCGGTGCTCCAATTTGAAGCGGAACTAAGAAGTTGGCAAAACCTCCAAACACGAAGGGTCCTGCAAAGATATAAAGCATTATTGATCCGTGGATCGTAAATAACTCATTGTATGTTTGCGGGGACACGAAGTGATTGTTAGGTGCAAATAGCTGAGTCCTGATCAGCTCAGCCATAAGACCCGCAATGAAGAAGAATACCAAGGCCGTATACATATAGTTTTTCCCGATCACCTTGTGATCGGTGCTGGTGACCCATTTGTAGATACCCGAAGGTTCTGAACCGTGGTTCGGAGGATGGGACTCCAGTTCCTCCATTCTCTCAGGTGCAATAGTCATATCTAGCTAAGCTCCAATCGTGTTGTGACTTTGTTGAGATATCCAGGAATTGAACTGCGCAGGTGTAACCACCTTTACAGTGAAAAGCATCTCCGAGTGATAGAGTCCACAAAGCTGTGAACACCTACCAATGAAGGTGCCAGTTTGGGTTGGCGTAAAGTCAAAGTAGTTGTTCACGCCAGGCAGTGCGTACCTTGAGAAGTCGAACTGCGGTACGTAGAAACCATGAACTACATCATTAGATACCAGATGAATTGTCGTTGTTTCTCCCTCAGGCAAGACCAACTGAGGATATACACTTGATCCACCTACCCCCTGGGTAACCTTGGTAACACCAAAGGAGGGATAATTGAACTTCCACCCCCACTGAAACCCGACGACATTCACTCTAAGATTCGGATGTGATGAAACAGCGGTAACCTTGTTCTCCACCTGCACGGTAAGGACAAAAAGAAACGCCACTATCAAGATGGGGATAACCGTCCAAGTGACTTCCACCGGGATGTGGGAGTGTGTCTGCTTTGGAATCGACTCGTCCTTCTTTCGATACCGAAATATCGCCCAACCCAACGGTACAAAGACAGAGAGAAGAACCGGTATTGAGATGATAGTGAAGAGCTGAAACAGGTGAAACGTATCCCGGCCTTGAGTCGTCGCTCCCTTATTTATCGCAAAGGTAGGAAGGTTACACGCACCAAGGACCAACGAAGCACCCAAACCGGTACCTACAACCCTTACAACCTTCGGTAACCTAGATAAGTGCACCAGTCGCCTCGGAAATGAGGCACTTCCTAATAAACCACTTGCCCTCATAAACTAACCACTCCTACTGCCTGTCCTGGCCACCGCGACGACGCTGGCGTCTTGAACCACGACCCCCAAACAGCCCACCGCTTCCGGGAAGATTCCGTGGGACTCTAAATATCCCTGAACCGCCCGACCTAGATGGACCGATCTCGTCGTGAAATGCAGAACCTCCGCCCTTCGACGAACTCTCCCCTACTCCGACAAGATCCTTGTCTCGGTGTTCACTTGCAACTCCACCCATGAAAGACTCATACTCCTTCTCCTCAGGTACCTCCATGGGCTCGAACTCCTCTTTGACCACGCCCCCAGCCTCATCTCCTGCGACAGGCACGGAGTGGTACTCCCCGTCCAGTGACCTCGTAATAACAACCGGAGGTCGTCGCGACCCAGCCTCCTCAACTACTTCCGTCTCCTTCGTCAGCATGTAGGTTACATATCCAGCTACTGGTGGTAGAGCGATCAGCAGGACCCTGAACGTCCACAAGACAAGGTTAAGCGAAGTATTGAACGTGTTGGCGAGAACATCTGTTGACGACGCAAAGAACAATACGATGTAGAAGGTAAGAATACCCACACCAAGCGACGTTCTCCAAGGATTATCCCTAGGACGATCACATAGGTTGTGGACTTCGTCGTCCTTCGTTATCTTTTTCTCAATAAACGGCCAGAGACTCAGAGCAGTAAAGGTAAGGCCAGGCAACAAGACCGCTGGGAAGAATACATTTGGGATCATATGTCCAAACCCAACCACCTCCCACGAGGGCATAAGCCTTAGGGCACCGTCAAGCCACCCCATGTACCAGTCGGGCTGGACGGCATAGCTAACCTTGTAGGGGACGTATGGACCGTATAACCAGATGGGATTGATCTGCACGAGCCCCCCAAGAGCCGCTATCACAGCAGCCGTTATGAAGAAGAACCCACCAGCTTCAAGCGCATAAGTCGGCCAAAACACCGTGCCAACCACGTTTTTGTTCGTGCGCTTCGGAGCTGGATACTGAGTATGTTTTTGGTGATACATAATTCCAAGATGTGCCGCCAGCAAACCTACGATCAGTGCTGGCACCAGCAGCACGTGAATAGTGTAAAATCTCGGAATTATAGCGTTGCCAGGGTAATTTCCACCAAAGAGGAAGAATGCCAGGTAACTTCCCACCAGAGGTACCGACTCAACGATAGAAAAAGCTATCCTGATGCCGGTCCCCGAAATTAGGTCGTCCGGTAGTGAGTACCCGATGAAGCCGTTGACTATTGCCAAAATTAGGAGAATGGACCCAATGATCCAGTTGATCTCCCTAGGCTTCCTAAACGATCCAGTGAAGAACACCCTGCACAGATGCACAACGATCGCTGCTATAAAGATATTCGCTGCCCAGTGGTGCATCTGTCTCATGACGAGACCCGCTCTTACTGAAAAACTAATATGCAACGTCGAAGCGTACGCCTCCGACATACTTTGCCCTCTAAGCGGAGCGTACGAACCGTGGTATATGATCTGCTGCGTCGAGGGCACGTAAAACAGCGTGAGGAAAACTCCCGTAAACAGCAACACTATAAATGAGTACAGCGCTATCTCACCCAACATGAAGGACCAATGGTCAGGAAAGATCTTATTTAGGGAACTTCTTCCACCTTTAGCGATACCTAGGCGCTCATCCAGCCATTCCGTTGTCTTTTCAACTCGCTTATTCATTACCCCTCTCCCAAAAACCAGGACCGATAGGCTCGTTAAATCCAGATTGCGATCTAATTACTCCCTCTGCATCCACGTAAATCGGCAACTGAGGAAGTGGCCGTGGAGCAGGACCAAATACAGGTGTCGCACCCGTCAACACGTCAAAGAGACTCTGGTGACACGGACATAGAAGTTGCTGTGTCAACTCTTGGTATAGTCCTACAGGACATCCTGCGTGCGTACATACCTTGGAAAATGCCAAGTAGCCCTGAGGACCCCAGGTTTCTCTTCCCGGACGAGTAACGATATCATAATTTCCCGGCCTCACGAGGATTACTTGATCGACTGCATTTCCGATGAAACCCTCCGGAAAAACCGTCATGGCTCCGCCGACCTCTAGATCACTAACTAGAACCGGCGACCCGTCCACCTTGGTCAGCTGCGAGCCGTGCTTCCAATCTGTTAGATAGAGCGACTTGCCAGGAACCGGCCCAAGGGAACGGAGGAACGGGAAGAGCTGCAAAATAGCGAAGGCTCCTAGAGATACACCTAGCATCTTTCCCAGAAAAGACCTCCTACCTAAGACCTTATTGCCCCGCTCCAGGGACTTGTAGAAAGCCTCCCGATCAAGGTCTGAAGACCTTAAGTCGTGTCTTTCTTGAACATAGGGTCCGTGAGGGGTGAGGTATTTACCCCACGCCACTATTCCGACACCGATTCCCACAAGAGCGACAAATAGTAGAGCGCCTTCCACCTGAGGTTGACCACCTAGCCAAAAGGTAACCCCTAAACCGATAGTCGCCAGAAAGGATATAACAAAGAGTGCACCGATAAACCGCTCCATGGATCTAGACCCAGTCATCGATGAGTAGTCAAGGTTTGGATCCTTGCGGGCTTGTTGTACATCACTCATCTTTGCGCACGACCTCCAACCCAATATCCAAACAGCATCAGCCCACCCAGGCCAATGAGGATTCCGACAAAGCCTTCCGTAACCGGCCCCACATGCCCTAAAGCCAAACCTCCCGGATCTTGTGGCCTTTGCAGATACAAAACGTATTTGACGATGTCTGCAACTTGGGCGTTGCTAAGAGTTCCATTGCCGAATCTGGGCATATTTCCGGGACCCGTCCTAACAGCTTCTGCTATCTGCGTGGCACCGACTCCATAAAGCGATGGCGCATACACGTTGTTAGCGAGGGCATCTCCAACGCCTGTAATGGTGTGACACGCAGCGCAGTTCGTTGAAAACAAACTTTGCCCCTGCGATATGTTCGCTCCGGTAACGTTCACAGATGGTATCCCCGGACCACCAGGAGCCAAAGACGAAACATAAGCAGCTATCGCTAGCGTCTGCTGCCGGGTAAACTTTCTCGGCTTTTGCACGGCCTGAACGGTTGGATCTTCGAGAGGCATACGGCCCGTATAAACCCAAAAGTCTATGGTCGCTGCTCCCAGCCCTTGAAGATTCGGCGCCCTAGAACTTCCGCCGGCATCTATGCCATGGCACGTCGAACAGTTCTCTATGAAAAGCGTTCGACCCTCTGGAATGAGAGACGAGGGCGGGTTCTTGTACACGATCGCTGGAGCGTTTGCTTGGGTAAATGTAACCGACTTGGCCTCTTTCACCGATGTCTGCTGAGTTGCCTGTTGGGCCGCAGCAGAAGAGCCCCCAAAGGCAAGCATTCCGGCAAATCCAACGGCAGTCGACAAGAGCGCAGAAATACCTAGTGCTCTTGCCTTTGAAGAGTTCAAACTCCTAAGTGAAACCTTCATAGCTCTCCCATACCTCAAACCCTCGAACCTCTAACCTGAACGACGTCGCAAGCAAAGCTACCGCTAATGAAGAAGAAACAGACATGCATAGAGAGCAACCCAAACGACGTCAACGAAGTGCCAGTAGTAACTCACAGACTGGATGGCAGCCAATCTGCCGGGATCTTTAGCCCTGCCCGCCATTCTTAGCAGTAAAAATCCCATAGCAACGAGACCTAAGATCACGTGAAGCCCGTGAAGACCTGACATAAGGTAGAACAAAGAACCATAAGCATTGGTCTGGGGTCCAAATGTAAATTTATGCCACTCAACCGCCTGGTTAGCGACGAAGGAGGCACCCATAACGATCGTCAGTACTATCCACCACTTCGCTGACCGTAACCTGTTATGTTCTGCTTCGAACACAGCCTTTTGCATGGTCACGGATGACATAACCAAAATCGCAGTGAATATCCCCGCCTGAACTACGTCGAGATGGATACCCGCAGGCGGCCAAGGTTTGCCGTCGTGAGCCCTTATTGTAAAATAGGCCGCAAAGAGACCGCTGAAAAACATCATCTCTGAACCGAGCCACACCATAGTGCCTACGCCCAAGATGGTCGGCTTGTTGAACCGTATTGGTTCTCGACCACTGCGGGCGGCTACAACTGCTTGCGCCACGTTCCCACCTAAAACTACTCGCCATTTATACAAATCCTCATAAAAAGAGGGTCTTGTATAACTCTACGTCAACTACTTAACTAAAAGCCAATTGGGAAATGGTTGAGAACTATAAATTTTTATCCGATTCGTAGCCCGAGTTACTGCTACGTAAAGAGCAGGCAGGCTTCGCTCGGCATCATCGACCAAGGACAGGGGTTCAAGAATAAACACCTCGTCGAACTCTAGGCCCCTCACCTGCTCGACTCCTATTACAGATATTGACTCCCACTCACTTAGCCCTTCTTTATCGATCTCTCTTCTTAGCGCTTCGCTGTCTTTGTTAGGAACGATCATCGCAAAGCGACCCTGCTCTTTACGTTCAAATAGGTCCTTCGCATCAGCAACCGCTCTTTGTATAAGGTCCTTCGCTTCGATAAACTGCACTCCTCCAGGAAAGCTCCGGATCGACTTGGTCCTTCTCGACCCAGCTAGGTATCGACTCTTAATAAGATCGGCTAGCTCCGATATCTCTTGAGAGGTTCTGTAGTTCACTGAGAGCTCCAGCATATGATGGTCTTTCGAAGAAAGTGGTTCCAAAATATCATCCCATCGCCTATTAGGCCATGGACCAAAGGACTGAGCAAGGTCCCCCAGTATCGTCATAGATCCTGAAGGGCACTTTCGCTTCAGTAGTCTTGCCGTCATCGGGGATATATCTTGGGCTTCATCCACAATTACATGACCGAAGGTCACGTCATCATCGCTTTGTTCATCTAAGAAGGTCTGAAGTTCATCGAGCAAGACCACGTCTTCAATACTCCATTGATGTCTCTTTACATCAACACCTTGGTCTATCGTCAAGACATCTAGCTCTTCTTCGCTGAGGATATCCTTGGCTGCGAGTTTCAGCAGGGCTCTGTGACTAAAGAGATCATACAGGGTCTCTTCTGCTGAAAGACGAGGCCAAATCCGCTCAACGACAAGCTGAAACTCTACCGACTTCCTTAACGCAGCGGCGACCTCCCTCGCCACCTCCACACCGTCTTCGCCGGGTAGATGCTGTGCCACTTGATCCTCAAGTCCAGCGTGGATGGAGATCACATTTGTGACCGCCCTAACTTCAGTGGTCAGGTCCCCTCCCTCAAGGTACTGTTCTGCGAGCAGTTGTGAGAGTCGCAACTCAATCACTTTTCTTTTAGGGTTGTGCGGACCTGGACGGCGCTTCATTGATCGTACGAGTTCTTGGCTCATTTCAGTGGTAACCGTCAAGTACTTTCTTCCAAAAGCCAGTCGCAGGTCTTTCCTCAAAGGTCTCTCTCTGTCCCTGACGGCCTTCCTGAGCAGCTTCTCCATTCTGAGATCTCCTTTGAGGCGCCTTCTCTGTATCTCTGGCTCAAAAGCAGCCTCCGCAAATCCGCAAAGCCCCGCAATGGTATGCAGTTCTACTCCGCTCTCGCCCAAAGACGGCAACACCCTGCTTATATATTTGACAAACTCTGAAGAGGGGCCTATTACTAAGAGGGGCTGTCGCTCAAATCGCCATCTATGGGTGTACATGAGGTAGGCGGCACGATGTAGTGCAACCGCAGTTTTTCCCGTACCTGGAGCACCTTGCACTACCAAAATCCCCGAAAGAGGGTACCTTACGATCTCGTCCTGCTCTGCCTGGATCGTCGAGACGATGTCAGACATGTAACTAGTTCGGGGTTTTGAGATCGCACTAAAAAGAGCACTTGGAGATGGAGGCTCTAAGTACCCCTCACGACTGTCTTCCTCTAAAGATGAAAGCCATTCATCTTCGATGTTGACGACGACATCACGATTACAAAATATGTGTCGGCGAAGTTTCACGCCCATTGTATCTTTCCCAGTGGCGCGATAAAACGCCTCTGCAATCGGAGCTCGCCAGTCCACAACCAGCGGTTCCATAGTCTCCGAGTTCACCGACACCCTTCCGATGTGGTAAGACTCGCCCTCGGACAGCTCTGCAGGCGGCTGAAAGTCAATCCTCCCAAAGATGAGAGCTTGATCCCCTATCTCGAGATTCTCGAGCCTAGCCAAAGACGACCGTACCACGACATCCCGTTCAACTTTTGCTTGGTGCGTTCCGCCTCTTTCGACCTCCAAGACCTGGTTCATAGAAGACTTGATCTGTTGCTTTATCTCCTCAAGACGCTTATAGGCCATCTTCACGTAGCCAGACTCAAACTCCAAATCTTTTTGACTTGCCACAAATCCCCTCGAGCTGCCAACGATAAAAGTACCCCAAAGAGCTTAGGCTGTAGGTTTAAGATGACAGAGCATCCACTTACAACTCACACCCAAAAGCCACTTATCGACCCTTCAATCCTACGAGCGGCAAAACGGGAAAGGCCGGAACGAACACCAGTATGGTTTATGAGACAAGCCGGACGATCACTACCTGAGTACAGAGAGATACGAGGCATAGGATCTATCCTCGACGTCATAAAAGATGCAAAACTTGTTGCCGAGATAACGATGCAGCCCGTTAGACGTTACGGAGTAGATGCCGCCGTTTTATACTCAGACATCATGGTACCCTTGCTCGGCGCCGGGGTGTCTGTCGACATCGTACAGGGGAAAGGACCACAGATATCCAACCCAATGCGAACGACCAAAGATCTTGATTTACTGCGTCCGACGGAGATTCGCGACGCAGTCCACTACGTAAAAGACGCTATTGAGATCCTCAAGTCTTCTCTAGAGGTTCCGCTAATCGGATTTGCGGGCGCACCGTTTACTGTGGCGAGCTACCTGATAGAGGGTGGACCGTCAAAGTCCTACTCCAAGACCAAGGCCCTTATGTTAGAGGACGAGAGGATGTGGCACGGCCTCATGGAACGGCTAGTGGAGGTAGCCTTCGAGTTTCTCCGCCTCCAGATCGATGCGGGGGTCGACCTTATTCAAGTCTTTGACTCCTGGGTAGGCTCTTTGTCTCAACGACACTACCTAAAGTACGTAAAGCCATACACCAGAGAGCTATTCAATGCCCTATCAACCTATCCAGTCCCAAAGATACACTTTGGAGTGGGTACCGGCGAGCTACTGGCGGACATGGCAGATATGAACATCGATGTCTTAGGGGTGGACTGGAGAACTAGTCTGAGAGACGCTAAACAGCGTAGCCGTCGTCCTTTAGCTATGCAAGGTAACCTCGATCCAGCGGTGCTGGAAGCCTCCCCAAAGACGGTTCTGTCGGAGTGTATCGAGGTAATTAAGAGCTCAAGGAGTTGTGATGGATACATCTTCAATCTAGGTCACGGAGTTCCTCCTCATATCGACCCGGCCCAACTCGAACGAATAGTTAGGTTTGTCCATGAGTTTGGAGACAAAATACGCTACGAAGATTTAGACCCTTCAGTGGAGACAATTTGGGAGTATTTGGATTGAAAACAGCGGTGGTTGGTGGAGGTGTGACCGGCTTGGCAGCGGCCTTCTTTCTAGCACAACAGCCAGAGATGGAGGTAACTGTATTTGAGTCGGATAGTCGTATGGGTGGAAAAGTCCAAGCGGAAGAGCTAGGAGATCTATCAGTGGAGATGGGTCCCGACTCCTTCGTAACTAGATCAGCGGCGATCTTTGAGATAATCTCTGAGATCGGCCTCGGAGATTTACTGATACACCCCAAGGCCAACAGGGCGCTCATACTTAGAGGAGGGAGCCTACGAACCTTACCGCAGGGCTTGAATCTAGGATTCCCTACGAACTCTGCACAGATCTTAAAAAGCGAAGTCTTGACCCCTTTGGAGAAACTCTCCACCTACCTGAGGTGGAGACTGCAAAGAGATGCTGACTTTGCAAAGAGCAGCGACGATATCGGCAGAATCCTGCAGTATTACGTAGGTCGCCCTTACGTAAGGTACGTTCTTGACCCCCTTATCGGAGGGATCAACGCAGCCTCAGTGTACGGAGCCAGCGGAGAGATCACAGCCTCTCAGATCTTACGACTTCTACGTGGCGAACCACAAGTCACAACCACGACAGATCATACTCAAATGCCTCCTTTCGCCTCGTTTGAAGGAGGGTTATCGGTCTTGATAGGTCACATGCAGGAGTACCTGAAAGGTCGCGGCGTCGCTCTTCGTACCAACTCGGTAGTCTCAGATCTCAAGCTGACCTCGAATGGCGTGATGCTTGAGACTGATCTAGATGTCGAGGAGTTTGACAAGGTAATCCTCACCACACCACCTTCCGTGACTGGCATCCTCTTACGCGATATCTCTCCTGAGACCGCACAAATTCTTCGCTCCATAAGAAGGGCTTCAGTGACGATGTCCACTTTGTTGGTCGACGCAGATCTAACACATATCCCATCGGACGTAGCTGGGGTCTTGGTACCAAGAGATCAAGGCTTCCTAACTACTGCAATCACACTAGGTCCAAATAAGTGGCCTGAATGGCGAAGCAACGCAGGTCAGATACTTCGTATCTCAAGTGGAAGATTTGGCGAGGGTGAGCACCTAAAGATCAGACCGGACGAGTTGGTCAGTCTCCTAATAGGAGAGGCACAGGAGATACTAGGTACCCACATAGGGCTTTTGGACTACAGAGTAAAGCGATGGGTCGGAAGCTTTGTAAGATTTGCGCCGTATCACCGTCAACTGATGAACAAGGTCGAAAAGACGCTCGCCGCAGACTCCAAGGGTGCAATCGAGCTTTCCGGATCTTTTGTGAGAGGATCCGGAATTCCAACCTGCATACAGGTAGCCAAAGAGGTGGCCGCGAGAACTCAAAGTTCTAGGCTTTGACCTGCGCAACTCCTGCTTGGTCAAAGGTAGCCATCTCAGACAGAATATTTGACGCTGCTCTGAGAACCGGTACAGCCAAGGCAGCCCCGGTGCCTTCACCTAAACGCATATCCAAAGTCAATAACGGACGTAGGCCCATGTGCCTAAGCGCCACAGCTGCTCCAGGCTCGGTCGAGAGGTGACCCGCAAAGATATAGTCCACAATTAGGGGACTAAACATGGTGGCAACCAAAGCTCCTGATAGAGCTATCACCCCGTCTACTAGGACTGGCCTCCTCATTTCAGCAGCCCCAACTACGTAACCTGCGATCGCAGCGATCTCAGCGCCTCCCAGTTCCGAGAGCAGAGCGACAGGGTCGTCCAATGACGCAGTGCTTCTTTCAGCCCTCATCAGGGCAGCCTCAACGATCTCGCACTTACGAGAAAAGGTAAGGTCATCAATTCCCGTACCGCGACCAACTACCTCCTTTGGATCAACCCCAGCCGCAGCTGCGATGAGCGCTGCTGCAGGCGTAGTATTTCCAATTCCCATATCTCCAGTGACCAGCAACTGAGAACCCGATCGAATTAGATCTTTAGCGACATCCCTACCGACCTCAAAACACCCTCGTGCCTCCCGGTAGGTCATGGCAGCCTCTGAGCAAATCGACTTGGTTCCAAATATCTGTTTGCGTTGAACAAGACCCTCCAGCAAAGAGGTATCAGAGGCGACACCCACATCCACAACGAGAACTCTTGCACCGACCACCGAAGCGATAACATTTATCGCTGCTCCACCCGTAACAAAGTTCGACAGCATCTGGACAGTAACCTCTTGAGGCCAGGGCGTAACTCCCTCACCGACGACTCCGTGGTCTCCAGCGAACACGGTCACATCTATCAAATCCAAAGAAGGTGGGGGTGTCTGTCCGAATATGCCGCAGAGCCGGTTTCCTACTTCTTCCAAAACACCTAGCGATCCGGGGGGCTTAGTAAGCGACAACTGGCGCTGCTTTGCGGAGTCGATGTGAGCTTGCGATACCTTTTCAACCGATACTGCAAGATCTGTCATTACATCGCCTCAGCATCCAGCGTAACAGCGCCAGACCCGAATAAAAATCGATTGAAGACTATGTATTTACCGATCCACAGCACACCAAATGCAAACAAGGCGGCTAAGTTGACGAAGATAGCATCAACAAGGTGGCTTAGTCTAAGGTGTTCAGCTAGGTCATGTGCGTACGCCACAGCTATGAGAGAAAGAACGAGTCCCAAAAAGGTTAATACCCAAAATGGAGCAACCTCTTTCATGAAGTGCGACTTGCCCGTTTTCCCCCATACCCAAGCCCTGTTTAGGTAGTAACCCGGTACAGCTGTGGTTGCCGTCGCAACTACATTGCACGAAGTCGCTGACCACCTTCTAACCAGTCCAAACAGAACGAACAGGATTATCTGGGACAAAGCGACGGTAATAGCCGAGACCGCAGAGTACTTTATCGCCTTCACACCGACAATACTCTGCACTCGAGCATAAAGCTTCATAAAATAACTAAGCACGACTAACAGTGTAACCAATCTACCTGAGCACAACTTAGTCGTTAACATAATTAGGGCAACTAATCCTGAGTAGTTGCTAACAGTTGCGCGCATCTCAACAACCCGCTCTTCATGTGCGCTTCACAGCAAACAGTCAATGTTTAGTTCTAGGTTCCAAATATGACTCAAATGAAGACCTATACTTTGGACAACCTCACCTGTTAGCCCTTCTAACGCCGCGAGTAAAAGACACTAACGCCGCCACGAGACAAGCGACAAGGGCAAAGCCGAAAGCTTCATGAAGGCCAGAAGCAAAAGAGTGTGATATCAGATTTGGGAAGAACTCTCTTCCGGTCAGGACCGAGACCTCAGGTCTAGAAAGTCGACTGAGAGAACCTGATCCTAAAAGTTTCTGAATGGGATCGTAACCGAGAAACGCCGAGAACAGTACAGAGACAGCTGGAAGGTGCGCTACTCTTTCTGCAGTTGTTGAAGGAACTCCATAACGTATAAGACCTCTACTCATGACAGATGGCAAAGAGGAGGATAGCCCTGCAATCATGAGCGAGAAAAAGATTCCTATCGAAAACACCTGTGCGGAGTTCTGAAACGTTGAGTTCATGGCACCGCCCACCCCACGGTTCTCAGCCGGTAGCGCGTTCATAACAGCTGCGCGGTTGGGAGAGGCGAAGAGACCTTGGGAAAGTCCGGACAGCAGCAAAGTTCCCCCAAAGTAAATGTAAGAGAAATTCACTGGAGCAGATATCAGCAGCACAAACGCCACCGCAGTACCTATGGGTCCAATGGTGGCGAACAGCCTTGGTCCGAACCTATCAGAAAGATACCCCGAGACAGGACCTGCTATCAGGAATCCCACCGTCAAAGGGAGCATAAAAATCCCCGCCCATAGTGGAGTTGCGGCAAAACTGTATCCATGCAGGGGCAGCCAGATACCCTGAAGCCAGATAACGAGCATGAAGAGCAACCCGCCTCGAGCAATCGAGACAAGGAATGTCGAGAGGGTCCCAAAGGTAAAGGCTTTGATCCTAAAAAGCGAGATTCGAAACATAGGGTTTGGGACCTTGGTCTCTATCACAAAGAAAGCTGTTAGGAGTGCAACGCCTCCCCCGAGCTCGGATAGTACGGCTGGAGAACTCCATCCGGTTGCGCTTGTTCCATGTGGCTCGATGCCGTAGGTAATTCCGATAAGGATCAGTATCAGACCGACGGCAAAGGTAAGGTTTCCCATCCAGTCGATCTTGGAAGGCGTACGAATTCCTCTCTCTTCAAGTTTGTAATAGGACCATACTGTACCGAAGATCCCGATCGGAACAGAGATAAGAAAGACCAGTCTCCAGTTGATTGGCGCTAACACTCCTCCAAGAATAAGTCCAATAAACGACCCGCTTATGCCGGCGACCTGATTTATACCAAGAGCCATCCCTCGCTGATTCGGCGGAAATGCATCGGTCAGAATAGCGGAGGAGTTTGCCACCAAGAAAGCGGATCCCAAACCCTGCACCAACCGCATCACTATGAGCCAAGTAGCTCCGCTTCGACCGTGCATCCAGTCCACAGTAAGGAGCAGAGAGCCCAACGTGTAGATGACAAAGCCAAGGTTATACATCTTTACACGGCCATACATGTCGCCAAGGCGCCCCAGACTGACTACCAAAACACTAGTGACGACCAAAAAACCCAGTATCATCCACAACAGGTAGAAGCTGTTCCCAGGCCCAAGAGGATCCAGTCCGATACCTTTGAAGATATCCGGTAGTGCGATTAGGGTTATTGAGCCGTCTATGGTTGCCATGAGAACACCGAGAGTTGTGTTCGACAGAGCTATCCACTTATAAGATGAATCACCCTCTCTGGCGCCTTCTCTTCTGCGGCCAACGGCCGCCAAAACTTTACTTGACAAAGTAATCTGCCCCCAAACCTAAATCATGAAGCTCCCCGGGTAGAAAAGGGATTGTGATTTTGGTGCAGGACAATCAGTCTGACCTAGATCACATCTAGTTGGTTAATACAACCAGCTATCTTATTGATTGGAAGGAATAGTCGGTCATCGTGGCTATTTAAAATGTGAAATCTTCGTAGAGGAGAATCACATTACGCAGGTATCGACTTTCTCATCAACCGGCAAGGCTCTTTCTAAGTGCTCGGGTCGAGAGTCCACTTGACGCAGGTATCGCCTGATTCTCATAAGCAAGGACTACCGACTCCCCCGGCTTTAGGATCTCGGAACTGATCGCTGTGTATGTCGAGCCTACGGTCAGGACCCTCACCGGAACGATCCTTGTAGTCCCTTGAGAAGTCATCAGCTCTACCGACTGCTTGGAGCCGTTGACAGAGACAGCTGAGGTCGGAACCGCTAGAGAACGGCTCTTAGTTGAGACCGACAGCACGACCTGGGCGTAGCTTCCATCGAAGACCGCCTGACGGAAGTTTGAAATCTCAAGAGTCACGGGAAGCGATACAAGACCTGTGATTTTATTGACGGTAGGCGTGGTGCCAATAGAGGCAATTGATGCCTTGTAAGTGGTAGAACTCCCCAAGGGGGTCACGGTTCCCGACGTTCCGAGGTGCAACAACCCCAGATCAGTGGTAGGTACCTGAACACTGACCTGAACCCCTCCGGATCCAATCACGACCACATCAGCTTGGATGTCACTGTATATCATGACCTGGCCTACGGTCATATTGATCTCACCCACCATGCCGTCAAGTGGCGAGGTGAGCGTGGTTGTCTGGTCCAAGGCCTGAGCTCTCGCAAGCCAGCCTTCGTCAGCGCTTACCATCTGTTGATCCGCAGCAACGATCGTCTCAATCGACCCAGGAGAAGTGATCGTCTGATACGACTGCTGTGTGCGTTGGGACTGTGTTTGATCTTAACGAGCCAACTGGCTAAGGGCGGGGTTGTGATGCCGTGCAACATCAAAAGTTCTTTGTCTGCTTCCTGGTAAGCCGCTGACAACGTTTTAGCGCAGGTAGCTTTTATCAGGATGGATTGCACAGACTGGGTCGGAGATACTCCGAGGACCGCTTCCTGTGCAGTGCTTATAGGAACGATTGCCAGATCATCCTGGTTAGACGTAGCCGAGGTACCGTTTCCGACTGGAGCCAAAACTCCTATCACGGTCATCAGCTGACCCGCAACATCAACACTACGGCCTATCGGGAAAGAGTTACCAAAGAGTTCCTGTGCTGTTATCGCTCCTAAAACTATAACGTCGCTCCCCGAGGAGGCATCGCCAGATGTAATGAACCGCCCTGCCTCCATTGTTCGTGATCGAATAGAAAGCCACGAGGGCGTGGTGCCATATACAGTTGTGGTCCAGTTCGAGGAGGAGTAGGTAAGAGTCTCCCTACTCGATATCAGAGGTGCAACGCTTTGAATCGCCGGTGAATCGATATGGTTAAAAAGGGCCTGCGAGTCAGATAGGGTGAGAGTTGACCCGGAACCCAAGCCGCCTTTCACCCCTTGCAAGGACGCTGTACTGCCCGGTGTTACGGTCAAGAGGTTGCTCCCCAAGGTGGCGAGTAGCCTTTACCTTGCCTTGGGCGCCTTCTCATAGACCCACCGTTAACATGATCGCAGCAATTCCGATCACGATACCTAACATTGTCAGGACCGAACGCATCCGGTTCCATCTGACCGCTTCTAGAGCTGCATTGAATAGGTCTAGCCAGCTCAAGGCTACGACACCACCTTACCGTCATGGATTCTTATTACCCTCTCCGCTCGAGCAGCAACTTCGTTATCGTGAGTGATGACGACAATAGTTCTTCCCGAACCGTGAAGTTCTTCGAAGAGCGACAGAACCTCTACCGCGCTCTTTGAATCAAGGTTCCCAGTTGGTTCGTCCGCCAAAATCAAAGGAGGATTGCTTGCAAGCGCCCTAGCAATTGCAACCCTTTGCTGTTGTCCACCGGGCATCTCCATAGGTTTGTGCTCGAGATGATCACCCAGAGCAACCCGCTCTAGCAGTGCCACCGATCGTTCCATCTTCTCGTCGAGCGGAACGCATGCGTAGATCAACGGCAGCTGAACGTTCTTAGGCGCAGTAAGAGGCGTCAATAGGTTAAACTGCTGTAAGACGAATCCTATTATTTCATTTCGGATCTTCGCCAGGGCTCTTTCGTCGAGGCATGCCACGTCTTGTCCGTCTGTATAAAGTCGACCTGAACTTGGAACATCTAAGCAGCCGATTAGGTTCATTAGCGTCGACTTTCCAGACCCTGAAGGACCCGTCATCGTTACGTACTCGCCACGACCGATCTGCAACGACACGCCATCGAGAGCAACAAAGCTGACAGAACCCCTTTCATACCGCTTCGAAATCCCTTCAAGCTTTACAAGAGGATCTCGCTGAACCTTCTTTACCCCTACCTCATCCAACGAATCCACCTCCACCAAAGGCTCCTCTTTTGCGAGGTCCTCTAATCAGTCCACCAAACCTTGGAACTCTCTCAAGCACTTTTTCTCCAGGCGTTAATCCGGAAAGCACGACCACATCCGCACCGACCACCCTTCCTACTCGTATTACAACGTTCTTGCCCTTCCCATTTGAAGTAACCTCTAACACATAAGGAGAAACTGATAAATTTCTCACGGCCAAAACTGGGAGTTCTATAACATCGACAGCTGATGAAGTTGTTATGGATACATTCGCTGGTAATCCGTCGAGGAGTCCAGATGGATCTCCTTGGATGGAGATCGTAACCGGAAAGGTCGCAACACCCCCTGTATTCTGCGCCACCAGAGCAACGTTAGCGACTGATCCAGATATCATAGATGAGTCACCTTGCGGCGCAACAGGTACCGTTTCTTCGTCATGAACCTGAGAGATGCTGGCAGCTATTACACTCCCAACAACCCCCCAAGAACTTGTAGACACAACAGTGATACCCGTCCCTGATGATGCGTTAGCCGAAACGATCTGACCCGGGGTATATGGAACCGACGCCACGGTTCCCGCAAATGGGGCGGTCAGGGTCGCTTCATTCAGGCTCTGCTGAGCAGAGTTGACACTACTTATAGCACTGGTTATTGCGGACTCGTCAGCTGTTATCGTAACCGAAGATGCACCGGCAGCTTGGTCAGAAGCGAGACGCGCCTGATCGCTCGACCGTTATGCTTGTGCCTGTGTAAGAGCAGCTTGAAGATCGGTACTATCTAAAGACGCTAGGATCTGGCCACGGGTCACCCGTTGACCCGGTGTTACATCTACGTACTGCACAATACCGTTCTCAAGAAATGATACTGACTGTTGTTGCGTAGGCTGGATTAACCCGGTCGTGCTTACCAAGGTCCGTAGACTGCCTTTCGTCACGGTGATAACCTTTGTTCGAAGGCCAGTCAAACTTTCTAAAGACGGTCTTGCAGTTAGATACCTAAGACCGTATCCAAACGCCACGAGAACCAAAGCAAGAACAACCTGCAGTAGTTTGTGCCTAAGGTCAGATCTCTTCACGTTTCCTCAGTTCGACTGTAGTTATCCTGACTTCACCCAGTGAGAAACTACAGGACAAACACTGAAACTCGGATAAAAGCGATATGAAAAGAATATCAATTCATGAGGCTAACGATATAAAACGATATTCACTAACACACTCATAACGTTCTAATAAATAACTTCACAGTTTTTTAGTTTTAACACCAACCTAAAGTCATAAAACGACTTGACCGGGAGCGGATACCGCGTTGGTAAACACAACGAAAACAACAGTCTCATCACGGACCGTCCTTCTGCTCTCCAACCCGCAGATATCGTCGCTTCTCTACGTTCATACATAATTGCGTTCTCGTAAAGTACCATGTTGTGCAGAGTCTGATCGATACCTAAGGCGGCTAGCCACGCCATGGCTCGAACCTTCAATGCGCTATCGCAAAAAGCTGATACGCGCTGACCTGAACGTTTTCAGGATTAGTCGTGCAGGTTCACAGACTCTCAATGCACCATAGACTAGGTAAAAAAATAACATCGTCGCCCAGGAAGGATAACATGGGTCTATCGATCGGAATCGTTGGACTTCCCAATGTGGGAAAGTCCACCCTATTCAATGCTCTGACGAAGAACCAGGTCTTGGCTGCAAACTATCCGTTCGCCACGATTGAGCCAAACATCGGTGTCGTACCGCTTCCCGATCCACGACTGAACGCACTTGCCGACCTATATAACAGCGCAAGGATCGTTCCAGCAACGGTAACTTTTGTAGACATAGCGGGGATCGTGAAGGGCGCCTCCAAAGGAGAAGGACTTGGCAACAAGTTTCTAAGTGCCATAAAAGAGTGTGACGCCATCTGTCAAGTTGTACGTGTGTTCGACGACCCTGACGTAATACACGTAGATGGCGCAGTTTCACCAAGTTCGGATATCGAGACTATCAATACAGAACTAATATTGGCCGACCTTCAAACCATCGAAAACCGCCTCGTGAAACTAGAGAAAGAGGCCAAGAAGAATCCTGAGCTCAAGCCGGTTCTCGAGGCAGCTGTTCGGGCTTTTGAGACTCTAAATGGAGGAAAAACGCTTTACAGCGCAGAACAAGAACATGCAATCAGCCTCGAACTGCTCAAGGAGCTCCATCTTCTTACTGCAAAACCATTCATCTACGTATTCAACGTCGACGAAAGCTCCTTGACCGACAAGGATGCTACCAGGGATTTAGCAGAGATGGTAAAGCCAGCCAAGTGTATTACCCTTTCAGCGCAGTTCGAGGCTGAACTTGCCTCATTGGATCCGGTGGATGCTAAAGAGTTGCTCTCTGAATATGGGTTGGAGGAATCAGGGCTGGAGCAGCTGGCCCGAGTTGGATTTGAAACCCTAGGTCTACAGACGTTTCTGACCTCTGGCACCAAAGAGACACGAGCTTGGACCATCAAAAAAGGATCCACAGCGCCCCAAGCTGCAGGAACGATACACAGCGATTTTGAGCGGGGTTTCATAAAGGCAGAGGTTGTAAGCTACGCAGACCTTGTCGAGCTAGGCTCCGTTGCTGCTGTCCGCTCAGCAGGGAAAGCTAGGGTAGAGGGGAAGGAATACGTTATGCAGGATGGGGATGTCGTCGAGTTTAGATTCAACGTCTAAGATCGGAGCCACACCAAGGCAATCCCTCTACCGCATCCCATCTGGGTTCTGTTGTACCACCTTGTCTATGAAGTTATCGACCAGCCTGTACGCTCTCTCTTGCAGATCTTTCTCTCACAGAGGTTTGAAGGAGCATCTTTTCTATAGATATCTAAAGGGAGCCGAGTTCAACGTCAGCTCCAGCATCCAACCAGGTGCGAAACACAGACACATTTACCTCAGGATGAAACTGCAAAGACAAAAGAGTGTCCATCTGAAACGCCTGCAGAGCTTTAGGACTGCTCGCTAAGGTTCGAGCCAACGGTGGAGTGGTCCCTCTATCGTAGTGAAACTGAAACCAATCTCCTCCCGGAATAAGACTCTCGCCGTAACTGTCCACAGGGTGCCAGCCGATCTCATAATGAGGCGCACGTGGTACGATACCTCCGAAACTACGTGCTATAACCTGGCCACCGAAACAGATACCCAGGATGCTCAGCCGAGCGTCACGAGCCTTCAAGATCTCCTCGCTCTCACGCTCAGAGCAATTCCAAGAATCTGCAGCGTACACTGACCACGGAGCTTCTAAGAGTAAAACCAAATCTACATTAAAAAGCAGGCATCACTACTTCGATATTTGGGTCGCCGCAGGCCTCTTCAGGAGCCACTTGGAAGCATGTGAAATCAAATCCCCGATCGCCTTACGTTCGCCGAGCCTCTTCAGCTCTGCGACTGTGCGCAGGCGGCTCTGGCAGATAGATAGGACGAGGAAGCTTCCCGGCGAGTTGAACCGCCCGCCGTGGAGACGAGCCCCTCGCCGCTCAGTGGGTCGTAGCGGGATCCGAGATGCCGAAAGCCTTGACCGGTGAACACCGTCAGTAACGCGGTGGTCATCCGGCCGGCGTCGACGACCACCCTGCTACGCCGTCACGCCCTCGGCCATGGTTAGCCCGAACTTACAACCGCCCCTGACCCAGATATCACCCATGAAGTGGAAAGATAGCTAAGGGTTGGCTGAAAGTGTAGACACGAGTGCCTTGACAGGGTGGTTTTGGTGTGATGCTATGATCTGGTGAAACGCTTTAGCGGTGCCATGCATGTTGCCACTACTCTCCCCAGCACAAGGACAAGATCTATGAGACCCATCTCCTTCGGCGCTCCTACCGCCAAGATGGCAAGGTAAAGAACGAGACCCTGGCCAATCTGTCCTATCTCCCCACCGAGACCATTCAGGTCATCCGTGAGTCCTTGGCTGGTAAGCACCATGTGGTTGCTGAGGAGGGCTTTGCAATCAAGCGAAGTCTGCCCCATGGGCATGTGGCGGCTCTTTCAGCGATGGCGAACAAGTTAAAGCTCCCCTCTCTTCTTGGACCCGCCTGTCGTGAGCGAGATATCATCTATGCCCTGATTCTTGCCAAAGCCATTCACCCAGCCTCAAAGCTCGCCACCTCCCGGTGGTTCAACGACACCACCTTGGGGGCTGACCTCTCGGTTGGGGGCATCTCAACCGATGAGATCTACTCGGCCATGGACTGGCTCTATGAGCGCCAAGGAACGATTGAAGCGACACTTGGCCAAACGTCA
>NZ_FQUL01000030.1 GCF_900128965.1 Ferrithrix thermotolerans DSM 19514
AAGCGCCAAAGAACGACCACATATGTAATGGGAAGTACGGGAGGAGAAGGCGAAAGCAGCACAACCGAAGAAAGCTATACTCCCCCCAACCCCTCCTGCTCTCTTGGATGTTTCCTACAGCAAAAAGACGAGCAGGATGGGTAGGGTAATACTCTCAACAACGATAACCAAAGGCAGAACTCACAGAGACAGTGGATCAGCTATTGGGGACCCCTCACATCGACGCCAGTTTCTTTAGTGGAAGTTTCTCGGCCTTATGTTTGAGGAAATGGCAAGGGGCTCAATCTTATGTGCCACTATGTTTACAACCGTCTCCTGCCTCTCAAGCTTGCCCGTTATAACTAGATCGTCTCTAAATCGAGCAACACTCCGATACCGCTTCCATACCCCAACGGAACATATTATATTCATAAGACCAAACTCATCTTCAAGGCTCAAAAAAGTTACCCCTTTCGCCGTTCCAGGTCTCTGCCTATGGGTCACAACCCCGGCCACGATAACCTTAGAGCCACTCTCTATCTCCAGCAGGTCCTTTGAGGTGACTACTTCGTCTCCCAGCAAACTCCTAATAAGGTCCATGGGATGACCGTCAACTACTACTCCCACTGAGGATATATCCATAACGTAGCGGTCAAAGAGTGAGAGTTGCGGAAGCTCTGGCGGAGGCTCCATCTCGGCAAAGAGCCTCCCGTCTTTAGCCTCTAAAGACACCTCTTTTGCCCCCCAAAGGCTCTGACGCCTCGAACGGCCATGGTCTATAAACTCCAAAGCTCCCGCTTTTGCCAAAGCTGAGATCTGGCCTTCGTTCAACAAGCAGCGCCTGGCTAGATCTGTCACTGATCGGTACGGCCCGTTGTCCGCTATCTTCTTCGCCACCTCCCCACCGACCCCATGCACCTGGTCCAGTCCCAATCTAAGCGCAAGTTCGCAGGATCCAGAGAGAGGCTCCAGAGAGCATCGGTCTTCAGAGAGCCCGACCATAGGGGGCAGTGCTTTTACTCCATGACGCCTTGCGTCAGCCACCAACGTATTTGGTGACCAAAATCCCATCGGTTGGGAACGCAACAGTCCTGCACAAAAAGCTGCTGGATAGTGGAGCTTGAGCCAAGCGCTTGCATATACAAGGTAAGCAAAAGATGCAGAGTGGCTCTCTGGAAAACCAAAACTGGCAAACGCAGCCATCTTGGAGAATATCTGATCAGCTACCTCTCCCGTGATACCGTTTCCCTTCATGCCTTCATAAAACCTCTTCTTTAGTCTCTCCATCTTCTCGCTAGAACGCTTAGAACCCATAGCCTGACGTAGCAGATCCGCCTCTTGGGGGGAGAAGTCTGCCACGTCTATCGCCATCTGCATAAGCTGTTCCTGAAACAGAGGAACACCCAAAGTCTTAGACAGAGAGTTTTTCAACAGTGGATGAAGGTACGTTACCTCTTCTAAGCCGTTACGACGACGTATGTAAGGATGGACAGATCCGCCTTGTATCGGGCCTGGTCTTATGAGTGCTACCTCGACGACAAGATCGTAGAACTCTCTGGGTTTCAATCTGGGTAAGGTTGCCATCTGGGCTCTGGATTCAACCTGGAACACCCCTACCGTGTCAGCCTTTGAAAGCATCTCATAGACCTCTTCTTCTTGAGGCAAAAGTGCTAGATCAACTACAACTCCATAGAAACGTTCTATCAAGTCGATAGTTTCATGAAGAGCCGAGAGCATACCAAGTCCCAAGAGATCGAACTTCACTAACCCGATCTCGGCGCAGTCTTCTTTGTCCCATTGCAAAACGGACCTGTTTTCCTTACGCGCCCACTCCGTGGGACACACATAACGAATCGGACGGTCGCAGATAACCATTCCCCCTGGGTGGACCCCAAGGTGTCTGGGGTTATGTTCAAGTTCCAAAGCTATCTCAGAGACGTCCTTGGGCACAGAGACTATTGGAGATCCCTCTATATCCACCTCCTCTAACTGCCTGCTTAAAGATCCCCTTCTGTCTAACGACTTACTCCAGGAGTCGATAACCTCTTCCTCATACCCAAAGGCTCGCCCTACGTCCCTTATAACCGATCTGCTTCTGTAGGTTATGACGTTGGCAACCTGTGCTGCCATCTCTCTTGTGTATTTGGAGTAGATGTACTGTATGACCTGTTCTCTCTTGCCACTTTCTATATCGACATCGATATCTGGCGGACCGTCTCTCTCAGAAGACAGGAATCTTTCAAAGAGAAGCCGCAAAGAGACTGGGTCCACGTTGGTGATTCCAAGGGCATAACACACTGCAGAGTTAGCAGCAGAGCCCCGTCCCTGACAAAAAATGTCAGCCGATCTACAGTACTGAACCACATCCCACACCACTAGGAAGTAACCCGCAAACCCCAGATCCTTGATGACTTTGAGTTCGTAATCTATCTGCTGATACGCTCCTTTAACCCGTTCATCGCTACGGTTTCCATACCTCAAAGGCGCCAGCTGTTCCACTAGCTGCGCCAGATACTCATCTTCACTAACTTCTTTTACCTTTGAAAACTTAGGCAGATCCGGTGAGACCAGACGCAGGTCAAAAGCGCATTCACGAGCTATATCCAAGGTGTTGTCCACCAAGGTAGGAAACTTCTTAAACCTTCTTCGCTGCTCACTCGCAGAACGCAGATAGGCCATCGGAGCTGCTGGTAGCCAGCCTTCTATCTCGGTAAGTGTTTTGGAGGCTCTAACTGCAGACGCCACCTGTGCTGCCTTGGCTGCCTTTGGAGTTGCGTAGTGCACATTTCCAGTAGCTACCGCCCTAACTCCGAAACGCACAGCCTGTTCAACAAATACCTTGTTGCGATGGTAGTCGATCGGATCTCCGTGATCCCAGCACTCAACGGCTAGGTTGTCTTTTCCGAAGACTTCGATCAGCTTGGAAAGCTCCCTTGAAACAGCACTTGGTCCTTTTTCTATAAGAGCTTTAGATAGAGGCCCTTTGCGGCAGCCGGTTAGAACTATCCACTCTTTGGAGTAGAACCTTGCAAGATCACTCAAGGTTAGGTCAAAGACTCCTTTTTTACCTGAACGCATGTGTCCCTCTGTCAAAACGGAAGACAAGTCGCTATACCCAGCTGGACTTTTCGCCAGTATAACCAAGTGACTTCCCTCAGGATCGTTATTTAAAGACCTAGGTTGAGAGGTTGATATAGCTACCTCAGCACCGTATACAGGAACTACCGTACTGCCTCTTGCAGCCCTAGAGAACTTCACAACACCGTAGAGTCCGTTGTGATCAGTAAGGGCCATAGCAAAAAGACCCAGACGTTCCCCCTCCTCAACAAGCTCATGAGGGTCTGACACGCCATCTAAAAAACTAAAGTTTGAGTGGATATGAAGCTCTGCATATCCGTCTTCCTCGCAGAAAGTCACAAAGACAGTTTATAGAACATATGTTCGATCAACTAACATAGTGCCTTTGCGGATCAAGCACTGGGTAAAGTTATTTTTAGTCATATGTAGCCTCTAAAAGCCAGCGCTGGTTCTTTCTGACTAGGAGGTGAACGGTAGAGTCCTCCTCAAAGTGCACCAAGATACGCCCATAGCGTTGACGATCCCGGCTCCACCATCTCTCTTCCACCACCCACGGTCCTACAAAGTCAGAGATGTGCAAAGTAAGATTTGAAGGCGTTACAGCCAGGAAAGGGTCTGACTCTAAGACTCCTCTAGCATTCATCAGCACCAAAGCGCCGTTGGCGTCAAAGAGACTGATCTCGATGGGGTCTTCATAGACACAGCAGGGGTAAGCCCCAAAAAGAGAGCCTGGCCACGGGACACAAGACAGCGGATCTTTCACAGAGTCCTTAACCTTATCTAGAGACTTCCCCATAAAAGGAACCAGGCGTGCAGCGTCAGAGGGAGACCGTCCACCTACAATACGAGGAACCAAGACAGCACCTTCACCCGCCAAAGAAACTACCTTATCCAGGGCCCTTCTCACACTGTCTTGGTTATCGACCTCCATGCTGTCGAAAGAGACCTGAGTAGAGATCAAAGGAGACAACTCCTTAACCCTTACCGTTACCTCCTGTATCTCCTGAGCACCAAGCTCGGCAGCGTCACCAAGACTTTTTACAGAGAGCTTTTTCATAGAATCAAGATGAAAGTTAATACGCTCCATCAGGGACTTCTTACTGACCCCATGGGTAGAGGATATCTCTTTAGTGAAATTGCCCCAGGAGGCACATACCTGAACCAAGATCAGAGATGGAACGAACCCTTCATTTTCCAAAGAGTCCAAAAGATCAGAGACCGGACCCACCAGTGCAAAGAGCATCGATTCGGAGGTGGTCTCGCCGTCAAACTCCACCGATACCTCCCAGGAGACCTCTCCCTCTAGAAGTTGTGAACTCCAGTCTCTCTCGCCGGTTAAAAGTTCATAGAGCGATGCTCCGTAGAGGCCATAGCGTTTGGATAGGTGGTGTCTTCCCACACCAAGCAGATCAGACACACTTTTTACCCCCATCTCTTGTACCTCATCCGCTATCTGATCCTTGACAACGTTCCTGACCGGTAAAGAGAGAATGAAGCCTTTCGTCTCTTCGTCTTTTAAAAAGACACCATAAAGCGAAGCCAGGTAGGCAAAGAATCTTCCTGGAGCAGCTCCAACGCTGAAGTATGCCTTTTCTGCCCTTACGCGAAGAGACGGCAGTTGACCAACGGTTCTTACCAAGCCGTTATCGGTAAAAAGTTTGGACAGATAACTGATCGCATGTTCCTCATCTCCGTAGTACCTTGTCAATCCTCTTGTTGGAAAGAAGATCTCCATCGAGTCCTTCGTGGTTGCAAAGGGAGACACCTCTTTAGCTAAGTTTTTCAACTCCTCAAAGAGTTCAGCTTCTTTCTTTGGGGACCTTGTAGAGGCTTTGAGCTTTGGATATAAAGTAAGGGCCTTTGACGATGTGTCTCCAATTCTTATCCCCATCGGAGTACATCTAGGGGCAACTCCTACAACAACGCCTTCATCGAAGACCACATCGACGCTAACGTCACCTAGAGCATCGTAAGCGAGGTTGTAGAAATATACGCATATAAACCTCTCCATAGCGACCATCGCTTGTACCTAAGAGACCCGGGCTAAAGTGCCTATTGAATCTACTCCATGGCTCCTTACCTTCAAAAGAGGACTTTTGCGAACAACCGACTCCAAAGTCTGAGACTGATTGATCTGAAATCCAGAGCTAAGGGCGGTTACAACAAGGTCGGCTTTCCCCATCCATCCGTTTTGAACAGTTCTGCTTGTATAGAGATAGCTTCTCTCAAGCACGAGTAAAATAGCGTTGCGTTGACGGGCTTTAGCTGAGAGACGAGTAGCCACTTGAGTAGAGAACGACCCATCTATCACTACCAACTCAAAGGCGTCAAGCAAGGTATGTATACATCTTGGAGCTACATCGGTGGCGCAGTTTACAAAGAACATCTCAGCTGTATACCTGCTGCCTTGCAGTAGTCCTTTTACCCCCAAGTCCCGTAAATTAACCCCAACCCTCCAGTTGACATCTGAGCCAATGGCATCTAGGAGATCACACAAAAAAGAAAGAACCCCACTTCCTTCAGATCCGCGTACAACGACCGTATCGCCTCTGCGCAACGAAGTCGAAGCAAAGGGCAGTTTTAAAACAGATCTGTCTTTGTAGACAAAGTCGTCTTTAGAGATAGTCTTCTTTAGAGTCTGTGAAGATGAGCTCATCTCAATATTGTAGAACATATGTTCTACAATATTGATTACCTCAGATGTAAAGACCAAGGTCGCATACAAAACTAGAGATGGATCCTCAGGCCCACCAACAAGGTATAACTACTACCACCAAGTTAAGGCTGTAAGACGTAAACGACAGGAGAAAGGATCCACGGCCACCGGAAAGGCCAACGTAAAACATACAAACTAAAACAACAAGGTATCTTAGCGATTTAGCAAGCAACACTCCATAACCCACATAGGTCCCAGCGTCATATAGAGCTGGGGGTCACTCTACACAGCGGGTAACGTTTTACCTATTTGGAAGCGAGTTCGTTTGATACCTTCCACACCGCACCACCAAATCCTAGCGATATAGCCGCAAGCGCAATATGGACCAGCCTGAATCCTAAAGAGTGGCTTTTGTCCTTTATCATGTTCTTCACAAGGACTCCCCAGGTGTAAAAGACCCAAAGAGACGACGCACGAAGTATCCACACATACTTTTTGTCCATACAACCAAGTTAGTCAGACCATCGCAAAGTTACGGTCGCATCTGACCGTCGCTCAGATTAGAGAACCTTAGTCGCCGAGACATACTATCTGCTTTCCCCTTTATCCTTATCGGGAATAAAACCCCAGGCAGCGGATAACGCTAGGCGTTTGGTAGCAAGAGTAGAACGCCTGTACTCAATCGGCGTTACCCCCGAGTACGCGATTCTCTCTGCAACGATAACCGGTGAACCAGCCTCAAGAGATAGGTATTCAGCCTCCAGATCCGTAGCAACCGAAGCTCGGTACCGATCCACGCCTCCACTAACAAGAATCTGACACTCCTCTACCATACTTTCATACAGCGCTCCCTGGGAGAGATCCGCATCTAGGAGCGGAAGTGACTCTGGGAGCTTAAGCCATGAGTAGTCTAAGGCCATTGGAACCTGCGATCCGAGCCTGACTCTGGATACTAAAAGTGTCTTTTCTCCGTCGGAAAGGTTTAGCGCACGCGCAGCTCGGTCGTCTTGAACAACCTCTAGCCCTATCACCTTTGAGGTCTCTTCCAGACCCAGTTCCCTTATCGCACGGGCTATCGAAGAGCTGCTTACCTGCATGCGGTCGTAGGAGTTAGGTCCATTGACATAAGTCCCTGAGCCTTGGCGCGACTGCAACATCCCTTCTTCTTTAAGCCTTCTAATCGCCTCTCGAACCGTTGCTCGAGACACATCGAAGTGACCTTTTAGTTCCAGCTCGGAAGGAAACCCGCTTTGGAACTCCCCTCTCAGGATCGCATCTCTGAGGGCGCTCGCAAGCTGGGCCCATAACGGCATGGGGTCAGAGGGGTCTAAGACTCCCTCTATCTGCCACTTTTTCTCTCTTGCCACAGATGCACCACTTCTTTAGCTCTTTGTATGTAAATAGTACTAGTTAGACCTCCGAGCGCTTCACTGACAACGGACCAAAAGGTAGTTTCGTCGCAAAAGACCATCGATCTCTGTGTTCGGGACACATCCCCCACCCTTGAAGTCCATAGATATGGGTCTTGGAAGGATAGCCAACGTTGTCTTCAAAGCCGTAGTACGGGTAGTGCACGCTCGCCTCAGCCATTACTGCGTCTCTAAAAACCTTAGCAACTATCGATGCTCCAGCGATGAGCGGATCTAGGGTATCGCCTTTAACTTTGCAGACTACCTGTTCTTCATACTCGGTTCCTTTGAGATAGTTGAAGTTACCGTCGAGGTGAATCTCTTCGTCTTGGATCCCCATCTCTGAGCACGCCCGTAAAAAGCCGAGAGTAAGGCAGGCGCTTAGCCCAAGCGAACTTATCTCTTCAGCGGAGACGACACCTAAGCCAACCTTGAGGGAACGGTCACGTATATCGTTTGCCAAGACCTCTCGCTTTTTTCTGCTCAAAGCTTTAGAGTCGTAGAAGATAGCAGAGGTCTCTCTATTTTGTCTTGCGCTCCTCTTTAACCTAAGAAGCTCTGCCAACGATGTAGGATCAGCTAGAACGGCGCCAACCACCAAAGGTCCTGCCCAGGCTCCCCTCCCCACCTCGTCGACTCCTAACAACTGATGCCCTTATCAAGATTATTGTTCGCCAATAGAGAACTCTCCTTTTCTTACGACCGCCCAGAGCTGTTCGTACCCGATGTCTTTGATATAACGTGAACGTAAGGCAAAGGTGTCGAACTTGTCGGAACGTTCTATCCTTTCATGCACCAGATCAGCAACTACCACTGCACCGGGCGAAGCTATATTCACAATCCTTGACGCTAAGTTGACTACCGTTCCAAAGTAGTCACCGCTAATAGGCAGCACTGGTCCAAAGGCTACACCCGCTCTAACCTGAGCCGACATATCGTTCTCCTGTGCGAACCTCTCCCTGAGCACTAAGCAGATCTCTGTAGCTAACACGGGGTCTTCACTTACGAACATTATCTCATCGCCGATCGTCTTTACCACCCGTCCTCCTACCTCTGCGACTGTGTCATAGGCCAAAGCCTCAAAGTGAGCCACCACCTTGGTCAACTCCTTGGCGGAGAGCTGCTGCGAGAGAGCAGTGAAGCCAACCATGTCTATAAAGGCCACAGACAGCTCGATAAGTGACGAATCTAAAAGAGACCTATCCGATGTTGAAATGATACGCTGAGCGCTTCCATGAAGGTGTCTCAGCCACGAGTATCCCAAGAGTTCGGGAACCACGGAGAGAGTTCTCTCGGCAAATCTTGCAAAGCGATCGGCTAACTCCAGGTTCTGATCGTATGCTTCTAATGCTGATACGATTGGACCGCTTCTCTCACCCACCAGTGCGGCCACAACCTCAGCTTCGGCTATTCGGGACATAGAGGAGCCCACGATCCTTGCTAACTTAATAGCGATATCTCGACCCATCTCGGTTCTTATGAGCGGCTTAAGCACCACCGTCGCCTCGAGGTCTACCTCGCTGTAGATCTTGCTTCCCTCTTCGACGTCTATGAATCCCAATGCCCTCCATATCGAGCGCAGCGAGTCGATCTCAACACCCGAGCGGCTCGAAAGCTCTTCGATCGACATCCTCTGATCTATAGGGCCAAGGATCACATCCACAGCAAGTCGATGAAGCTGACCTTCTCTAATGGCTTCTTCAGCTGCCTCTTGTGTTACACCTGCTCGCTCCAAGTACTCAAGGAGGTGCCTAGGAAGACGCAGACCTTCATTGCTAGGCTTTTTGGGTGGTCGATTCACCTCAGGGTCCAGCGGATCCACTTTTCAACCTCCCAAAATATCTGAATCTGCACAACGACTAACTAACATAGAGGACAAAGACGGTAATGACATGCTAGATGTAACAAGAACAGAGACCAAAGCTGTAGCGTTCGTTCCGATCAAAAATTTTAGACATGCCAAGTCCCGCATAGCCGGGAACGTCACAGAAACCGTCAGAGTAGCGATAGCTCAATGGTGTGCACAAAACACGGTATCGGCTCTGTCTAAGCATCTGACCACTTATGCACTCTGTGACGACCCTGAAACCTTTACTCGCCTTAGAGACCTAGGTATATCCTCCCTCCTTTCAGCTCAAGGGGGACTCAACGAAGCCGTCAACTTTGCTTTGTCATGGGGACGGAAGAGAGGGTTTGGGTACCAGATCATAACCCACTCCGATCTCCCCTTGGTCTCGCAAGAGACAGTATCTCAGACCCTCGAAGAGATCGATAAAAGTTGCGTGACTCTAATATCTGATCGTTGGCAAAAAGGAACAAACCTTATAGGTGTTCCATCCGATATTGGTGTCAAGACGCACTTTGGATCAGAGTCATTCGCCAAACACATTGAAGGACTTGGCGGTTCCGTAGATGTTTCCGTAGTGAGGTCTCTACCTTTTGAGATAGATCTTGACACCTATGAAGATCTAACCTATGTAGTTTCACAGTTTCCCAACTCAAGTTTTGCAACCTATTATAAAGATGCCATAGAGCGTGAGACGAGGCTGCTAGCCCCGTCTTGTCTGATAAGTGGATCGGCAAGAGGCCTTTGGCCCAAGTAGAGCTCCAGGTCTTAGATATTGACAAAGACCAGTTACTATGACACCTACAATGACAAAGAACCTCGCAACGTATCTAAAGAATCAAAACATTGAGGTAACGAAGAACCTCACAACTCCGAAGGTCGCATTGGCGATAGGTGCACACCCAGACGATATTGAGTTTGGTTGCGGAGGAACCTTGGCAAAATGGGCAGATCAGGGGTGCAAGATAGCGCACCTTGTGCTTACAGATGGCTCAAAGGGATCATGGCGCCAAGACATGGACAGGAACGAACTCATAAAAGTTCGCCAACTTGAGGCCGTCGCCGCTGCTGCAGAGATTACCGACAAAACCGACGTAACCTTTTTGGGTTATGTGGATGGAGAGCTTCCACACAGCATAGAGGTTGCCTCAAAGATCGCAGAGCATATCAGAAAGATACGACCTGATGTAGTACTTGGACACGATCCGTGGAAGATGTACCGACTCCACCCCGACCACCGTAACGCTGGGCTGAATCTAACAGATGCTGTCGTAATTGCCCGAGATCCTCTCTTCCTCCCAAACTCTGCTTACCCTTATTTCCGACCAACCCATCTTCTTCTTTGGGAAGCAGAGATTGAAGACCACTTCGAAGAGATTGAGGAGACGGTTTCGAAGAAGGCAAAAGCACTACTAGCTCATAGGTCTCAGCTCGAGACGTCGATGGGAATACACAACCCCGACGACCCCGCAGAAAGGGACGAACTCACAAGACGCATAGCGGATATGTCCACACAGACTGGAGCACCCAAAGGTCTCCGAGGCGCAGAGGCGTTCAAGCTAATCTCGGATATTTAGATCAGTCCTACAGACGAGAGGTCAGTTCACCTTCTTTTCGAGCCCTTCCCAGTAAGGGGCTCTAAGTTTGTACTTCTGAAGCTTTCCGGTCGCCGTTCTTGAGAGCTCCTTTCTGAACTCGACCGACTTAGGACACTTGTATCCCGCGATTTGAGACTTGCAAAAAGCTATTATCTCCTCTTCGGTCGCGCTCTCACCCTCTTTTAGCACGACCAGAGCCTTGACCTCCTCGCCCCACTTCTCGCTGGGGACGCCGATGACCGCAACCTCCGCAACAGCCTTATGCTGAAATATTGCGTCTTCCACCTCTATAGAAGATACGTTTTCACCTCCGGTAATGATAACGTCCTTTTTCCGGTCTTCTATCGTTAGGTAGCCGTCTCTAAAGTACCCCCCATCTCCGGTGTGGAACCAGCCATCCCGAAGCGCCTCTTCCGTCTCTTTGGGCTGGTTCCAATACCCTGCAAAAACGTGGTTAGACCTGGCAAGGACCTCACCGTCGGCGTCGATTTTTATCTCGACACCAATCGCTGGAGTACCAGCTCTTGAAAGTAGCTTTGCTCTCTCAGATGCTTTGAGATCTCCCCACTCCTTTGGTGCCCTATTTACCGTCAAGAGAGGGGAGGTTTCCGTCAAGCCGTATATCTGAATAAACTCCCACCCAAGCTCAGTCTCAATCCGTTCAATCATCTTTGAAGGAGGAGGAGCTCCCGCTACAACCACCCTCACCTCGTCACGACCTGGTACCTTCTGACCATTTCTGGCCCTCTCATCTGCTGCGTTAAGCGTGGCGGCCCAAACCGCAGGCGCTCCACAGGCAAGGGTGACGCCTTCAGCATCAACCCTTGAAAGAATCGACTCTCCGTCGATCTTTCTTTGGATAACGTGTGTACCTCCTAGTCCCGTCACTGCGTAGGGCATCCCCCACCCGTTGCAGTGAAACATGGGCAAGGTGTGTATTAGAACGTCCCGATCAGTAACAGAGGTGTGAAGAGCAAGAGTAGTGGCGTTTGTCCAGACGTTACGATGTGTGAGCTGTACACCTTTGGGTCTTGAGGTTGTACCAGAGGTGTAGTTAATAGAACAGGTGAAGTCTTCATCCGGATCCCATTCACTTGGGGGACTTTCTCCATCAGGCAGTTCCTGAAATAGCTCGGCGTCTGAGACTCCGTCTAAGACGATGACCTTCTTCACATCTAACCCCTCTGCCAGATGTGCAAACTCATGGTCAACCAGAACAACTTGCGATCCGGAGTGCTCGATTATGTAAGCGACCTCCTCCTTCGTAAGTCGGTAGTTCACCGGAACCAAAATACGACCATATCCGGAGACCCCAAAGTAAGACACCAAGAACTTTCCTGCATTGGGCGAAATAATCGCCACCCGATCTCCGATCTGGACCCCCATCTCCTCGAGCCGTTTTGCCATGTTCTTGACACGGCTGTCAAAAGAACGATAGGTGATACGACCCAGAGATCCTGGTACATTTGGTTCATCTACAAGAGCCAGTCGGTCCGGGAAGACTGTAACCCCCCGACGCAGAAAATCATTTACGCTTAGAGCTACCTTCACTCGACCCCTCCAAGTTTGGACTTACTTGCTCAGTATATCGCTGCCTTATGCAACAAAATTTATCTTATTGTACCCCCTCGATCGCCTAAGGATCTTTCGCGAAGCATCTCTTTGGTGATGTCTCTCGAGATACCTAGTTCACCAGCTTCGCGTGCCTTAGACCGTATCTCTCTTTTGAACTCAATACCTCTTTGCAAAAGCAGCGTACGCACCCTCTCTATCTCCCTTTGTCCGCTGTACCCAGATACATCAAGTAAGCGACCACCTTTTCGCAAAACACTTCTAGCTACCGAGTCCTCATCGGCGAAGCCCAGGGTGACACCTTTGAGCCTTTCAAGGTCGCCAAGACGGCTCTTTAGGATTAGTAAGGTGGAGTAGAACTCTTTTTGGTCTAAAGAAGCAAGCACCTTGCTCCTTATCGAAAACTTCGCCGCACTCCAAATCGTACTACCAAGGGGTGAGTAGATCGCTGTAAGCTCCCAGTTCTTGTCTCCATGTGTTAGCACCTCCTTTAGTAGTGCCGTCTTGTCACTAACCAAAGAGACCGGAATGACCGTGTCAGTCCGACTTGGGCAGATGGTTTTGGTAGGATCTGCCGAATCAACTAAAAGGAGTGTTCCAAGGGCAGCAGATAGCGGATCCACATAAACGACCCTTAGTCCCTTGCGTGGCACTATGTAGGCCACAAGCTCGCCAGGAATCAGGGCTTTCCCCTTGTGCGATAGTTCGAGACCTCTTTCTACATCCAAGGTGCTTATTATCTTCGAACGAAGATCGTTTGCGTCCTTTGAAGCTTCCAGAACGTAAAGGCCTAGGCGTGCTTGAGCGGAGACCTTCCCGTAGATATCAGCCCTAACCGCCTCAAGCATCTCATCTTTACTTAGAAAGATCTCGGCGTCTATCGCTGGAAATACCCCCTTTACCTTTACAAGTGGCGTTGCGCATAATGAAGTGGTAAGATCCGAAGTCTGAGGCCTCTGTTCTACTGGCTCAAACCCAGCTACTACATTGTCAGCTAGCAACTGCTCCATCTGAGATAACGACAGGCGAGAAAAGGATTCCATCTCAATGATCTTCCCCTTTGAGTAAATCACGTGAGAAGAATAAGGTGAATCGTCTTCCCCAAGATATCTCCGTTCCCACTTGGTACGAGCAAGATAGAACCTGTCCGTCTTCCCCTCAAGGGGATCTCCGTGAAGATAGACACCACTTCGTTCTCGATCTCCGCTGACGACTGGCTTGCGAGTCGCTTCAGCTGTAAGAGACCTAAATCGCTCGCTAATGTGAAGGTCCACCTGCTGCGATACAGAACCTATGAGACTTGGTGGAAGTGAGGGAACCTCTCTAAAGGAGAGGTAGGAGTTAGCCACAGATTGGTCTTTACGATTCGGTTCTTCCTTAGAAGATCGCAGCAACGTCCTGCAGGTATCGTCGAAGGCTTGAACGGCCGAAACACAGCCAGCCTTCCCCAATGTGTACAAGAACTCGGAGTGAAATATATCTGGGACGGGTGATACAAATATAGGCGTAACGCAGAAGTCCAAGTAAGGTCGCTTACCGTCTTTATAAAGAGCTACATTAACCTCTCTAGCACTGCGCTTCCATCTTTCCCCTAGATCCTCAAGACTCAGGGGTTCTTTTCGAGTCCTGGTAGCAACCGCTGCTACTTTGCGAGCAGATCGACTCAATCCATAGCGCTGGGCATGCTCGAGAACCTCTCGGCGTCTCTTTGAGAACTGATCTATCGCTGTCTCGTTTAGTCCCGGGAGGAGAAGAGTGCCTAAGATCTCGCCCCTTAGGGAGAATCCGGTTGTCTCAAAGAGTACTTGTGCAAATTCAAAGCGATAGAGTGCCTCAAGAGCGGGTAAGGCGCGTCTCAGCCGGGTAAGGTTCAAGGCCTTGATATCGTTACCATACTGGGTTGCGTTTAGGAGAACCACATGAGAATGAAGGTGCGGATCTGCACTCCGGGAGATGCGGTGTCTAAACTCATATGCAGTTACTCCACTACCACCTATCACCTCTCCTTTTGAGCTAGTCCAGTTCTCCGTGACCTCATAGTATTCAAGAGCGCGGCATAAGGCTTTCTCGTGACAAATCTCAATCTGTCGTCGAATAGTGTCAGTGGACAAAGCCCACAAGATCGAGACCGATTTTGGAGCTGCAACAACTAGATCAACAGCGATGTAAAGACGCCTCGAAGAACACAGCGAGTCCAGTTCTTCTGCTGCTTCTGAAATAGACATACCCTTCGGTATCTGCGAAATACCTGAACGAATCCTTGAGCCACCGATCTCGACTCCGACTGACTCCACACGATCGATCAGTTCGTCTATGAAGTAGTAACTAAAGTCGCTCTTTGTAATCGGATGGATCTGCAACCAAAAATCTCCCCATGCCAAGATTATCGCTCGGAGTCGATGCGAGGCTGAAGTCAACAGAGCAAGAGGCGCCTCAGCGCGAAGAAAAACGTAGCTAATGTTATCAGGTCTTAGTCAATCGCACGTCGTGTTGACGGAAATATCAAAAGTATGGCCCAAAATTTGAACCGCCCGATACCGTGCTTAGGGTTTGACTAGGAGCCCTACCCACTAGCCAGCCCTGAATGGTTACGAAATAATCAACATCAATCTATATACAACTTCCCCATCTCCGTCTCCATGGGACGTAGCGTAAGTCTTTCAGGTCGAAGACTTGACGGACTCAAATAGCAGAGGCGCACACTACCACAATCTGAACAACCCACTCCAAAGGAGACCAGGTTTAGTCAGGTCTGCAGTATGCTGAGAGAACCAAAGGCCAAGTCACACCACAGCCAACTCTATGGCATCTGTATCGATCGGTCTATGCACTATACAGAGCAAGTACCTTGGATGCCACTTCTCTTTGGAGCTCGCGTCCACTAGCCGACGGATCAGCAAACACAAAGTGAGGACCAAGACGCAACAACAAAGATGATAACCAATAGGTTGATGATGAAGGGATCTGCACTAAGGAGATATCCCCGTGGTCTTCCAGCACCGAAAGGTAGCTTCCCAGGTAAGTGTCGAGCACCCTAAGTCCAAAGCCGCTAACCCACCCCCTCACCTCAACAGCCTTTTCTTTGAGCATGAAGGGATCTGTAACGTCAAAGTCTTTTGCTGAGGCTGCGTCTATGCGTGGCTGGGTTTTTTTCAAGATACGCAGACCAGACACCTTGTTGAGCTGGAAGTGTCTTACCGAGTTGCTCTTTAGATCCAACGCTCGCAGGTACCACTTACCTTCGTAGACAAATAACAATACGGGCGCAACTACACGTTCGTCTTTGTCCTCATAGCGGATCGAGACTGTAGCTTCAGCCTCGATCGCCGCCTCCATCTCATCACGAAAGGAAGGCTTCTCCACCTTTACGAAGATATCTTCATCGTCAACATTAAGCCCCGAGACTGCCAGCTCTAACTTGGCAAGTGCAGACAAAAGAGGTTGACTCTGCCTGTTATCGGCTACTATAAGAGTCCTGACAGCGACTAGGACTACAAGCGCCTCCGCCAGGGAGAGCCTGCGAGGCTGAGCCAACGGAGTGTCGAGCCGCACCTCGATCAAGTCCTCTTCGGGATCAACGATTATCTCATAGAGTTGATCGGGAGTGTACGGAGGTAGCCCACAGGTCGCAGCAAATTCCAGCACCTCTATCAGTTCCTTTTGGGAAACCTTGAACCTCTCGACGGTGTCCGAGATCGTTGTAGATCTAACACGCCCGAGATAAGGCAAGATCTCAGAGAGCAACTCAAATCTACGGATCGCCTTCTGAGAGGAGACGTTTGCCCGCCTTTGCTTCACCTCATCGTACCTCGCCCCTGAAACAGGTTCAGTTATTACTGCATCTATCTCTTTGCGCGAAGCCGTGATCATGCCTTCGAGCCAGCTAGTCGCAAGCTGTATAGCACGTTGAGGCGCAACGATCCTAACGTCGGTTCCAAGAGACATAACATCTGAAAGAAATCCATCCCAGTTGGAAACGACCACTGCTCGAAGTGTCCAACTCTCACTGACCGAAGAAAGCAGCTCTTTGTCATCGATTGGGACCTCGGATCTGTCCTCAAAGAACCAGTCGAGTTCAACCTTGTCGCCTTGGTAACCAACGACAACAGTATCAGAGTCAGAGACCTGAATACTCCACGGATCCTTTGTGAGAAGGGAATCGATGTCAAAGTCGTCTGGGCGTGTAATGTACTGAGTTTGATCTCCCAAGGTGATAGATCCTTCGATCCTATCTAGACGAAAGCTCTTAACCCTCTCGTCTTTAGTCTCAGCTGCCGCCAGATACCATCGTCCCCATCTCTGAAGGAGACCGTAGGGGCTAACGATGCGTCTTCTTCGATCTCTTCCATAGCAAAACTCAACCGGTGTCTTTGTGGAGATAGCATCAAAGAGCACTGTAAAGCTATCATCTACGCTCTGCTGGCTCAACACACGCAAAAACGAAGATGACTCCGTAAGACCAAGTTTCCTCAAGATAACAGAGTTCTCCCGAGTAATCGACCCTATCGAGCTAAGGGCGAAGGCCAGCGCAGCTTCTTCTTCTCTGCTAAGGGCTAGATCAAGCGCCACATCCTTGCGATCGATCAGATATCCTTGGCCCTTACCTGTTGGAGAATCAACCACGCGAATGGGAAAACCCAGGGACTTAAGAGAGCTTTTAGCCCGCTCGAACGCCTGCCGCTTTGCCGCAGTGCCGGTGGGAAGGCTTGGTAACGCCTGGACGATCTCTTCATATGTCAAAGGACGACTTGTATTTGTAAGCAGTTCAAAAAGGTTTACGATATGCATAAACGAGTCGTTCGAAGCCATTGCTTCATAGTAGACCAAGAAAACCCCTCGCTTTGAGTCGTAGTCAGATTTATGGAATCCGACGACATTGGCTCTAGCAGTTGTACTTGAAAGTCGATCTTTGATAACATTGCAGGGTAGCTTGATACAAGGCAGGCTGATGACCGGACCATTTACACTATCGATAAATCTCGTGTCGCTCCTAGCCGGTGTGATGCTCGCTTCAATGTACTTTGGCGCACTGTTTCGCTACGCAAAGCGCCAGGCAAGATATATCGGTAGAACCTACTCGCCGCTCCAATACTTTGGTCTCTACTCTACGAAAAAGGAGAGGGCGTCTTTCACAGCCGGCTTGTTCCTCTTGGTTATACTTACAAACTATCCCCTTGAAAGGCTCGCTCAGAGTTACTCAGTAATGGCATATCTTGGTCAAAACTTGCTGATCATGCTCGCAGCCGTCCCGCTAATGCTGGATGGCATCCCACGATGGATGATGGTCAAACTAACAGGACCCCGCCTTATAGACACTGCCTTAGCACATCTAACTCGAGCTGTACCTTCTACCTTCATCTTCTCGGGGTCCATCGTAGGCTCCATGTTGACCGCCGTTGTCAGCGCACAGTCTAACAGCGCCATTTTTAGAACCGGTCTTCATATCGAGCTGATCGCAGCAGCAGGAATCATGTGGATAGCCGCCCTTGGCCGCTTACCAGGTGCCAGGCAGATGTCTACGATGGGGCGGGTGATCTATCTTTTCGCCCAATCTCTACTACCGTCTTTTCCTGCCTTCGTTCTTATATTCTCGCAACACTCCTACTACCCGACGTTCGCCGCTCACATTCATGCTCTTGGCATATCGGCTGTAGCAGACCAAGAACTTGCTGGAGGACTCTCAAAAGTCATCTCTCTAGGCATACTATGGGGGACATCGGTTGCGATCCTACTCAAGGCAAACCGCTACGAAGAAACAGGGGCTGATCCCCAGCCTCTAACGATGGAAGACGTTGAACGAGAGTTCACACGCTCGGAGAGAAAACTAAGAGACCAAGGGTAGACTACCTAAGCGCTTTATACTAGGGACTGGCGCATAAGTGTCTGATAGGTGGTTCAAAGTCTTTGTTCAGTGAAATCCGAAACGTCGCGATCATAGCTCATGTCGATCATGGAAAAACGACGTTAGTCGACTCAATGCTTCGACAAAGTGGCGCCTTCAGAGACAACCAGGAGGTCGTAGACAGAGTTCTTGACTCTATGGATCTCGAGCGTGAAAAGGGAATCACTATCCTGGCAAAAAATATCGCACTTGAGTGGAACGGAACCAAGATCAACATCGTGGACACCCCCGGCCATGCCGACTTTGGCGGCGAGGTTGAAAGAGGTCTGACGATGGTGGATGGTGCGATCCTCCTCGTGGACGCTGCTGAGGGGCCTCTACCTCAAACTCGCTTCGTCCTGAGAAAGGCCCTAGAGGCCAAGTTGCCTATCGTCGTCGTAATAAACAAGATAGATAGACCAGACGCCCGGCCAAAAGAGGTTCTGGACGACATCTTGGGACTATTTATAGACCTAGGTGCGAACGAGAGCCAGATAGAGTTCCCCGTACTCTACGCATCAGGCCGCTCAGGATGGGCCAAGCGCTCACTTGAAGAGCAGTCAGACAGTCTTAGACCTCTTTTTGAGACCCTGATAGATCATATCGACCCCCTAGACGGAGATGACGACGCTCCTCTGCAAGCGCTAGTCGCCAACATCGATGCATCTCCGTACCTAGGTCGGCTGGCTGTCTGCAGGATTATGAACGGTACGCTGCGCCGAAACGAATCGGTTGCTTGGTATCGGCGAGATGGAACGAGCGCAAGGGTAAAGATTGGTGAGGTCTTTGTGGCACAGAACCTCGACAGGGTTCCTGCCGACACCGTTCACTGTGGTGACATAGCCGTTGTTGCAGGAATACCTGACGTAACTATCGGCGAGACCCTTACCTCCATCGAAACGCCGCTCCCGTTACCGCCTATAGAGGTGGAAGAGCCTGCGATCTCCATGAACTTCTCTGCAAATACTTCGCCTCTTTCCGGAAGAGAGGGCACGAAGGTAACGGCTCGACTGATAAAGGCACGTCTCGATACCGAGCTAATAGGAAACGTGTCAATAAGGGTTCTTCCAACGGATCGTGCCGATAGTTTTGAGGTTCAAGGACGAGGAGAGTTGGCTCTGGCCGTTCTGATTGAGCTCATGAGACGGGAAGGGTTCGAACTGACCGTAGGAAAGCCGCGTGCAATAACGCGACAGGGTCCAGATGGAAAGCTTGAAGAACCCTTCGAACGGCTCGAGGTAGACATTCCTGAAGAGTACTTTGGCGCACTGACCCAGTCGGTAGCGGTAAGAAAAGCCTCGCTAGTTACGATGACCCAAAATGGGAGCGGATGGATGAGGGCCATATACCTGATTCCGTCTCGAGGTTTGCTAGGTCTTAGGTCAGAGGTGCTTTCAAACACCCGAGGAACAGCCATTCTTCACCACGCCTTTGACTCTTACGGACCTTACGCTGGAGAGATAAGAACTAGATCTTCTGGATCGCTCGTAGCAGACAGAAGTGGCGTTGCCACAGCATACGCCTTGCTGAACCTGCAAGAGCGTGGGCAACTATTTATCGCTCCAGGCGAAGAGGTCTACGAAGGCATGGTGATTGGTGAAAGTTCACGAACCGAAGATATGGACGTCAACCCGACTAAAGAGAAGAAGCTGACGAACATGAGATCCTCGACTGCAGAAGAACTCGTAAGGCTGTCGCCTCCTCATGTACATACTTTAGAGTCAGCACTTGAATTCATTGGCGACGATGAATGCATCGAGGTTACACCGAAGTCAGTTCGGATTCGCAAGGTGATACTAGATCAGTCCATGCGTGCCCGAGCAAAAAACCAGAGGCGGAGTGGCTCTGAGTCGTAGGGATGCGAGCGGATCAAACTTTGTGAGAGTCATCCAAAGTTATATCAGGTGAGTAATCCTTAGTCTATGGCGCTCCACGATTCGAACCCCAATCGAATTGGCAGAGTTCTCGCTGTAAGCGTAGACCGCCATTGCTCTCCGATGACCGTTCGTCCCCGACAACCTAAATCCGACTAAGCACACGTTTTGATGCAGCAAGGTGGATGTAAAGTGGTACCGATACGCTACCTCGGGACTGACTAGACGTACTCCAACTAAAGTTGACCCTAGGTGGTGTGAACGCAACGCAGCAGCCAGGGACACTAGACAGTTGTTTGCCGAAGTTCCCACAGTCGAGTTGGAGGCACCACAGCTCGAGAGAGCGACTCCAAGGGTCGATATCACCAAAACACTTGCTACCACCTTTGGTCTAAGTGAGCTCACCACTACATCCACACCTCCTTTGCAGAAAACTCACTGGTTTCAACTCTTCCTTCATCTTTCCATCGCCTGTGGTTTAGGTAAGACAGGACAAAATGCACCGCCCAGCCAAGAGGTAGCCAGATCCAAAAGCTCACCAAGCGGTACAAAAGTACTGCTGCTAAAACTGATGTCTTTCCACCGCCGAATGCTATGAGTGAAACCGCCAGCGAACCCTCCACAACACCTAAACCCCCTGGAGTAATGGGAAGATTAGCCGCAAGCGCACCAACGAAGTAGGCCGCAACCACTCCGAATAGTGGCACCTTTGCGTGCACTATATGAACAGAGAGCAAAAGAGCCAAGAGATCAAAGAGCCAGTTCAAAAAGGCAAATAACGAACCAAAGGCTATTGAACTCCTTGATAGTTCGAAACGGAGGTTTGACGCACGTCTTTCTTGGGCTCTTCGCCTAGCACCAGCCACCTTATACCGTGGCATTGAGCGTAAAAACTCCAACGCGTATGACACAACGCCAACCACAAAATGAGCGTAACCGACCAAGACAAACGACAGCGCTCCTACTGCGAGCAGCACCACTACGTCTGCCCCACTCAACACCGAGTCTCCACCCAAAGGCACAGTTAGCGCCGCCAATAGCGCAAGCGTCGCCACTGCTAGAGCGTTTGTTGCTCCTACAGCAAGGGCTGCTTCCTTTTTCGGCACAGACCGGTCCTCCAATTTTCTAAAGGCATACAGTGCACTTACACCAGCCCCTAGAGGCAAAGAGTTGCCTATTGCGGATGCGGCTATCGTGACTAAAAGGATATAACGCCTCGAGACGTTAGTCCGGTGCTGCTGGGCAAGTGCGCGTGTCGTCAGCGCATAAAACCAGATCGACAAGAGCTCTAGTGCCCCAGCCACAAATAACAGCCAAGTGTCGGAGTCGTTTATTACGGTAGCGATCGCCCTAAGTTCGGACGACTTGGGGACTAAGATATATGCACCAATCCCCACTCCAGCAATAGCGACTACATAGCTCAGGGTTAGGCGAACCCACCTTCTCCTAAGAGTTATGCCCACACAACCTCTTATCCATAGACCAAGTTTAACGACTTACACTTGAAGCCCGCTTCCTCCCTTGGGCCGACTTGTCCAACTACACTCCACCTCTAATGCGAGATTCGACCGGAATAAAGACGATAAGAAACTCAAATGAAAGCGAAGTTGAACACCTAAAGAGCAAGAGCAGGTGACTGCACAACCTAGCTAGGGTAACCGGACGTTGAACGACAGCAAATACCCCTGGAGGGCGCAAGAATCTACCGCATCACCTACGACGACTTATTGCCGCTTCAAAGAACACCTTCGGTCCATCTGTTTGGTCCCGACGAAAGTCGTCTCACAAAGAGTTAGGGACGAAAGAGCCGATATACCAAAGATCACAATAACCAAACTCAACCTTGAAAACACGATGCGTAAGGAGTTGGCGGGTCACCTAAACGTAAGTGGCGGAGCAAGCCACTATGGTAGAAGAGACCGCAGGCGCAAGCCTGTAAGGAAATGATCGACTTGGAGCGTTGTGGGTAGTTGGAGATCAAGGTAGATACGACATTGATCGAGGTGCCGTCCTTAGAGTGGATATGAGGAACTTCGACGCCTGTCTACCTGATCGCAATAGCGACCTCGCAACCTCATCGTTAACCGTTACAAATGACCTCGATGCCAAAGGCTTTCAGCGCAACGACAACAAACTCTACCTCGGCCTCAAGCGCTCTCGCTTGCAGCGTTGTTGCGTAGGTCTTTAGGTAGCTCTGTAATGGCGCTTGAAACTAGCTACGCGTGATTCTCTTTTTTGGGAGAGTTACTAGCAAAGAAGAGCTACGCCTTTGTTATGGGTCTTTGGGTCTCTTTCTCAAGATGACTCTTCCAAGGGCATCTTGGCAGAAGATCCAGCTCAACCAAGCCCTTGAGTCCGAACTTACCCCACCGAAAAATCCATCAAACACAGATTTTAGGAATAGCTCACCTTGGGCATGTCACAAATCTAAAGGCTGAGCGAACAAAGGGCGATGACTGTCTCTTATGCTTTGGTGACTAGCACTGATACATCTTGTACCCATAAATCGAGCCTGGGAATTATGTAGCACTAAATCAAATCAGGACCAACCATTACTTTTTTTCATCATGACCTCCAAAGCCTTTTCGCATAGCAGAGAGAATCTTGTTAGCAAAGTTGTCGAGCCCCCTTGAAGAGAACCTCGAATAGAGAGCAGCAGTAAGGACTGGAGCTGGCACACCCTCATCGATCGCTGCAATCGACGTCCATCTACCCTCTCCCGAGTCTGAAACTCTACCTTCGAACTCCTCTAGTTGGGGTGACTCAGCTAGAGCCTCGGCGGTGAGGTCAAGTAGCCATGACTGCACAACACTACCTCTTCGCCACACCTCGGCAACCTTGTCTACGTCGATGTCGTAACGGTAGAACTCCGGGTTGACAAGTGGAGCTGTTTCCGCGTCCGCCACCGTCTCTTGTTTACCAGCGTTAGCGCTGTGCAAGATATTGAAGCCTTCGGCAAAGGCTGCCATCATGCCGTACTCTATGCCGTTATGCACCATCTTGACAAAGTGCCCAGCTCCGCTTGGGCCACAGTGTAGGTAGCCTACCTCTTCTGAAGAGATCTCACCCGACCTACCACGGGTCCTCGGAGCCGACTGCACCCCGGGCGCCAGCGTCTCAAATATAGGTGTTAGATGCTCTACCACGGGAGTTTCTCCGCCGATCATCAAGCAGTAACCCCGCTCTAGCCCCCAAACGCCGCCACTTGTGCCGCAGTCTACAAAGTGGATTCCCTTGGTCTTTAGTGCTTCTGCATGCTTGATATCGTCCCGATAGTAGGAGTTACCACCGTCTATTATCACGTCTTTTGGATCTAGGATCTCTGATAGCGTTGAGATCGTCCTCTCGGTAACGGTTCCAGCCGGCACCATTATCCAGATATGTCTTGGTTTCTCCAGCTTTTGTACAAACTCCTCCAAGCTGTAGGCGCCTTCAGCTCCCTCTGCGACGAGTGTATCCACCGCCTTCGCATTTAGGTCGTAGACCACGCAGCGATGCCCGTCTCTCATAAGTCGGCGCACGATATTCGCTCCCATGCGGCCAAGACCTACCATTCCAAGTTGCATAGGACTCTGCGTGGACATATGCTTCTTTCCTTTCTCATCTCTAGAAGGCCCAGAACTCTACATCTAGGTATATTCTGCTACTTGTTACAGCCACGGTTCCTGCCATCCCAGATGACCTTTACAAAGATGACGAGCCTCCTTGGGTCCATAACCCCCCTTTTGGTAGCTTACAACGTTGCGCTCCCCATCCAGCAAAGGCTGAACGATACGCCAACTCTCTTCCACCGCGTCTTCTCGAGTAAATAAGGAGTACTCACCGACCAGGGCGTCATGGAGGAGTCGCTCATAGGGCATAGGCAGCCTCCCGAGTTCCTCTTCAAAGGGAAGATCCATATGCACCACCCTCCCACTTGAACCCGTTGAGTCCTTAGAGCATATCGAAAGTCTAAGCGCAGGTTTTGGATCAATTCGAAGGATCATCTGATTGGGAGGGAGCGTACTTACATCCTTGATGTAAGAAAGTTCAGGCGCCGGCTTAAACACCACTCTTATCTCTGTAGATCTAACCTTTAGATATTTACCAGTTCGGATGAAGATCGGTACCCCAAAGTATCGCCAGCTCTCGATCGAGACTTTTGTGGCAAAGAAGGTCTCAGTCTGTGAATTATGGGATACCCCTGGAACCTCTAGGTAACCGTCGTACTGCCCCATCACAGAAGTAGCAATATCCATCGAGGACACCGCCCGAAGAGCTTCTACCTTTTTGTCCCAGATATCTTTGTATGCACCTGAGAGTGGTGTGTCCATCGTTACAAGAGCGAGGACCTGGAGAAGATGATTTTGAACCACGTCTCTTATAGCACCAACCCTATCGTAAAACGACCCGCGATCATCCACACCAAAGTCCTCGGCCATGGTAATTTGAATCGAGTCCATGTGCACTCTATCGAGCAATGGCTCTATGATCTGGTTCGCAAAGCGTATGTATGCTAGATCCATCAAAGGCTGTTTACCAAGAAAGTGATCTATGCGCAAGATCTGATCTTCCTCAACAAGACCATGAAGCGTCTTGTTTAGCGCTTTGGCGCTTGCAAGATCGGTTCCAAAGGGCTTTTCGATGAGAACCTTGGCTCTTTGAGAAAGTCCGGCCTCAGTAAGAAGCTTGACCATGGGGGCAAAGAGCGCCGGTGGCACCTCAAGATAGAAGAGCGGATTTTTAGAGTGGGAGACGACATCTCTCAAGCGATCGTAGGTCGAAGAGCTTAGAAAATCTCCTTGTATGTATGAAAACCTGGCGAGCAGAGCGGAGATAACTTTATGCTCCACGTGTTCGCCTGCATTTTCTAAAGAGTCTCGAAACCTCTTGGAGATCGCCGTGTCGTCATAGTCGTCTATGGCCACCCCAACTATTGGACAGTTCAAATAACCGCTTCGTTCGAGTCTGTAAAGTGCTGGAATGGTCATCTTGAATGCGAGGTCGCCGGTGATACCAAAGACAACCAAAAGGTCTGACAATGTTCCGTTGTGCTCAGAGTTCACTTTATCCTCATCCCCCATCTCATATCCATCATTTCCTGCGGAGCAATCTCAAAGACCGCCTCTTTGGTGCGAAACGCCTGAGGTGGACACGTCATGGGCTCTATCGCAACCGCCTTGCGTCTTCTCGCACTATCAAGGGTGTCGCCGCTAAAGATCTGCACGTAGCGATAGTGTTCGTCCATCCATATTTCGACGGTAACCTTGTCACCACCTGTTATTGACACCCTCGACACAGTTGATTTGTCCCGCTTGAGATCAGAAAAGGTGTCATCCAAAATGAGTCCCCGAAGTGAGACACCTTCGGCAAATGCAGATGGGGGCACCACCCTTCCCAAAGGATCCACTACCTGTCTATTGCAGACAGTTTGTGCATCTATAGTCAAAATCACATCGTCTGCGCAGTAAGACGCTCCAGGAGATAGGTACGGATGATGTCCAACTCCGTATAAGGCACGACGTTCTCCAAGATTTTCAACCTGGGTAGTAACAACGAGTCCATCGTCACGGAGCTTGTAAGAAAGAGAAACGCCCAAGTGGAAAGGGTAACCTGGAGTTGGATAAAGTTCATAAGACAATGAGATGAAGTCCGATTCCCACTCCGTCAGCACAAAGGGCTGCCATCTGCAGAGTCCATGAATAGCGCTCATGGTGCTAGGTTCTGAGATATCTAGCTGATAGGAGTTTCCCTCATAGAGGTAGCTCCCTTTCTCTATTCGATTGGGCCAAGGAAATAGAAATGCACCATGCGCCGCAGGACAGATCTCTCGTTCGGAGAAGCTCTCTATGAGATCTCTCCCATGGAAACTAAGACTCCGCAACGTTGCACCTACCTGGGTTACGGTGCATGAGTATCCGCTTGCAGCTATTTCGTACTGATCACCTGAGGAGAAAGAAATCTCTGGTACCTCCTAGAGCACCACCCTAGCACTGTCGGGCATCCTGAGTCGAATCTCGATCTTGGACCCAACTGTAGGGAATTGTTACGATCTCATAGCAAGACGGACCTTAGGAGATCGATGGCTTGAAGCACCGCCGAGCCAAGAGGAGTAGCGTCACTATCACCGTGTTGGTAGGGTGAGTTATCAGCAAAGATTTCAGACTCATCTTTACTTTTCCCCTAGGTGTAATCCCGAGAATTTCCCGTGATCAATACAGGATGAAGTTGAAACCCGTCTCCTTAGTCCTAAGTCTCAGAGCAAACATCAACTTATTGAGAAAATAGGTACCTGGTAGTCAGATATTTCGGCACACGATCGCCGTTTTCTCTCACGAGCTGAGTGAGTTTGGCCACACGTGAGGATCGTGCCAAGGCACCAGTAGATATCCTCTCTCATGGGCAAGCGACTTTAGTCTCCTTATATGAACCGCTATAGCTTCCGGCTCAATATCTACTACGCCGCCGATGGGTAGCTCTCTTTCCAAGTTCTCCATCAAGTCTGCGGCGTCGAAGGCTAAAACCATGCTTGTCCATCTAGGAAGTTCACTACGAAGGACTGGTGTCCAGGTGCATGACCAAAGGTCGGCACGGCTTCTACTCCAGGCAATATCTCTTCTGGTTGGTCATTTAGATGGCCTTAAAGAGGATGAAAACGAAGTCGCTGGTCGTCGCAGTCAACCCTAAAGATGCCGTTTCTTCTGCCTTAGGGAACTCAAAGAGCCGAAAGTCAAGTTACCGCTGTTGAACAAAGATAGGTGCATCCTTTATGAAGTGTCGTAGCCCCCCGAGTGATCGTTGTGAAGATGACTGACAGCAACAGCTTTTATATCCCTCAATGAGACATTAATTGCATCCAGAGAAACCGGCAGAGGATTGAACCGCCCCGGGTTCTACAGAGACCCGGTTATCTGTCAATCAAGTGATTGCCAGACTTCCTTTGAGCACAGTACAGAGCTTCGTATTCGACTGGCGACATCATTCCAATCGAGGAGTGAAGTCGCCTGTTGTTGAACCAGTCCACCCACTTGCAGGTCTCCCACTCGACAGCGATCTCATCGTCGCAGATACCAATGGCATGAATCAACTCCGTCTTGTATAAGCCATTCAAACTCTAGGCGAGCGCGTTATCATAACTATCACCCGTAGTTCCGACTGAAGGTCGGATGCCAGCGGCCAGAAGAGTCGTCGAGAAGGCTACAGAGAGACACTGGACGCCTCGATCGCTGTGATGAATGAGATCCTCTGTATCTGGCCTTTGGGCCATAGCCTGTGCTAGCGCGTCGGTAGCTAGGTCACTCTTTAGAGAGTTGGCTACCTTCCAACCGACGATCATCTTAGAGAAGACATCGATGATGAAGGCCACATAGGCCCACCCAGCTCTTGTCTTGACATATGCGATGTCGGAACACCAGAGCTCATTTGGTGCGAACGATACGAAGTGTCGCTTGATAAGGTCCTTGGGTCTCTCTAGCCACTCATCAGCAATGGTGGTGATAACGATCCCTTTACCCCAAATGGCACCCACAATACCCAGTTCACGCATGAGTCTCTCGACTTCTGCAGCGAGCCACTTCGTTGCCAGCTCTGTTCAGTGCCGCCCAAAGCTTCTTGGCTCCATAGACGCTGTAGTTAGCCTCGTACGTCTCAGTTATGAGAACTTTGAGCTTTTCGTCTCAAAGGGTTCTATTTGAGGATTCTCGTCGCTTGTAGTCATAGTACGTAGAGGAGGTGAAGTGCAGTACTGTACAGATCGGCTGGACCCTCCACTTGTCCCTATTCGCGTCGATGCACGCTACTACTTGTTTCGTTTCACTCCTGGTTGACCGTCCAGCTCGGTCGCAAAGAAAATCAATGCCGCTAATTGGATCTCGTTCGCTCGCCTTAGCGGGTCTTCAGAAATAAGTGGTAATCCGGTGCCAAGATCGACCAGGAATCGGTTTGTTGTCGAGCATTCTTGGGTGTATGGCCAGATTGAAGCCGTCATTTTGAGAGGTCTAGGCTACACAACCTATGAACGG
>NZ_FQUL01000001.1:0-47396 GCF_900128965.1 Ferrithrix thermotolerans DSM 19514
CCATGGCCACCACTAGCAAATCAATTCACTCGTGGAATTTGCACAACTATCGGGACACAACCCAACGCTGGACTCCATTAGCGCAGATAACCTCGCAATGCGGCTTACTTTAGTTCGCCATCCCTTCACCGAAAGAACAACAATCAAGTAAACTGGCGATGCTCCACTGGTTGAACATTCGAGTTCAGCTGTGTACGCGTCTATAGGCAGCACGCTAACCGAGGAGATGGGTTCGATGGTCTCAATAAAGGATCGACTGAGTGGATCCATCCCAAGGATACGCTCCACGTACCAATGCCTTCTGATCAAGCGGGCCCAAATCACTCTGGGAATCTGTCTCTTGGAAAGAAGTCCATAAAGAGTAATGCTAACCAAGAACCAAACAAAGCCCCAGAGCGTGAGACGACCTCGCAGATGACTAGAAGTGGAGATGACTAGAACAGAGCAGAAACCTATCGCGAAAACGACCCCGGCCTGCAAGATTGCTCTGGTATGCCCTATTGGATCCCAGCCATTCATCCCACTACACCCACAGCCCTGAGAACTGGAACGCTTCAGCAGCTGAATCCACATGAAGCAAGCGCCAGTGATAAGCAATAAGCTACCCGCCTCTAGGCTGATGGGAGACAAAATACAAATTACTCCGACTAAACATTCGTAAGCAGCGGCCATGTACCTCAGATGTTTAGCTTGTAACCACCTGGGAAGGCTGGGGACTGCATCCCAGTGTTTGCTGCGAATCTTGGCCAATGATACCACTACGAGAACAACGCCGCTTGCTAGGACTCGTCCGCTTGTGAAGCTTTCCATAGAACCAATCAACTGGATGCCTTATAGAAGCAATAATCTGGATAGTTGAACCCGGGAGCACCATAGTCCTCATCAACCAGGGTCGCGGGGATCCCGCACTCCCCACCAATGTTGTACTGCCATAGACTCGTCGGCACGTTGTTGTCCACTCCGCAGCCGGAGCAGGTTTCAGCTTGCCAAGGGGGTGGGTTAGACATCTGCGTGTTACTGCAATACCCAGAAGGCTGTGACGCCCAAATTGCGATGCAGGTGTTGTAGACGGTATCGTGATACTGAACTAAGACGCTCGAACAGTTTGGCGCTACAGCACAAGGCGTGCAATAAAGGCACGGATAAAGGAACTCCCCTCCGAAGGAACTATTGGAGCCAACATATCCAGACCATCCATCCCAGTATGATGAACTGAGGGATGTCGAAGGTTCCTGACCCAGCCAGCAATACAGTTGATCATTGGTAGGCATCAGTAACGGAGCTACGTGATCATAAACGAAATTTAGTGCGCTCACGAAAGTCTGCGCATCTGCCTGCCCCTGGGCACTTGAAGAAGATAGGTTAGATTGATTGGGCTCCATGATGGGACCTAAATGATTTCCACCTGAGTTGTAGATGGCAGTACATTCCTCGTTCGCATTCGAGGATGAACTGTTGATTGGTGTATTGATTGACGGGCTGAAGTATCTTAGCCAGAAATTAGGAGTACCGTAATCACTTACGGCTGTGCTTGAGACATCATAAACATAATTCGCCGTATCATATCCTGCCATGATCTACCATAAGTCCTTTCATCTGCCAGTTGCTCGTGATCAATAAAACTCTGATACATAGATATCAATAACCTCCTTGCCCAAGTACGCGAGTTGCGGATTGTATAGCGAGACTGCCTGTGAATCTGGACTATATGCGATGAGTTGTCCACTTTGATTGAGAGCTAGACCACTGAAATGTGTACCATCACTAGCTGCTTCCACCATTTGACCGGTGCTAACATCAAAGGCCGCTATGCCTCCAACGCTTTGGCTGCCCAGGACATAGAACTTTGAACCATCCACGGAGAGTACCCCCTTGGTTGGAATGCCAGCGTTGTAGTACTTGGGCCTCTCGAAAGTAATCTCCCAACTTGGTGTGAAGTTGCTGGTGGGATCTACTAATGTGGCTCTGCCAAGACCAGCCCGGACGAGCAAAAGCTTGCCGGATGATTGCCGCTGCATAGTTGTTGGAGTTGGTTTAGCGCTACTGCCGGTGAGGAAGGCAATAGTATCTAGTGAACTCGATCCATTGGTTGTTGTATATGACTCAATGGTGTCAGGTGCTACCAGGCGAGCGACGGTACCGTTAGAATTCACTACTATCGGCTCCATATTGACTGGCCAGTAGGTGCTCGTAGCGACTTGATACTTGGGAGACTGAGCGCCAAAATCATAGGCCCATATGTGAGTCATCGGATAGGGAGCTGGCGACTCTTTGGATCCACCAAGCGCTGCGTATTCGGCTACGGTAAACACATACACCGAAGAATCATCCGCAACAATTCGCGCATTAGCAAGGCTTGGAGAATTGTTGAGGTTGACGGGGCCGGTAAAGAGGCTCGACTCACTATCGAAGTAGGCGAGCATGTGATATGGTATTCAATTGGGCGCCTGTGCAACAATCCGCTCCCCAGTGTTTGGGTTCACCTTGCGCACTGTATGCATAGTCGTTGGTTCCATGATCGCAATCAGGAGACCTAGTTTGGTCGAGTTCGACAGAAAAGCCGGCGTACAGATGATCAAAGGGCCGACTGGCAACTTAGGTAATCCAAGGTCCGCTTTCGTCTCTACATTGGCAGTTGATCTGTCAATCAGGTATAAGGAGATTGCAGTAGGCACTGGGATACCCACTATTTCGGCTACAGCTAAGTGTTGACCATCAGGAGATAGGGTTGGCGACGACGATGGCTGACGAACGAGTACCCCAGTAGACGTCTGAGGCAGCGATGATGATGCTTGTGCAAGCCCAGGCATTGAACCAGGCAGAAAGAAACTAAGCGAAGCCGCCTGGGTATTTGACTTAGTCAGGCCAAAAAGGAATAGCGGCGAGACTAGGCTAGCGCTCACGGGCACAGCATTCTCATGGTGTGTCTCGCCTGAAGTGTTAAAGACTGGCTTGACAAGGGTCCCCAGTGTCGCTATTCCTGCTGCTCCTAGGCCACCTTTTAGAAGACTACGTCTTGATATCAACTTTGGCGAGATCCTTGGCTGATTCGCATCAGAAATTTCTATTTCCTCTGTAGCCATTGTGACCCCCTCACTCGGTTGTAGTTCTCCAATGGTCCAACTGCCACAACAGTAAGAAACCCTCACTGACGAGGCATGTACCGGTTGAGGAACAACTATCAAGCCGTAGTTTGCCGAAGTGTGGGGGGGTGTGTCAAGCGCTTCTCAAAAAATCATCCTAATGGTAGAGGAGATTGTTCTAAGCCAGTCCACATAGTAGGAAAAAAGATGAGGTAGCTGTCGGTCGATCATTCTAGCGTCATGGGCGGAAGTTCGTTGGAATGAGTGGTGACTCCTTGCAAGTGTTCTTCACCCAACTTTTCACCCAACAATTGTGTCCGAGAATGTCCCGCCCAGTCCGAGGCTGTCTCATTACCCTTGCCAAAAGACTTCGATGAGCTGCAAAAATGGGACGTACTCGGACACTATGACTACCAACTCGGACACTTTGTGAACACCTCATAATCCCTTGGTTGCAGGTTCGAATCCTGCCGGGCCCACCAGTTCGCAGGCTGTATAGTCTTTCCTAGCTTCAGGCAACCAAACATAAAACCATCTTTTGGGTAAAAGAGCTATGGCTGAAAGCATGAGACTTGTAAAGTCCCCCGATACTTGGGAGCTTCGCATATACCTTGGAAGAGACCAACGAGGCAAGGTAAAGCACCGTTACCTTCGCTTTAGAGGCACAAAGAAAGAAGCATAGAGAACTTGCCCTTATGTTAGCAGCGGTTTTATTTTGACCCAGGATCAGCGGAGAAAACTGACCCACCTGTAACGTACTATAACGGGTGGTTGTCGAGTTCGTGTTTTTCCGTGTCACCTCCTCGTGCTAGAGCCTCTCTCACCTCGGGGTTGGCGCCAATCCCCTGCTTTTTGCGGTCCTTGAGCCGGTAGCTCTCATAGCGGATGTTAATGACCGTCGAGTGGTGCAAGAGCCTGTCGAGGATCGCAGTTGCCAAAACAGGATCTCCTATGAGGTTTCCCCACTCAGAGAACCCCTTGTTCGAAGAGCAGATGATGCTTTAAGTCTCATACCTGGCAGAGATCACGTCGAAAAACACCGAGGCTGCTTGGGGGCTTAGGTTGCGATATCCAATCTCGTCAACGATCAGCACCCCTGTAGCCAAGTACTTGCGTGCCCTTTGCGTGGTGGTTGTCCCTAAGAGGTCATTGGCAAGCCTTGTCATGGTGGTGAAGTACACCGAGTTGCCACCTTCAAGGGCCAGGAGGGCAAGCCCGACTAAGAGATGGGCTTTCCCACCTAAGGGGGGGCCAAGCAGCACCACGTTTGAACGTCTAGCGACAAAGGCAAGGGAGGCAAGCTCGTTTATGAGTGTGCGGTCAACCCCTTTGGCAAAGTCGAAGTCGAACTCCGAGAGGCCCTTGTTGTGAGGAAGGCCCGATAGCTTGAGGCAAGTCTCGTAGCTTAGCTGTCGTCTCCACTGGGATTTGGTGGAAAGCAGGGATATCAAGAACTCGACATAGGAGCTCTCCTTGTTGGTTGCTGCCTCTACCTTGGCTGAAAGGAGCTCTTGTGCGTGAGTGAGTCCGAGCTCACAGCAGAGCTCCTCTGTGAGCTCAAGCAAGATCCACCACCTTTGCGTAGTCATCCAGAGAGCGCACCTCTACTTAGAAGTCCTCTCTCTGGTAGCCACGTGCAACCGGGGCAATGACAGCACTCTTGGCCTTTGTGCCCTTTGTACTGGTCCTTGAGATAAACAAGAGAGCGGGTCTTGAACCCCAGGCGATGGGTGGCAATAACCTCTCCTGCTTGGTCTTTTATCTCAAGGAACCTCCCGCGTGGCAGCACCGTGATCAAGCGGCCGACGTAGCGAAACGGAACGCCGTAGTTGATGCCATAAAAAGAGACAAAGCTGTCAAGAGAGACCAAGCGCACCTTACGTTCAAAGCGCTCGAGCTCCTCCCTGTCTGGGAGTGGACTTAAGTGCTCCTTTTCCTTCTCAAAGGCCTCAAGCGGGCTGCACCCAAGGCTCGGGTGTTCCCGCAGGTCTCTCTCTAGGCACCACGCAAGTGCCTGATCGTTCAGGTCGACAAGATCGACAAAGCTCCGTCGGGGCCAGAAGTTCTCCTTGACATAGCGGATCTGGCGCTCGACCTTCCCTTGATCTCCGGCCTTTTTACCCGGCACAACTTGATGGAGACACCAAGGAAACAGAACAGATCTTCTATCTGGGAGTTGTACTCCCATCCCCCCTCACCGTCTGCCCCGATGACCACCGTCTTCATGTGGTCTGTCAATACAGCATCGACAGTCCCACCGAAGTGATAAAAGGTGTTGATAAGTGCCGTGATGAGGCCATAGACGTCTGCGCTATGGGCAAACTCCAGGTAGCTACGTCTTGAGTAGCCAAGAGACGCTGCAAGACCAGGGATGTGGCGCTCATAACCCTTTGGGTCGATGTAGGGAAAGATCCCCCAGTCAAAGCGCAACTGTTTCCCTGGTTCGGATCTATAGCGCCTGACGGCATGCACGCGTGGGGAGATGGGAGGATGGATCTTACGTACGTAATCTCTCACGATTGTCTCCTTGCCCTCATAGCCAAGAGGGATGAGGCGTTGTAGCGATCGCAGGAGCTGAGTAGAGACCCTGTGCCACGAGCTCGTCTATTACCTCCCTGAAGGGATCGAGCTTTGAACGCCTTGGTGCGCGAGCAGCTTCGTTCTTTCCGGCCTCATCTCGCAGGTAACGCCGGACGGTGTTGCGAGAATGCCCGGTGACCCGAGAAATCTCTCGATGCCTAAGCCCCTCGGCCCTTAGTTCGAAAAACTTCATTAATGACCTGCCTTTCAACATCTCGTTGCTCCTTTGAAACTCGACAGTCCAACAAAGGGCAACCTAGTTTGGAGGGTGGGTCACTTTTGTTTACCTGGGAGAGGGTCAGTTTTAGTCCGCTGCCTACACAAATCCACTTTGGTGCCAAATGTACCTAGAACTACGTCCTTAGGTATGCAAATTAGGTGTTTATCTCTGCGCAATCTCTATGCCCGCCACCGTACAGATCTAAATGTCCGTTGCCACCAATTTGAGCATCTGTCTGAGACGACGGCTCCATGAGCTTTTCATAACTTTATCTTCATTAATCCTTAGGGTAGACTTCATAACACTTCCTCTGGTTCTCGCCCTCTGGTTCAATACCTTACACCAAGAGGCGACAACTATCTTGACAGCTAGAAAGGTTAAAGAGATGGGAGATACCTTGTACTTTATCGACCTAAGCAAGCCCAAAGGCAAAACAGTAAGTGTGAGTCATATAACTCAACTCTTCGAGATGAACTTCTAAATACGCAAGCCTTTCTCTTTCGTCACCGAGGCTCAAGTCTTAGCCAAACGCTACCACAAAGGGCTACAACACCACCTAAAACTCATGGCTCTTGGTTACCTAAGTCCCCATGAGTTCTTGACATAGGATATAAAAACTTAGGAGAATAGTTCTTGCTCGATCAGCAAGCAGTCGGAACTTCTATGCTCAGAGGTACCTGTGTTCTGTAGACGCATAGATTCAAAGGACTAGAGTAAAAGCGGTTGACTCACATATAAGGTGGACCGAAATGGGGGTCGTTCAGTTGGACCGTAGCTCGGCATCTTTGCCTCAGTGCCTTGTGCAAGCGATAGATTATAATCACCATTTATCTGCGGTTCATCTGAGTACAATACGACCTGCGACATGATAGAGGGATGAGCTTTATATGCAGCGTTATAGGCGTATGAGAACTACCCTTTCACTGTCATACGATCTAATATACTATAGCCATGGTACAGAGAATCGAAAACCCCGTAAAGTGGGGATCAATCTCCAAGCAGGCACGGGAGGCGCTGAATGCGCTACTACCGAGTGATTTGGCCCTGAGTCAGTCTGCTCATGCCAAAATGTCAGGCTTCCCTAGACAGATGCTGTGGCTCTACGAACAAGGGGGCCGGGAACCAGGCTTTGGTGTTATTGACAAGCTGCTCTATGTACTAGGCATGGACATGCAGTGGAAGCTCGTTCCGATGTCCGAAACACCCGAGACCCCTTTAGCAGTAGATATTGGCAGCAATCTCTATGAACTACCCAAGCCGGATCCTCGAAACTACGACAGACGGATCAGACAGTATTTCTTCTGGCCAGGAATGCTTATTCGAACAGCACGCAAAAAGGTCAACATCAGTCAGCACGAGTTAGCTTTGTTATGTGGCACCAGCCAAGGCGCGATCTCCGCATACGAACAGGACGTACATCAACCCGCTTTATCTACCTTGGAACGAATAGTTGGAGTCTTAGGTTTCCATCTAACGGTGAGAGTACTTCCCTATGACATTTCTACAGAACTCCATTGGCTTCACCAAGCTGAATTTCCCAAACAAGCAATGCAGCGGGTACAGCAGTGGCGAGAGGAATATAACACCATGTTCGGATGCGAACAAGATGGTCTTGGGTATCGTCCTAATCCACTGATTGACGTAAAGTACCATCAGTACCGCCGTTTTCTTCTCAGCCAGGTATCATGACCTGGGATGAAGACCTCGTAGTGGAACTTAGGAATCGTGGAATTCGTTTCGTTCTGATTGGTTCCTTAGCTGCAAGATGGCAAGGAGTGCCACTCGATCTTACGGACGTCGACATCTTAATAAGCACCGAAAAGGAGAATGTAGAAAAGCTGTCTACAGCACTGTCACAGCTTGGTTTCAAGCGAGGTGGCTCTAAATGGACGTGGGGGATGAAACCAGGAGATGTTTCGGCGACTGTAGGGCGACAGCCAATTACGGTGTTCTTGCGTAGCGACAACGAGGTGCTGGAAGAACTCGATGTAATGACATACATGGCTGGAGTGGGTAGATACGAAAATGTCGTAGCTTCAGGCAAAACGATTCAAATTGGCAACGTCTCGGTTGCTATCGCTGCGGTTGAGGCAATAAAGCGCAGCAAGGAGTCTCTCAATCGACCCAAAGATCAAGATCATATCGCTGCTATATCTCGTTGGGAAGCACAGCAGAAGGCAATCTAGATGTTGGTTACATGAAAACTTAGCCTTAATGGCCAACTTGCAAAATTTACGAATTGCAAGCCGAGATTGAGTTGCTAAAGATGGAGAATGTATAGTGGATGACCCCACGCACGGACAAGATTCATGTCACAACGTTGCTGGTGAGTTTTTTTAGCTACGCCGCACTTCCAGCATTTTTCACTCCGTTGAAGGTGTATGCAAGAGGATCACTTAGACCTTGGACCCTGCTGAACTACCCGCATCCTCACCACCTCTGCTCAGGCAACGGGCTCCGATTGGTCCTGTCTGGTTCCTGGCCCCTTACTTTGTACTCCTTCGTATCTCTCTGTTGGGAGAGGTGAGGGAGGAGGAGTGGTCTTAACTCACAATCACCCAGTTCCCGTACTCTCTCGTGAGGTTGTTGCGAAGAAGGACTTTCAAGTTTCAGACCGTTCCAAGGAGGAGATAGTGCCTTCTGTTCTTGATGATTCCCCGGTAGTAGAGCTTTGCACCATTGAGCTTGCGTTTCATCTGGGCATGGATCCATTGTACGCCTAGACGAATCGCTTGGTACTGGGCTCTGGTCTCGGCATCCTTCCAATTCTCACGTTGAACCCTGGCATAGACATGATTCGGGCCAAAGGTCATGACTCGTCCTCATTTGGAACGGGTACAGCGATGCCGCAATGCGCAGGTTCCACAGTACTTGGTAAAGGAGGCTCTCCCCTTGGCTGAGATAGTCACGGTATGACCCACTCGACAGGTGTGTCGTTGGCTGCTTAGATCACCGTGAAGTCATCGACGCTATAGCCATCGGGTACCGCCATAGTGAGGGGTCGGGGCTTGATCGCCTCATCATGGCCATGATCGTTCAGATAGTTGAAGAACTCCACTGAGGAGTATCCGCTATCGCCGTAGACGGTTCCTGATTCGCTCTCGTGGTCAAGGAGCTCTTTAGCCACTAACGCATCAGAGGACTTCCCCTTGGTCAGGGTTGCGGATGTTATGATTTCGCTCTCAGGATCGATCGCAATGTGGACCTTGTACCCGCTCTAGTAGTTCTTCTTGGATTTGTGGACATGGCGAGACTCGGTATCTACCGTGGAGATCACCCGATCCTTGGCCACTCCTCTGGTGAGCGAAGTACGCTCTACTCTCCTCGTCAACAAGCTCGACATCTTGATCGGCCACCATACCCAGTGTAAACTAGCCACGCTAAATTGACCCACCTCCAGCGATAAAAATTGACCCACCCAAGAGACAATACTCTTGAGTAAAGTAGCCAATTTCACGAGGGAGTTCTAAATGCTTAAGGGTTGGCCACTTATGATCATATTTGATTTGTATCAACAACATCTCAGTTACAGAGAGATTGCTCGAGTAACTGGACATCTCTGAAATACAGTACGGAAATATCTAAGAGACGAAGCAGCAGTAGAACTAGGAAGACGAAGCAACAACGCATATCGAAGCTCGACCCTTGTGAAAGATGAAGTCAATCGGCTCGTATCCCAAGGACTTCATAGCGTTCCAGCAATCATGTCCAGGATCGTTCCACTGGGTTATACGGGTAAAGAAAGCATCTTGAGAACCTATGTCAGAAGTATCAGACCGCCTGCAAAGGCAAAACAGATAGCTATCAGACGCTATGAGACTCCGCCAGATAAACAGTCTCAGTTCGACTGGGGAATATTTAGCTATATTGATGTAAGAGGAACAAAGAGACACGTTCCTGGACTTTATGTGACCCTTGGGCGAAGTCGCAGGGGTTATCTGGAGTTTGCACTCAGTGCCGATATTTACGGTCTTATAACTTGTCTGATCAATGCCTTCTTCTACTTCGGTGGCGTAACCGACGTGTTTCTCACTGATCACATGAAGACCGTGGCAATCGGTGCAACACGAAAGACGGATGGGAGTTCAACTCACAGATGGCAGATCTGGCTATTTTATTGGGAGTCTCAATCAAACTCTGCAGAGTGAGACGGCCAGAGACAAAAGGCAAAGTAGAAAGAGGTATTCGATATGCTAAAGAGAACTTCCGGCCTGCTAAAACATTTAGCGATCTAGCTGATCTAAATGAACAGGCACTTATCTGGAGTAGCCATGCAAACAACCGGATTCATCAAAGTCTCTGTATGATCCCAAATGAAGCCTTCCTAGCTGAAAGGCCACAGCTAGGACCGCTACCAGAGAGGGAATCACTTTATGGTTTTGAAAAGAGAATCAGAAAGGTAACAGCTGATGGTTTTGTCCCATCTGCTGGGGTGAAGTACGGGGTACCTTGGAAATACTCCCGGTCCCAAGTAGAGGTGCTGCCGAAGACGCGAACTGTTGAGATCTATTCAAATGGAGAGTTTGGACCGCCCCGGGTTTTATGGAGACCCGGTTATCTGTGAACCAAGTGGTCAACAGACTTCATCTGATCATAGTAGAGAGCCTCGTACTCGACGGGCGACATCATTCCAATCGAGGAGTGAAGTCTCCTATTGTTGTACCACTCCACCCATTTACAGGTCTCCCATTCAACGGCGATCTCGTCGTCTTGAACCTCTATCGCCTTGATGAGTTCGGTCTTGTACAGGCCATTTAGGCTCTCGGACAGGGCGTTGTCTAAGCTGTCACCCCTGGTGCCGACCGAGGGTCGTGTGCCAGCGGCGAGTAGGGTTGCAGAGTAGGCCACAGAGAAATATTGCACGCCCCTATCGCTGTGATGGACGAGATCGTCGGTATTTCCTCGTTGACCAAGCGCCATCTGCAAGGCATCGGTAGCGAGATCACTCTTTAGAGAGTGAGAAACCTTCCAACCGACGATCATCCTCGAGAAAACATCTCTGATAAAGGCTACGTAGGCCCATCCGGCCCTCGTCTTGACATAGGTTGGTTATGTCGACACACCAAAGCCCATTTGGTTTCCGCGACACGAAGTGTCTCTTGACGAGGTCCTTTGGCTTTTTAAAAGGATTCATCGGCAATGGTCGTGACAACGTTGCCCTTACCATTGCATCTAAGTGAGCTTTAGTGAGCATCATCAGATGCACCCCTCGCAGGGTTCCTCTGTCCCTTTGGGCTTCGGTTCTCGCCTCACCGACAGCCGCCAAGTTGGTCTTACGCTGTCTCGCCCGGTGGTCGGTCACCCGACCATCGGACCTGCCGTCTGTACCACCTTCCGGTGGCCCGGGTACGGACAGGGCGCTGGCCCCAACTGAACCGGGATTGGCATGTTCCGGCCAATCGCGGATGTTCTTGGCGGCATTCTCATCACGATCCACCTCGACATGGCAGGTGTGGCATGTAAGCACCTTGGCTAGCTTGGTATCCCCTTGTAGCAGGCCACCACAGCCATGATGAATCTGAGATGAGGGGTAGAAGCGGTCCAGGACGACAACCTTGGTCCCAACAACCTCTGCCTTGTAGGAAAGCATTGGCCTGAACATCCCAAGAGCTGCATCGGAAACCGGACGCCTGAAGGCTCTCCTACCCATGCTTTTTTTCATGCCAGCAAGGTTCAGATCCTCGATATGAACCTCTCCATAGGTGTCCACCAGATTGCGTGTGAAGTAGTGGTATATCTCATGGCGCAAGCACACAGCCCTTCGGTCAAGCCGGGCGAGCTTGGCTTTCGCTGCTCGATGGCCTCGTGAGCCAGGTATGCGCCTATAGAGCTGTTGCGATACCCTACGCCTCTCATCCAGGGTTGCCGGCAAGGGCGCAGGATTGGCGATTGCAACCATCTCATCTTCGCTGTCTGCAATGGTTGCCAGGGATCTCAAGCCAAGGTCCACGCCAGCCTTCGCATCAGGCTTGCTTGGTTTGGTTCTACTTGGGAAGGCAACTTGGATACGGACTGCATAGTGGATAGAGACAAAGAGCCTGCCCCAGCGCTCGCTCAAGGTCATGGACAAGATGTGAGCATTTCCCTTTGCCACATGGCGCTCCACGCGCCTCGTGTTCTCCTTGGAGCGCAACGTGCCGATGACAGAAATGGTGATATGCCTGCGATCTGGCTCGAGGCGCATTGTACCTGTAGAGAACCTGATCCGGTTGTGGCTGTTGCGCTTGACTCAAGGCGAGGGAAGCCAACGCGCTTGTTCTTCCTTCCTCCTTTCTTGGAAGAAGACCAATTGCCCAGAGCGTCAACCAAGTCGGCAATGCCCAATGAATAACATTTTTTGGAATTCACCTTCCACCAGGGAGCAACCTGATCTTTCTCCTGATTCCACAACCGTCGTAGGTCTGCAAGTGTCCAGGGGTTCCTACATGGTTGGGATCGACCTTTTTCTTGTCCAGGTCCTCCTTGATCCTTCCCAGCGCCCAGTTCTTTGCAAACCTCCTGGCTCCGAAGTGAGACCAGATGAGCGACTGGTGCTCTTGCTCTTTCGGCCACTCGACCTCGAAGGTGGCTCCGGTCACCATCCAACCAGAGGGAACTTCGGTGCCGTCGTCGGTGAACAACTTGAACAATACTGAGATGCCTTCTATGACTGACCTATGGCTCTCGAAATCCTCGACCTTCACCTTGGTCGTCGCCTTGGCGTTCTTGTCCGAAAGGACTGTTCCCCCAGTCAGCTCAGCAACCTTGGAAGCCTGAGCCTTGGTGGGCATCTGAACGATCATGCAACCGCCTCCCCGCAAGCCACTTCGACCGCACGTCTGGCTCGGTTGGCTGCCAAGTGGTGTCCGTAGAGCCGGGCGCACAGCGAAGTGAGCAGCTCCGTGGCATCTTACACGAGGTCGTCGTCCACCTCCGAGGGGTCCACCACGACCAATCGCCGGCCCTGGGCCTTTAGCGCTGCCTCGACGTACTTCGCTCCAAAACGACAGACACGACCCCGGTGCTCTACCAGGATCGTGTCTACTTCTTTGTCATACAACAAAGAAAGAAACCTTTGTCTGTGACCACTAAGGGCAGAACCAACCTCGCTGACCACTCGATTTACTGAGTAACGATGTCAAGTGGCCCAGCCAAGCACGCGTGCCACTTGGCGATCCAGATAGCTCCCTTTATCAGCAGAAGATACACAAGCGTAAATCACCGTAGATCCTTGTCCTTTTCGAGAACTTAGATGACAGATCTCCCACCAAGATGAGCTTTCCCATTTTGGTTGCCGGTACTTACAACTTGCCTTGACGAAACCACTTGTAAGCGGTCTGGGGATGAATACCTTGTTCAAATGCCCACTCACGAAGATTTACTATAAATCGTTATAGCTGCGCGTGAAGTCAACTGCTGCAAGCCCCTGCCACTTGATCATCATGAACCGATAACGAGATGTTCCTTGGGTGCACGCGGCTGCTGACTAAAAAGACGTACTACTTATCGCATCTCCACAAACAGATGAGGTGATCGGCGTTCCTAAGAAGCCTAGGGCAGCTAACCAAGTTCTTGGCATATTTTCGCTAATCTGCCATTCCGTTTCTTCAGATCCGTACGTCGCCACCTAATAGTTGTCCCAGACCGCTAGTGCAACCTTTACCACCACATTCGGTTCCCAGATCCGACCATCACAGACGTCGAAAAGACCCCATCTAGACAAACGACTGGCCAACCACCTCTAAACAGCACCTTTAGCTCCTGCGGGTTATCCCGGGCGAGGACTGCATAGCTAATGTTGGTTTCAAGCGGTCCAAAGAGGAGTCAGGGCGGAAGGCTACGCAGGGCCTAAAGACAATGAAATTTCCACTAGTTCTTACCACGTAACCTATCTCAGTGTTATCATTCACTTATACCACCGTAAAGGTTGGTGGCTTTAGAGTAAAGGAAGTAAAGGAATTGTCGATGCGCCTAGCTAACATCGTTGGGGAGCTTGCCCGGGATCTCTCTTTATCTGGTGACTTTGTGCTTAGGGATTACTCCCAAAAGCTATACGCCGACGGATTTATCGGCATTTAGAACTTCGTCTCCACTGTATCAGTCTTGTCCTTTTGGAACTTACTACCAAGATCAAGGCAACTCCTACGACTGGAAAGGAGAGGGCACCATATTAAATGCCTACAACGACGAATCTGTCGGAGTGTATGAACTCTTCACCTTTAGTGAAACTATTGGCATCACCAAGACCATAAATAACTCATCCGCCTACAGCGTTGGTTACTCGAACATCATCAACGATACCATCTCCAGTTCAACGGGGCACTCTGTAGCGGAGTCGATGTCTTCGAGCGCCAGCGTGCAGATCTCAGTGTACGCACCGCCTTATGGGACAGCCTTTGCGCAAAACGGATTTGATACTATAAACTCCCACGGGTATGTGTACAACGAGACTTCGTCGTGTCAAACTACCGATATCTACAACGTGTCATCGACGGTCTCACCGTACGGGAAGGGTCCCGGGGGATGGCACAACTGATGGGTCGGCGCAACGCGTACCTACTTAGCGCAGCACTTCTATTAGCGAGTTGTACTTCGACCAAGGCTGAAACGTCTAATACTCAGGTAGGATCGCTACACATTACATCCACCGTAGGGAATCCTCAGTTGCCCGGTCACTCTTGCTCGCCCACGGGGCCTAATGGACAAACCGTAGTGCTTGCGCACTTAGGAGATGGTAAGTGTGATCGATACTCAAACCAGATACCTATAACCCCAGGAGACATGCCGGGGACTCAGCCCTTTCAGCTCCCGCCATTCAGCCCCCTACCCTTTTCGATTGGAGGAATTAAGAACTTAACCCCAGTGGTAATGTCGAAGGCGTCAACTTACACTTTGAAATTCGTTGCAGTTAGCAACTCCTCTGACGCTGGACTGTTCTGCGTCTCTAGAGACCCTATTCATCTCATCATAACAGGACCTGGCCTTGGCTCAAAAGGGTTAGACTTTTCCAACTATCCCTGTCGCTACAGCCAGCTATTTGGGAATATATTCCCGACGATCTCGGGGGCGAGCTATGCCATGGTGCTTCACGGCAAAACGCCGCTTCAGTGGCTCCTGGTAGCCGCCGAGGCGCGTCCAGCTCCAAAAGAGAAGCCGACTACTGCTTCAGCACAGCAGAGCTGATAGGTCATCTCTCCGAGTCGTATAATAGGTCTAGTAGCCCGGTTTGAAAGGCCACCTCAGCCACATGAACCAAAGGTTGTTTATCGATCAATTTCGAATCCTGAGTCTCGGAATCAGCCAATGCATAGGTTAGAAGCAATTAAACTAACGTCGAGAAGGTACCTCAGCTCGGGCGATCCCTACCTTCTCGAGCAGCTTTGAGAGTTTGTAGTAGCGCACCAGGTAGCCCTCACGGACCGCACTTATGCCAAAGGCAATCCCGACGTAGGTCTTTCCCACCCCCTTGGTCTCTCCTCGCCTCCCAAACGTTGGTGGGCTGTCAGAGCTATTGAGATGACGGTCTTACTTTAGCTAACCACCTCCAAAGCGATGAACGGCTGATCTATCCACCAGTGGAATTTGCACAACTATCGGGACACAACCCGATTGAGATTCCGAACTCCTCTGAGACGCTCTCGTCGAAACCGTGAATTGATGATTAGCCCAACTAAAGCGCCATTGATGACAAAACTCTAACTTCTATAGTTACCCGATGCCGATGGGCTCCTATTTCAGGAATCGTCCAAATGAAACAAATAGTTCCAACTGGACCAAGACGACCGCCGCTGACGTAAAAGGTAGCAAGGCGACACCCTTTCTCACAGCTAACAAGGTTGAGCAGACCAAGAACTCAACACTAACAAGATCACCTCGTTGGCGGCGTAAGAGTGTTTCCCTGCTCTAACTCTGAGATCTGATCCAAGCGTCTTTGATGCCGTCCTCCTTCGAAGGACGCTCCAAGAAACGCATCCACGATAGAGAGAGCAAGTTCAACCCCGAGTAGACGTGCCCCAAGTGCAAGAACGTTGGCGTTGTTGTGTTGTCGAGCAAGACGGGCGCTCAGTTCATTGAAACATAGTGCTGCTCTTACACCTTTTACCTTGTTCGCTACGATTTGCTCGCCCTGACCAGATCCACCAAAGACGATTCCGAGGTCACTCGAACCATCCACAACCGCCTGGGCTGCCGGCGCACAGTAAAGCGGGTAGTCAGTGGATTCATCGGAGAAAGTACCAAAGTCCAGGACCTGATACCCCTTCTTCTCTAGATGCTCTTTGACGATATTTTTGAGTGGGAAACCCGCATGGTCGGAGCCAAGCGATACTCTAAGTTGACTCTGTTGTCCTTCTGCGCTCACAGGTAGTTTCCCCCTCCCACATTACCGTCATGGCGACTTTGAGGAAGTCCCCTCGACCTCATGTCCTCAAGTTGACCACGTGCAGCCATCTGCTGTGCAAACAGTGTCGCTTGAATTCCGTGGAAAAGACCTTCAAGCCACCCGACTAGCTGAGCCTGGGCAACTCTTAGTTCGGCCTCCGATGGGACATCATCTGGACCAAAGGGCAAAGAGAAGGTGTTTAGTTCCTGGACGAGATCGTCCGACATCACCTCGGAGAGTTGCGAGATCGAGGTATCGTAGATCTCTTTGAGCCTTACCCGGGAGGCTTCGTCTAGATTTGACGCCTTTACCTCATCCAGCAGAGTCTTGATCATAGACCCTATGCGCAAAACCTTAGACGGTGAGGTTACTGTATCCCTCTCTGCCTGCTCCTCGGCCGCATCCGGTACGACAACCTCAGGAGACCCAGCTCCTTGTTCACTCATTCAAGGTCCTCTCTTGGTCACGTTGCTCAAAGTACGCGTGACTATCCTAGCGTGAAACATCGAGCCGAGACCTCCTATTTACACACTACGTGGGAGACTAAAACTGAAAGGATACCGGTTACTATAATTTTCTTCCCATTTGGATGACCCTACATAGACATCAGAGCGCAAGACACCTAGGCAGCCTCGGCAGCGACCTCCAGAAACCGGGCTCCCGTTATGACCTCGTATAAAAGCACTGCAGCATCTAGACTCGTCTGTCGTGGAATCACATAACTGCGGTCAAGACAAAGAAGTACATGACTGATCTATTCAGCCACTACGACAATGGCCCAACCACCTCACTTCCCCAGCGGGCACGCCCAAGCAAGCTCGAAGACTACGTCGGACTAGATCGTCTCTTAGACGAGAACCCTTCGCTGAGAGGCTTATTTCACGACGGACGCCCCTTTCAAATCGTGCTATATGGACCACCAGGCGTCGGTAAGACGACGCTGGCACGTCTATTGTCCCAGAGTCGAGACTTTATCGAGCTTTCCGCCGCAACTGCGACCATCAAGGAACTCCGAGACAAACTTGAGGTAGCAAAGAAGAGAACCACAAACAGCACACTCCCAGCTTTGTGTTTTATCGACGAGATACATAGATTCACCAAGGTTCAACAAGACGTACTTCTAGAGCCTCTTGAGGAAGGGATCGTAAGTTTCATCTTCGCAACTACCGAAAATCCGTTCGTTACCTTGACGCCTGCGCTCCTTTCACGGGTTCGATGCATAGAGCTTCCGCCCATCTCACCCGATGACCTAAGGGAGATTCTAAAAAGAGCAGCTGAAGTAGAACAGATTATCGTCTCCGATACCTACATAGACGAGATCATCGCTATCTCAGACGGCGACGCCAGAGCCGCTCTTAAGGTGTTGGAGGAGGCGATCGAAAAAGAACGAGCGCTATCGCTCCACTCGGCACAAGCAAGGATAACGATCGATACTAACTCTTTGAATCTCAAATCACTCAAACTACGACGTGCAAGAACCGAGTCATCGCACTACGAACTCGCTTCAGCGTTGATAAAAAGTATTCGCGCCTCCAAACGATCTGACGCACTTTACTATCTTGCCCGTCTCATAGTGGAAGACGAAGACCCTCGCTTTATAGCGAGACGGTTAGCGATCTTTGCGAGCGAGGATATTGGGCCAATCAACAATCAGGCTCTTGCCGTCGCCAACTCCACCTTTTCTCTTTTAGAGAAGGTAGGGATGCCTGAAGGCAAGTTCCTCCTGGCGCATTGTGTAATCTATCTCTGTGACTCCCCTAAGTCAACCTCAGTAAAAGACCTAATCAACGAAGCGATATCCATAGCTCAACGTAGCCGAAACCACAGAGTCCCAAAAGATCTAAGGGGATCTATCACCGATATTGAAAGGAGGTATCAAGATGGGGAGTAATGAGAGACGGTATCATAAGGCTTATTCGTTAAGGCTACACGGAGCTTAGAAGCGGTACTTCAATCTCCTCTGCGGTTAGTGCGCCGTGTCTACAGACAAGTTCGAATGGACCGGTGTCACAAGGATCATAAAACGCCACCGGCTTTGTGGCTATGAGTGCCACGTCGCCAAGACGAAGAGCTACCTCGGGCTGCATAGATGGTCCGAGCAACTTCGCCTCAAGCATCTCTTCTCTAGTTAGTACTCTGCAAAGATCACCGTAGTATCTCTCACAAAGGCTCGCCACCTCGTCCGTCTTTCCCACCTTTAGGTGTAACCACCTGAAGCGACCCTCGCCACTTTGATACAGAACCTTCGAGAGTATCTCGGAGTGAAGATGAATCGGAGGGTCCAGAACCTCGACTTGACCGTGATCAGCAGTTATCAGCAACGCCGTGTTCTTTCCTATCACCTTCATCAGCTGGCCGACGAGGTAGTCGATGAACTCCAGTTCGCGCTCGTAGTGATCACCAAGCCCATACTCATGCGCCGTAGTATCAAGTCCTTCGTAATAGAGGTATATGAACCGTTCATTTTCTTTTCGAAGGTCCGCAACTGTCGATACTATTTGAGACAGCGTCCTCCAATACCTGGTGCGAACGTTTCTCAGGTGAGCCTTGGTAAATCCGGTATTGTCGTATAACGCCTTAGTCACAACCATCGGTCGGAGACCGAAAAAGGGTTCGTGTGGTTGAAGAGTCTTGGGTTCTGGAACCTTTACAGAACAGTCACGATCGGTTGCCCACTTCAAAGTATTCATGATAGCGGCCGATCCAATACGCATCCGATAGCCAACAAGTCCATGCCTTGAAGGTGCGAGACCAGTCGTGAGAGAGGTTAGAGCGCACGCCGTCGTCGTCGGAGCCACGGAGTGAACCATCTCTAGCTTCATCTGTGCTATGTGCTCTAGCTGTCCAACCCTGTCTATCAACTGTCTGTAGCCCAAGCCGTCTAGGACCAAAAGGACTACCGAGTCGATTCCATCTAACGTTTCAGGAAGTATCGAGCCTGCTTGACTCTCACCGATACCCTCTCTTTTCAGCAGGTCATCCACCTTGCCGGCGAAGGATGGATCAAGACTACTTGCTAATGAGCGATATATCGATGGGACAAGGTTTGTAATACATCTGCCCTGGTAGTCAGGGACAACAAACTCATCTGACAATATATGTCCTCTTCACCGAAATCTCCAACGCCTAAGCCTTCCCCTGTACCTCTCCAAACACATAGGCTACTAAGCACTGATGAGATAAGCAACCAAACGCGTCACGAATAAGAACTATTAGATAACTACGATGGAGATGTGAGAGTATCGACCCGTGGTGACTACGCATCTAGAGCACTGCTCTCTCTTGCGCTTCACGCACAAGAGCCTGGACCCACCTCGGTCTCTGATCTTGCCAAAAGGACGGGGCTTCCACAGCCTTATCTAGAACAGATATTGCTAGCCCTGAAAGGTGCTGGTCTGGTCAGATCGAAAAGAGGTGTTGGAGGGGGCTACGTCCTTGCTCGAGATCCCAAGGACATCACGATCGCCCAGATCGTAAGCGCCGTAGACGGACCAATAGTTGCGGGCGACTTCGGCGAACCGCACGAGGACGGCGCCTGCGACCACGAAGGGCAATGTGTTTTACTGGCTCTTTGGTCAGAGGTCGGAGCGCACATGCGGGCTCATCTAAGCACCTATACCCTGGCTGACATGGTCTCTAGGGCCAAAGGTACACAGTCGTACCAGGAAAGCTTGATGCTAAAGGAACACGATGGGGGTGTGTACTTTATATGAACGAACCACCGAACTACCCTGAACACTGGGAGACCGACATAGTCGCTAACGATGGAGGAACCCTTTTCCTCCGCCCCATCAAACCGTCAGACGCAGAGGATATACGCAAGCTTCACGGACGCCTATCAGAAGAGTCTGTCTACTTCCGCTTTTTCACCCCTTTGCCTACCCTCTCCGACTCTATGTTACATAGGTTCGTGAACGTAGACTACGTGGATCGAATGGCACTGGTAGCGATCCTGGGTGACCTAATAGTAGCGGTGGCTCGATACGACAGACTCCCTGGATCGTCCGAGGCAGAGGTTGCATTCTTGGTTGACGACGCTCATCAAGGCAGAGGACTAGCCACCATAATGCTTGAATATCTGGTCGCGGTCGCCAAAGAGTCTGGCATCACCCGCTTTGTAGCCGATACGCTACCTGAAAACACGAAGATGTTAAAGGTCTTCCACGACGCTGGATTTAAAGATCACCGTCACTTTCAAGACGGCGTCGTTCGTGTGAGCTTTGAAATATCACCGACACAGGAGTCTATTGAGGCCATGCAACAAAGAGAGCGAGTTAGTGTCTCCCGCTCAGTAGCAAAGCTCTTATCCCCTAAGTCCGTAGCCGTCGTAGGAGCCTCAAGGATGCCTGGAAGCGTTGGGAATATCGTATTTCGCAACGTTTTAGACTCGAACTTCCAAGGGACGGTGTATCCAGTCAACCCCAAAGCAACATCTGTAAATGGTGTCAAGGCGTATCCAACTCTAAGGGAGATTCCAGACCCAATAGACTTAGCCGTACTCGTTGTCGCCGCTGAACACATAGAGGCTGCCATATACGACGCCGCCGAAAAGCACGTCGGGGCGCTGGTAATAATCTCAGCGGGATTCTCCGAGCTCAACGAAGAAGGTGCAAGACTTGAACAACGTCTGGTAAAGCTAGCCAGAAAGAACGGAATGAGGATAGTCGGTCCAGCGTCTATGGGCGTAGCCTCTATGGATGAGTCGGTGAGCCTAAACGTCACTTTATCTCCGATACCCCCCATACCTGGCACGGCAGCCCTTCACTCTCAGTCAGGAGCCCTTTCCCTTGCGATCTTGGAAGAGGCTCGGCGACGAGGTCTTGGGATATCGTCGTTTGTATCCTCTGGAAACAAAGCGGACATCTCGGGAAACGATCTTCTTCACTTCTGGGAAGACGACCCTTCAACTGGAGTAATTCTTTTATATATTGAAGATTTTGGTAACCCCAGAACCTTTGCCCGAGTCGCAAAGAGAGTAAGTCACAAAAAGCCAATCCTTGCAGTTAAGTCCAAGAGAAACTCTTCGTCCTCGCGCTTTATCCCCTCTCGTTCCACAAAGCCTTGGACGCCTCAACTACCCAACGACTTAGCCGTGGACGCTCTATTTGAGAGAACAGGTGTGATAAGGGTGGACACCCTGGAACAGCTTTTTGAGCACGCCGTTGCCCTTGCAAACCAGCCTCTCCCCAAAGGAAGAAACGTCGCTATCATATCAAACACCGGCGGCCCCGCCCCTCTCTGTGCGGATACCTGCCTCGCCGTCGGACTTGAGGTACCAAATCTGTCAGAAGCACTGAGCCAGACCCTTCGTAGACGGCTTCCCAAAGACTGTCACATCTCTAACCCCATCGAGCTCTCTGCTTCTACTCTGCCTAGCGACTTTGGGATGGTACTAGATCAAGTACTGAAAGACCCAGGGATAGACGCAGCGATAGTTCTTTATGTGCCGACGGTGGTAAGGACTCCTGATTCACCTTCCACGCTTGCGAGACCATTGGTCGAAGGACGCTTGCGGGGGGCACCGGAGATCGCCCAGGACTTTGCCGCTGCTGTGGCGACGGAGATTGCTCTCGCTGCCCGACAGGACTGGACACCTGAACCCAAGCCTGTCCTTGCAAACTTCCTGGCGCTCCCTGGAGTTCCAACAGCCCTTAGAGGGGCGAAGCGACCCATACCGTCTTACGCATTCCCAGAAGCTGCGGCGATGGCACTTGGCAAGATGGCCGACTACTTCACGTGGACTCAAAGACCGCAGGGAGAGCCTTTTATGGTGTATGAACCACAGTTCAAAGACGCCAGGGAGTTGGTTCTCAAGGTTCTCGGATCAAAGGAAAGGACTGAAGACATCGTCTTTATGGATCTGCCAGCCGATACTGTCGTCGATATTTTGTCAAAGTTTCACATCACGGCAGTAAGCGCAAGTAAGGTGCGGATCTTAGACCCTGACCTACTGCGAATACAGATTGAGATATTTCACGACCTACAGTTTGGAGTCTTCATCGACCTGCACCCCGAAAGTGATCTCATTGAGCTATCCGACCAAAGATCTCTAAGATACATGCCCCAGACATCTTACGAAGTTCACGACGTAGTGACCTCAATGCCCAGTTACCAGGCGCTTTTGCAAAGGAGGGGCTACCTGCAGGAGGACTTCACCGCAGTCGAAGAGACGGTCAAATGGCTCTCGGTCATGATGGAAAACATCTTTGAGATATCCCATCTCACCCTTACCGCCGAGATAAGACGCGGGGGTGCATATAGCGTTTTGTCAGGCCCAGTGACCCTAGCTACCTGGTCACCTGAGGCCTACTTCGTGACCCGGGCCTTGCGTAGACCCTAACTCAAAGTCATATCCAAAGAACTTTTGCGGTACCCAACCAGTCTGCAAGGGACCTCCGCGTTCTCATCGATACTGTACACCGCACATACTCTGTGATAACCGTCAGCGATCACTAGAGGGATACCCGACGATAATTCACCACGGATTAGCAAGATCGGTGAGAGCGGTTGGGATGACTTTATCTTCTCTAAGTCTGAGGCGACGTGTCGGTTCGATGTCGGGAGTTCTGGAAGGGTTGATGCACGAAGGATATCCTTGGCGTGTTTGTAGATAGTCTCAGCACCTGCCATCGCCTCTACAACTGCGTCTATCTCGGTGTCCTCCATCAACAGAGCCAGGTAGTCTCTAGCGGCTGGAAAGTCATGTTCGTCTGGAGCGTGCTTCCACTTTGGTTCCAAGTGCTTCCTTTGGCCTTCCTTTTTCTTACTCATCGACGTCGCCTCTTAGTCTCCTTGTAGTTTTGCAAAGGCCTCACCTAGGTTCATCCTCCTGTTTCGACAGTCTAACAAAGACCGGTTCGAGCGTTCCTTGAGCAGCACGCGCCGCCACTGGATCTCCCCCGGGTCCCCTCAATATATAAGCCGCACCGACCGCCAACAACGCGCCAAGAAGTGGGCCAGCGATGTATACACCAATATCTGTGTAGTTGCCAGCTACTATCGCTGGACCTAAAGAGCGAAAGGGGTTCATAGACGCCCCGGTGACGGGAGATTCCCACAACCCTGCAAGGACGATGTAACCACCCACAGCAAAGGCTGATAAGGCACCAACGTTTTGTGCACCCGACGCTGTACCCAAAATGGTTGAGACAAGACCAAACGTCAAGATGCACTCTAAAGAGATACCTTGAACAACTCCGGTCTTAGCTGCCAGCTCCGTCATCCCAAAGCTTCCTACCTTGCCAAGTATCGCCCACAACGTCGCCGGCGCAAGTACTGCCCCAACGATCTGAGCTACTAGATAACCTGGGACACGCCTCCACGGAAACTCCCTCCTTAGGGCAAATGCCAAGGTTACCACAGGGTTCAGATGCGCCCCAGAGACAGTCCCCATAAACAGAATCATCGCCGCCACCATCAACCCGGGCGCCGTCACTGCCGCTGCCCTTCCAACGCTTCCTTTTATATAACCATCGACCATGACCGGCCCCACCGCAGCGACGAGGAGGAGATAGGTCCCTATCAGTTCAGAAAATAGTCTCCTCCACTCTCTCTTCAAGTCCCGAAACTCTGCCAACCAAGAGGGTTCGGTCACTATCATCGGCGTTCCACCGGCAGTGACTACTTTGGCAACGCCTGAAACAGGATCCTCTGACATTCACTTTCCTACCTTCCGATCCCCACCTTCCCTTCAACCATAGCGCTAAGTGCTGTTACCGCCTTTCCTAAGGTACACGTTGGAGCTCAGTCGTATCATCTCAGCAAAGAAGAAAACGTTCCTCTCAAAGCAAGCGGATCGCCTAAAGCACACTCAAAGGAGTGACCTTTGCGGTCATCTCTCTAACAGATACCTTCAGTAGCGAGTTGTTTGGAAGTTCTTCCCAGTCGTTAGAGCCACTCCATCCGCTCGAAGCAACAACAACGGCCTCTGAGGTGGCTAGATACCGTAAAGTGTAGTACTCTTGGTCCTCATCTGGTGGAATGTACTCTGATCGGAACGCACAGATAACATAAAGAGCCTCTTGACTTAGAATCATCGCATTCAGGCTCGAGTACTCCAAGTTGGACATGATCTTTCCGAGCGTATGTCCGATCGCTCTTTCGGGATCCTCGGCGAGTCCCGATGAACACAGCGCCAAAAAGTACGCCTCTGAGTCGGTGTCACCCTCGCGGAAGCTTTGGCAAGAGGGGTTGACCATGGGGTAAATCCCAGGAGAGTAGATGGAGCCATTGTGAATAAAGGCCATATCCTGGGCCAAGAATGGATGGGTGTTGCTTGCAGTCACCTTCAGATCCAACGTAGCCCAACGATAGTGAAGCAGCGCTGCACTCGCTTTCGTCATCTTTACCGCCTCTTTGTAAAGCGGATCTTCTTCGGCGCAGGTGGGAGCCTTGACAACCTTAATTTCTTCATCCTTCAGATATGCTAGCCCCCACCCATCACGGTGTTTTGCACCCGATAGTTGTTCAAACGACGCGTAGTACTCCCCCAACAGGTCCGGCACAGTGGTTGGAGGATCAGCCACATACCCTAGCAACCTACACATCTACAGCACCACATCTACAGCACTCCTTTGAACGACTCAGCCGAAACCATATCCCCAGTGAAGACTAACCACTACCATTTAATGTAAGAAGGATTCCACCATAGGACAGCCGTATTAGAAAACCTACAGCAACTATAGTCAAGCGCCCTCGAGTCTCCGCATAGAGGTAGATGGTTTGAGCTTTCTATGAGCACATCGATGCTGTTTCGATCTGACGCGAAAACCTGCAACCACTACTGCCAACTGGCCAGCTTGTTTTGGGAGTTTTCCTATAGCTCCGCTGCGTTTATAGCTGCATATTTGACATAAAGGTACTCTTCTATGCCCTCAAAGCCACCTTCACGTCCAAAACCCGACTGTTTGACACCACCAAATGGTCCTGCTGCGTTTGAGACAAGACCTTGGTTCACTCCAACCATTCCAGTCTCGAGTCTCTCAACCACCCTCAGGGCTCTGTTGAGGTTCTCAGTAAAGAGGTAGGCTACCAGTCCGTAGGGCGTGGAGTTAGCCATATCCACCACCTCCTGCTCTTCATCAAAGACATACAGCGCAGCAACCGGACCAAAGATCTCTTCGTTAGCGATAGCGAAAGAGGGGTCAACCCCCAACACGATCGTAGGTTCAAAGAAGTACCCCGGGCCGAAACTACCGCCCCCAGCGACGATTTTGGCACCGCGCTCTCGAGCATCCGCAACTAAACGGGATACCTTGTCGACGGCTGCCTGTTCGACCAACGGACCTACATCGACCCCTTCTTCAGTTCCCCTGCCTACCTTTAGGGATTCAAATCTAGACTTGAGAGCCTCAGAGAACTCTTCAGCAACTCCTCGTTGAACAAAGATGCGATTGGCGGAGGTACAGGCCTCCCCGGTGTTTCGGAGCTTCGCAAGCGCCGCACCCTGCACCGCTTTTTCGATATCTGCATCGTCGAAGACTATGAGCGGGGCATTTCCACCGAGCTCCATTGACAGCCTCAGTAGGTTGTTTGAGGCTTGAGCCATCAGCAAGCGCCCAACCTCGGTGGATCCCGTGAAAGAAAGCTTCCTCAAACGCCTGTCGCTGAGGAGAGGTTTGGTAACAGCGGCTGGATCTGAAGTATGTATGAGATTTACTACACCATCGGGCAGTCCGACCTCTATAAGGATCTCAAAAAACGCTGCCATGGTCAAGGGTGTAAGCTCTGCGGGCTTTACTATGGCTGTACATCCAGCGGCCAGGGCTGGTCCCAACTTCCTGGTCGCCATCGCAAGGGGGAAGTTCCAAGGAGTGATCAAGTAGCTCGGACCAACGGGCTGTCTCTGCGTCAGGATTTTCATGGACCCTTCGGGTCCCATGTAGTAGTCACCTTTGATTCTCACGGCCTCTTCAGAGAACCAACGCAAAAATTCAGCCGCATAAAGCACTTCACCCCGTGACTCTGCCAGGGGTTTTCCCATCTCCAACGTCATTAGCAGAGCAAGCTCTTCTTGGCGTTGTAATGTAAGTTCGAAGGCTCGCCGCAATAGCTCCGCTCTAACTCGCGGAGCCGTGCGCCCCCATGATCTCTGAGCGTCGGCTGCAGCCTCCAGAGCAGCCAGTGCATCATCGGGCGTGGCGTCAGCGACTTCAGCGATAACCTCTTTGGTGGAAGGATCTTCTACGCGAAATCTCTTCGAGTCGCTTGACTTTCTCCACTTTCCACCTATGTAGAGATCCTTAGCCACAGCGTCTACAACCTCTCTCTCCGATGGTAACACCAAAGCCCCTCTCTATCGCTAAATAATCCTTACACCTGCACTCTAACGCTGATGTGCCACCAATCGCAAAGCTATCAGAGACGAAATACCTACTTGCGCAAGGAGTATTTTCCAAAGAACACCCACATCTCTTGGAGGTTTATAACATCGAAGTAGACATTGCAAAGCGTACGTCTCTGCAAGTTCTAAAGGGGCCAATGACCCAACACCGACCCTGTGAAGGCCACAACTACGAGAAGATGTCTTTACCCCTGAAGTTAAACCAGGCAGCGCTAAGCGCAGCTAATAGCCAAACCACCTGTTCCAAGAGGTCGAGTTTGACGTTGTGAAGCACCTGAGGAGACCTAAATAGATCGACAAAGGACCCCCAGTAAGTCGATGGAAGTATTGGGCGAATATGTACAAGTTGTGGAATCTGCCCCAGGATCTCAGATACCACAGCAACAGCCACCGCCACAGCCGATGCAGCCGCAGAGGAGTCAGTTAGAGTTGACACGAATACCCCAACGCCGACGATCGAAAACATCGAGACTGCCACCAACAAAGCTGCCTCAAGGGTAAGTCCTACTCCACCAAGATTTGTCACCGTAGTTCCTGAGAGCGTAACGATTGGACCTATGGGAAACAGTACCGCACCGGTAACTCCCCCGACCACAGCAATTAGGAGGACCGCAACCACCGTGTAAAGGAGAGCGGAGAGCACCTTGACCAACAAGAGCCGACCGCGCCCCGCAGGTGCAACCAGAAGGTACCTAAGAGCCCCTGAGGACGCATCACCAGAGAACGAGTCACCGGCGATGAGTGAAACCGCCAGTGGAATTAGAAATGTCTCCATAGTTGTAAGCGCCACTAGAGACAGGAACACTGGATTTTGAGTCAGCTGACTGAAAAACGGTGGACCCCCACCGTTACCCCCGCTGTGACCAAGCGTCTTTACCACCACACCGAGAAGAACCGGAACCAGCGCAATAAGCCCGAGCACCACTAAGTTTCTGGGGCGACGGAAGGTTCGTTTCAGTTCATCAACTAACATCGAAGCCCTCACCTACGTATCTCACAAAGATATCTTCGAGGGTGCGTCCGCTGAATCGCAGACCCGAGACAGTAACACCCTCGGTCACCAGTCGATAGTTTAGTTTTCCAGCAAAGTCGTCGTCTTGACCGACGGCTAACCTTATTGTCGAGCTATCGGGACCCACAAACACTGAAAGGTCTGGGTACCAAGCCCCGATCAGATCCCTAGCTCGCTCAGGACTGTCCACGACAACCTCTAGGTACCCTACTTGGTCCTCCTTCAGAGTCTCCATTGGACCAGATTTGATAATCCTTCCTTGGGACATAAGGGCGACATCTGTACATATTTGATCGACCTCTGACAGCAGGTGCGAGGACAAAAAGATAGTGGAGCCTTCCTTTGCGAGGTTGACAACTATCTCTCGGACCTCTCGCATACCAGCTGGATCGAGTCCATTGGTCGGTTCGTCAAGGATATATAGCTCGCGCGGAAGAGCCACGGCCCACGCCAAGGAGAGCCTCTGTTTCATTCCCAGAGAGTATCTCTTAGCGCTTAGGTTTGCTACCTTTGCAAGTCCTACCCTTTCCAGGGCAGACATCGCCAATCTGTCCGCCTCAGCACCGGTAACATGAGCCGCAGCAAGCAGTCTTTTCACGTTTTGCAGGCCACTTAGATAGGGTACAAAACCCGGACCTTCGATCATGGCACCCACCTTAGGGAGAACCTCTCTAAGACCACGAGGAACTTCTCTAGATAGAACTCTTGCCGAACCAGAGTCTGGAAAAATAAGACCTAACAACATACGAATGGTCGTCGTCTTACCCGCACCATTTGGACCCAAAAAGCCAAAGATCGACCCCTTTGGCACTGAGAGTGATATGGCATCAACAGCAACTTTTTGCTTGAAGCGCTTTGATAGAGAATCAATCTCAATTACGTAGTCGTCTGCCATAGCTTTACTTGATCATCTCCCTCACCTTTTACCTTTACGAAGGTCCTCTACAACCAGACCCCACCAGAACAACCGCAATAAGAGGGAGTCGGCATACTAGCCAGTCTTACCCCTGATATCCCATCGTCGCATCTATAGCTAGCTGGTTCAGAGTTACAGCACCCGCCACTATCTGACCATTAGGAAGAACCATCACATTGAACAGCGGAGTCGACAGCACCTTGCCTTCTCCGAAAGGCGTTTGGTAAGAGGTGAAAACCTGTGTAAAGAGGGCACGGTACTTAGATCCTGCCTCCGCTTGGAGGCTCTGGAAGGCACCCGGGGCGCTGACAACAACGGAGGTTAGTCCACTTCCAAATAACTTTGGCCTTTCTGCACCCTTTGAAGACAAAAATCTCTCGGTCATCTGAGATCCCAGCTGCTTCTTACTCAAAGTAGCAGGTGACTCGGTCGCAGTACTATTTCGTTCAGGGAAGGTTAGAACCTTTGTGGTGACCTTAGCTCCCTCAGGAGGAGTAAAGCTGAACACTGAAGCGGAGGGGGTTGAAAATGATATTGTGGAGAACTCAGACGAGAGCACCGGAACTGAGCTGCTCGTTGATATGACATCTACGCCCACTACTCGCCAGTTATTTGCATCGACATAGATGTTGATCGTCCGAACCAAAGAAGAGGAGTCAAGTGGCTGAAGCTGTAAGTCGTACACGGGCTGACCGCCCACGTAGTTGTTTTGACCGATCGATACATTTACATACGGGCTGAGATTAGCGAGCAAATCTTTCGCAATCACAGCAGGATCTAGCTTTGTAGGCGAATAATCTTTGGGAACTGAGTCCTCTGTAGGTTGGGAGCCGCTAGCAATCAGGTGAACCGCACTCATTGTGGAGGAGTCCCACAGCCAAGCGTTTGGACCGTTCACATATAAATCACGTTCTGAAGTGGAGTTGAGCAGCTGGGCCCTCAGCTGATCCTTTACGCCACGCCAGAGGTTCACGGTTGCGGTGCCCTGCGGCAGCGTAACGCCTGGGAGAGCTGAACTTGCAAGGGATGACACAGATCCAAAAAGGTTAGAGGTAACAACAAGAGTACCCGAAAAAGGAGTGGGCTTCGCCGACAACATGTTCTGAACTAGCTGTACCCTAGAGACAACGGGCAGAGTGGGATCCTGAGCGCTAGCAAGAGACGGGGTGACCAACGCAGCCCCTAGACTTGCAACTCCGATACCAGCTGGGACTATCACCCTTAACGACTTACGAGCTTTCATAAACCTAAACCCTCTTTACACTCTCTCACGTGAAGATTTCAACCTTATCTGGCAAAACCCTGCAACGACATAATTCCGTTATATCTTTTACATTCTAATCTAACAGTACGAGATGCCACTAAATTTCCGTCGCCATGATTGGTCTCGGAAATGACTCATAAGCTTCTCAAGTTCTCCTTAGTTACGAGTCGACATAATTGGCAGGAAATTAATCCTCTAGTTGGAAGTTCTAGATCACATATGTGTTATACTAGTGCGTCACGTTTTAGAGGAAGATGGCGAGAAAGTAATGGCATCGAGAAAGAGTTCAGAAGAGAAGAAGATGATAAAAGAAGCTACAGAAACCAAGACAAGGCGCAGGAAGTCGCAGACGGATCTCGAGACCGCTCTCGCTTCGGTAGGACTTGGTGCTGACTCTGTTCGACTGTTTCTTGATGATCTTGCGAAACACCCTCTACCTTCCGCAAGTGAACAGGTAGAACTGGCCAAGCGAGTACGCGAAGGTGACGAAGCCGCCAAGGCTGAAATGGTAGCAGCAAACCTTCGCTTGGTAGTACACTGGGCTCGTCGATATCAGGATCGTGGAGTTGAACTTTCGGATCTGATTCAGGAGGGAACCTTCGGTCTGATCCGCGCAGTAGAGAAGTTCGACTGGAGAAGAGGGTTTAAGTTCTCCACGTACGCAACTTGGTGGGTACGACAGTCGCTTCAAAGAGCTGTTCACAATCACGGTCAGGCGATACGCCTTCCGATGGAAGCTGCTGAGAGATCTCGGCGTGTCGATAATGTAACGCGCGAGTTAGCATCTGACCTCGGAAGAGCTCCCTCTGAAGAAGAAATAGCGGAAGCTTCAAATCTGTCTTATTCGCAGCTGTCTGATGTTCGCCATGCAGCCAGAGTGGTAGCTAGTTTAGACCAGGCAGTCGGTCCCGAGGGTGAGACGTCGCTAGGCGATCTAGTCGTGGGATCGGACACGAACTTTGAAGACACCGTTGATGAAGGTCTGGCCAGGGAGCAACTAAGACGAGCTGTAGAGGAGCTAGATCCACTGGAAAGGGCTGTAGTTACACTCCGGTTTGGATTAAATGGAGATCGACCTGCTTCACTGGAGGCAACCGCAAGAATGCTAGGCATCGGACCGCGTAGAGCTCGTCGTCTAGAAGCCTCCGCTCTCGATCGCCTCGCCGATCACCCAGGACTAAAGGCCCCAGCGGCCTAATCGCCAAATAATCCAGTCAATAAACTCTACTCTTTACCGGACGCTTATGGGTCCACTACCATAAGCGTCCTGCTCATTATCTTTACAGTTTGGCTCGACTGTAAAGACGGTCGCCTAGGATAGCTATGTTAGGGTCATGAACTCTAAAGCCGAGCCACTAACTCCTCTTGCACCCCATTCATCAAGGCTGGTAGGTCTAACAAAGTGGTCGAAGTCCAACTTGAGTTAATGATCTGAGTTCTAAAACAGGTAACCGAGGTCGACCATGAAGTACTTCGGGTCTAGGTAAGTCGAAACAGATCGGCCTCGGGTGACTTCACGAGCAGTACGTATCTCCCATCTCAGAGATGCCATGCGTGCCACCCCACCTAGTTACAGACTCTTATGCATCGATAACCCTACGGGTCAATAACTTTGATCCAGCGAGATGATCGATACAGCATCGGAGACGGAGAATTCGTCGACAGGATCAGCCGTACAGGCGTTTAGGAGGACCATGAGTATTCCCTAAGAAACTCTTTTCACGGTTCAACTTACTTTATCGAATAAAGCTACAATGAGGTGTATTAGAGGAGGTGGAAATGTTACTACTAGCCGCCCTCATTGTTGTCTTATACGTCTTTGCCTTTGTTATGACCCATAAGGGTCATCACGGCATCATTCTCGCAGGTATTTCGCTTGCTGGAGCTCTCCTTCTAACGATTGAGATCGCCACGGCTAGTCCGTCTTCGTTTGGAGTTCTAAAGGTTGTAGCTCCACTGGCGTTCTTGGTTTTTGCTGGTGTCCTTGGGATCAGAACAATAGCTTCGGTCCGAAAGCTCTCTGCGAGAGCGCCATACTCTTCCCCAAACATACAACTCTACGGGGCCCAAGGGATAGCCAAGACAGACCTCGCACCGAACGGAGTCGTAACTCTAAATGGGGAAAGCTGGAGTGCAACGTCACTAGATCGACCGATTAAAAAGGGGGCCACGGTGCATGTAGCCGAGGTCCAGGGTCTTCGTCTGGTCGTCTGGTCAGAGGATCCCGAATGTGTAGAACCGGAGAGTAGGAAATGATTGGTTCAGTAGTTGTAGTGCTAGTAGTAGTGGTAGCCTTAGTCTTCGGCTTGCTTCGGTCGGTCAGGATAGTGCCGGAGTTTCAACGTCTTGTGGTGTTTCGATTAGGACGCATCCAGGGCAACAAAGGTCCCGGTCTAATACTGGTCAATCCCCTAACGGATAAGGTCAACATAGTGGATCTTCGAGAACAGTACCTTGAGATACCACATCAGATCGCCATAACCAAAGATAACGCTCCAATATCGATCGACTTCATCATGTTTTACAAGGTCATAGACCCCACCATGTCGGTCGTGCAGGTAAGGGACTTCTCCGGAGCAGCGCTGAATATCGCTGCTACCACGCTGCGGAGCGTCGTAGGAGACATGTCATTAGATGACGTACTGTCAAAGAGAGAGGAGATGAACGGCTTCCTGCGGGTAAGGCTGGATGAGGTAACTGAACGCTGGGGAGTCAAGGTAACCAACGTAGAGGTTAGGGAGATCAACCCTCCGCCGCAGGTTCAAGAGGCTATGACTCGTCAAATGTCGGCCGAAAGGACCCGAAGAGCCGCAGTTACCGAGGCGGAGGGGCAAAAAAGGGCTGCGATCACCGTCGCTGAGGGTCAACAACAGGCCATGATTTTACAGGCTGAAGGGCAGAAGCAGGCTGCTGTACTTGCGGCTGAAGGAGAACGTCAGGCTGCAGTTCTAAAAGCCCAGGGCCTCTCAGATGCGCTCGCAACGGTTACCGGAGTAGCACGAGAGATCGACTCAAATACGATGCTCTTCCAGTACCTTGATGCGCTGCGACAGCTGGCTGCATCGCCAGCAACCAAGTTCGTACTCCCCATGGAACTTACAAACTTGCTCTCTGGCGTCAGACAGGCAGCTGAAGCGTTAACAGGCACAAGTCCTACAAGGTCAGCGGTCAGCACTAACGGGAAGAGTGCGACTACTCAAAGTCAAGGGTGACCGATAACGTAGAAGTAGAGGACCTTTCCTCAGACTCACTATAGATGCTCGGCCTCCGTAGATAGACTACGACGGAGGCCGAGGGTAATGAGGTAGATCTCTAGCAGGGACCGTGGCTTAGTACAAACTGACCATTTCCACTTATCCACTGAGGCGATATAAATGCAGTAGCACTTGTCACGGTCTCACCCAGGTACATCGTGGTATCGTAGTGTGCAGTCGAGCCCGTAACGTTGGTCAGAGGAATTTGTATAGTATTTGTATAGTCCCAGGTAACTGTTATGTAACTAGGAGCGGTCACCCCCTTTAGTTGGTTTATAATAAAGCCCCACTGCGAAGAGTCGCAGCTATAACCTCCAGGTTCTATAGACGCTTCCTTGACGTTGATCAATGTACCTGAAGATCCCCCACCAAAGATCACTCCAGCACTTGCCACTTGCGGCGTAACCAGCAGTGCAAGAGTTCCAAGTGCTGCGGTAGCTCCCGCAACCTTCGCTGTTGTCAAAATTTTCATTATGCCTCCTATAAAATCTCACTCTTAGTAAGAGTATCATCACTCTTAGTTAGCTTATGACGTAATACTTTAATAGGAAGCGATGTAGGTATTAGATTCAGTGCAATGACTATAGCGACTTTAGACCAGCTCCGGTCAGTACAACAACCGTTGTATCGCTTGGGCCGTCAGAGTCTCTGAGTTGAAGGTATCCCGCATAGCTTGCTGCTGCCGTGGGCTCTACGTCAACTCCAGCACTTAGAAGCTTACTATGAGCATCTCTTATCATCTTTTCCGAGACCACTACAACGTCTCCGTCATTTTTCAACAACAAAGAAGCTATCTGAGAACCACGAGGCGGGGACGGTATAGCTATTCCTTCTGCGATGGTTGATCCAGAGTCTAAATCTCTCTGAGTCAACCGGTCAGAGTGAACAAGTCGATAGATGGGGTCACAACTCGCCGCTTGGACCGCTATCAACTTTGGAGGATTCGATATCACACCTAGCTCCATGAGGTCGGCGACTGCCTCATATGCTCCTAGCACGAGTGTTCCATTGCCCAAGGGTACCACTATATTTTTCGGAACATCATCTCGAAGTTGTTCAATGATCTCATAAAACAAGGTCTTCACTCCATGGGTGAAAAATGGGTTGTAGATGTGACTGGCGTAAAACGTGTCTTTTTCCGTCTCAAGATACTCCATCACAGTCCTGGAGGCGAAATCCCTGTCTCCACCTCTATGCACCTTGGCACCGAAGAGTTCCAACTGTCGCACCTTTTTGTCAGAGGTCGTCTCAGGGACAAATACATGAGCCAACATCTCGGCCCTGCGGGCGTAAGCAGCGACGGATACACCGGCGTTCCCGCTACTATCGATCGCCAAAGAGGTGACTCCCAGTGCCTTTGCGGTCGCGACCAACAAAGCAGCTCCACGGTCTTTGTACGAAAGGGTCGGCTGTAGAAAGTCAAGCTTTAGATACCCGCCAGTTTTATCTCGCACAAGTGGAGTCATGCCCTCCCCCATAGATACGCTCTTTAAGAGATCGACTCCTCCAAAAAGAGGTAGCATCTTGGCGTACCTAACAAGCGACCAGGGAAGTGAGTAGGTATCAAAGGTTTTTTCGTACGGTTTGAGATCAAAGAGTCCACCACACGAACAACTAAATAGATGGCTCGTTATCTCGTAGTCCCTACCACAAGATGTACACCTGTAGCTAAACATCTATGGGCTCCCTATACAAATGTCTAAAGCTCAAAAGCCAATCTCGAGGATCCCCTCTCACCTCTAGAGAGGAGGTAACTTACGTCGTAGTAATCTCAGATGCCTCTAGAACAACTTTCTCCAAAAAATGCGGATATGATCGCTGCCGTAGATATGCTACCCACGGAATGTAGCACCAAGACCTCCCATACCAAAGTCACAATACAAACGCTACAGCGCCTTCCCCATCAAAACTTGAGCATCGACTTGCGCAATCACAGTCGTATTTCCTTACGAGTCAAGTAACTCTATATGTTTTGTTTTCTTCCTCCCACCACGCCTGTATCCATTGGCAACACTCCAGGGAGTCAACTCGACCCTATGGTAGGTGAACTAGCCTTTAGCATTTCCGACCGCCAGAGCTATCAAAGGACCAGATATCTGTGGGACATATCAAAATAAACGAACTTGATCGGTTCGATCTCCTTATTTGCCGCAAATACCTAACTAAACGACAAAGACATTGCGACGTTACTCGTCACTACATAGAAGCTGTTTCAATTATGTAGCGGTGCGCCTCATCCCTCAGCTCACGTTTCAAAACCTTGCCAGCTGCATTCCTTGGAAGGTCTTTGTCGGTAAAGTAGACGTACTTAGGCACCTTAAACCTAGCCAGGCGCTTGGCGACGTGCTCTTGAATCTCGCTCTGAGTTAGAGAAAAGTTTGGCTTTGGCTGTATTACCGCACAGACCTCCTCGCCGAGCACCTGATCAGGCAGCCCCACTACGGCCACGTCTGCTACGCCTGGATGTTCAAAGATTGCTGCTTCTACCTCTACCGAATAGACGTTCTCGCCCCCTCGAATCACCACGTCCTTGGAGCGATCGACGATGTGCAAAAAGTTCTCGTCGTCTAGGTATGCTATGTCACCGGTCTTTAGCCACCCGTTCTCGAAGGTTTGCTGGGTCTCTTTCTCTTTTTTCCAATACCCTTTGATGACCGTTGGTCCTTTGATCCAGAGTTCTCCTACCTCACCTCGAGGAAGATCAAGGCCCAACGGATCAACTATTCTCAGCTCCATAACCGGCATCGGTGGACCGGCTGAGTCCGGCTTTCGTACGTAATCATCCCCAACGTTTAAGGTGACGATGGCCGCAGTCTCGGTTAGCCCGTATCCATTTGTTGGTGCAGAGGTAGGAAAGTACTCCTTGATCTTACGCACCAACTCAGGCGCCGACGGTGCACCCCCATAGCCGATACCTTGCACCGAAGAGGTATCGTAGCTATGAAAGTCTGGGTGGTTGATCACCTGCCATACCATCGCTGGCACTCCTCCAAAGGTGGTCACCCTCTCCTGTTCGATGATCTCTAAAGCCTTCCCGGGATCCCACTTGTACATTAGTACGATCTTTGACCCAGCGACTGAGTTCGGAATCAGTGTAGCGAAACATCCCGTAGCATGAAAGAGCGGAACGCTTAGTAAGACACAGTTTTGCTCTCCAGAACCACTTCCCTGATCCTCTCCTTCTACAGAACCGTTCTTTGGATCCGTTCCGCTGAGCATGGACCTGTAAGTAGCCGAAAAAAACGCGTTCATCATGCAGCCGATAATGTTCCTGTGGCTTATCACCGCCCCCTTGGGTTTTCCTGTAGTGCCCGAGGTATAAAAGATCGCCGCCACGTCATCAGGTTCGATCTCAACACCTTCAGCCTCCACAGCGGGGCCTTTGATCAAAGTCTCAAATCTGTCGAACTCGACTCCCTGCATCGCCCCTTCGACCTGGTCCTCATTTGTCCTTACGGTGAGAATCTTGAAAGAGGGATCCATCTCTTTGAGCTCTTCTAGATGGGACGATAGCGCCAGCAGCCGCTCTTGGTCACATATGAGAATTCCAGATTCAGAGTCGATCAAACCATAGGTTAGCTCTGAACCACTCCACCATGAGTTGAGCGGCACTGCGATAGCGCCCATCGCAACAATGGCGTAGAAAGCCGCTATCCACTCGGGATAGTTTCGCATCGCAATGGCAACCCTCGAGCCTTTAACGACACCTTGCTCTCTGAGGTAACGCTGTATTTTGCCAACTATCTCATGAACCTCTCGATAGCTGAGGCGCTCGTCCTCATAAACCAAGAATGTGCGGTCCCTATGCGCCTTGGTGGAGCGAAAGACTTCATTCAAATTCTTCGGCGCCGTCTTCCAGGACTTTGTCTCCACTCCTCTTATGTTGACCGTTTCGACTTCAAATGGTCCACCGAGACCTATAAGTTGGCTTAAGACTGTTTTCGAATCCCCCATAGATATAAGTTACCCTCTACGGAAGATGAAGTCTAGGCAGCTACAGGAGCGCTATAAAACGTTGAGGCCAGGTATGAACTTCAGCATCACCGACACCACTCCTAAGACGAGAGCTACTACAAGGAACCGCCTTTCGGAAGAGCTGGGGTCGTAGGTGAGCCCGATAGAGGAAAACACGACAGAGGCACCTCCAAGAAATATTCCGAGAGGGACGCCATAGGTCGGTATCCATCCAAGAGTGAACGCCAAGAGAGCCAAGATCAGGCTTACCTTTGGAAGGCTGTCCGCCCTTAGACCTCTACCGGTAAATCGCTCTTGCAATTCCTCGAACCTGCCAATACGACTACTACAACAAATTCAGCTTAGTCGTCAACTATCCGCACGCAAATCGGCCTCGCCTGCACATCAGCAGCTTCTATCTATGAACCACCTCTACAAGATGCTTTGAAGTAGCCCTTTGGCCTTGGTAAGCTAAGCGGGTCTACCGATCTTTAGTCGATTAGGAGCATCACGTGGCCCAGATTAGCATGCAGCTCAACTACGCAGGAAACAAGTCAGACGTAATAAAAGATGTCCTTGAGTACGAAGCTAGAGGATTAGACGTTGTCTGGATCCCCGAAGCCTACTCCTTTGACGCTCCGAGCGCTATGGGGTTTCTTGCTGCCGTAACAAAGACAATAAAGATAGGCTCAGGAATACTTCCGATCTATAGCAGAACTCCTGCCCTAATCGCTATGACAGCGGCAGCTGTAGACGAGCTATCTGGGGGAAGAATGATCTTAGGACTGGGGTCATCGGGTCCACAGGTGATTGAAGGTTGGCACGGGGTGCCATACGATAAGCCTTTAGCAAGAACGAGGGAGGTCGTGGAGATCTGCAGGTCTGTCTGGCGTCGAGAACCACTTGTGCACCATGGGCTGTATGAGATACCACTACCTCCCGAGAAGGGAACGGGACTGGGTAAGCCGTTGAAGCTAATCAACCATCCTCTGCGCAGCACCATACCTATCTACATAGCAGCGATAGGGCCTAAGAACGTCGAGATGGCTGCAGAGATAGCAGAGGGATGGCTACCGATATTCTTCGTCCCAGAGTACAAAGATAGGGTATGGAAACAGGCCATAGACAAAGGTCTAAGCCGCAGAAGCGACGAACTAGGGGCATTTGACATCGTCGCCGGCGGTCTTTTAGCCATCGGGGACGACGTTGAACACCTGCTAGACCTGGCGAGACCCCAGGTTGCACTGTATGTAGGAGGTATGGGCGCAAAAGGCAAGAACTTCTATAACGACCTCGCCAAGAGGTACGGGTTTGAAAGAGAGGCGGAAGAGATTCAAGAACTATACCTAGCTGGAAAGAAGGACGAAGCCGCCAAGGCGGTACCTTCCGAGCTACTTAGGCTGTCGAACTTTGTTGGTCCAAGGGGCTACATCGAAGAGCGCGTCGCTGCGTTTAAAGAGGCTGGAGTAGGCACCTTCTCAGTGACGCCGGTCGGAAAAGACAAGTACGAGTCTTTCTCAATCTTTCGAGAACTCACACTCTAGTTTCAGCAACTCTACTACTTACAACAAAGTCCACAGCCGACAGAGCGTCTCGTAGAGCGTACCTGTTTCTCACCAAAGCAGTGGCTGTAAAGTGTTAGTAGAACACTATGTCGATCTCTTACTCTTTGTACCTCCTCGTTGCCCCCTTAGCTCTCCTCCTCTTATACCGGGTCAAAGAGCCGCTCGCTATAGACGAGGGAGTCAGTGCGCCAGTGCGTTTGGTGGATGAGAAAGCCTATGAGAGCAACTCTAAACCCTCTAGTCCTTATCTAAGTATCGAGGTTGTAGTACCGGCCAGAGACGAGGAGGAGTCAATAGGTGTCCTCCTCCACTCTTTGTCTCAGCAAAAAACCACCAACTGCTCAATACGAGTCACCGTCATCGATGACCACTCGTCAGACTCTACGGCACAAGTGGCAAGAAGTTACGGCGCGGAGGTATTCCAATCTGACCTTCTCTTGCCAGGAGATAACCCAAAGGCGCGTGCATTAGCCAACTATCAGCCCTTCATCCAAGGCGACGTCGTCGTCTTTCTCGACGCTGATGTGACCTTACTAGATAGTCATCTAATTGAGAATCTCGGGAAATACCTTGTGTTAGGCGGTAGCGATCTTGTATCGATTCAACCGTTTCATCGATGTGGCAGTATATGGGAGTCTCTTTCTTTGTTCCCGAACATGGTAGCGCTCATGGGCTCGGGTGCCTTTTCTCTGTGGAACAAACGACACAGCTCAAAGGTAGCTTTTGGACCATGTCTTGCGGCCATGAACCATAAGTACCAAGAGGTAGGAGGCCACCAAGGCATATGTCACGAGATCCTCGACGATGCAGCCCTCGCACGATCTTTTACGAAGTCGGGCTATCGAGTCTCTCTGTACAGCGGTTCAAAAGGGGTCAGCTTTCGCATGTACCCCAAGGGCTTAAGACAACTCGTAGAAGGCTTTACAAAAAATCTCGGCGCTGGATCAGCGGGTGCATCGGCCGATGCGGTATCTCTAACTGCGCTTTGGATAACGGCGTTTCTAGGGTCTTTCCTGCACGTTATTTTCGATCTCTTTAATGGGGAACCCGGTAGTCTCTTACTCAGCACAGCAACTTTGGTGCTGTACATACTAGAGACTCGCTTCTTGGGCAAAAAGATTGGTCGATACTCCCCCATTTGGTACGTTCTTGCCCCGATCGCCCTTTCTTTCTTCGTGTATCTGTTCGCTGCCTCTTTAGTCAAGCTCTACGTCTTGAGATCGGTTACGTGGAAGGGTAGATCCATCGTCATTGGGGGCAACAAAGGGGAACAACGCCGTGATTAGCTGGCATAACGCAGTTGTGGCTATGGCACTAACTGTTCTTTACTGGGTTGTGATCTCCGCCTCAGTCGGTTACGTAGGTGCAAAACTGCCTCTTGTCAGCCTGGCAAGGAGATATGGTAGTTACCGAATCTTCTCCTTTGAAAGAGGAGGAACGTTTTACGAGAGATACCTGAAGGTGCGTCGATGGAAGAGGTATCTCCCCGAGGCCGGTGACATCTTTGAAGGTGGAGTATCTAAACGATCCCTGGCGTTAGGAGTAACGGACGCAAAGTTGCGTTTTTATCTCGAGACGAAAAGAGCCGAGTTTGTTCATCGCTACTTAATCCTCCTTGAGTTAGTTCCGACCTTTGTCTGGTTCGGTTTCTTCCACGAGGTGGTCGTCGCCTACGCAGTATTGGCCAACGTCCCCTGCTTAGTCGCACAAAGATACAACAGGGCCAGGCTCGAGCGCATATACAAAGCTATAGAGACCGAGGCCCTATCCTATGCAGAACGTAACATTGGTACAGGTTGAGTGGGAAGGGACAGACTTTTTTCTTCGAACTAGCCTTCCAAAGAAGGTTCACTTTCGTCGCTGTACACAGGCGTGTCCCTAAAGATCGAGGACCTGTAAAACTCCAACTCTGCGATACTTTCTCTAATGTCATCGAGAGCTCTGTGTCCCATCTGCTTTGTCGGAGCATGTTTCATTATTCCTGGATACCATCGCTTAGCAAGCTCCTTGATGGAAGAGACATCTATGTTTCTATAGTGCAGGTACTCCTCCACCTTTGGCATGTACTCCTCAAGAAACCGTCGATCTGTTCCTATTGAGTTTCCGCAAAGCGGCGCCGATCTAGGCTCTTTTATGTGGCCTTTGATGAAGTCAAGAGTGGCTTCTTGTGCTTCTTGAAGATCCGTGTTTGAAAAAGCTATCTCAGATAGTAGTCCCGACCTTCTGTGCATGGCCGTTACGACCTCATCCATCTCGGCTAACTGCTCGGCCGTGGCGGAGATGACTAGATCCGGACCTTCTGCTACCACGTTGAGTTCAAAGTCGGTTATTAGGGTGGCGATCTCCACAATGACATGCCGTTTAGGGTCAAGCCCAGTCATTTCTAGGTCCATCCATATCATCATGCTCCTATGCTAGATGGTTATAACTCCCTCATATATCACGGAGGTTAGAAGCAGGTGACCGAGTCGAGAACACCCTCTGAAAGTCCATACGTCGTCATTCCGACATACAACGAGGCGGAGAATCTCGAATCAGTTATCAGTAAGATCCTCGAGTCACTACCCCAGGCAAATATCTTGGTCGTGGACGACTCATCACCTGACGGCACTGCAGATCTTGCGAGAAAACTCGCCACAAAGGGGTTCAAGGTAGAGGTTATGGAGCGTCCTTCAAAGTCGGGACTTGGCAGCGCTTATAGGGATGGTTTCCGCTACTCACTAAAGGCAGGAGCGACTTCGGTGGTTGAGATAGACGCTGATCTCTCACACGATCCTAAATATCTGCCAAAGCTAATGGAGGCACTCGATCAAGGAGCAGATCTAGCTATTGGCTCTCGTTATGTCCCAGGGGGAGCGGCTCCTGGGCTTTCACCTTTTAGGTTGCTTGTCTCTCGTGGTGGCAACGTCTACGCCGCTTTTACACTGGGAATCCCTGTACGGGACTCGACCGCTGGGTTTAGGGCCTATCGAAGAGAGGCGTTAGAGAAAATTGCCATCCCCGAGATCAAGGCGGACGGTTATGGGTTTCAGGTAGAGATGGCGTATGAGGTCCATCGCAACGGCGGCAAGATAGTAGAGATACCGATCGTTTTTCACGACCGTGTAGCTGGTGGATCAAAGATGTCGATTCGGATCGTCGTAGAGGCTATGGTCCTCTGTACGATCTGGGGGGCAGCACGAAAGATCAAATACCTCAGGAACAAAGGGCGCCAGGACGCTCTTGCGGAGGCGTTGATGAAGATCTACGATCTCTCCTCTAAGAGCGTGAGCAAAGCGCTTGAAGCGTCTGATAGAAGATGAAGGTCGAGATTCAGCTCGCCGAAGGCGTTCCTCTTCCCACTCGTGCAATAGATGGAGACGCTGGCTTTGACTTACGATCAAATGTTTCGGTGGAGCTTGCGCCGTGTTCTAGAACGTTAATCTCAACGGGCATTAGGCTGTCTATGCCACAGGGACTCTGTGCCCTAGTACTACCACGCAGCGGACTTGCTTTAAAACATGGAATCACATTGATGAACTCTCCGGGACTGATTGACTCTGGTTACAGAGGTGAGATCAAAGTCATCTTGTACAACTCTGATACGCAGAACCATTTTTTGATTAGCGAGGGCGACCGAGTGGCCCAGATTTTGTTTCTGTCTTATCCTGATATCGAGTTCGTGACATCCGAATATCTCACGTCAAGCGAAAGAGGCACAGGTGGGTTTGGACACAGTGGATTATGAAACGATAATGCCCCAAGAGGCCTAGTGCTCTTGGATCAGTAGATGAGGCGATACACATGAAACAACTCTCAGGTCTCGACGCAGCAATATGGTATTTGGACTCCAAGGAACAACCTCTTCACATCTCCGCGCTTATCAAGCTAGTTTCTTACCCAAGGGATGATCTAGACGCAAAGGGTGTAATCGATCGGTTACGGTACTTTGCAAAAAGCAGCGACGTACTACACCTAAGTGTTGCACCTTCTCCAATACCTCTTTCTCTTCCGTACTGGGTGGTAGTGGAACAGCTTGATTTCTCTAGCCACATATACCTTCACGATCTAGTGGAAGAAAAGACCGCTTTGGCTGCCGACGAGCTTTCGGTTACGGTAAAACGGCTGCTGGGAGAGCTTCTGGCAGACCCGCTCCCAAAAGACAGACCACCCTGGCAGATCCACGTGGTTGATCTAGGGTCGGAGATCTTGATCCTGACAAAGATCCATCACGCCCTGTCAGATGGCGCTGGGGGACTTCGCCTCCTTGGGTCTATAGTGGATCCTCCAGGTATCGAAGATGGTCTCGATGACTTCGTTTCTGAAGAAGAGCCGTCTGTAAAGTTTGCCCCAACCCAGAGACCTAGTCTGCTGTCAGCTCTCCTGGATCTACCCCAAGAAGCGGTCAGTCGGCTCGAGTCAGCCGCCACCTTCCAGGAGACCCTCTCACAGCTGATCTCAGCCGTAGCAGACGGGCAACGGGGTGCCTTGCCAGAGGTCCTTAACTTTGGAGCTCCGAAGCTGCCGTTCTCGGGAGCTTTGAGAACTACCCGATCCGCTGAGTCCTTCGCAGTTGAGACATCAAAACTTCGCAAAGTCGCGCGCCGTACACGCTCTACCTTAAATGACGTGGTCCTAACCGTAGTAGCGTTAACCATCGAACGTTACCTCGATACCGTTTACAACTACACCCTGGAGTCTTCTCCGATAGTCCTCATGCCCATATCGACGCGAAAACTCGACCACAGCCCAAGTCACAACCAAGTTGCGGGACAGCTGATTGCTCTTCCATATGGGAAGAGGTCAGGGATTGAAACTCTGTCTGCTGTGAAAGAGCAGGCGTGGCGAGCTAAGCGTCTGCACTCTAAGTTTGGTCCGAAGATACTCGAGTCATTTGCCTCTTCGGTAGCCTCGCCCGCTATCTCTCCCCTAGTTCGCCTCATAGGTGAGTTAAAGATCTTTGATCGTCTAGATCCGGTCTTCAACATGATCGTATCGAATGTAACAGGTATGACAGACGAGCTGTACCTACGGGGCCATCTCGTCGACAGTGTCGTTCCCTTTGGCCCACTGGCCGAGGGAGCTCCGCTCAACATTACCTTTTTGTCCTACATGGATATGACTAGCTTCGGCGTGACATCATGTCCTGACCTTGTTAGAGCTCCGGAGAAGATAGGGGAGATTTTTCAAGAGGTTCTGTTGAATTTTCTAGACGAAGTCAACTCTCAGAGCGACTAGGTTAAAAATACTTCGCGGATGTGGCTCAGTTGGTAGAGCATCACCTTGCCAAGGTGAGGGTCGCGGGTTCGAGTCCCGTCATCCGCTCTAGATATGGTCTACGCGGTAGGCCTATTAGTGCTTATACCTTATTTGACTTTAGCTTCTCAAGAACGTCCATTTAGCCAAGACGCTCTGGACGTTGTAGCAAAGTTGAACGATCGTGCGATTAACTGACTAATACACGCAATAAAGTGGAACGTGGGATTCGGAGATGGTTTCTTGGGGAAAAAACTTTTAAACTACGCACTCGGACTCAACATAGCCCTAGTTGTGGGCTTATTTTTCGCGGCATACTTTGCACACTCCTTTGTCATTGCGGCATCGGCTGTTCATCAGCTGGTTGACACCGCAGGGATCGCCATCACAATAGTGGCGCTAAAGCTCTCAGTCCGGCCTCCTACCAAGAGGCACAGCTTTGGGCTGGTAAGGGCTGAGGTACTCGCCGCTCTAACGAACTCGGTTCTTCTCGGTATAATAACGCTAGCGGTTCTGGCGTCATCGGTGATAGCGATGTTCTCCGACCTTCATCCAAACGGTGAGATCGTCTCAGTGACAGGACTCGCTGGACTTGGAGTTAACTTGCTGTCACTGTACCTCCTCTCCCATAGACCAGACACCCCGATGAGTGTCAAGTCAACTGCCCTCCACTTGCTCGCCGACTCGATCTCTTGGATGGTGGCTGTTGTGACTGGCGTTGTGGTCTCGCTAACTCACCTCTCTATCTTTGACCCTATCGGCTCGGTCGTCGTCTCTCTCTATGTTTTAGTCTCTACCTGGAAACTCATAACTCGCACCCTAAACATCTTGCTGGAAGCATCCCCCGAGAACTCAATCTCAGAGGAGATGAGTGAGACACTGCTCGCTAACCCTTATGTCTCTTCCGTACATCACCTACACACCTGGAATCTTTCATCTCTGGAGCGAGCAGTCTCAGCTCACGTGGTGCTTGAAAACATTAGCTCCCTACACCAGGCTGAACTCGTAGTGTTTGAGCTCAAAGAGCTTCTCAGGGATCAACACGACATTACCCATGCAACCCTAGAGGTCGAGTGCCATCCGTGTCCCTCAACTGAGCACGAAACTGAACTGGGGGCTTGGCACATCCACTAGGACCTCCACCCACGTCATAAGCTGTTCTCTTTTCACCGGAGCGAAGGTACCACGTCCCCTAGAGACGCGACACACCCAAGGCAGTCGACGAGTGGACGTGGACTCTTCCCAACAACTCATGTATTAAATCTGACATATCCTTCCAGCGCGGCCCGATCGGGGTCATGCCACCATGGAACTCAAGCGCCACACCGACGGACTCCAAACCACTCTCTCCATCCCCTAGATCTTCAATTCACGAACCACTTTTACAACAAGAGTTGAATGGTCATACTCGCATCACAGCCGGATCTGTCTTCTAAGTCCTTACGGACTCACTTCCTCTTCATATGGGCAGTGGCGACATCCATTTGAGCAACAGGTGCCCCTTTCAAGGTGGGCAACCGCAGTAAATACATGAAAGGAGGACAAGGGATCGACGTAGGTCTTCTCGCCTCTTCTCATCGCAGTCTCGTGAGCTTCAAGTACTCTTTTTCGATCGGAGTCGGGCATTGTCAGCCTTCCGGGTTTTGGACAAAGGACCCGAGCCATCAACTCTGAGACGTCCCCACCGCCCCTGAGGCCCCAGAGGATCTCCTCGAGCCACAGGTAGCTCGACTCTTCTTCTTGCACAGACAGAACTTTGCCCTCCGACTACTCGACTCGTCGAAAATCTAAGATTCACATTAGACGACCGCTTTGGATGGAATCATTAATTGTCAAATACCATCACCCAACGTCTTCATCTATAGGTGGTTCCATTTAGGATAGTCACCTAGCAGGATTGAGTCGTCCTGCGCACGTTATTGACCAAGGATCGGAGAGTCTTGCAGGCCTACGTTCTTATCCAGACTGACCTCGGACGAGTCACAGACATATTACGAAAAGTGAAGGAGATAGCCACTGTAACAAGAGCTGACTCTGTCACCGGTCCCTACGACATTATCGCCCTTTTGGAAGCCCCTTCAGTCGAGGAGATTGGTCGAGAGGTTGTCGAGTCTATACAGGTCATCGATGGAGTAACCCGTACTCTCACTTGCCCCATAGGTAACCTAGATCAACTTCACTGACTCGGCGTCTTGAACCTACCACCTCTTTTAGCTATATCGTCGGATGACCGGATCGATCGAGCTCTGCCCACCTGAAAGACTCTCGAAGGTCTTTGATTTTATGGTTAAGTAGTGTTGAAAAGGCTGTAGAGAGGCTCTAGAGGTAGCTTCATTCATCCAGCCGGTACCTTTTCTGGACCGTAGAACACTACTTAGGAGGAACATATCTACGTAGACGCCGATACCCATTGGTTTCAATTGACTTGTTCCCCAAACGCTTCGACACTCATCTGACAAAGAGCGTCAAGGAAATCGCAGGTGGGCTCCTCGGACCTAAACCAGCGATGGACGATGCAGCCTAAATAGACCACAAGCCAGTCACTTTAAGAGCTGGTTCCTTACCCCAAGTACCTACTGTCCATAGGTCATGGTGAAAGAACCAGATGCTGATAAGGCTCCAGGATAAGCCACCTCAACATTATTTTGTACCATTGCAAGAGGAACAAACGATGAGTTAGGTGTCGCCGGGTTCTCTCCAGTGGAGAATCCAACCTGTGAAAACGGAGAAAGGATCGTAAGAAATGAGCCCGATCCTGTCTCGATTGTCGGTGCTTCGACTATCCACTCTGCCGAGGCAAGATCGCCAGTATAAGACACCGTAGTAGCGTAACTTTGACCTGTGGTTATATCGTCCAAAGAGATCGACCAGGATCCACCTCCCAGATCTTCGATGGAGGCGTTGATAGTATCGCCTGGGGATACGGATAGCTGTGATATGTTCTGGGAAGGCTGCGGATAGGTCTCGTACCACGCGCCCAAAGAGTAGTAGTTCGTGCCGACGATCGGAGCGGCTACTATACCGGCCTGGATTATGGAGTTTGACCCGTTACCAAATCCATCGATTCCGATCCACTCCGATACGGCACACTCAGATTGGTTTGTTCCCAAGACGTAGTTCTGACAAGATGGAGGTTCTGACGAAAGCAGCGAAGCCACGTTAAACACACCAGAAACCCCAGTAAATGGTCCACCTTGAGTCACGTAGCCAGACCAATTACTACTTACCATAGCCACTACCAATGGAAATGACGAGGATACCGAAGATCCAACTGCGTCGGTGACCGTTACGGTCACATAGTAGTTTCCGTAGTTGTTTGTGACACCCTCCAGATCACCTCCGCTTGAAAGCATCATCCCAGAGGGTAACCCAGTTGCACTCCAGGTGTAAGGCGCCACTCCGCCAGCCGAGCTGAGCTGCTCACTGTAGGAGACACCTATCAGAACGTCTGGGAGCGAAGAGGTGGTTATCTGAAGCGGCTCCATCGTAAAAGGAGCTGTCGCCATTGCAACGATTGGCTGGTTCAGAGGGTGTCCTCCCATAGATCCATAGAACCCTGCATCTCCAAAGGTGAAGATCCCTCCATCGGACGCTACCTCCCAGTACCCCTT
>NZ_FQUL01000001.1:47931-166012 GCF_900128965.1 Ferrithrix thermotolerans DSM 19514
AGAGGGTGTCCTCCCATAGATCCATAGAACCCTGCATCTCCAAAGGTAAAGATCCCTCCATCGGACGCTACCTCCTCATACCCAGGAGAGTAGGAAGCCGCCGCTAACGACGACGCAACCCTTGCGACCGGAGGTCTCACGACCTCCGGTCGGGCCGCTACATACATAATCGAAGATAACGTTGCAAGGGAAACCAACAGGCCTCGCCAGAGAGTCTTTTTTATCAACCCACTAAAGTGAGATCTACCGTTGAGACTATAAGCACTAGGTATTTGAGATCGCAAGGATCGTGGGATAAGACGAGTTCTGATCCCGTCAGATTTACGTTCCATCGGCGCCTCTTAACTCCTATCTTACCCAACGGTTAAGTTGACCGTTATCTAAAGCAAACTACCACCGTAACTCCAATCGGCGCATCTAGAATTCTCTCCTCCCAAGAACTGCCTCTCAGCGCCCGATCGTAAACCCTCCACTGATGTAGTCGATAATGAATCGTTATCGACTCATTCGAGGTTGCACTTTAGAGTGATGCAGGGCCTAACTGTATCGCATGACACCATGCGATACATCTCCACCTGTTACAGCCCATTTCACCTCCTGCTCTATCTGTCCAGCGATGACCGATGAGATAGAAACAACCACCAACGAAATACCGCTACAGAGGTTGACTATACACAACGGAGTTGAAACCGCTTCCTTGGGCTTCTTGTAAGAACTCCCACTCTCCAAAGATAGTATCGAACTGATGCTCTGGCTTTAGGCCTCGTTGCCCTACTTTATCGTACTGACGAGCTATGGGCACAGTTGCTAAGTTAACACTGCTCCGCTTCCCCCTAAGTGCACGCTAGGATCAACACTAAAAACTCCTATTTGGCATCTACTGATGCTCCCCTAGCACCGCTTCGAAACGGCCATGCCGAACTACCTAGTTACCTCCCTTTACCTAAAGTCACACTCCTCCTATCACTATTCACCAGTACTTTTCGATCAGCTCTATCACCCATGCTTATCTTTAGGGGCGACGGTGCGTAGATTAGCGTTCTTTGGGAAAGGGTGGTCCTTCATCGATCAACCGTCACATACACATTGGCGTCATGGTGTCTCTAGGGCGCCTGTGCTATCGATGAGTAATCGGCGTCGGGTCTTGTGAAGATCTTTATATCATATAAGAGTGCCCTCGGCCCATAGTGTCGCCATCAACTAAGGCAAATGGAACGGCCGCGCGCTTTGACGATCTGGCTCCTCGGAAAAGCAGTGCCAAATGCTACGAGAATTGGCTAAGGCCTGAGTTACCTAGTCCTTGGACGGGAAGGCTCGAAGTCGAAGTCACAAATATAGGCGCTGTCTATCTATGCCTTATCCGACCCCAAAACATCCCTAAGTGGGTTACTAGGGCAGACGCAGCAAGCATCGTGTGCACATCCGCTCTTCGGAGCTTGGACATAAGGGCCTACGAATACCCCTACCCCAAGGGTCTCTATAACCCTGGTGAGAGCCTTCACAGGAGACGGTGGTCCAACGCGTCCGGATACAACCAAATCCTCCCGTAAATAGCGCCCTCACTCCGATTTGCTCCAACAGGAAAACGAACAAGATCCAGAGGTAGCCATAATCACGACAACCAAGAAATCGAGACTCACAGGCAGCAGATCGTTTAGGGCAACCTAGATCATCTAACCGTTTACGGCGTTTACCTCATTCGCTCAGTTCTGCTTCGTTCGATCTCCAAGGCAGCTCGAGACTTATAGTAGGGAACTAGCTCCACCTCTCTAAGACCTCTCTTTGGCTCACATACGATGGCTCTTTCTGGAGCAATCCATGCCAGTCGATGAGGTTCAAGCAAAGGAGACTCTTTCAACCTTATCGAACGCGAAAGCGCGCTCCTGCGACGATCCCTCTGGTCGCTGAAGGAGTACTCTTTGCTAACTTTTATACCTGACAGCGCCGAGAGGTTCCTAAGCGTCTCAACGTCGGCCACTCCTGGAAGAAGTACGGTGGTTCCAAAGAGAGTGAGAAGACCCTTCGATAGCTTTGGCCATCTGGCTTCGGCTTGGGAAAGGTCTTGTAGACAAGCCATAAGAGACATGTTCTGACTTGCGCCCTCTGAAAGAATCGAACCCAGATTGGGAAGAGGTGCAATGTTCGCCATCTCATCTAGGAACAAGGCAACCCTGTCTGTTCTACCTTCGTTGCTTGAACGGAACGCTTCTTCTCTTATGCGATCGATTAGCGTGACCACTAAAGGTGCAACTACCTTTTGAATCGCAGAGGGCGAGACGATAAAGAGGGTGTCCGTCGAAGATACGAACTCCCTCGGATCGAAGTTGAAGTCATCTCCAACATCTAACGCACCATCGTACCTATACATCGCCAAGGCACCAGATGCAGAAGAGAATATTGCAGAACGTTCACGTTCCTCACTCTGCTCCACGCTAGAGAGTATCTGCAGAGCCCTATAAGCGGAGTGCGCGCTCAGTATCGCTTTAGGCTCCTCTAGAGCCCTTACGTCGATCCACCCCACCACGTCAGAGATAGGCGCTCGTGCGTAACTCGCCGCTAGAAGCAGCGGCGCCAACAGCGCCTTTGACCGTTCCGACCAGTGCCTATCCGCACCAGTTGCGACCCCTAACGCAACGTCAACACATACATCTGCAACCTTTACGGCACGATCCAAGGTATCAGACCCTTCCACTGGAGACCATCGAGCCTCCTTGACCCCCTCAACAACCTTGATAGAGCGGGAAGGATCGAACAACCATACAGTTCCCACCCTTGATCGATCTTGCAGAGCAGCCCGCAAGACGTCAGGTTTGGTCGATGTAACAACAGCGGGTCCTTGAAAACCGATCAGGTTTGGAATAATCAGGGAAGACGTCTTCCCTGACCGAGGGGGACCCAAGACTAGCACATGCGACTCGGGGTCACTAAAGACAGCATCGGATCTGCGGTTACCAAGAAAAAACATTACGCCCCAAGGGAACAGTGTTAGGCCACCACTTGGGAGTTGTACAACTCCGATACTTGCTCTTTAGAGTAGCCTAACTCCTTCAAAATTTCAGCTGTTCTAAGAGATGCTCCAACCAAATCCTGGACCTGCTCCTGTAATTTATTGTCGAAAAATCGCGGGGCAGGAGCAGGTTGGGGCACTCCGTCCACAGAGACGAACGAATCCCTTGCGAGGTTGTGGGGGTGACACTGAGCCTCGTCTAGTGTCAGCACGGGAGTCACACACGCATCCTTATCGAAGAAGACCTCCTCCCACTCCTTGCGGTCTTTGTGACTGAACACCTCTGCGAGTTTTGCTTCCATCTTTGGCCATTGCGACCTGTCGTACTGACTTGAAAAGATCTCGTCATCATCAAGACCGAGCGTACTAATAAGTTCCGCAAAGAACTGGGGCTCCAAGGCTCCAACACTTACGAACCCGCCGTCTTTGCACCTATATGTTCGATAAAAGGGAGCGCCCCCATCAAGCAGGTTAGAGCCCCTTGTGTCTTGCCAAGAACCTTTAGCCCTAAAGCCGTGAATCATCGTTGCAAGAAGTGAAGAGCCTTCTACCATTGAGGCATCCACCACCCGCCCCTCCCCACTTCGTTGTGCATAGGCCAAAGCCCCAAGCACTCCAATTAGCAGAAGCATGGCACCGCCGCCAAAGTCACCTACGTAATTAACTGGTACAGTCGGAGCTCCATCTTTAGTCCCGATAGTTGAAAGGACACCAGAGATCGAGATGTAGTTGATGTCATGGCCGGCTCGACTAGAAAACACCCCTTCCTGCCCATAACCAGTCATTCGACCATATACCAAAGTCGGATTTAACGACATTGCGTAAGACGGACCGTATCCGAGCCTCTCCATGACACCAGGGCGAAAACCCTCCAACAAGACGTTGGACCGCCTTATCAACTCATCTACTACACCATTTGCCAAAGGGTTCTTTAGATTGATCTCAATGATCTCCTTGCCTCGTAGGAATGGATCACCCTTCCTAGCCTCCCAACTACGCCCCATGGACGCACTGGTTCCAACTCTCTCGACGGTTATCACCCTTGCACCCATATCGGCAAGCACCATTGCGGCAAATGGGCAAGGCCCGATTCCAGCAAACTCAAGTACCGTCACTCCGTTCAGAACCTTATCCACAGCCACCTTCCTTGACGTGAGAGACCGTCGAGATATGAAGTTGAAGCAACTCCCTTACCTTTTCGTCTTGGCGTTCTTGATAATCTCGTCCCTAATCAACGGCCAATTATCGGCGTTCACCTCATGGCCCATACCCGGGATGATGAACAGCTTAGACCCTCGAACTGCCTCGTGAGTTGCTACGCCACCTGAGACGTCGACCACTGGATCACTGTCTCCGTGGATCACGACGGTCGGAATAGCCAATCTCTTTAGCTCCTGCGTTCGGTCACCACTTACAAAGATCGCAGCTAGCTGCCTCAAGATACGATCCATACTCGGTACGATGGCGGTCGCCTCTTTTAGATGGTCTCTTACGTCTTCGATGTCAGCCTCCACACCTAAGACGTAAGGAGTCAAAGAAGAAGCCTCATTTTTCGATGCCTTGCCCTTTACCATCTCCGGAGCTATCCCATTGAGTAAGGCCTCAACCACCTCCTTGGAAGGCTGACCGACCGACTTCGAACCTGTCGTAGACATAATCGAAGCTAACGACAGCGCCGAGTCAGGATAAGAGATACAGAACTGCTGTGCCACCATAGCACCCATGGAGGCACCGACCATATGAACCTCCACGATCTCAAGGTGTTCGATAACCGCCTTTACATCCGCCGCCATATCCATAAGGGTGTACGGAGCCGCCGCCTTGTTCCCCAAGAATGCAGAGATTATATCGACGGGCACCTCTACAGTAGAAGACACTCCAGAGTCCCTATGGTCCACTCTAACCACATAGAAGCCCGCACCAACTAGCTGTGACACAGCCTCGTCGGACCAGTCCCTCATCTCGCCCCCAAGACCCGAAAGAAGCACCATGGCTTCGTCTTGGTCGTCTCCGAACGTCTCGTACCCTATCCTGAGACCCTTTACATCTACGAACTCTACCAAATCTCACCTACCTTTACATCTCTCAAGCTACCACCGCATCTTTAGATACACTAAGGCGTGGGCTAAGAGGTGGCTTAGTTAGCTGAGATCGACCCCTGATCGCTTGGGTCTATGTGCAAAAGTCTGTCTTTGGCGACTTGGAACTCTCTTTCTGTGAGCATCCCCTCCTTGAGAAGCAGCGCAAGCCGTTCCAGGTCGTCCACGAGTCCACCCGTCCTCGGACCAGAGCTATCCGCCTGAACAGTCGGAACCACAGCCGCTTTTGGTGTCTCCTTGGTCGAAGCTGTCGCAATCGTGGATCTCACGGCCAAGGGTTCAGGTACACAGATGATCTTCTCTGACCCACTTAGGTTGGCTGAAGCGATCTCTATGTTTCCATAGTGAAAGATCCGACCAAACGGACTCTGTTGACATGAAACGTTGTTGATCTTGTTCAACGGAATCTCTTTAGTGCTTCTTGTAAAAACTCCCTTTTCAAGTACCACCCGTTTGGAGGTGATGATCATAAACTCATCTTTCCAAAACAGCCAGTTGTAAGCAAAAAACCCCGATCCTAAGACCAAGACAGCTAGAGAAAGAACTGTTCTATAGCCAAGAGACAAAGGCAGATAAGCGGCTATCACGAGAGCCATCAAAAATGCCCCTAAAAGAACCAAACCCGGGCGCAGCAACTTAACCCATTTCAGCCTAACTACCTGAACCAGATCCTCGTCTTCTTGAAGTGTCTGCTTGAGCAAAGCCCGGTATCTGCGGCTGCCATCAACTTCGGCGCTCATAATGGCTCTGGTTGGATGCCTAGGCTAACTTCGAAGCTACCGATGAGGCCGACCGTAGCACGGTGCCGTCCGCTCCGGCGGTCGTGGAGTAGGTCGAAGGGGAACTCTTTGCCTCTTCTAGATAGATCATCAACTGATCACCAAAGCTAAGCTTAGGCTCTATCCACAGATAGTGTGACAGAGACCCAGGGATAGTATTTACCTCGTTTAGGTAAAGCTCGTCGCCTTCAGAGGCTAAGAAGTCAACACGAAAGACAGAGCGCACACCGATTACCGAAGCTACCTTGTGAACTATCTCAGATACCTTCTTCTCCACCTCGTGAGAGACTTTCGCCGGGAGCTCTCGGGGTGCTGTCGCCATACCCTCGCCAGCTATGTACTTGTCCTTGTAGCTAAGTATCTCTCCGGCAGTCCCACGCTTCATAGGTCTTTCAAGTGGTGACAACGTCAGCTCAGGAAACGACCTAACCGCTAGCTGTAGATCGAACAGATCCGCTCTGTAGGGCTCTACAACCGCTCCATAACGCAGGTGGACGTTTGCACTAAGTCTCATTTTCGCCGTTGCGAGATCTTCAACTACATCTATACCCAGAGATGAACCTCCATAACGAGGCTTTACGATATAGGGTCCCTCGAAAGGCAGGGTCTCGGTCGTAGAGTCGAGGTTGGCTCTTTGAAGAACAGGCACGCCAAGGTCTTTCATCAAAGACCCAAACGAAAGCTTATCCATTCCAAGCGCAGCTGCTCGTGCGGTGGGTCCGGTATAGGAGATGTTGGCCTGATCAAAGATACCTTGAAGTGTTCCGTCTTCCCCTGGACCACCGTGGCAACAGTTTACTACTATATCAACATCGACCCTCTTCGACTTCGACAACAGGCCGCTTGCTCCTTGATAAAACCCAGGCTCGGACCCTAACCTTAGATAGATCGGTGACGCCTTTGGCGGCAGACCATTTGCAAAGTCCTTAGCCTCAGCCTGCGAATCGATCAGGTAGAACTCTCCCTGCTTACTCCAGTAGATCGGCACAACAGGGACCTTCTTGGAACTCAGCGCTCTTACCGCTTGAAGGCCGGTGAGAATGGATATATCGTGCTCGGGCGAACGACCACCGAATACTACCCCTATCAACTCCATAGAACTACCTCGTCATAACTAGAAAACCACGCCCTTTATCCTAAGGCTTGTCTAGGGAAAGTGATCTGGTAAGTCGTTCTCATACAAAACGACGTCACGATCGCTTAGATGCTCGCGCACCCAAGCCACAGCCGCCTCTCTTGTTCTGACCTCCACGATCTGGGTAAGGGTGGCGTCGGGTCCTGAAGCCCCCTCTTTGGCACCCCTTCTCAGAGCCTCTTGGTTAGTTCGACCAACGATAATAAGGATAGAGGCAACCTCTGCGATAGCCCTTGCGAACCTATAGTTCTCGATAAACTGCTTATGACCTAGTTCTATCATTCCAGGGGTGACCACCACCCCGCGCTTTCCAGTATCCACTCTTCTCTTTAGAGCCGCAAGAGCTCGCCTAGCCCCCGCAGGGTTGGAGTTGTACGTATCGTCGAGCACCTCCACTCCCTGTTCACCGGCGACAACGGCGTTGAGTCTGTTCGGCGGTGCCTTTATCTCCGATAAGGAGTCCGCTACTGCACTCTCTGGAACACCCACCGCAAGCGCAGCGGCCACTGCGCACGCCAGATTACCAGGAGAGATATCACCTTCGTCGACCGCACCGATTCGTCGCTGCTCCAGGTAGACCACCAACTTGCCTTCATCGTCACTCTTCACGCTAACGAATGCTGAGAAGTCCTTTTCAGAGACCCGGTACACCTTCTTTCCTGCCTGCTCGAGGTCGTTTGCAGCTAGAGCTAGCTTTGGGTAGTCGACATTGACGATAACTACGTCACAGGCGTCAGTGACCTCAAGTTCCGCCTTTAGGATCTGGTCCTCCGAGCCAAATCGCTCCAGATGGACCGGTCCAAGAGCACACATAACCGCTACGTCAGGAGGAATCCAGGTGCAAAGACTCGCTATTTCGCCGTGCGAAAACGTACCCATCTCAGCTACGAAGAGTTCAACTGAATCTTCTAGGTGCTCGTTTATCGTTCTAGCCAGTCCAGCTCTGTTGTTGTACGAAGCAGGAGAGGCCACGACCGACATAGAGCTTCGAGCCAACGTAGCTATGTAGTTCTTGGTCGTTGTCTTTCCAAAAGATCCACTTATCGCCACGATCTTGGGCTGCGTTCGCTTTAGCTTCGCCTCTGCCTTGGAGACGAACCTCGATAAACCTCTCGCCTCGATAGGTCTAGTAATCCAAAGCGCAACTTCCACTAAGACAGGCATCAACAACGGGACTAGGGCTAGATAGAGATACTCAAATTCGAGGGCAAGCGACACTCCAACGCCCAGTAGATACACAGCGGCTAAAGCCACCATAAGCCTCTTCATCCTCGCAGTCACGGCTAGCTTAGATGTTCTGCCTCTGAGCGAGAGCCCGAGCGGGAACACTGCCACCACAACTAATACCACCCCGACAACCAGGTCTTTTAGAGAGAGGGGTAGATCGTTGCGACTCTCAAAGCCAGCTAAGAGGTACGCAAGCACAAAGACGATCGAATTAATTCGAGCTGTCTTGTAAGACCACCATCTAATAGCGAATCTCGTGGTGTATCCGACGATGTAATGTTCTCTCTGTGCCACCCGGAGCCACTTGATCGCTGAGACCACCGAAGCTCCAGTTCCGAGCACAATTGCTACGGCCAGTACGTAGTCTCCTGTGCTCATAGCCCCGTCCTAAGAAGCGATGCCGCTTTATCCAATACTATCTCTGCGAGCACCTTTGGAGCCTCTACAGGCAGGAGGTGACCCACATCAGGAACGGTAACTACTTTGGCATCTGGCATGAGACCTTGAGCTACCTTAGCCTGCGCCACGGATGTGACACCGTCTCTTTCTCCAAAGAGTAAAGTAGTGGGACACTTTATTATCGGGAAAAGTTCCTCATAACTCTCGTTGACCGACCGGACCAGGATCTCTCGCATAACCCCTGAAGCGTTACGGTAGTCCTCTGAACCGTATCTCTGTCTCATCTTTTCCATCTTTGCATCGCTTAGAAGACCCAGAGAGTGCAGCTTTCTGGCAACCTTCACAGAGGGACTTACACGCGCCTTTTTCACATCTCTTATAAGTGGGGTTCCCACCAGAACCATATGACCGACTCTCTCTGGCATCTTTTTAGCTGCTAGCGAGAGCGCTACTCTTCCACCAAATGAGTGTCCCACGATCAGCACCTTTTCATCCTCACCCCGTCCCCCAAAGAGTTCATCGATCATCTCAGCGATCAGATCCGCATACTCCGAGGTTGACAGGGCAGAGCCGGGTACCGGTGATGAACCAAAGCCAGGGAGATCCACACGCACGGTCTTTAGACGCTCAGACCCCGCCTCACCGATCATCTCCGCCACGGTTGGAGCGAAATCCTGCGAGCTTCTACCCCAACCGTGCATCATTACGACCGATAGTTCGCCCTCGCCCTCGATGTGAGCAAAGACCTTGCCCTCACAAAATCCTTTTAGCAAAGCGAACTCTCCCTAGTAGTAATCGCACAAAGACCCTGCGATTCTATCACCGAGAAAGTTTATACCGAAGCAAACAGGTGCCCTTCGCTACCTAATCCCCTAAAGCGTTGCTGTCATCTGTGTGCGATGAAGATGAAGTGAAGACCTCGTCTTCATCGTCAAGGTACGCCAAACACCACGAGGCGTGGCCTTCCTCGGAGTCCCCCCCGCACTCCTCACATCTAACCTTCGGTTCGATAAACGCTCGCTTGGCCTTTCTCGCCTCTTCAAATTTGCGGTGGCGTCCTTTTTTCACGAGCAGCTCCTCGAATAATTAGACAACTACATAACATATTAGAGCCTAGTCTGTAATCGAACACCTAGACCAGGCTGGAGATATGCATTTCATATCTATTCGTACAACCCAACTGAACCTTGAGTTATGCCCAGATCGCGTCAGATAACGCCTTGCATCCAACTAACGTTTTTCTCATTATGGACGAGGTTTTTGAACCACAAGAGATGATCGATCGTTTCAAGCTCAGAGCAGAAGCGGTAAAGGCGCGACAGATACCACCGGTTGAAGGACAGGAACGGAGACTCTTTGTCGAACAAGCAAGGCTTGACTACTTTGACTTCTCCATAATCGCAGACGGCGAAGCTACCCTCGAAGACGGAGTCTTGACCATTAGGGTCGATCTGCGTCCCAAGCAGGAGAGCTAGCGATCCTATAGGCAAACTCTTTTGCCTCGTGCGCTTTGTAGGTTACATGATGCCAAGATCTCCAACCGATCGAGTCTCCTCGGTCTCTAGGAACGACATGAAAGTGAAGATGAGGAACCGACTGGCCTACGACATTGTTATTTAGCAGCAACACACCTTGACTCAAGCAAGCCTCCTTCACAGCCGCTGCTGCCCGTCTCACGACTTCAAAGTAGCCTTGAACCTCTTGCTTTTCGAGGTTGTATATAAGTTCTACGTGGCGTCTGGGGACGACCAGGACGTGCCCTTTGGCGACTGGACTATGGTCCAGGAACGCCAACGTCGAGCTGTCTTCATAGACGAGATATGCTTCGAGCTCCTTTGAGACGATCCTACAAAACACACAACGACACATAAGCCTCCTGTAGGCCTCGGACCCCAAGACGCAAGCATAGCGCCAAAGGGTTGGGTAGTGCCTAAAATAACACCTATAGAAATCGACAGATACACATATAACATAGGTTCCACGATCGATGGGCGTAGCACCAAAGCTTACTGGATCGACACGGACGAGGCTTTGGAGCGCCTCGTCTCTGTAATCTCCCAAGACGACTCCATAGCGATAGACACGGAGTTTCACAGGGAAAAGACCTACTATCCACGTCTTGCTTTAGTCCAGCTTGCGCGTTCAAACGGAGAGGTAGTGCTAATAGACCCTTTCCGAGTGCGCCTACGGGCTTTATCGACACTTTTTGAAGGTGATATAGAGTTTATTTTCCACGCCTTTGATCAGGACCTCGCCATCTTGGAACGTAGCGTAGGAACCATTCCAAGACGTCTTTACGACACACAGATATCCGCTGGATTTCTTGGAACCGCTCGGGCGGGACTGGGAACTTTGTTAGAGAGGTTCCTTGGGATAAAGCTTCAAAAGGCCGCCAGATTCTCCGACTGGACCGCAAGACCGCTTACAAAGAGTCAGGTTGACTACGCGTGTGAAGATGTGGTCTTTCTCCATTCTTTAAAAGACGCAATCGACGCTTCACTTCGCAGGTTAGGCAGGGTACCTTGGGTAGAGGAAGAACTTGCGCGCACTTTAGATCGAATGGGCAAGAGCGTCGAACCTGATGCCGCTTGGTTGAAGATCAAAGAGTGTAAGGGGCTAGACGAACAGTCAAAGCGAGTGGCTCGTTCGCTAGCTGCGTGGCGAGAGACAACTGCTCGTGAGAACGACATACCTTGCCGCTACATCCTGTCAGATCTTGCGATAGCCACTATATCCCACGCCAAGCCGCGTTCAATGGAGGTTCTTCTCAACCTACGTGGTGTTGACGCTGGAAAGCTTAGTCAAAAGACTCAGAACGAGATCATGGAGGCGATCAAAGAGGGGCTTGCCTCTTCGAAACCGACCGAGTCTCCCTACTACGAGGGAAACAACTACCCAAGACATCTTACCCCTCTCCTTCAGCTCTGCCAGGCTTGGGTAGCCGCAGTTGCTCAAAGGGAGCAGATCGACTCCACAATAGTAAGCTCAAAGGACGACCTTCAAGACCTGATCTCTAAGAACGAAGAGTCTCGTCTAAAAAGCGGTTGGAGGTACGAACTTGTGGGTCGTGACCTTGTAAATATCGTAACTGGACGCTACGGAGTTGCAGTCGATGCTGGCGACGCCTTGGAGATAGTACCTTTGGATCACCGGCGGTAGTGGGCTTCGTCCCTAATCGACGATCCAACGACTTAGCCTCTACAACATCGACGAAACTCCAAGTAAGTGGTCATTGGAAACTCTGCCCGGACATCTCTGCCAATGTCTCTGCGGCTAAGCGTCTTAGATCACCCGCACCAAACAGTAGTCCTTCTTGCCACGCCTTAGAACTATCAATTCATCGTGGATTAGATCCGCATCTGTGACAGCCTCTCCCTCTGATCGTTTTCGGTCGTTGACATAGAATCCACCTTGTCGAACCGTGCGGGCGGCCTCACTTTTGGACGACACAAGCGGAGTCTTAGATAAAAGGTCAACCGGATCGATCGCAAGAGTCTCCTTTGCTATCTCGATCTTTGGCGCTTCGGTAAGAGCGAGCATCAATATATCCTTAGGAGCCTCGTCTAGTCTACCCTGGTACAACAACGTGGATGCTCTTTGAGCCTTTATAGCTTCTTCCCTTCCGTGTACAAAAGCCGTTACCTCAAAAGCTAACGCACCATGGGCGCTCCGTCGCTCTGGATGGGTCTTCAACTCTTCCTCGAGCTCTCTAATCTCCTCCAAAGACAACAAGGTAAAGTAACGCAGATAGGTTCCCACCATCTCGTCTTCTGAACGGATAAAGAACTGATAGAGCTCATAGGGGGTAGTCTTTTTCGGGTCAAGCCAGACGGCGTTGCCCGCAGACTTACCGAACTTGGTTCCATCGGACTTTGTGACCAAAGGAGTCGTAGCGCCAAAGACCGTCTTGCCCGATACTCGTCGCACATAGTCGACTCCCGCCACGATGTTACCCCATTGATCCGAACCTCCAAACTGAACCCTGACTTCATAAGGCGGTAGAGACAGCTGATAGAAGTCGTACGCTTGAAGCAACATGTAGGAGAACTCGGTAAAAGACAGGCTCTGTTGATCACCTAGACGACTGCGAACGGAGTCCCTCTGCAACATAGTCGACACACTAAAGGACTTGCCGACGTCCCTTAGAAACTCAAGCAGTCCCATATCTTTAAACCAAGTGGAGTTGTTGACCAACAAGGCGCTACTATCTGAGGACTCAAAGTCGAGGTATCTAGAGAGCTGAGAAGATACGCAAGCCAAGTTGTAGGAGATAACATCTTCACTTAGAAGGTTTCGCTCTGAAGAGCGGCCAGAGGGATCTCCAATCATTCCGGTTGCGCCGCCAGCAACAAAGACTGGTCGATGTCCATACAGCTGTAGCCGCCTCATGGTGACGATCTGGAGCAGATTCCCCACCGTCAACGAATCAGCTGTCGGATCAAAGCCCACATAGATAGATAGTTTCTCGTCGTCTAACGCTCTCTCCAACTCTGGAGAACTCACCTGATAGATTACGCCACGTTCTTGAAGTTCGCTAAAGACACCCATCTGACACTTTCTTTCGTCCGTTTTGACTCAAGACACTATAGAGACTCTACAGCACATTTTGTTAGAGGCACAGTGCTACCAAGGCGGCCTAGATCTTTGCTACTGAGATCGCTGGACGTAGACAACCGTGCCGGCACTCCCAAAGTACACCGTACCACCGGGGTAGTACCAGGCGGTCTCGGGGTATCCATCGTAGGTAGTCGTACCGGTGGAACTCGGTTCTCCCCAAAGATCTATCACTTGAGCTTGGCTGTCCCCGTAAGGGATGTAGGGATAGCTCGAAGTTTGACTCACCACCGTAGTCGACGGGGTCGAAGGCGGCGAGGAAGTCCCAGATGAGGTGGGTAGAGACTGAGTCGTTGTCGCACCAGCTGGAGTTTGAGCCTGTGACCAGTAGAAGTTGAAGAGTGCAAGAGCAGAGGTGTAGACCGTTGGATTGGAGGTTATTACCCCGACCTCACGGTTGTTGTAAAGGGAGGGTTCCGAGAAGTTTTGGGAGCCAATAAAGGTCCTAGAACCAGCGACTATTAGCTTTGCATGCAGATAAGGTGTGCTAATCTCTCTAATTTGAACGCCGTAACTCATCAACTGGGACACATAGCTTGTCTCACCGGGACTAAGCGTCGAAGGTACAAGCATCCTCACCTGCGGTCCCATCCCTTCGATAGCTTGATATATCGATGGCGTGTACCCAAGCTCCTCTGTCATGATCTCAATTGGACCGCCTCCTTGAATCAACGAGATAAGCTGAGTCGCTGAACCAGGAGAAAGCACTAGGTAAGTACGCGCCTGAGGACCAGCGCTTACTCCGCTCCAGTCTGCACGAAACACGTCGTAAAGAGCCGACACTATCTGTGGATCAGAGGTCTCAAGATCGTCTTCTATGTTGTTTCCATCGAAGGCGCTGGCCGTAGCGTTAGCCGATCCAAAGATAGCTACGGCGTCTCTTTGCAAAGGATCGACCAGGAGGTACTTTGCGTGATCGTACGAGTACGTACCCTCAAATCTAGAGGGTGCCACCTTTATGTGCACCTTGGTGCCGTTAAAGATATTGAGCGTCTGAGCAGATGCATAGCTCTCTCCAAAGGGGTTACCGTCTATGATCACATCTACTGTCACTCCTCGGCTCGCTGCAGAGATAAGTGCCGATTCAACTGAAGAGTCAGTCAACAAATAGTAGTTTGCGTCAATCTGAGAGGTCGCTGACGATATGGCGTTGAGCCAGGGCGACTCTCCGTCTTTGGGTTCAGAGAGAAACGTCATCGACGAACCAGGAGAGCCAGAAACTTGCGAAGACTGCACTGTCTGGCTAGGTGCTTTGGTAGTTTGAGCAGGAACCTCAGTTGAAGTGGTGGTGACGGTGGTCTTCACCGCCGTCTCTTTGACATTGGTCTTTGGCACCCCAGCTCTCGCTGCAGGGGCGCCACAGCTGGAGAGTAAGAGAGCTGCGACCAAAGACGCAGTAAAGTTTTGATACAAAACTCCAAAGATAAAACGTGTTAGAGCCTTCATCGCATTGACAGTACCACAGAGAAGTTACACCTCTGTCACCTCAACGCCAAGACATAGAGTCTTCTTAGGGCCGGCGACTTCTAGCAAGGACCCATAAGTCCATTGCGTTAGCCATCTCCCACTTCATCTTTGTAAGCCCAACTACCCGAATTATCCCTGCGTTATGCGAAAGAGCTCTTTGGCGCGTGCACCATCGACAGCTTGTTCCTTCCCGTCTCCTTTGAGAGGTAAAGAGCCCTATCAACACTTTCGAGTAACTCCTCTGGGGTATCTGCACCATAACCACCAAAAGAGAGCCCTCCCAAAGAGATCGTGACGTTAATCTCTGTGTCACCGTATCGTATCTTTTGCGTCTCAACGTTCATGCGAATACGTTCCGCCAACGCCTCAACGTCGCCGTCCCCGGCTCCTGGAGCAATAATTAAGAACTCCTCCCCACCTACTCTTACAAGCACGTCGCCTTCTCGAAGGTTCTTTCGAACCGCATCCGACACGGCCTTTAACACTCGATCGCCGAAGAGGTGACCATGGGTGTCGTTGACCTTTTTGAAGAAGTCGATATCGAATGCGATGAGTCCTAGTGGTGCCTTATCCCGAACGGTTCTGGAAAACTCCTCACCGAGGCGTCCCATACCAAAGCGGCGATTGTATGTACCGGTCAAGGGGTCAACAGCGGCCAGTCGTTGGAATCTCTCGTGACTAATAGCGTTGATCAGAGTGACGGAGATCGCAGGCTGCAGGGCCTCAAGCAGACGAGTATGTCTAAAGGAGAGTCGGCTGTTACAGGCGAAGATCATCGCTCCAAGGGCTTGGCCCCCTACATGGACAGGAACGACCACGATAGATACTGGGCGAAAACTCAGCAGTGAGGTCACTACGACAACCTCTCTCGGAAGATCTAGTATCTTGATGGCAGAGGACTCAATGGCAGTTTCGATCAACTTTAGACTATCTAGGGCACTAAAGCGGATGTTCTGACCCTTCACCAGCTCCGTCGAGCCGTCCCTTACAACAAATAAGGCTGAAGCGTCAGCTCCGATCTCACTAGAGAGAAAAGAGAGTGTTGCAGCAGCGAGTTCTTCGAGATCAAGGTATTCAGCTAGCCTACTGCTAAGTGAATAGATCAAGTTTTCAAAGCTATGCGCTTCCTCCAGCGCCAGCACAAGGGCGTTGAACGCTTTGGCTGACTCTCCAAACTCGTCAGCAGAGTCGACATCCAAGGCGCAGAGATCTGAAGAACATCCGCTCCAGTCGCCGGTCATCTGCGCGTGCTCCAAAGATCTCGTAACCCCGGTCATTGACGACGCAAGCCTCTTTAGTCTCGCACCTACCACCCGATGAGCCAGCAGGAAGTTGACCGTACCGACACTAACCCCAGCTAGCACTGAGAGGGTGAAGAACCAAGGATTTAGTACTGCTTTGCCCTGTGGTAGAACTAAGGTAATCGCAATCGGAAACGTCAAGCCTGTTAGAACTCCAAAGCCACCCATCCACAGGGCGAGGTCCCAAAACACCCTCTTGGTGATGCGTTGACGTGAAACACCATCTTCAGTAACTGAAACACGCTGTTCAGGAAAGCTCATGCAAGGTGTTCGACATTTAGCGCGTAAAAATTTAGTTAGTGAACCATACTGTGTTATCACGAGAGACGCTGGGTTAGGTCTCAATAGCCCCTATTCGATGAAAACGTTGAAAGACGATCTCCATTTATCTGATATATGGACCAGAGTCGTGAGTACGACTTGAGATCTACTCGAGCGACAAGATAGCCCTTACCCCAGGCACCCCTGAGCTAGATATAGAGTTCATAGCCAACGAGGAGAGATAAAGTGGTGAAGCCCCATAAGACCTATATACATTAGGGCTGATAGATGTCTTTTCAATTTGGCCACCTACAGCGACAAAAGATGACTTTAGCAACGCCTGCAGGTTACCCTGGCTTCTTTGAATGGTTCTCTCTTCGCTTCTAATCTGAGCCACCAGAGACGACATCATGCAAAATACAACACCACCAGCTAGAACTGCTCTCGCTTTCTTGCTACCAACGCCAGTACCGAACACCTATAAAATCCTCTCTTTCGACTCAGATACAGTTGATAAGACGCACGACTTACCACCTTGGTTCAATTATCGCGTGGATAAAACAGCTATCGTCTCAAATACCACATAATTTCGCCTTCGTTCTCCGGTTCAAGCCAGATCCAACTACCACGAGGTGTCGTCTGCGGAGATGAATTCTGCCTAAAGCGTGTTGATCCTTTGACTATGGCCCCGCAACGCTGAGGGCTGGTAGATGGTGATAGTAGGTTGTGCGCCGTAGAAGGCAACACTCCACCGATCGCAAGGCTCACTACTTTGAAGTCGATAGGGGTGGCTTTAGAGGCCGGAGATTTTGCCCTCCTATAGGATCCTTATGGCTATCGTTAGCTACATAAATAACTCCGAAATATCGCTTGGAGCCATGGATTATCCAAAGGTACGGTCTATCTCACCAGCAGCCAGGGCGTAGAGGCGGTTGTGTTCTTTCAGGTTCGCCTCCCTATCACTTGAGACCAGACCCACGAAGACTTTAGAGGGGTTGTCCCTACTAAGGGAGAGTACCCTCTCGATGTCACTAAGTGAGTTCAAGGTGTCGACTTCTATATCCATCCCTCCTATTACGGAGCGCAGATCGATACCCTGAGGTGTACCGAAGAGACGCTCAAACTCTCCTCTTTCGAGTCTCTCGTGCTGGGACAAGAACGAGAAGATAGCGCCTCCTTCGTTGTCGGTCACAAATATCACTCCCCCTTGACCCTTTGAGTATAAAAGCGCAGTCAGATCATACAAAAAGGCAAGGTCTCCGATCAAAAGCACACTAAGACTCTTGGATCTCTGTCGACTCCAAGCATACGAAGCCCCAAAGAACGATGAGATTACGCCGTCGATACCGTTTGCGCCTCTGTTAGCCAATACCGAGACGGTGTTGTCTTTCATATCGGCAAAGAACTCTACGTCCCTAATCGGCATAGAAGACGAAACAAACAGCATATCGTTTGAGGTAAGTTGTGACACAACCTCTCTAGCCAGGTGCGCTTCACCAAGCGGGAGGGAGCTCCTCCGAGCCTGTTCAAGGTCAGCGTCCAAAACTTCTTGCACAGCTTGCTCACCTTTTTGCCAAAGCTCGATCCAACTGCCATCCTTCTCCTGGTTTTCCATAGATTCAATTGCATTGCACCAGCTGATAAGCGTTGCCTCTGGGTCACCGTCCAAAAAGACGCTTGTGTCTCTACCTGGATCCACTCTCACCCCCGGAGGCAACAAAGCGACGGTCGTAGCACAACCTCCTCTGGAGATAGAGGATCGGGACAAGAACTCACTTACAACCTTGGAGGCCTGAGGTTCTCCCACCTTTAAGATCACGTTCGGTACAGCCTTCTCAGCGAACACTTTTGATCTAAGCAGTAGATCTCCTCCGCGCACAAACGTTACTCCCTTATTTTTGGCCCCAAATCTGTGATCGATCAAAACAGGCCATCCAAGCAACTCAGAGATACGACAAAGCGTCGCCTCAGATACGAACGATCTGCCACCTGCTACTATCAGACCCCTTTTTTTTGGGTTGATCTCCTCTTCGACGATCTCCAGAGGAATCACCCCCCTCTTCTTGTAGGTCCTTGAAACTACGGTCTTAGTTAACAATGCTTCTAAGGCTTCTGACTCCCCTTCTTCTTGGTCGTAGAGGGGTTCAGCAAAGGGAAGGTTCATATGAACGGGACCAGCTCCTAAAAACTCATCGGTTGCACTTGCAAAGGCCTGTGCCGCTAAGGAGGTCCAGACCCTTATATCAGCGACCGATGGTGCCGAGAAGAGGATCTTTGAGTTGCATACATCGTCAAAGAGAGTGATCTGGGAGATGGTCTGCGGAGATGCTATACCTTGCAGCTCTGGAGGCCGATCCGAAGTCGCCACTAAAAGAGGGATCTTTGAGTGAAAAGCCTCCGTTATCGCTGGCCTTAGCTCCGTCGCTGCGGTGCCTGAGGTAGTGATGAGTAGCGTCGGACGCAGCGACACCTTGGAGATGCCCAGAGCGTAAAAACCTGCCGACCTCTCGTCTAGCTTCACATGAAGCGCAATCCTTGCCTCTCGGTTTGTCGCAACGGCCATCGGAGTAGAACGGGATCCAGGCGATATAACGGCATCGGTCACGCCGAGGGACGCAAGGGCAGAAACTAGGGTTGTAGCGAGAGCCATATTGACCCCATCGATAGACAGGACGGACTCTTTGGCATCGTTTGACATTAAAAGATCAAGCTCCTTTTGTCACATAGACTTCCTAGAAGTCGCTAGGACCAGTAAAACCACCACCACTAGGCTGGTATTCCTTCACGGCTTCTCCCAGCAACCCCAAGTATGGATGGCAACCGCACTACAGCTCTGTGATAAGTACCCAGCACGAGCGGATCTTGTATTTCTCCCAGGGCATGAAGGTTTAGACCACATGGCGACCAACAGAGAGGTTTTCCTCTTTGCGCTCGCAAAGTTTATAGGCGATGCACACGTTATCGCTTACTCCATGGGAGCAAGGCTTGTTCTATGGTCCCTGTCTCTCGCGCCTCGGATCGCAGAGCCATCCTCACTAACCCTTCTTAGTGGCCACAGTGGCCTGCAAAGTACTCATGATAGACCAAAGAGGTACAGCCAGGATCTGTCCCTTGCCCTTAGGCTCATGGAGATGGACAGGGATAGTTATCGTAGCTTTCTTATTGAATGGAACAAAAATCCAATCTTTGGCGAGCGAGTCCTCACGGAACGTGACCTCGACCTCAGAACCAGAGCTCACCCTCTCGGAGTCGGAAGCGCCCTGGCAGAGTACTCAACGGCGCTACAGCCAAACACGCTGTCGGCATTTAGAGAACTTGATTGCCCAAAGCACCTCTTCGTAGGGTCAAAAGATGAGAAGTATAAGATCATCGCGAACCAAATGATAAAGGCCGACCCAAGGGCCAAAGTGGAGGTGGTACAGGACTCTTCGCACGATGTTCTAGCAAGCGCACCAAGAGTTATCCTCTCTCATCTGGATAGGTTGTTGCATGAAGTCTAAAAAAGACTCGAATTCACTCTAGAGAATTACCTTAGACAAAACGACACCGAGAGACAGCAGCATCGACACGTAAAGCACAACCTTTGAGGTACCGCCCAAGACAGCTATGAGGTCTTTCCCCATACCACCTGAACGCACAACCTTTACCGCAGACGCAGCAGCAGGGATAGACACAAGAGATAGTAACGCAATAGGGTACCTAAAGGCCAAGGCGACGCAGAGAAGGTAGGACACCACCACTAAAGTAATGTAGAACACCCTGGTCCGAGAGTCGCCAAGACGAACCGCCAACGTCAACTTGTTGGTCTCTTTGTCAGTAGGAATATCTCTCAGGTTATTTGCGACAAGGACGGCGGTTATAAGAAGCCCCTCGACAACACCAGCGGCTACGACCTCTAGATCTACGGAGTTTGCCTGGACGTAAAAGGTGAACACGGTCTCTACGAGGCCAAAGAATAAAAAGGTGAAGACCTCGCCAAAGCCTAAGTACCCATAGGGCCTTTTTCCTCCCGTATAGTACCAACCTGCCGCAATCGACGCCATACCAACAAAGATCAGCCACCAGTGACTAAGAAACACAAGGATTAGACCAAAGACCGCCGCAACAAAAAACGATATGACCGCTGCGGCCTTTACGGATCTGGGTTCAAAGGTCTTAGAGGCCACAAGCCGCTTGGGTCCATTACGGTTCTCATCGGTGCCCCGAATCCCATCTGAATAGTCGTTTGCGTAGTTCGTCCCGATCTGCAGGAAAAGGGCGACGAAGACCGCAACAACCTCTTTGAGGAGATCGAAGTGTCCAGACCCATAGGCTAGAGCACCTCCAAGCACAGCTGGACCAACAGAGGCCGGCAAGGTACGAGGCCTCGAACCTGCCACCCAGTCTTTGAGATCTTGCCGAAGAGCCATAACTTTAGGGTCGTCTAGGGAACTTAGAGAAGTCAGGACGTCTCTTTTGCACGTAGGCGTCTCGACCTTCTTGGGCTTCTTCGGACATGTAAAACAACATTGTGGCGTCACCAGCTAACTGCTGCACCCCAGCTAGTCCCTCATCAGCCGCGTTGAAAGAGGCCTTCAGCATACGAAGAGCGATAGGCGAGAGCTCAAGCATCTCATGAGCCCACTTTATGGTCTCTTCTTCTAGTTTCTCTAGAGGTACGACCGCATTTACGAGGCCCCACTCATAGGCCTGCTGTGCGTCGTACTGCCGACAGAGGAACCATATCTCCTTGGCCCGCTTAAGGCCGATCGTCCTGGCAAGAAGACCTGCTCCGTACCCACCGTCGAAGCTTCCGACCCTTGGACCTGTCTGACCAAATCGAGCGTTGTCAGCTGCGATAGTTAAATCGCATACCAGATGGAGAACGTGACCACCACCAATTGCATATCCAGCCACCATAGCGATCACCGGTTTTGGCAGACGGCGAATCTGTACCTGGAGATCAAGAACGTTTAGTCGGCCTACACCGTGGCGCGCAACCTCATCGGACCCTATGTAGCCGTCGTCCCCTCGGATCCTTTGGTCTCCTCCAGAGCAAAACGCTAGTGGTCCTTCTCCTGTAAGGATAACCACACCCACAGAGATGTCGTCCCTAGCGAGACGGAATGCGTCTTCAAGTTCAAAGAGAGTCTGTGGCCGAAAAGCGTTCCTAACCTCAGGTCGAGCGATAGTGATCTTAGCTATCCCGTCACCGGACACCTCGTACCTTATGTCTTTATAACTTTTCACACTAGACCACTTCACAGAGTCAGACACCTTAGATCAACCCTCACTTTCGGTAGAGGTCGCAACGGCCAGATCTCTTGGAGCCCCGCATCAGAGGCTGCTTCTTTGTTATGAGATTTACGGCGAAAAGCGCTCTACTCCTTATAGCTTCAACTATGTGAACGAATTAGTAGCCATATTACTTCCAAGAAGCGACATACTAGTTTCGGCGATCGACTCGGTGATGCAAAGCGGAGATGCCTTTTGTGTGATCGATACTCGGTATCCGAAAAAGCAGATCGAGAGACTACTTAGCACGGCCGAACCCACCCAGATAATCGACGACCCTTCGCTCCTTCGAACGAGGCACGCTGGAGGGAGAAAGGTCGAGAACAAAGACGCCTATGTGGTATTTACCTCAGGGACCACGGGCGAACCCAAGGGGGTGGTCCATACACTAGATTCCATGCAGGCTTCCGCCAAGGCCACGAACCAGAGAATGGGGGTAGATCCTAGTAACGATCACTGGATCTGCGCTCTGCCTCCTAGTCACGTCGGAGGGCTCTCAATTATAACCCGTTCGCTTCTAAGTGGAACGAGGGTCAGCGTAATAGAGGGGTTCGACCAGGACGAGATCAAAAAGAGGCAGCGTGACGGCGCAAACCTCATCGCTGTCGTAACCTCAGCACTTAATAAGATTGAACCAAAAGACTACAAAGTCGTGCTACTTGGCGCTCAGGCACCCCCTTCAAATCTTCCCGATAACTTCCTCGTCACCTATGGAATGACAGAGACGGGATCGGGTGTGGTCTACAACGACTACCCTCTCCCAAGCGTTACGGTAAAGGAGGCTGAGGACGGTGAACTGCTAATAGATGCTCCGATGCTGGCGCGCTCCTATCGAGACGGAAGAGAGGTAAGAGGCGTAGATGGTTTCTATCGAAGCGGAGATGTAGGCTCCGTTGCTCCTGATGGACGGGTTAGTGTTGTTGGAAGAAGATCAGAGATGATCAACTCCGGCGGTGAGAAGCTGTTTCCAACACCTATAGAGCAGTCGATAGAGGCCCACCCTTCTGTGAAAGAGGCGGCGGTATTTGGCTACCCAGATCGCCGATGGGGAGAGGCGGTAGCCGCCGCTATCGTGCTAGTGGAGGGCACTAGAGCTCCCACGCAGGAAGAACTAAAGGAGCTCGTCTCAAACGACGTGGCTCCTTGGGCCTATCCCAGATACATCTTCTTCGTCGACTCCATACCAAGAACCCCTCTCGGAAAGATTCAGCGACGCGCTTTGGCCGAGTCTCTAATAGACAAGTCGCAGTAACCGTGGAGGTCACCACCGCATAAACACCAGAGACATAGCCAAGGTATGTCTCTTCAGATCCAGTGTTTGTAAAGACTGATCAATAGCTGTCGTTATCGTAAGAGTTGCTCATCGCCCGAGAGACATCTCGCCTGAAGGCTACATCTAGAGGCTCAGGCAGGAGCGGTATACATCGATATGGTAGTTGAACGATCCTCATAGGCAGGTCTTTGCAAGAGATACATCTTGGCCGTAGCTCCGAGAGAACCATCGTGGAAAATCCAAGACATCCATTGACATTTGCAGGTGGGGAGATGGATGAGGCTGGGTAGCCCAGCGACTAGGGGAACTATGGAGTTTAGGTGAGAATTAGTACTTTAGATCCAGATACAAATCACGTCTATGGCCTCTGCGCAGCTCTATCGATCTCCCGACCCCCATCTTTAGCATGAGTCTCACACAAGTAGGGCTCCGCCATCGACCACTAAGTTGGCTCCCGTAATCCACTCAGACAGCGAGGATGCCAGGAACAAGGCAGTGTTTGCAATGTCAGGAGTCTCTCCTATTCGCCGAAGTGGCAGAGTTGAGGCTAACGCCTCTTCGTAGCTGTCGACGAGCACCTTGGCCATATCTGTCCGTACAAGACCGGGAGCGATCGAATTCACCCTCACCTTAGGTCCCATCTCTGCGGCTAGCTGTTTGGTTAGGTGGATGACCGCCGCCTTAGAGACGTTGTAGAAACCGATACCGCTTCCTACCGACATCCCACCTATCGAGGCTATGTTAATCACCGTTCCACCTGTGCCGTCTTTCCAGTGAAGATCCCAGACCGCTTGCGTCCAGCGCATCAAAGAGACTACATTCACCGTCAGAATTTTCTCCATCTGTTCTTTGGAGACGGTGAGGATCGGACCATAGTGAGGATTGGTCGCAGCGTTGTTGACAAGGATATCGAGCCGTCCCATCTCAGAGATCACCGACTCTACGACAGAAAATGGAAGATCGAGGTCTGAGGCGTTGCCAACCCTGTAACTTATCCTCGCAAGCGGAGCCACCTCCAAGATCTCGTCTCGAGCTTTGATGAGAGACTCTTCTCGCCTGGAGAAGATAACGACGTCCGCTCCGGCAACAGCAAAGGTCTTGGCGATCTCGAATCCTATTCCTCGTGATCCACCGGTTACAACTGCCACTTTTCCAACTAAAGAGATGTCCATCGGACTAGTGTAACCAAGCTAGCAGAGCTTCTCCCGTCACCCATGAACAGTATCTAAAGCAACCCAAATGATGGTCTATGAAAAGCGACGTTCAGATACTTCCATCTCTCTCCACGACAAGCACCTTTGCCACGCCCTCGGGATAGGCAACATGATGGGTCCCTTCAGATGCAAAAAATATATCTCCTACGCGTAGTTGCGCGACCTCTTCCTTATCATGGTCTATCTAGTGCATGTTTAGAGCACCTTTTAGGACCACAAAGATCTCATCGCTGTAGTTGCCATGTTAGACATAAGGAGCGCTTGGATAATGGAGTTTCCTAGACGCAGCGTTAGTCACGGCGATGGGAAGTGATCCCTAAGGATTAGCTGAGCTAAAGTCACTGATTCGTACTGTTTCCAATCTCTTCCCCATCGACAGATACATCTGCACGCTTTGGACTGAAGCGAAAAGCTGAACCAGAGCTTCAAAGCTACCAAAGTCCGCACATCTCAAAAAGCTCGCAGCTAACGATCGCAAATTATCATCTAACCTTGAACTATGCACGATAACGACCAGCCGCAGGGAGCTTCCGCAAAGAGATTAGAGGGGGCTTTGTCTCCCTATCTACAGCATCATGCCCACAACCCAGTTGACTGGTGGCCGTTCTCCGATGAAGCACTACTAGAGGCAAGGACAAAGGATCTACCGCTATTTATATCGATAGGATACTCATCGTGCCACTGGTGTCATGTCATGGAGAACGAGTGCTTCGAAGACATCGAGGTAGCGGCTCTAATCAACTCGACCACTATTCCGATAAAGGTCGACAGAGAGGAGCGGCCGGACATCGATGCGATCTACATGGAAGCCTTGCAAGCGATGTCCGGCTCTGGGGGTTGGCCCATGACCATCTTTGCCACCCCCGATGGAAGGCCCTTCTTTGCAGCCACATACCTTCCAAAACACCCCAGAGGCTCTATGCCCGGACTCATGCAGATACTCGAGGCGGTTTCAAAAGCTTGGAACGACCGACGAAGCGAGCTAATAGACGAAGCAGAACGGATCACTAAAGCCATAAGAGCTCGTTCTACCTATGCCGGCGCATCCATAAAGGTCGACGAATATAACGATCCTTACGAAGCGGTGCAGAGATCCGTCTCTGAGTTCCTAAGCGTATACGACAAAGAGTGGGGCGGCTTTGGACGAGCCCCAAAGTTTCCCCAACCTGCCGTTGTTGAACTCCTGTTGAATCACTTCAGGGTAACAAAAGACCACACCGCCCTAGATGCAGCGACGCATACTCTGGACAAGATATATCGGGGTGGAGTCTTTGACCACATAGGCGGCGGGCTTTTTCGCTACTCGACTGATCGGTTCTGGATAGTACCACACTTTGAAAAGATGCTATATGACCAGGCGGGCCTTCTGCGAGCGGCCACCTCTCACTACCTTCTAACCAAGGATTTGGCCGACCTTTACGTAATCAACAGGATCCATCACTACGTTTCACAGACCCTTTATCGAGGCGATGGGGCCGTCTACTCTTCGCAGGATGCAGACTCTGAAGGCGAAGAAGGAGCCTACTACCTCTTTAGGGAGGCCGAGATCGAGGAGGTGCTCGGGGAAGATGCCGCTAGCTTCATCGGGGACTTTGGTGTAACCAAAGCTGGAAACTTCGAGGGAAGCAATATCTTGCACCGTGGTCCCGACGGACCGATGGTACCTTCAGAGGCGACCGCTAGGTCAATTGCGCGTCTTGAGCAGTACAGGCGACTCAGAGTGCCTCCCGAGATCGACAAGAAGGTGTTGACGGAGTGGAACGCTATGTGGGCAGGTGCTTTGTTTTACGCTGGCAGAGCTTTAGGGCGTCCTGACTTCATTAAAGAAGCCACAGAGGTCCTTCACTTCCTTCTTGAGAACCACTGCAACGAGAGCTTCAGCCTTATACACTCCTCTTACGAAGGAAGTAGCTCACCAGGCGGTTACCTTTCAGACTACGCTCATATCTCGTCGGCTCTGCTTGAGGCTTTCTTTGCGACCGCCGAACATCGATACGTAGATCTGGCTAGCTCTTTTGTTCGCTTCGCTATCGATCACTACTACGACACCGATGAAGGTGGATTCTACCTAGCAGATAAGGAAACCACGCTAATCGCCAACCCTAAAGAGATTCTCGATGGAGCAACACCATCATCTAACTCAGTACTGCTAAGAAGTATCGTTCGTATCGCCAGAGTCACAGACGATCCGACCCTGAACTCCGTCCTTCAAAGCTGCATAAGTTGGGGCAAGAAGGTTGCTCAACACTCAGCGTCAGGAACCGCAACCTTTGCACTGGCCGCCTATGAAGCTGAAGGAGGGTTAAACGAGCTTGTGATAGGAGATCAAGCCCCGAACGACCTGATCGAGTCGGTAAAAAAGATGTATCTCCCAAATACGCTGCTGTGTATAGGATCCTTCGGAGAAGGTCCTTTGTACGAAGGTCGTGACGAAAGGTATGCATACCTATGTGAAGGATACTCCTGTAAACAACCTACACAGGACTTAGACGAACTAGAAGGGATGTTAGGTTGATCCAGCAGAAGCCAGAGGCCGACAAAAAGAGGTCTGGGGGTGGCGAATATATATGGCTATCTTTGATAGGCGACGAGCACCTTCTCCTAGACAAGGCTGGTTCAAGGGTCGTACGGGTTTACCTGACGCAACGAAGTTTCGATGACTCTGTTTTAGGTACAGGTTCGCTCGTTGATCTTGTAGACATCAGAGACGACACCATAACCGACCAGGCCAGACCAGAGCTCATAACGGCCCGGGACTTTTTCTTCTACGATAAAAAACCTCTATCTATGCGTAGACTGAGGAAGAGTCTTAGGTCTGTATCTCTTAGTACCTCAAGTCCCCCGCTTTGGCGTCATGGACTTTCCACCTCATACTCTCTGTTCGATGGTTCAACCCCTTCGGTCTGTGTAGTACATCTTGAGAACAAGGTTGCAATCTTTAAAGACGGCCGGGACAATAAGGATCATATCGGCTTTAAATGGAACGGTGTCTTTCAGAGCTACCCTCTCTCTGAAACTTTAAGATCGAAGCTCAAAGTAGAGGTTGTGGACCGCATGATCAGCAAGAAGCAGATAAAACTGCTCTTAGGTTTTTATCCATCCTTCCTCGTCCTAGCCTATACAACCCCGGAGGAAGGGTACTGCAAGAAACTAGCCGTGGCACTACTGTAAGAGTAGGTCATCTCATATCTTCAACTAACCTAACTACCGCACAAGAGAGATTAGCCCAGCGTCACCCCTGTGATATGATCTTTCGAGAAAGTTCGATGTACATCGAAGAACCTCGGCGAAATAGCCATATCGTTACATAGATCGCCACACCTAAGACCCCAATGAGCGCTACTGCCTCGGCATTGACCCCAAATACAGCCGCCACACCTAGGACCGATCCAACTACCGACACTGCAAAGAAAGGTAGCAGGGTTCCCCAAATCGTAACCCGGCTTGACCAGCTAATTGGGTTGTCTCTTGGAAAATACAGGACTCCCGCTATCGCAACGGTTCCCACTACATAACAAGCAAGTGCTACGGAGGCGCTTCGAATCAGATCGGAAAGAGCACCCACGTTCACAAAGACGACAAGGGAGATGACAGATCCAAATAGGGATGTTACCGCCAGCCAAAATACAAAGAAGTATGCGATCGCCCCTGTACCTATCGGTGTGAGGATGAGAGTCGGAGTCAGTCGAAAACTCCACAAAGACACGCTGCGCAGAAGGGATATCGATGAGAACAAGGCCAGAAAAAGCTCAGGGGCGTCAAGCGGCCGAGAAAGGCCAATTATCAGCATCAGCGCCAGCGGGGAAAGGTAAGAAAAGGCCACAGACATACCGACCGGATCCCGGACGATCGATCGCAAAAAAGCGCTGAGCTGTGCAGCAAAGCCCTCTCGGCGGCTCATTACCTCCAGAATCAACGAGCCGGGGTTTACAGCAGTGGTTACATAGGAGGAGGCTGAGTTTCGTCTTCTTGTAGTCCTTTGCTCAGTCGGCTTTAGAGTTGCTCGACCGAGTTTGGACATCGCAACCTGAAGAAGAACAACCGCCACCGACAGATGTAGTAGCGCATAGAGGAAGGTAAGCCAGATCGGACGACCCATAGCGATCGATATCAGTGATCCCTGAGGAAAGAGACATAGCCATGTGTCGTAAGGATGGAGATAGGCACCCAGCCTTGTAAGAGCGACTCCACCTCCCAAAGACCCTATCGTTGCCCCATAGATCCCAAGTAGGGGCAAAGTAAGCAGTGTTATCAACAAGCTTTGGATCCCACCTTTTGTGTGCCTTATAACAGCCACACTGAGCAGGATTACCACTGCCAAGCAGCTAGCTACCAGGGACAGCGTTTCGCTCAAAACCAAGACATAACCATAAAGGGGATCTCCAATCTCGTAGAGGAGATAGACTCCGATTGCAACTGAGATAGTAAAAGATACCAATACAGGATTTAGGGTTGCTCCCAGGAGATAGGCTAGGTTGAACCTTCCCCGATGGATCGGCAGCAGCTTAGCCACCATGGAATCCTGACGCATCGATACCACATTTACAACGGTTCGAACCGCCGCGATCAAGTTGGCCAACACCGATAGGTCTACAAACACCACGTATGCAACGCTACGTTGAGTCAGACCGTGAAAGTTTCGGCTTGGCTGCGAGACAACGAAAGAGACGATCACTAAAGCAAGCACTATCAGCAGGCCGAGAGAGATGAAAAACCGGATGGCTACAGATCCCGTCCCACCGTTAGTCCTACCGCCCCTTAGAGTCGAAACCACCACGGACTGAGCAAGTAGCCAACTCGAGTAGGTACTAAGCGGCGCCTTAGTCCCCCGTTGGTACATCTTCAGGATCCGTTAGAGCAAAGAAAACCCTTTCAAGATCAGCCTTTTCGTCTACGGAGGCCTGATCTCGAAGGTCGTCGAGTATTCCAGAGCCGATAACCCTTCCAGCTTTCAGAACAGTCACCCGATCTACCACCGACTCCACCAACTCAAGCAGATGGCTTGAAAATACTATTGCAAGACCCTCCTCCTTAAATTTACACAACAGATCCTTGACTTTACGTATCCACATCGGATCGAGCCCTACTGTAGGCTCATCCAGAAGAAGAACCTTTGGGCGTGCGACTAAAGCTAGAGCAAGAGCCAGTCTCTTCTTCATCCCCCTCGACAACTCTTCAACTCTTGAATCTTTTGTCTCTAAAAGACCGACCAAGGACAAGACCTCCTCTGCCCGATCCTTCGAAGCACGTCCAAATCCAAAACAACGTGCAAAGAGCGAGGCGTGCTCGAAGGCGCTTAGGTTGGGAATGAAGATCGGTTCGTCAGCGACAAAACCAACCAGCGCTTTGATCGACTCGGGTCTGGGCCATACCGCTTTGCCACAAACATAGACGTTCCCTGACTTAGGTGGTACTAGTCCTGCCAATATGTTCAGGGTCGTTGTCTTTCCAGCTCCGTTTGCACCTAACAAGCCGTGGATCTCCCCAGCTTCAACGTTTAGAGAAAGACCATCTAAGACAACCTTGTCTGCATAGCTTTGATACAACGACTCAGCCACAAGCAAGTCGATGGAGATTGACATAGACTCTACTCTACATGGTAAGGCGGGCGCCGATCAAGCACGTAAAGGAGCAGATCGGTAACCACTTACGCCATCTTTACAGCCGTCGTTCCGAGCTGGCAAGATTTTTGGGGGTGCTAAGATGACGAATAAGGGGAGGAGACATGACAAAGGTACCTTATTGGTTTGGATCACTACCGACCATCGACGAGGTCGCAGACGAAGACGTAAAAGATACAGTCGTAAAGGTCACCGAGCGATCGGGCTTTACCCCAAATGTTTTCTTAGCACTGGCTAGGCGCCCTGAAGAGTTCCGGGCTTTCTTTAGGTATCACGACGCACTCCTAAATGCCGAGGGGTCTTTATCCAAGGCAGAGAAGGAGATGATTATCGTCTCGACCTCTGCAGCTAACAACTGTATGTACTGCGTCGTCGCACACGGCGCTATCCTGAGAGTCCGCTCTAAGGACTCTATAATCTCAGATCAGCTTGCAGTTGACTTTGAGAAGGCGGATATTACAGCACGAGAACGTGTAATGCTTCGCTTTGCACACAAGGTCTCACTACACGCTAACGAAGTAGTTCCTGATGACTTTGAACCTCTATACGAACATGGATTTAGTGATGACGACATCTGGGTGATCGGATCTCTCGCAGCCTTCTTTGCCCTCTCGAACAGACTTGCTGGCTTCTCAAACCTGCTGCCGAACCGTGAGTTTTACGCCATGGGGAGATAGATACACATGATTACTGGCTCATCTCAGATACTTGTCTGAGTTGGCGGCACCAAGACGCTTGGACCCTCGCCTCTTTAGAATCCTATAGCCACCCACAGCCGCCACGGCTATAGCTCCTATCTCAAGGATGTGAAAGGCTAATGAGGCGAATGAAAGCACTATTGACCCGACAAAGAGCACCACAACTACTGCAGCACCAGCCATAAGAAGCTTTTTCATCATTCACTTACCTACTTTCTCTAGAGGCACCTGCCGATATATCCTTCGTTACCAAAAAAGGCGTGTCGGAGTACTTACGAATAAAGGTTATGGCGCCGGCAATCATGATTCCCGCCAGTACTAGCGATACCATCTGCTTCTCCGCCTCGATCTTCTGCCCATACGCAACACCCCAAAGAACCAACCAAATGCAAGCAAAGGGAATGCAAAGTGTAGAGCTGGCGCAGCAGCAAACATTAGTGTTGTCAAGATTGGAAACATAAAGATTGCCAAGGCAACCATCGCCACAGAGCCTCCCCCTACGAGCCGCCTTTGCGGCTCGCTTGGATAGGTAGGGTACATCATGGCCAGTGGTTTCGACTCTGCGACGTACCCACCGAGACGCTGCACCAACTCCTCCCCTTTTGGAAGATCGACCACTAATTCCATAAGATCGCTATAGGTCACGGACCGATGCACTCTCTCAAGTCTGTCCTCAAACTCTGAGAGATCTAAACGCCCTTCTCGGTAAGCGATCTGTAGGTGTGCCTCCACCTCGACCCTGTCGTCTTGAGAGGCTCTTAAGCTCATCCAATCGTTAGCCATAAGATTCAATATAGCGAATCGAAAAAAATATTTCATGAGAGTCATCTAGATCCTTAGAAGAACACTTGGATCTTGATTAGCTACCAGATCCAAGATGGACTCTGTGGCTTCAAAGAAATTAGTACTCTTATACGACAAGCGTGCATAAGTATGCGGATCAGCTCAGGCGCCACGCGCTATAGATAGCTTCACTTCTCAATTTCTAAGCTTGCAGCGGGAAAACTCAAGTAGAACCAACCATTTGGGTTAGCGACTGTGGTAGCCTTGAAGTATTCAGGCAACCGAATAACGCAAGTGAGAAGCCTAACCCTGAAAGGAAAGGCTATGGGCAGAAATCCAGATCCAAATCGAAAGCGGGAGCTTGTTCAGGAGTCGATTCCATACATTCTTACAAACGGAGTCGCCACTTTGAGTCTCAGGCCACTAGCGGCACATCTAGACACCTCGGCGCGCAATCTCCTATACCACTTTGGAACCTCTTCTAGACTGCTGCAGCTCATAATGGATGAACTAAAGACACAGGAACTAGAGTCGCTTGCAGAAGTGATAGGAGATGCAAAAGATGCTTCGGAAGCATCCCATATCATCGAGACACATGTCAAACGTTACAAAGACACCTTTAAGGCCTACGTCGAGTACGCTCTCTCAGTTCCCTTTGACACCTTGCACCGACGCAAATACCTCCAGGAGATAGTGAACGTGTGGACCGAAACCCTTAGCATGAAACTGCCTAGATCGGTATCGGAGTCCGGCTTTGTAGAAGCTGAGATTCGGGCGGTATTTGGGGAAATCCTTCTGTCTTTAGCGCTTACTGAAGATACAGCACAAAACCTCTAGACGCTTGCACATTGATAGGAAAAGAGACGAACCTGCATCTTCGTTGATGTGCTCACTTTAACTCAACGCCCTCTTTTATCGAGAAAAACACCTTATCACCCACCTCAAACCTGGAAGGTGACTCAAGATCTGCAACCACCTCATCGACTAATCCCTCGACTGACAGCAGAACTCTAACTCTTTTGCCCAAGGTCGTACAGAGACTGACCCGAGCGCTAGCCACGAACAGCATCTCTTTTTGGAACAAACCAGCATCTTTCTCATAGCGCACGTCTATCGCATGGGCCCTTACCCCAAGAGCACGGGTATCTTCCGCTAACTCACAGGTCACCTCGAAGTCCAAGGTGTCTAGGTACTCACGGGGAAATACGTTATCGATACCCACTACCGCCGCTGTTTCGATCCTCCCTGGTTCGTCAAACACCTCGCTTGCACCACCAGATGAGACCTTCTCTCCGTTTGAGACACAGAGTATCTCCTCGCAAAGGATGACCGCTTCTTCTGGGTCGTGGGTAACGAGAATAGAGGAGACACTTCTTTGCTGTAGCCACAGAGCAACCTTCCTCTGGACTCTTTTCCTAAGGGCAAAGTCCAATGCAGAGAAGGGCTCATCCATCAGAACAAGATCTGGATACACCAAAAATGCACGGACTAGGGCAACAAGCTGGCGCTGCCCTCCTGAAAGTTGTCTCCCTTCCCGATAAAGAAGGTCTTTCACGCCAAAGTGATCGACAAGCTCAAAGAGGTGGTCTTGACTCACCCCATTTTCGCGCCTGATCAACTCTAGTTCTTCGTATACCCGATATCCCCTTGAGAGATAGGAGACTTGAGGAACCCAGCTAACACGGTATGGGCCAAGATATCCCGCCCTGGTCGTTCCTTTTGACTCCCCGATCTGGAGATAGCTTGTACTCGACACCTCTTTGAACAACGATGCTCCAGCGAGATACGATATAGCTAGCGACTTCCCTGAACCTGAAAATCCCAAAATAGACAGAGCCGCAGAGCCAGAGTGCGAGAGCCTTAGCGAAAAACCATCTACAGAGCCCTCTATGGAAAACGAGATGGGATGTGGCGCAGTTGGTGTTGGATCCTTGAGCCTTTTCTTCTCCCTCTTCATCCTCCAAAGTAAAGCCCTAGGAGATGGGATAGAGAGGAAGAACAACGATCCCAAAGCTCCAAACAACAACGTGACCAGCACTGTGCCCACGGCGGAAGGGACTCCGAAACCTGAAAACTGTACATAGGTGAAGATCGGAAGAGAGTAAGGGTGATACGCCACCAAGATCGTTGCTCCGAACTCCCCAAAAGCCCTCAACCACCCGAGTGCTAAAGCACTTCTAAGCTGGGGCCAGTTCTCCACAGACGCAAAGTACAAAAATGCCTTCGTCTTTGAAAACCCTAGCGTCGAAGCGACGGCCGCCGATAGTGGTCCATCGGCTTTGAACGCTGACCGGGCGATCTCAAAGACGAAAGGCAGGGAGACGAACAACTGAGCGAGCGTAACGGCAGCAAATGAGTTTACCAAAGACCCATTGAACGCTCTTCCCACCAAGGTGTAGGGACCAAATGCCAAAAGGAGCATAACACCTGCAACCAAAGGAGGAAGTCCCAGGGGTAGACGGATAAGATTCCCAAGCAGTCTCATAAAGCTCGAGGACGAGGTCGCAACTAGGTACGCCAAAGGGATCGCAAGGACGGCGTCTAATACAGTTGCAAGAGTAGTAGCACCGACAGATACATAAGCCGCAGAAGAGACACCGGCAAAGGTGATCTCCCGCCAGTTTGACGCAACGAAGAAGAAAAAGGCCGCCATAGGAACAGCGATGTAGAGCACCCCAAGACTTGACAGAACTCCGAGCAGACCCTCCTTGTGGCCCAAAGACTGCTTTGAGGTTTTCAACCCTTTATTCAACCTCCCACGATTGAGCGCAGTGCCGCAGGTAGATCACTTTTTGAACCAGAGAGCTTTGGAGCGGTAACCGTCAATCCGACTTCCTTTAGAAGTTTTTGACCTTCAAAAGAGTACAGGAACTGAATAAAGGACGAGGCCCCGGCACGATGTGGTGACCCCTTTACCACAGTAACGGTAAAGGTCGCGCCAAGGTTCACACCGGTCGAGATAGTGGGGATCTTAGCTAGTGCAGCTTCGTTGGAATAGAAGAAGCCGGCGTCTAACTGACCAGCCTCAAGCCGTGACACAAGGGTCTCCTCCGGAAAGACCTGAGCGGGGTTCTCCGTAGAACCAAGTATGTTGGATGACAAAGAAGGGTCGTGCAACCGTGCTGCCTCTACATCGACCAACTTGATCGTCAAGACGCCTTTTGGATCAAGCTTAGGGTCGGTTCGACCCAGGAGAAATCTCTTCTCTTGCATAACCTCGTACCATGGTTTGGTCTTTAGCTGTTGCACGAAAGAAGAGTGAGGGTTGTACCCAATTACCAAGGGTGCCTTAGCTAGATACAGATACCAGTTAACCCAGTTTCCATTTGCGGAACCCTCTAAGGTCTTATCGACCTTGGGAGAGGCCGATATAAACACATCAGCTACCTCCACCTCGTCTTTGATCTCATTCGCCAGTGCAGAAGCACCGCCTGGTAGACCCTGAAAGGTAAACCCAGTCGCTCTATCGAAAGCAGGGGCAATTACCTTTGTCATAGCTCCTACCAGCGAACCTGCATAGAGGACATCCACCGGACCAGATCCTTTTATGATAGATAAACTCACCGGCGCACTGGAACTTGAAGTGGTCGAAGAAGCAGCCGGTGCACCGTTTCCACATGCACTTACAACAACGCCACCAAAAAGCAACGAAGACAGTGCCATGAATCTAAACGAAGACAAAGAAGCTAATCCCACCTATCTAACCTTTCAACTATATAAAACGCAATATGCCAAACCGCTAGCGGTACCCAGACAGAGCAGTAAGCTCAAGTCGGAATCTTCGCGATGAGACGGTCTCCCCTACCTTTTCAACCAGGGAAGGATCCACGGCCTTGGGATCGTAGAGAAGTCGACTCTTTTGCAGGTCTATGGTTGTAAATTCAAGCGTGCGTGCTTTTGCGGCTGCTAGAGATGTCACTCCAACGTCCGCCAAAGAAAGAGATAGAGCAGACGCAACCTGTTCGTGATCCTTCAGTGAGAGATACCTTCCAAAGACTCCGCTGGGTTCACAACCATCCAAGGAGGGGTGCATGCTAAGAAAGTCAAAGACACCCGACCCCTTGGGGCGACCAGCAAACACAACACTTGTACCAACTAGATCTTCAAGAGATCTTCCACCTCTATAACCCGGACGAAAGGCTAGGACGAGCTCCCATTCAGAGAGCGGGAGCTCACTTAGCCCTTCAAAAGTGAAGTCTTTCGTGCAGGAGTGATGCATCACAGCGAAGTGAGCTTCATGAGAGAGAAGGCAGGATAGTGCTTCTGTATTAGTCCTATTCATCCAACGATGATGGGTCTTTGTGGTCGTATCTTCTAGGTAGCTCGATAAAAGTCCGAGCACTGGATCACAACCGCTAAAGAGGACCGAGTCCCAGCCGGTTGACATGACCTCTCGAATCTCTCCATCTTTTACCACTCCCATAGCGTCCGCACAGGCAGAGAGATCGCCTAGCTCAACCCCAACCTCGACATACCTTCGCTCTCCCGCTATATCTACCACCATGAGTCTCTTTGCCACTGAGGCTGTAGCGACAGCTTTTTGTCGGCCGGGCTCTAAGAAGAGTTCTTCCACAGAACAGCCGAGAACACTCGCCACCTTCAGAGCAACATCAACCCTAGGAGTCGCACTTTTGGACTCAATTGCTACGTATGCCTGACGCGACACCCCGACCGCTCTAGCTACCTCGGCCTGGGTCAGGCTCAGTCTCTCCCGTCTCTCCCGGATGCTCGTCACACGAGAGATACTAGCATTTTTGTCAAGCCGACACGACAGCATTGTCGCTTTTGTCATGTCTACATGACATATCTCAATTAATCCGCTAGGACTTCCTCCACGTATGAAGCGTAAGCCATGAGTTCCAGGTCGTAGCCAAACCGACCGACTAGCTGGACACCGATCGGATACGATTCATTTGAACCTCGATAGGGTACGGTCGCAACAGGTACTCTCGCCATGTTGAAGGGGTAGGTAAACTGCACCCAGTTGACCTCGCTTACCTCTTCACCTAGATCCTTGTCTAAATGAGGCGGGAGTTGGGCGGTAGTCGGAGTTACTAAGAGATCGTACCCTTTCATCTTTTCTAGCAGCCTCTGGTAGATGGTGCCACATAGGTACTGAGCCTCTAATAGCTGATCAGCCCTCAGATCGATGACAGATTCAAGCCATCTTCTACTAAGAGGCTCAATCGTCTCCCACCCCAAAGCGTCATCTAAATCACTACGGAGCGATGCAAGCGTATAAGTCAGGGCCATAGTCATATAGGGATGTACTGGATCTTCTTCAAAGAGGTCTTCGCACCAGGTGACCTCTACACCGTTGTTAGATAGGTCTAGTACCGCCTCTTCAAAGAGAGAAGAGACCTCCTCCGATACGTTGCCATAACCAAGCGTCTTTGAGGCTAAGACAGATGAGGGCATCTTTCGAGAAGCCCAGTTCATGTAAAAAAATCCTTTTGGAAGCGGCCGGCTCTTAAAGTCACGTAAGTCTGGACCAGCTACCTCATCGAGCAGGTACGCCACCTCTTTTAATGTCGATGCCATCGGCCCAACCGATGAGAGGTCGCTCCAAGATCCTCTCGCCAAGGCTGTAGGGACCACCCCGATAGAACACTTAAATCCCGATAGGCCACACGCCGCAGAGGGTATGCGTATAGAGCCTCCACCATCAGACCCTGTTGCGAACGGCACCATCGATGCTCCAACAGCGGCGGCAGAACCCCCAGACGAACCCCCTGCGGAGCGAGATAGATCCAATGGACTTCTGACGGAACCAAAAAGAGCGTTGTTAGTCTCGGACCTAAGACCAAACTCTGGAGTATTCGTCTTTCCGACAACGATCGCCCCTTGTCGGATGAGCCGCTCAACCATGGGGGAAGACGTCTTCGACCTCTCTGTTCTTACATAGAGTCTTGAACCCTTTGTGGTCACAAACCCCTCTGCGTCTTCTAGGTCCTTTACTCCAAAGGGCAGCCCAAGAAGTCGTCCATAGGCCCTACCTGAAACGACCTCCTCGTCGATGAACCTCGCCCTGTCAAAAGCCCGATCGATATCAAGAGCTGTAAAGGCCTTGTAGGTGGGGTTCCTTTCAGCGATCTCTTTGCCTGCTGCCTCCACCAACTCCCTAGCAGATAGCTTTTTACTGTTTACCAAGTCGACAAGTTCAACAACGTCTAGTCCTAAGAACACAGTCGCTTACCCATAAAAGAAAGAGGTGAACAAGGTCTTCGCGTCAACTCGGCTGAGTCCCATGTACATGCAAGTTGGCGATCGAGTCGCACCTGCGACCTCCGGCTTAGTCAACTATCCCTGTGGAGGAAGGAGGCCGTCCGCTAGCTTCTCAGCCATCGCCCAGCCAAAGACGACCAAAGAGTCGCAGTTGTCGCCGTCTACCCCCTCAAAGAACTGTCCATATCCGCTTAGGTCCCTGTTTCTTAGATCTCCATAGACCAAGTAACCAACCGCTGAGGCGTCGCCTTTTATTACAAAGGTCTTGTCGTCTAGCTGTGACTCAGCACCGTAACGCTTCGCAAGCCTTCTAGCCCAAGCTCTCTCCTCGCCGGTAGGCTTGTGCGAGGGTCTGGGGACGATATCTTCGAGGCCACCGTAGAGATCATATCCGTCAGGAGAGACCATTCGCACCCCGACTAAGACGTCCTCGTCCGGAAAGGCTAAGAGAGCCTTTCTGTACTGCTCCGCAAGCAACTCATAGAGGTAGTCCTTCTCATAGTCACCCTGTTTGGTTACTGAGAGTCCGATCAAGATACAAGGGGTTCCGCCGATTCTCTCAAGGGTGTAAAAGACAAACCCACAGAGTTCACCATCTTGGCGAATGTAGGAACACAGCACCCAGTCTTCACGCAGTTTTGAAAGGAACCCTATATCAAAACCAGCTCCCCTAGATAAAGCGAGCTCTGCGAAGCCTGCAAGTTCTGCGTCTCCCACAGTGATTGCGTCGCCGGTCGTTACGTCAATAGCCATTTTTGAGCTACTCCTATTTTCCGTGAACGTTACCCTCCATGCTACCACTGTTTGCGCTACTTCGCAGTAGCTAAGGGTCACAATAGGGATATCGATACCTCAGGCGAAAGACTGGGCTCCGAATAGTTCCCTTACAGCCCCAACAAAGTTAGGAGAACCATCGACCCAAAACTCCTTGTCAAGTAGGAATACCTTGTCGTCGACGCTCAGCCTGAGTGGAATGTCTCCTTTGTGTTCAACGATTAGAGACTTTAGACGCTCCAGGGACTCTAAAGAGGCCTGCACCTTAGATAGACTTATTCTTTGCACGACCGGTGGGATCTCCTGGTTGAGTTCGAGCACCTTGAGTTCAACAGCGACGAGCTTGGCCTCTTCTTCACGGGTGTCAAGCTTTCCTTTTACCAAGTACGCCGTGTCTTCTTCAAGAATGTGACTGAACTCGGCCATGGTCTTTGGAAACACAAAGACATCGATCTGTGACTCAAGATCTTCAAGTACAAAGTTTGCCATAAGTTCTCCCCGCTTAGTGTAACGTCGAGAGAGTGCTGTCGCAATTCCAGCAACGGTTACGATCTCTTCTTTCGATCCCGACTCAACCTGCTCTTTTAACGAATGGATAGTGGTCGAGGCGCTCCGTCTCAACACCTCCTCGTATCCCTTCAAAGGATGGTTCGAAACGTATAGACCAAGCATCTCTTTCTCATAGGCGAGGAGCTCTTTTTGACCCCATTCTTCCCTTGGAATCTCGATCTCAAGCGTAGGTATAAACTTATCGTCCTCATCGATTGGATCAAAGAGCGAAAAGACTCCCTTTGCGGCCTGTCTCTTCATATCGAGTGCCTTGGAGATCGCAGACTCATAGACGTTGAGGAGCCCCTTACGACTAGAGCCTAAAGAGTCGAATGCTCCCGCCTTGATCAAGGACTCTACGGCCCGCTTGTTCAACACCACCGGATCTGAGCGCATGACAAAGTCTGCAAAGGACTGATAGGGTCCGTTTGCTTCACGTTCCCCAACTATCAGCGAGACGAGGGCTTCGCCTACGTTTCTAATTGCAGCCAAGCCAAAGGAGATCCCGAGCTTTTCGTCTTGGGTCTTGACAACGGTAAAGTCTGCCATGGAGGCGTTGACATCTGGTACCAGCACCTCTATTCCTTGTGCAGATGCCTCATTTAGGTAAAGGGCTGTCTTGTCCTTATCATCTTTGACCGAGGTTAAAAGTGCAGCCAAATACTGGACCGTGTAGTTTGCCTTTAACCAAGCGGTCTGATAGGTGACAAGACCGTAACCATAGGAGTGACTCTTGTTAAATGCATAGTCTGCAAATGGCTCAATGATATCGAACAACGCAGTCCCTAGCTCTTCACCGTAACCGGTATCGATACAGCCCTTCACGAACTTTTCTCGTTCGGCTGCAATTAGAGCCCGAATTTTCTTCCCACAAGCCTTTCGCAGGTTGTCCGCTTCCTCGAGGGAGTAACCAGCAAAGCGCTGGGCCACCCTCATCACCGACTCCTGGTAGATCATAAGTCCGTAGGTGTCGCCCAAGATCGGCTCTAGGTCTGGATGGAGGTACTCGATCTCTTTGCGTCCATTTTTCCTATCCGCATAGTCGTTGTGCATGTTTGCGGCCATTGGGCCTGGACGATAAAGGGCTATCAAGGCTGCAACATCGCGAAACTCTGTTGGCGCCAAAGACCGGACCAACGTGCGCATCGGACCACCTTCAAGCTGGAACACACCGATAGTATCTGCCCGCTGCAACATCGCAAAGGTCTTAGGGTCATCTAGAGGTATGTGGTCTAGATCTGGACGGACTCCGGTAGATGCCTCGATTACATCTAGAGCTCTTTCTATCACAGAGAGTGTTCGTAGACCCAAAAAGTCCATCTTCAACAGACCTAGTTCCTCTACGCCGTGCATCTCGTACTGAGTCACGATCGGGGCTAGCTCAGGATCAACCCCGGGATCAGGTTTGCGCTGTATCGGAAGGTATTCGGTAAGTGGTTCGTTCGTAATCACCACTGCTGCGGCGTGGATTCCGTCTTGTCGCCTCAGACCTTCAAGCCCTTTGGCCAGACCTACGACCTTCGCAACGTCGGGATCGTTGGCGACCATCTCTCTGAGCTCAGCCGCCATCTTGTATCCGTCTTCGTAGCCGTCCTGAGGTTCGAGACAAGCCGCAAGTGGCGTGTCTCTTCCTAGAATCAGTGGTGGCATCGCCTTGGCTATCTTGTCTCCGATGCTGTAAGGCAGTGCTAGAACACGAGAGGCGTCCCTCACCGCTGCTCTCGCTTTGATGGTTGAGAAGGTCACGATCTGAGCAACGTGGTCAGAGCCGTAGCGCTCGGAAGCGTAGCGTATCATCTCCGAACGGAAACGCTCATCGAAGTCCATGTCGATATCGGGCATCTGCTTGCGTCCCGGGTTTAGAAATCTCTCAAATAGAAGGTCGTACTTGATCGGATCAAGATCTACAATTCTAAGACAGTAAGCCACGCAGCACCCTGCCGCCGAGCCTCTCCCTGGTCCAACCCTGATTCCACTGCTCTTGGCGTGCGCGATTAGATCTCCAACAACCAAGAAGTAAGCAGAGAATCCCATATCAGAGATGACCCGCAGCTCATATTCGATCCTATCGAGAACCTCCTGAGGAACTGGGTCTCCGTAACGTGCCTTTGCGCCTTCCATAGTTAGATGCCTTAGAAACGCACTCGCCGAGCTTTCGTAGCTATCCGATTGAAACTGAATAGGAACCTCAAACTCAGGGAGCTTGGGATGCCCGAACTCGATCTCAACGTTGCATCGTTCTGCTATGGCTAAGGTGTTGTCGCAAGCCTCTGGAACCTCTCTAAATAGCTCCCTCATCTCAAGAGCGGACTTCAGATAGTGTTCTTCACCCTCAAAGCGAAATCTTTTTTCATCAGATAGTCGGGCACCTGTTTGCACGCACAAGAGCGCGTCATGCACCACTGCGTCCTCTCTTTTTGTATAATGCGAGTCGTTAGTCGCCACAAGAGGAGCACCAAGTGCTTTCGCTATCTCAATTAGCTGTGGATTGGTTCTTCTTTGTTCTATAATCCCATGGTCTTGCAGCTCGATAAAGAGGTTCTCTCTTCCAAAGATATCTTGCAGACGTCCTGCTATCTTCTTGGCACCCTCGAAGTCATCCCTTAGGAGGGACTGGAGCACTAGACCGCCAAGGCACCCTGTGGTTGCGATCAGACCTTCATGGTATCGCTCTAGCAACTCCCAATCGATGCGAGGCTTGTAGTAATATCCCTCTAGATACGCAAGAGACGATAGCTGTACCAAGTTCTTGTAACCGGTGTTGTTCTCGGCGAGAAGAATCAGGTGGTAGTAAAGCTTCTCACCACCTTCTCCCTCCCCACCGCCATCATCTATCCTGCCGCGTCTCGTGGGGCGTTCACTTCGGTGCTCCTGGGCCATGTACGCCTCGATCCCAATGATTGGATTTATACCAAAGGAGCGAGCGGATTTGTAAAAGTCCAAAACTCCGTACATGTTTCCATGATCAGTTATTGCAAGCGCCGGTTGGGAGTCTGCACTGACCGCCTTCATCAGGTCTTTTACCCTCGCTGCTCCGTCGAGCATTGAGTACTCTGTGTGGGTATGTAGGTGAACGAAAGAATCACTGCCCATTGAATCGCTCCGAAGTCTAAAGGTGTCTGTAACCACAATAAGACCCAGGCTGCGTTATCCACATTTGGAAAGATCCAATACTTGATAAAGAGAGCTTCTAGTCCCGCTAGAAACACAAAACCGATAAAGCCCTTGCAATCTGGAGCTACATGCGCCTTTCACAATGTCGACATTTGCGATAACATCGACGTGAAGCGCAAATCTGCGAGCAATTGGAGGGGATATGAAAACGCAAGCTGCCGTATTATGGGAGATGAACGCTCCTTGGAGCGTCGAGGAAGTAGAACTCGACGACCCAAAGCCGAACGAGGTTAGGGTAAAACTCGCCTCTTCTGGTCTTTGCCACTCCGATGAGCACCTCGTTACCGGTGATCTGCCTTCCCCCCTTCCTATAGTTGGAGGACATGAGGGAGCAGGAGTCGTAGAAGCCGTTGGATCCGCTGTAAAGAACATCAAAGAGGGTGACCATGTAGTTCTTGGGTTCATACCCTCCTGTGGAAAGTGTGAAGCGTGTTCAAAGGGTTACCAAAATCTCTGTGAGATGGGGGCTTACATACTCTCAGGGGAGGAACTCGCCGGTGGTCAACGAGTCCACACAAGAGGTGCTGACATCGGGACCATGTGCTGTTTAGGGACTTTTTCACCCTACGTCATAGCGCACGAAGACTCAGTCATCAAGATAGACAACGACGTGCCGCTCGACAAGGCGTCTCTGGTTGGCTGCGGAGTAACAACAGGAGTGGGCTCGGCCATATACGCCGGTGGAGTCAAAGCCGGAGACACAGTAGTAGTTGTGGGCTGCGGTGGAATTGGCTCCAACGCCATCCAGGGAGCGAGGATCGCCGGGGCCGCAAAGATAGTTGCGGTGGACCCCGTTCCTTACAAACTTGAGCAGGCAAAGGTCTTTGGAGCAACACACTTTGCAAAAGATCTCTCTGAGGTGCAGTCCTTTATGGGAGATCTGACCAGAGGGAAGATGGCAGACGTAGCTATTATAACAACCGGAGTCGGAACAGGAGATCTCGTCGCACCCACCATGGCAGTTGTCGGTAAAAACGGCACCGTGGTGGTCACCGCCATTGCACCTTGGAGTCAGAACGAGGTGTCGCTCTCTTTATTGGATATGACCCTTTATCAAAAACAGATCAAAGGATCTCTTTTCGGATCTGCAAATCCACGAGCCGACATACCGAAACTACTTTCGTGGTACATGTCGGGAGTCTTGAAACTAGACGAACTAGTCACAAAGACGTACTCGCTGGACCAGATAAACGAGGGTTATCAAGACATGCGCGACGGCAAAAATATCAGGGGGATGATCCTTTTTGAATAATAAAGACGTCACTTCGGATAGGTCTTGTGTCAATTAGAGTCAAGGCAAGTCCAGCTATAGAGATTCTGGGGGTAGGAGACCAAGTAGCCATTGGACTGCGGTCTCTTCCCCTGGGTCTTGTAAAGTCTTTCCCCTACCACTACGAACGACACGTCAAAGATCAGATATCTAACACCGAAGCCCGGCTCATCGAGGAGTCCGTCTTATACCTAGAACCCGAATCTGATGGTGCCCAAGAGGACGTCGGTTTCGTGGTTCCGACAAGAGATCCGAACCCTTGTGATCTGAAGCGCACGCTCGCTTCAATCAGAAAGTTTTCCACATGTGCGCCACTGGTTGTAGTGGACGACGGATCCAAAAACGGCGACGAGGTTCTACGCCTGACTCGATCCTACGGCGGCTCGTACGTAAGGATACCCACACCGCATGGACCTGGGTTTGCCAGAAACACTGGCGCTGCAACTCTTATCAACGATATTATTGTCTTTGTAGACTCTGACGTGGAGTTTGAGTCCAGACAGCTTTCAACGGTTCTAGCACTTTTTGAAGCACAAGACGTCGTTGCGTCTGCGCCAAGGATCCTCTCAAAAAGCTCACGAAGCGCTACCGATCTTTTGAGAGATACCCACTTCGAACTCGACATGGGACCAGTCTTTGCATCAGTTCCAAGCCCTTATGTCCCTTATTTACCAAGTGCAACGCTGTGCGTAAGGAGAGGTGCGTTTGAGGAGTCGGGGGGTTTCGATCCCACGTTGTTTTTGGGAGAAGACGTAGATCTTGTCCTTAGGCTCCACCGACTCGGTCGCATCTACTACCTTCCTTCAGCTACGTTCTTCCACAAAGACACGCCTAATCCACTTAGAGCCTTTGAAAAGTCTTTTCGATACGGTCTTTCTTACTCAGATCTTCACAAAAAACATAGAGATCGCGTTCATACTCTCCCTCTTACCGCAAGAGATCGAGCTATCTTCATCGGCACCAACCTGCTAATCGGTCCAGATCTAACTGCGATTGTCAAGCTCCTGCTACGACTATTGCGTATCCTTGCGCACGCTAAAAGACTTGGCGTCCACCTGGATCGCGGGGGTATAGAGATCGCAACCAAAGCTGCATACAAAGATGTATTTAGGGAGATATCTGAGCTGTGGCTTCGGGTGTGGATCCTTCCCTTGGTCCTGGCGTCTTTATTTTCGACCAGGTGCCGTAGATTCCTACTGCTTTCCGCCTCAATCAAGTACCTTAGGTGGAGGTCAAAGACACAAGAACCCTTCACTCAGATGATCGCTTCTGACATAGGTTACTCCTTTGGAGTCATCACCTCATTGGTACTCGGTGCTGCACAGGAGATTCTTGCCTAAGTCTTCACTGTGTGAACGAGGATGTCGAAATAGTAGAGTTTATAAATGTAAGGAGGAAAAGATAGCTCATCACACCCACGCCTTTGACGACAAGAGTGAGCTGAAGGGCGAGAATATCTACCTTCGGCAACTCTTAGACAAAGACGCCCCCAAGATGCTTGATATAAGGATTAGAAATAAGGAGTTCTTCAAACCCTACGACCCTCCTGTTCCTCCAAGATACTTCACCTTACAGGGGCAGCTTGAGATCATACGCGAGTTTCAAAGATCTTACACAAACGGTACCGCAGCAGGATTTGGAGTATTTCTAGGCGATTCAGACGAACTTATCGGACGTGTCGCTTTGAGGAACATACAGAGGGGAGCTGCTCAGAGCAGCACGCTTGGATACTTTGTAGACCAGCGATACACGAATCGTGGATATATCACAGAAGCCGCCGGTCTGTTGGTAAAGTATGCCTTTGATGTCCTTGGTCTTCACCGTGTGGAAGCTGCAATAATGCCGAGCAACGCAGCATCGATAAGGGTCGTAGAAAAGTTAAAGTTCAGACGAGAGGGACTAGCGAGATGGCTTTTATTTATCGATGACGACTGGAAAGATCACTACATCTTCGCCATCACCAAGTCGACATCTCTGAAGAAGTAGACACGACGGTCTATAACTACATCTGTAAAGCGGACTCTCTGTGCACATCTAGCGATGCCGAGGGGCTCGCTACGAAGGACACCTCGACCTAAATAGTTTTGGTTGCACACCAACTCCAACGCCAATTTTCTCTCGATCACCACATCTAGAGTATCAAGGCTTTATAAGAGCTTCTCCTGGCGACCCCGAAGCGGTCTCAACAGATCTAAAGATGCCACGAAAGATACTATGGGTTTTAGTTATCGAAGCACCGAACCTATCAAATGAAAGCTCTCTACTGCAAGGCTATGGAAGATATACGCCTAGTGGATAACATAGTGCAGGTAAAGGGCTAGGCAGACTTTGAAAAGTACCCTAGGGGCTCTCCCCTTCCGATAAGTACTTATATTTGCCTATCCAGGCTTGCTGAACCTATTCCCATATCGTCCAGCAGCTCCAAAGTTAGATTTCGCAGATCTCCCGGCTTAGCCCAACGGTAAAGAGAACCTCTACCGTCAAGAGTCCGTAAAAAGGCCAACAGGCCAGGAAGATCAGAAATTTACTGGCCTGTTATCTTTGTTGACGTTCAGGACGGACCCTTAGAGAACCATCACAGACTTGATGGCAACGTAGGCCCCGACAATGAGGAGGAGGACAACGAAGGCTTTTGCAAGTGTCTTGGTAGGTACCTTATCAGACACCCTTCTTCCAACCAAGGACCCTAGAAGTCCTGCTATCGTAAATGGAATAGCGATCGACCATTGAACGTGCGAGGTGGCGACTCGACCAAGCAGGGCGATTGCAGAGTTCACTGCTATGACCAAGAGCGATGTACCTACCGCCTCAGGCATGTCGTACTTGAGGGCTAACACCAAGGCGGGGACGATCACAAAGCCGCCGCCAACACCAAAGAGTCCAGTGAGAAAACCCACGACCGTACCGGTTACAAGCACCAACACGATCATTTTGGTCCTAGAGTCAGTCTTTTGCGCCACTACTACGCTCGATCCATCCCCATCTGAGGGTAGATCTGCCGAGATACCGGTACCGGTGCCTCCTTCTGAGTCCCTGACTGCCTTTTGCTTCTTTGGCCACATACGGTACGCTGCAAAGAGAATCAGGAAGGAGAATAAAAAGAGCAAGAGGTTCGAAGGAATCTGCTTGGAGATAAACGCACCAACTAACGATCCACCGGTTCCTACGAGTCCAAAGACCAGACCAGGGCCGAGTTTCACCCGTCCAGCTCTGTAGTGAGACAACATTCCACCAAGAGCTGTTGCTCCGACGACCACAAGTGAGGTCGTGGTTGCGGCGTGGGGGTTTTGTCCAGCAACATAGACAAGGGCCGGCACCGCGAGGATGCTCCCGCCACCTCCAACGGCGCCCAGGGCCATTCCTATCAAAAAACCAAGCGGTGAGGCTAGTAAAGCTCGCACTTAGAACTCCTATATGAGAAAGTCAATAAATCAGTACTCATATATTAGATCAAAAACAAGTTGTCCGTACAACTTTTAGGAAAATGATAGGAACTATCTCCCTGCTTAGTCGCTCGTGGGCATTGGTCGAGATACGAGTCTGCGATTTGAGAAGAGGTACCTCCATGTCTTTTCTACAGCTTTTGTGATGCCAACCCTTGGAGCAGCCATTACTGGCGGTACAGAATCAATTCCTAGATCTCTAAGCCTCAAGTGAAACCCCTCTAGGTCCGTTCCCAGAGAAACAACTTTGGAGGTGAGCCTTGAGACGAGCAGGTTCGACACCAGATCAATACCACTATCTTCGACACTTAGTCCGAGATATCTGCCCACCCTTCCTGGACCTAGGACTATCTTACGATCTCCCTCTTCGTCTATCCCGATCCCCGATCGAACAAGTACAGCCCCTGGAGTTCTATCCTCATGAGCAACCACATTTACGCAGTGGTGCATACCGTAGGTGAAGTAAACGTAGAGGCACCCAGGGTCTTCAAACATCGCTGAATTACGTCTAGTCTTGGACCTATAGGCGTGAGAAGCCTGGTCGTCAGCGGCGCCATAGGCCTCTACCTCAGTGAGATAAAGGCGTCGTCCGCCAACTTTTAGAACAGACCCTAGCAACGTTGGAGCCACCAGACTCGGGTGCTGGAAAAGGACCTCTCGCTTTAGTGGTTGGATTTCAGACACTCTAACCTAACTCAGCAAAAGCCTTTCTTTGCTGATCGAGGAGGCCAGAGAACTCAGAGAGTTGACTTGCTACCGCTTCCTGACCCGAGCCACCTGGGGTGATTCTTCTTCGAATAGCACTTGCAGGCTCCAACAGCAACGAGGCTTCCGCTCCTAGGAGCGGATGGGCACTTACAAGCTCATAAAGCGGCACTCGGCGCTCTATTGAGTCCCTGACGAGACTCCCTACCAAGGAGTGTGCTTTTCTAAATGGCATTCCACCTTTGACTAAGAACTCAGCTAGATCAACAGCTACCAGGTACTCAGAGTCTGCGAAAGACTTCATACGCCCAAAGTCAAACGAGGAGGTTGCTATCATACCGCGCACCGCCTTGAGGGCAAGAGAGACCTGCTTAACCGAGTCGAACAGTCCCTCTTTATCTTCTTGGAGATCACGGTTGTAAGAAAGAGGCAATCCTTTCAAGGTCGTAAGTAGCGCCATTAGATTTCCGACAAGCCTTCCGGTCTTCCCACGCGCAAGCTCTGCTATATCGGCGTTTTTCTTGTGCGGCAATAAAGAAGATCCTGTCGAATAAGCGTCATCTAGTCGAACAAAGCCAAACTCCTCGGTCGACCATAGAATAAACTCCTCCCCCACCCTTGAGAGATGAACCCCCAAAAGAGCTATGTCGAATAGGATCTCTGCGACAAAGTCTCGATCAGACACCACGTCCACAGAGTTGGCAAAGCGTGCGGAAAAGCCTAGTTCAGACGCTACAAAGTCTGGGTCAAGAGGAAGTGTCGATCCACCAAGCGCACCAGCCCCAAGCGGCGAAACATCAAGCCTTCTATAGGTAGCCGCAAGTCTATCCAGATCTCTTAGGAACGCCCAACCATGAGCTAAGAGATGGTGAGACAAAAGGATGGGCTGAGCCCTCTGGGTGTGGGTGTATCCAGGAAGATAAGAGTCTTTAGCAGAACGTGCAATCTCCAAGAAAACCTCACACAGGGATACAACCTGCGTCCCCACCTCAGCGATAACACGCTTAGAGAACATGCGCATATCGGTCGCGATCTGATCGTTTCGCGACCTACCGGTATGAAGCTTCGCTCCAACGTCTCCAAGAAGTTCGGTTAGCCGACGCTCAATCGCTGAGTGTATGTCTTCATCTGACTCCAAGAAGACAAATCGATCGTCTTCAAACTCAGCTGTAATCTTATCCAAGCCATCCAAGAGAGCTTCGCCATCATCACTTGAGATGATTCCACTGTGTATAAGTCCACGAACATGAGCCTTAGACCCCCGAATGTCCTCCCTCCATAGAACCTTGTCAAATGAGAGGCTCTCTGTAAAAGACATCAACTCGCTCGAAGGTCCACTTGAGAACCTTCCCTCCCATAAAGTCATAGAACCTCCAAATTATGCTGCGATAAGACTAAGAGCGTCCGAGCTGGCGCTTGGCCCATGTCTCGATCCCAAGACCAAAGATCCTAACAAAGCCTTCGGAGTCTTTGTGTGCAAATGCGTCACGAGAGTCGTAGGTCGCCAGCTCAAAGTCGTACAGGGCGCGCTCGGCCCGCCTTCCAAGCACATAAGCCCGGTTTGGCTCAAGTCCTAAACGAACGTCTCCAGTGACAAATCTCTGAGAGTACTCACAGAATGTATCGAGGGCTTCCTTCAGTGGCGAGTACCACAGTCCGTCGTAAACAGCCTCCGCCCACTTAGAAGACAGACGCGCCTTTTCGTGGGCAAGTTCGCGCTCAAGGGTAATGTCTTCAAGCTCGGAGTGAGCCATGATCAGAGCCAAACCAGCTGGAGACTCATAGACCTCACGGCTTTTGATTCCGACTCTACGATTCTCCACCATGTCTATTCTGCCAAAGCCGTAAGCTCCAACGACCTTATTCAGCCTGCCCACTATCTCGAAAACCGACATCGAGATGCCGTCGAGACGCACAGGAACTCCTCGGTCAAATGAGACTACGATCTCTTGCGGCTCCATCTCCGACACGGCTGTCATCTCATAGACGTCTGAAGGCGGAGAAGCCCAAGGATCCTCCATCTCCCCACACTCAATGGCACGACCAAAGACGTTTTGATCGATCGAGTAAGGACTCTTCTTGGTGGCAGAGACGGTGACGCCGTGTTTGTTGGCGTACTCGATAGTGTCGTCTCGAGTAAAACCCCACTCCCTCACCGGTGCCTCGACCTCTAAAGAGGGATTTAGTGCCCGAATCGATACCTCAAAGCGCACCTGGTCATTGCCTTTCCCTGTACATCCATGAGCAACAGCGTCTGCCTTATATCTATATGCAGCCTCCACTAGATGTTTTGAGATAAGGGGCCTTGAGAGCGCAGAGACAAGGGGATACTTACCCTCATATAGGGCGTTCATCTTAATCGCAGGGACTACGAAGTCGTTTGCAAACTCTTCGCGCGCATCTACCACTTCGGCGGCTACCGCACCAGAAGCTAGCGCTCGATCTCGCGCTGCTTGTAGATCCTCACCCTGCCCAACGTCCACCGACAGGGCAACGACATCGTAGCCCCGCTCTATAGTTAGCCACTTCACCGCAACTGAAGTGTCAAGTCCTCCACTGTATGCTAAGACTACCTTTCGCCTTGACATCGTCATCACCTTCCAAAATGTCTGGCCGACCTATCTTTACACATATAAAGATGTTGATCAAACCCTTAGTTGCTACCTTCTATCCCTGCGAGTGAGCTAATCCTCTCAGCCAAGCCAGCTCCCCCAAGCTTCTCATCCGCCAGTATCAGAACCGTATCGTCTCCTGCCACCGTACCGAGCAGTCCATCCATCTGCGACCTATCGAGTGCAGAAGCGACTACGTGTGCACACCCAGGAGGTGTTCTAACCATCACAAATACCGAAGACGAAACCACATCGACAACCCAGTCACCCAAGACTCGACGCAGGTGCTCTTGAGTCGAGGTTTGATCCTTTGGAAGCTCCGGAATTGCATATATGCTCTGCCCTCCCCCAGACTTCACCTTGATTGCACCTAGTTCATCGAGATCCCTAGACACAGTAGCCTGCGTTGCAACCACTCCTTCCGTCGCAAGCAGCTCGACAAGTTGCCCCTGGGAGTAGACGGAGTTACTCTGAAGAATCTTTACTATCTTGTACTGTCTCTGACTCTTCGCCATCTGCCCCTTCTCCGATAACAAACCAACTAAAGACCTTGTGAGACCTTGGTGATAACGTCGCAGGCCTCATCTACCTCTTGCTTTGAGATCACAAGTGGAGGCGCCACTCTAATGATCCTGTCAGAGAGTGCGTTTAGCACAAGACCCCCTTCCAAGGCTTTAGCAACCAAGGCTTTCGCAACGGGCTGCTTCAAGTGCATACCCAAAAGCAATCCCATTCCACTTACCTTTGAAACAATCTCTATCCCCACAAGCTTCTCTCGTAGATAACTTGAGATCTCCCTTACCTGACTGAGAAGATCAAGGCGGTCAATCTCTGCAAAGACCGCTAGCGCTGCGGCAGCTGAGGTAGGACTTCCACCAAAGGTACTACCGTGGTCTCCAGGGATAAAGTGGTTAGCTACCTCCGCCTTCGCCCAGGTTGCCCCGATAGGAAACCCATTACCAAGAGCCTTCGACAACGTCACGATATCTGGGTCTAACCCAAAGTGTGAGAACGCAAAGAGCGCCCCTGTACGTCCCATTCCAGTTTGAACCTCATCTACGATCAGCAAGATATCCTTGGCCTTACAGAGTCTCTCCAGTGATTGGAAGTACAGTTGCGGTGCGTCAACGACACCACCTTCACCTTGTACGATCTCAATCATAACCGCTACTACCTGTGGATCTGAAAGCGCAGTCTCCATCGATGAGATATCTCCAAAGTCGACATAGACGAAACCCGGAGGAAGCGGTTGAAATGGACGTTGCTTTGTCGGCTGTCCTGTAGCCGCCAACGCACCCATAGTCCTCCCGTGAAAAGAGTTGAAACACGTCACGATCTTGTACCTCTTGCCGTCTCCGTAGCGTCGGGCAAGCTTTATTGCGGTTTCATTTGCCTCCGCACCGGAGTTAGAGAAAAACACCTTCCCGCTTCGGTCTCTTGCGACGCGGCTACATATCTCACTTGCCAGCGCTGAGGTTGTAGGGTTTATGAAGAAGTTTGAGAGATGTCCAAAACTACGCATCTGTTCGGTCACCGCCTGATTGACCGCCTCATTGGCGTGTCCAAGGGACACAACGGAGACCCCGGATAGGAAGTCTAAGTACTTGCGTCCGGTATCGTCGTAGAGGTAGCATCCACTCGCTCGCTCTATTATGACACCGTAGTCTGTGTAGGTTGGCATAAGCGCTGAACGCATACTTTCCGTCCTAGCCTTATGCTCAAGGTCTGTATCTATGTTATGCATACAACATCGTTCCTATTCCATGGTCGGTAAAGACTTCGAGTAACAAAGCGTGTGGGAGCCGGCCATCTAATAGATGGACAGAGGCTACCCCTCTCTCTATCGCTAAGAGAGCGGAGTTTGCCTTGGGAATCATCCCTCCAGATATCGAGTTATCTTGTAACATCTCTTTGAGCTCGTCGGCTTTCATCTGTCGAATCAGCGTTGAAGGGTCGGAAGCGTCTCCCCTAATCCCTTCTACGTTGGTCAAAAACACCAGTTTCTCAGCCTTTAGTGCACCGGCAAGTTCAGATGCAACAAGATCAGCGTTGACGTTATAAAGCTGTGCCTCTTCATCGACTCCGATAGAGGCTACAACGGGTATGCGTCCCATCTGAAGAAGATTTTCAAGAAGAGAGGGGTCAACCCTTACAACCTTACCCACATATCCATGCTCCTCAGAGATCGCCCTACAAAGCACCATAGAACCATCGGCTCCAGAGACTCCCACACCTAGAGCACCATGAAGATTTATCCTTGAGACCAACAGTGGATTCATCTGCCCTAGAAGTACCATCTTGACCGACTCCAAAGTCTCTGCGTCGGTGACTCTCAGACCACGCACGAAAGACGATGCATGTCCCAGGCGTGAAAGAAGAGCGTCGATTTGAGGACCCCCTCCGTGAACAACTACGACCCTTATCCCCACAAAGTTCAACAACACCACGTCTTCAACGAAGGTGTCCAAACTCTTTGGCTCATCAGATACTGCGTTTCCGCCATACTTGATGACTACAGTCTTACCCCAGAATCTCTTTATGTAAGGCAGCGCCTCCGTAAGGGTGTGAGCCTTAATCGAAAGCTCTTCGATATCGGCTTGTGCAGCAGTCATGAGGTACCTTTGTTCTCTTCGATGTAACCAGGTCCAAGATCTGTCGTGGTGATCGTAGCTTCGTAGCTGCCTAAAGAGAGATCCGCTACAACCTCGATCTCACGCTCCCTCATCAAAAGCGCCAGTTCCTTTGAGTCAAAGTCAACCGCGACCCCCCCAGCTGCTACCACCACTCCCTGATAGGAGACCGAAAGCCGCTCAAGGTCAAATTCGATCCCTGCGGATCCAAGCTCAGAGGCAACACGTCCCCAGTAGGGATCCTCTCCGTAAAACGAGCACTTTACTAGTTGCGACTCAGCCACCTTGCGTGCCCCCATCAGCGCCTCACTGTACGAGACCGCCCCTTTTACGCTAACCCTTACCAGCTTTGTCGCACCTTCAGCGTCCAGGGCAATCTGGTCAGCCAGGGACTTGCATACCGCTTTTAGACCATTCCTAAAGTGTTCGTCTGCTTGACATAGCCCTGAGGACATAAGGACTACAGTGTCGTTGGTAGATGTGCATCCATCTATTGTTACCAAGTTGAAGCTCTCATCTACCGCCTCTTTCAAAGCGTCGTAGAGTTCTTCCTGGCTCAGAGTCGCATCGGTTGTAATCACCGCCAACATGGTTGCCATGTTCGGAGCTATCATCGCAGCTCCCTTTGCCATCGCGCCGATTCGATAGCCGCTTCCTTCATAGGTCGCAAACTTAGAAAACGTGTCGGTTGTCCGAATTGCCTCGGCGGCGATATCTCCATGTCGAGGTTCCTCCCCAGCCCCTTGTACAAGCTCTGCAATCTTGGCCAAGGGTTTTTCTACGGGTAGGTCGATTCCTATCAGTCCGGTTGAGCATACACCTACGTAATGGCCGTCTACTCCCAGCTCACTACCTAACGCGTCACACATAGAAGTGGCTGCTTGAACCCCTTTCTTACCTGTGGCAGCGTTTGCGTTTCCCGAAGAGAGTATCCAGCCCACCATCAAGTTATTCGACTTTGCGAGATGATCCTTTGACACCTGAACAGGGGCGGCGGCTGATCTATTTGTGGTAAAGGTTGCTACACATGGCACAGGCTTACCGTCTGCGGATATGACGACGCTTAGATCTAAATCCCCGTTCTCTTTGATTCCGCAGGCTAACCCATTAGCCTTGAATCCCCTTGCAAATACTACGCTCACGGCCACACTCCCATCTCTTTCAGACCTTCGTCTTCGTCGTAACCAAGCACGATGTTGGCACACTGAACAGCCTGTCCCGCTGCCCCTTTTGTCAAGTTATCCAGTGCCCCTAGCGCTACAAACCTCCTAGTCCTACGGTCAAAGGTAGCGTAAAGCGCCACGTTATTCGTTCCATAGACACTAGATGTGCCGGGCGGCCTGGTCGAGCATCGAACAAAGTGGTCAGAACTATAGTGATCCTGATAAAGCTCGTATAGCAGATCTTGCACCTCTTGTTGGCTTAGATCCGAGGTCTCATCCAAGAAACTCTGGGTCGGCTCCAAGTAGCAAGTAGCAAGTATGCCCCTTTTCATCGGTGCAAGATGCGGAGTGAACAGTACAGAGAGATCGAGATTGTGCTCCATCTCCACTGTGTGGCGGTGTCTTAGGAGCCCATAGGCTCGAAAGTCCTCCTCCACAGACATCGCCAGGTACTCAGGCTTCAAAGATCGTCCTGCCCCTGATACTCCTGATGCCGCATCCACGACAACCCTTTTCCCAACAAAACCCCTATTTACGAGAGGCTTCATCGCTAAGGTTGCAGCTGTAGGATAACAGCCTGGAACTGCTACCAACTTGGCGCCTGCAATTCCATCTCTGCTCAGCTCGGGCATACCATAAACCGCAGACTTTAGAAGTGTAGGACAGCTATGTTCTTCCCCGTACCAAAGTTTGTACAGCTCAGGATCTTTGATCCTAAAGTCCGCAGCAAGATCGACAATGTGGTCCGTAACCTCCATGAGCTTCGGCACGAGATTCTGAGACTCACCGTGGGGAAGTGCCAAAAAGACAAGGGGGACTCGCTCTGTCTCTATTTTTTGAATAAGGTCGTCGATGTCAAGATAAGGAAGTGAAGCAACGTCAGGCGGAGCAGCCTCATAGAGATCACCGACAGCTCGGCCAACGGATCCTTTGCCTCCTACGAAGGCGACTGAGATGTTGGGGTGGCGCGCTAAAACCCTGAGAAGCTCTGCCCCTGCGTAGCCAGAGGCCCCAAATACGGCACATTGCATAGATATACAATACAACTTAATGTATAGCCATACACCGATCTTTGAAAAAGATCTACCTCTGTTCCCTAAGAACTCCTCCGAGCGACTTTGCAACTGCTTTGGAGGTGCTGTCGATAACGGACTGAACCTCAACTTCACTGACGGCGTGTTCGAGATTCTCCAATCTGAGACGCACCGCAATACTCTTGTCGCCATGACTTAACTTCTCAGAGCGAAATACATCAAAGATTCGCACCGACTTGGCGATCTCTCCTGCTGCGTCTTGAACCACTCTTACAAGTTGAGAGGCTCCAACCCCTTCAGGAAGCTCAAAGGCAAGGTCGAGGTCGGTGGAGGTGAAACTAGAGTATGGTTCCGCCTTGTCATCTTGAACTGACATAGCCATAACGGCCTCGAGGTCAAACTCGATCCATCCGAATCTATCCTTCGAAAACGGCCTTATCATCTCGGAGACCACGTTAGGCGACAACTCCCCTGCAACTAGAACGATCTCGCCGTTTTCGTCCCTGACCGCTCCTGTCCTTCCTCGGTGCAACCTTGGAAAGTAGCCATAGCGCGAAGGCGAAGGATCACCCACCAGGCCTTCGAAGGCTACTTGATCGATAGAGAAAAACTGCAGTAGCAAAGATATCATCTCCGCAGTCCGAGCGGCGGCGTCTGTTGGATCACTAAGCAAAACTCCAACCCTCACCCTTTCATTAGGGAGGCCTTCGTATCTCTGCGACCCTTCCTTTGAGACAACCCGCCCTAACTCAAAGAAGGAGATATCGTAGTTCCGACGAGAAAGGTTATGGACCATCGCCTTCAGATGTCCGGGAAGTAGCGACATCCGAAGCGCTAGTTCGTCTTTGCTGAGCGGATTTGCGACGAAAAGCGGGTCAGCCAAGATACCAACCGCCTCATGATCCTTGCGGCTTAGCAGCGAGGAGGTCAGTGTTTCGTTTAGACCTCTGTCTCTAAAAAATAATCTCAGTTGTCGGACTAGCCGCTGCTGCTCAGTGAGGCGTCCTACGTAAGGTGAACGGAGCTCTGTCTTTTTGATGTTGCTGTAACCGTAGTGACGAGCCACTTCTTCGATTACATCGATCTCACTGTCGCAGTCAGGGCGAAACGTAGGAACCTTGACCTTTAGTGGATCGCCCGTTGTATCCACCTCAAACCCGATAGGTTCAAGAAGTCTGCTGATGTCAGCTTTGTCCAGATCAGAGACCCCAAGCAGCGAACGCACTTTGTTCACCCTCAAATCTATAGATCTCATAGCTGGGTCTGTATCGCCTACATCTGTCACAGCGGTCGGTTCCACCGACAGAAGATCACAGATACGAGCAAGTACCTTCTTGGTTGCAGCTGGATCAACACCCCGTTCGAACCTCATCGAAGCCTCTGAGCGGAGATTGAGACGCTTAGAGGTTCGGGCTATTGCAGCTCTATTGAACGCTGCTAGTTCTATGAGAACCTTTGACGTACCAGGACCTATCTCTGTCTCTTTGCCACCCATCACCCCTGCCACGCCCACGACGGAGTCAGAGGCATCGGTAATCACCACATCACCGAAGGTTCCCTCTTGTCCACCTTTTAGGGTTCGCACAGTCCCATCTAGGGTTTGGACTACCTCACCGTCACGAGCTTGGCGAATACGTATGGCTCCCCCATCTAGCTTATCGTAGTCGTAAGGGTGAGAAGGGAAACCGTACTCTATCATTACATAGTTGGATGCGTCCACAATGTCCGAGACAGAGCGCATACCACAGAGATATAGACGCCTTCGAACAACGGCTGCATCTTTGAGTGACACAGGCTGTTCAATGATCGCAACAGTAAGCCTTGAGGCTGCTTCTCGGTCTACGATTGCGCAGTCTTTGATAGTAGAGAACGTATCCTCTTCCTTCCCAAGGCCACCCAGAACCCGAGCTGGGTCTACAAACTTGCCTCCGAGCCTTGGAGCTAGATCTCTTGCGACTCCCGCGATACAGTTTGCGTCCGGACGGTTAGCCTCAATAGCAAGGTCAAATACAACGTCATCGAAGATGCCAAGAGCCTCTTCTAAGGACGCTCCCGTCTCCAAAGCCTCTGGCAGAATCATAAGCCCGTCGCTATCTTCGGCTAGACCCACCTCTTTGGCGGAACAGAGCATACCGTTTGAGACCACGCCCTTCATCTTGCGTCTGGCGATCTCAAAACCGCCGGGAAGAACCGCTCCTACCTTCGCAAAAGGCACCTTGTCTCCAACTGAGAAGTTGTAGGCTCCGCAAACCACACTTACGGGCTCCGGCTCATCGCAAGATACCATAATCTTGCGGATGTGATCTGCACCCTCTATCTCCTCAATCTGTTGAACCTGCGCGACGACTACATTTTTGAGTCCGGTAGTCACCGTTTCTACCCCCTCCACAACCATGCCGAGGTCATTGAGGGCGTCGGTGACATCTCTTACGAACGACTCAGAGAACTCAACACCATCGAAGATATCGTTGCGCCTCGACTTGAGATCCAAAAACTCGATGAGCCAGGATAAGGGAACTCTCATTGCACCCCTTTGAACTGAGAGAGGAACCTAACATCATTTTCCAAAAACACCCGCATGTCTTCAATAGCGTGTTTCATCTGAACCAGGCGATCGATGCCGAAGCCAAATGCAAAACCACTGTAGATCTCAGGATCTACTCCAACTGAATGGAATACGTTAGGGTGAACCATGCCACAACCACCCAACTCTATCCACCCCGTCGACGAGCACGTCCTGCAACCCGACCCCAAACAGATAGCGCAAGTAATCTCAAACTCTGCCGACGGCTCAGTAAATGGGAAATACGCTGGTCTTAGCCTTGATTCAAAGTTAGAGCCAAAGTACGCCTTCGTGAAGGTAGATATAGTCGCACTGAGGTGTGCCATGGTAATACCTTTGTCCACCACTAAACCCTCTATCTGATGAAAGTTAGGAGTATGACGTGCATCTGGAGTGTCCCTTCGAAAGACCTTACCGGGAATGACCGCATAAATTGGAAGCTCTTGAGTCTGCATCAACCTAATCTGCATCGGAGAGGTGTGTGTACGCAACAACAAAGCTCCGTCTTTACCCTCAGGAGCATCTATAAAGAAGCTATCCTGACCGTCCCTTGCGGGATGAAACTTTGGAATGTTCAGAGCCTCAAAGTTGTGCCATTCAGTTTCGACCTCCGGACCCTCTGCGACGACGTAGCCCATGCCCAAGAAGATATCTTCAAGCTCTTCTCTAGCCTGAGTGACAAGGTGAAGAGATCCAAGCCTAGGAGTGTTTAGTCGAAACAGGAACTCAGAGAGATCTATCTTCTCCTCTATCTCGGATCTTTCAGTTTCAAGCTGGCGAAGAGCTCTTTGCCTCTCTCCAGCGAGGCCTTCGATCAGCTTTCTCAGAGATCCTATACGGCGTCCGAACTCGCGCTTTCCCTCTGCGTCGAGTTCTGTGATCTCACGGGACAACATAGAGACGACTCCGCCTTTCCCAAGGAACTTACGCTCGACTTCTTGGACCAACGAAGATGACCCCGCTTCTTCAACGAGAGAGAGGAACTCGGCCTCGGCTGCATCACAACGATCCAAAAGCGCCTTCAAACTCCGTGCATCATTCAAGCCGCACCCACCTCCCAGTCAATATCACGGCAACTCCACCTTGGTATTTCTTCGAAGGAACTCGAACAGAGCCAAAGAACCTGCTACGGAAACGTTGATAGATTCTACTACATCTGCCATTGGGATCGAGACCGACCGATGCGCGATCCGGTGCAGATCTCCCTCTATTCCACCACCTTCAGAACCAACAACGATGCCCAGAGGTTGCATTAGGGGGACTTCAAAGATTGAGACTTGTGCATCTCGTTCTAGGAAGTACAGGTTCCCTTCCCACTTAGTGATAAGAGAGAGAGCATCAAATAGATCTCCCACCCTTACCACGTCGATCGCTCCTACAAGACCCGCGGAGGCACGCACCGCCTTTGGAGAGTAGGGATCGCAAGACTTGGTGTCTAACAAAACCTTGAAACCGCCCACCGACACAGCTGAGCGAATAAGAGTTCCCACGTTCCCTGGGTCCTGAACTGCATTTAGAACTAACCAGTTACTCGCCGAGCCATCGCTAAGAGTCATCTCCAATACCTTAAATCCCATCTCGGCAAAGACACCTTGAGATGTCCTGGTATCGCAGACCTGTGCAGCGAGCGACTCGCTCAATATGTAGATGTCCAAAGCTTCGCCAAAGTCTTGGGTAGAGACGGAGTTTAGAAAGGTTTCCGAGGCTCCGTCGGAGAGGTAGACTCCTCTAACTAAGTCGCTGCGCCTTAGAGCATCTAACACGAACTTGGGACCCTCCAAAAGGTAACTTCTTTCCTTCCAGCGCACCTTGGCCGAGGTCCCAAGCTTTTTTAACCTTTGAACCTTTGCATTCTCCTTAGAGGTGATCCGCAACGGTTCCTTTATCTTCACGCCTTGGCAGCTTCTTCTTTTTCGAGAGCTTCCTTCGCAGCCGTGACAACCGCTTTGAATGCATCGGGATCTAAAAGTGCCATGTCGGCGAGTACCTTACGGTCCACCTCAATCTCGGCCAACTTTAAACCGTGCATAAACCTGGAGTAGCTAAGTCCATGCTCCCGCACTCCGGCATTAATTCTTTGAATCCATAGCTTCCTAAAGTCACCTTTGCGAGCTCTTCTATCCCTGTGCGCATAGGTGAGAGAGTGCATCACCTGCTCGTTGGCTGCCCTAAAACTTCTGCTTTTGTTTCCGTAATATCCCTTAGCACGCTCTAAGACCTTTTTACGATGCTTTCGTGCACCCACTGCTCGTTTTACTCTTGCCATATCACTTCACCTTATTTCCTTCTCTAAACAACCGAACACAGATCAAAGACAGATCTGAAGAACCTAGATACCGAGCTGCTTTTTGACCGTCTTTGCCATGCCGTTTGAGACGTCGTCCATGCGAGACAACCTTCTTGTTCTCGTAGACGCCTTTTTCTCTAAGAGATGCGACTTATTGGGTTTGCGCCTTCGTATGCGGCCGGTTCCAGTCACTTTAAAACGTGCCTTTGCACCTTTATCGGTTCTAATCTTTGGCAACTCTCTACACTCCTTAAACTTTCAAAGACAACCGCTACGAGGCGGTGCCACCTATACTGCTAGCTGCCTCACCGGTCTCCATCACAACTGCGTTGGTAACCTTCGCCTGAGGCGAGTCGCTCTTCGAAGATCCGCCGACCTTCCGATCCGGAGCTAAAACCATGAGCATGTTCCTGCCGTCAAGTTTTGGAGCTACCTCAACCTTGCCCACTTCAGTGACCGCTTCGGCGATTCGGTCCAAAATATCCTTACCGATCTCCGGGTGATAAAGCTCTCGTCCTCTGAACATGATGGTGACCTTTACCTTGTGTCCCTCTGAAAGGAACTTTGCAACCTGACGTGTCTTGGTATCAAAGTCTCCAGTTCCTATCTTTGGACGGTACTTCATCTCCTTGATCTGGGCTGCGGATGACCTACGTCTAGACTCCTTGGCTTTTTGGGCTGCGTCAAACTTGAACTTTCCGTAATCCATTATCTTGGCAACGGGCGGATTGGCCATCGGAGCCACCTCAACGAGGTCCATATCCATACGTCTGGCTAGTTCTAGAGCTTCCTGAATCGGTCTCACACCTAGCTGTTTGCCCTCTGGATCAACTAAACGGACTTCACGAACTCTAATTCTTTCGTTTATCCGCGGCTCGCTTGATATTGGTGTGGCTATCTAGCATCACTCCCTTCACTCTGTTTCAGCTACTCGAAAAAGGCAAAGCGAAGCTACGTCACACCAGTTATGTACCATGCGCACCAACTTTTTGTCAATAGTGGCAAGGTGGGAGATTAACTCCGCTTAACTTTATCGATCAACCGCCTAATCTAGCAGTTCGTGAGTACACTTTGGACACCAAGCGGCGAACACGAGCCTAAAAATAGCAAAAATATCAAAGAAGACCCTATCGATCCTTCAAAAGAGGAGGAGTTGGAAGCACAACAACGCCTAGAAGACATAAGGGAACAGCTAGCACAAGCTGACGTCAGAGAGTTGATTGCGAACCACTGTTACGGGTTGTTTGAGCTTGCTGCTATCTATTTATCGCAGTCACCTCCAAAGCTTGAAGAAGCAACCGTAGCCATCGACGCACTCAACGGCGTCGTCACCGCGCTCAAAGGCAGGCTCGGGCCGAACGAACATACCATCACAGAAGGGCTGCACCAGCTCCGTCTTGCCTTCGTGCAAGTGTCGGTCCTAAAAGACAGAGACAGCGAAGCAGCTGGCGGTCGTTCTGAGCCTTCAGAAAAAGACCCATCGTCTTGATGAAGAAGGTAGCCGATTTGAAGATAGCGGTGGTCTGTGCTGGCAACATATGTCGTTCCCCTATGGCAGAAGCCATACTCAAAGATGAGATAAACAAGCGGGGCCTAACATGGGAGGTAGCTTCGAGAGGAACCGGCTCATGGCACCAGGGCGACGGCGCCGACCCAAGAGCTATTGAGACACTGAAGCGACACCGCCTAGATGCAAGCTATCACAGAGCCCAAAGATTCTCTGACGACGATTTCAGCGTGTTCGACTGGATATTGGTCATGGACAAGGAGAACTTAGAAGCTCTACGATCACGAGCGAAGAACCCAGACATGGTATCCAAGATACATCTTTATCTTGAGCTAGCAGGATCCAAAGGCCCTCTCCGGGAAGTTCCGGATCCTTACTTTGGGGGGACCGACAACTTCGAAGCAGTCTTCCAGCTGCTGCGGCGATACACCCCTGATTTGATAGATCGCATCTTGGCCCAAGAGTGAGGCCCGTACCCATAGGCACTTACCCTGACGTGTCGTTTATTTGCCCCAGAGACAAAAGGGTAACGCTATCTAGGGCGAGTCACGCAATACGGTTACGGGTGATGGTACAAAGTTACTACCATCGTGAGTCGATGGCACTCGAATCTAGACAAAAGAGTCCGCACACCCAAAAGTTTTAGAGATGGTTGCGGTGGTCAGACAGCTCACGCCAAGCCACCCACATAGGCAATGCTGGGTCGTAGAAGTCGTAATATCGATATTCAAAGTGGACTCATGCACACTCTAATCTTTTCGCTCCATAGATCAAAGCAAAGACAAACTCTCGTCTACCAACAATGGGTACGCCAGGCAGCACTTTCAACACGACCTACGATGCGACCTCAAAATCTAGCCTCTATGGAGTGAACATATCTTCTAACAACTGGCCGCGCTCTTATAAAGACTGGGGAATTCCTGTGGGTAGACTTGGCTGATACAGATCGACTGTGTTGAGGGTAGTGATGGCTTGGTATCTATGATAAACAAGGGGTTAGGTGTTAGAAAGAATCTGTCTCAGTTCCTCATCTATAGCGTCATAACTTTCCTTATAGGTTCAGTGATGGGGATTGAGAGGGTGGCGGTTCCACCACTGGCGAAAGATGGGTTTCACATAACCTCTATCGTCTACGCTGTCTCCTTTCTAAGCGCCTTCGGTGCCGTAAAGGCTGTTATGAACCTAGTATCTGGACGTCTCTCCGACCATCACGGACGACGCTCGCTGTTGATCTTGGGATGGCTCTTTGCGGTGCCCTTTGCACTGCTTGTAATCTTTGCAAAGTCCTGGCTCTGGGTGGTTCTAGCTAACCTATTCCTAGGAGTAAACCAAGGTCTGACTTGGTCAATGTCAGTTACGGCAAAGATCGATCTGGTCGGCCCCAAGGGTCGCGGATTTGCGGTAGGAATCGATGAATCCGCCGGGTATTTGGGTGTCGGTGCGGGTTCATTTCTAGCTGGAGTAGTCGTGACCCGCTTTGGACTACGTCCAGCTCCTTATGTGGTCATCCTTGGAATCTTTTTAGCCTCTATGGTTCTCTCAACCTTCTTCGCCCGTGAGACAAAGACCTGGGCCACCATGGAGGCCTCCCAACTCAACGGCGTGGACGAGGTCTATCCTCCAAAGTTGTCAAAGCTTGCATCTTATATGTCCTTTAGGGACCGGGAGATGGCTGCGATATGCAATGCGGGATTTATAAACAAGTTCATCGACACCCTGATGATAGCCTTCATACCAATTTACCTGATCAGAAGTCATGTGACTATCTTTCACATAGCTCTAGCAGTTAGCCTCTATGCATGGATCTGGGGTCTCGGTCAAGCCTTTACTGGCCACCTCGCCGATAAAATAGGTCGCAAGACACCCATCGTCTTTGGAACATTTCTCATCTCTCTCAGTATCGGCTCTATAGCCGCCTTTAGAAGCTATCAAAGCCTTATCGTAAGCTCGTCCATCATGGGTTTAGGAATGGCACTTGTCTACCCTAACCTAATCTCTGCCGTGGGAGATGTTGCCCATCCGACCTGGCGTGGCGGCGCATTGGGTGTATTTAGGCTCTGGCGCGACGGTGGTTATGCAGTTGCACCTTTAGCCCTCGGAGCGATCTCTGCCTTACTTGGAGATAAAGCTTCCATCTACATCGGGGCGGTTCTCGCCTTTTTATCCGCAGTCACGCTGTTTTTTCTCTACCATGAAACCGAACCGTCAAAGAGGAGGCTGCCCTTTATGTGGCAAGTACACCCTGAGTGGGTAAAACCTAGGAGTAGAGCTACGTGATCGATCGCACGCTGAACACCACTTACAGCTATGATAGGATCCACTTCGCTAGACACCTCCTGAGATAACGCGAGAAGGTCTAAGTCTTATGGCACAATCTTGGAAAGCGGGATCTCCAAGATATCGCTGGCTCCGTGATCTTTTAGCGCAGGTATGAGGGTGTTTATAGTGTGGCGTGGGACCACAGCCTCTACTGCGTACCCCAAGTCGCCGTAGAGCTTAGAGATAGTAGGTGCTTTCATGGAAGGCAGGAGACCGATCACGACATCTAGATCCTCCTCCGCCACATTCAGCTTGACAAGAACCTTTGAGCGAGCGGCTAAAGTACCCTGTAAGAGCGTCATAAGCTGCTCAATAGCATGGAGCTTGAGCGGATCTGAGACTACATCTTTGTTGGCGATCACCTCGGTATGGGAGACCAAAATTGTGTCTATGATACTTAGACCGGCCGCTCTCAAAGCCTTACCTGTCTCTGTGATCTCAACCACGGCATCTGCTATATCGGGCACCTTCGCCTCCGTGGCGCCGTATGAGAACACAACCTCCACCTCTACGCCAAGATCCTTGAAGTACCGCTTGGTAATAGAAGGGTACTCGGTCGATACTCTCACGCCATCTCGTAGATCAGAAGGGGTCTTTACATGAGACTCTGCCGGAACCGCAAGTACAAGCTTTATGGGTCTAGTTGTCGCCTTGGAGTACTGAAGCTCACCAAGTGACACCACGTCAGCTCCGGTCTCTTCGATCCAGTCCCTACCAGTGATACCAAAATCGAAAAGTCCGGCTTCAACGTAGGTAGGGATCTCTTGTGGCCTAAGAATCCTCACCTCGGAAATACGCGGATCATCGACAGTGGCCCGATAATCGACGTCGCTACTTCTTTCAACACCTAGGTCAGCGGCGCTGAACAGCTCTAGTGTTGCCTTCTCCAAAGAACCTTTGGGCAAGACAAGTTTTAGCACGATCACTCCCTACTAATCGTTCTTTCCCAACAGGCGAACCTTTCGTACAAGATCCGCCATCTCTACCGCCACCATGGCCGCTTCGAAGCCTTTATTCCCAGCCTTGGCCCCACTTCGGTTTATTGCCTGCTCAATGGTATCGGTAGTCAAAATGGCGTTTGTCACAACGACGTTGTACTGTGCTGCAACTGAGCTAAGCCCAGACGCACTTTGATTTACAACTACGTCAAAGTGCGCAGTCTCACCGCGAATCACTGCGCCAACTCCTACGATAGCGTCAAAGAGGTTGGTCTCAGCCAAAGCTCTGGCGGCCTGCGGGATCTCCAGCGCTCCAGGTACCATAACCTCAACTATCTCAGATTCAGAGGCTCCCAGTCTCAAAAGACCGTCTCGAGCTCCTTCGAGGAGTCTCGCCGTAATGAACTCATTGAACCTAGCACACACAAGAGCAAAGCGCATTCCCGATGCCGAGAGGGTCCCCTCCAGCTTTGTGATACCAACACTGTCTCTCTCAGACACTTGAACCCTCTCCGCGCTCTTGGTACTTAGCTTCATACTCTTCAAGCCCCTCCAAGAGGTGACCCATCCTATTGCGCTTGGTAAGGAGATAGTTTAGGTTCTCAGGGTTTACCTTTGGACGTAAAGGAACCCGCTCAACGATATTTAGTCCGAAGCCTTCTAGTCCTCCATACTTCGATGGATTATTGGTCATCAGTCTCATAGAGCGGACACCTACGTCCACAAGTATCTGCGCTCCAATTCCGTACTCTCTTGAGTCGATCGGAAGTCCAAGCTCTAGGTTTGCATCGACCGTATCGGTCCCGTTTTCTTGCAAGGAGTAGGCGCGCAGCTTGTGCCCGATACCTATCCCCCTGCCTTCATGGCCTCTAAGGTACACAACCACGCCCGAACCCTCCTTTGCGATCTGCTCTAGGGCCGCTTCAAGTTGAGGGCCGCAGTCACAGCGGAGGGATCCAAACACATCTCCGGTTAGGCACTCTGAGTGAACCCTTACAAGGACGGGTCGATCAGGATCCAGCTCCCCCTTTACCATCGCTACGTGCTGTTCCCCATCTAAAACAGACTCGTAACCGATGCAGGTAAAGTCACCGTAGATAGTGGGTATCCTCGCTACCGCGCCTTCAACCCTTCTGACCAACTTGTCAGTTCGCTTTCGATAACGAATCAGATCAGCGATGGAGATAATAGGCATATCATGACTCTTTGCAAACCGGGTTAGTTCGTCCAGGCGTGCCATATCCTTTTTGTCCTCAGTCACTATCTCACATAGCACCCCAGCTGGATACAGCCCCGCAAGCATCGCCAGATCGACAGCCGCTTCGGTGTGACCGCCCCTTTTTAGCACCCCTCCCTCTCTGTATCTGAGCGGGAAAATGTGCCCAGGACGGGCAAAGTGGGCGGCTTTGGCGTCAGGATCTACCAACGCCTTGATTGTAGCACTTCTGTCCTCTGCTGATATGCCTGTTGTCGTACCTCTTTTATAGTCCACCGAGACAGTGAAAGCGGTCCTTTGAGACTCCGTATTGTCCTGCACCATAAGCGGAATGTTGAGTTCATCGAGCCTCTCTCCGCGCAGAGGAACACAGATAAGCCCAGATGTGTAGTTCAAGAAGAACGATATCGCCTCAGGAGTAACAAACTCTGCCGCCATGATAAGGTCGCCTTCGTTCTCGCGATCCTCATCGTCGACGACTACCACCATCTTGCCGGACCTTATCGCCTCTATCGCCTCTTCGATAGTTGATAACGCCACTGTTCTTGAACTCCTTGCTAAAGCTGACAGCTAAGAGGCTTTGAAGTTGATCAACTTCTCGACATACTTAGCAATCACATCAAACTCGAGGTTGACCCTGTCGCCAATCTCTCTAACACCAAGTGTAGTAACTCCCATGGTGTGCGGTATTACAGCGACCTGGAAGCGATCGTCTAAAGCTTGAACCACCGTAAGAGATATACCGTCGATGGCAACTGAACCCTTTTCCACAAGGTACCTTCCCATCTCTGGTTCAAATCCAACCCACAAATCAGGAGACTTTGCCAGTACCCTCCCAACGGTGTCAACGTGACCTTGTACTATATGACCGTCTAATCGCTCACCGATCGCCCTTGGTCTCTCCAGATTTACCACATCCCCGACCCGAAGATCACCGAGATTCGACCTCCTGTAGGTCTCCTCTACCACGTCCATGTAGAGCGAGTCACCCTCAAGAAACACTACGGTCAGGCAGACCCCATTTACCGCTATCGAGTCTCCAATCAGAACTTCGGAGGCCACCTTTGGCCAACGAAATCCTAGGCGGCCTTCTTCAACAGATACCACCTCACCGAGGTGCTCAACTATTCCTGTAAACACTAAGACTCCTTATGATAGATACGATCAAGTGCAACACAGCTCGCCGTCAACACAGTTTTCCTCCAAGTTTCTCCACAGTAGAGAGGCTAAATGAGAGATGATCCAACAACATCTTTCGAGATGAATCAGCTAAAAGAGTCACCTTTATGTCATCTCCTAGCTGCTTGACCATCTCGTAAGACGACCTCCAGAAATCGGCTACGGTTCTTCCCTCCCCACCAGAAAAGGCATCGATCGCTCCACCTAGACCAAGAGCAGGGGCTATGTAAAAGACGTACTCATCGACTAGCCCCTCTGCGTGGAGACTATAAGCCACCGAAGGGCCACCTTCGAAGAGAACCTGCATCACCTCCTCGGTGCCTAGCCGACGTAGCAGTACCTCCAAGTCACCCTTGTAGGACTCAGCGGGAAGTACCTTAGCGTCATCGGGGATGTCGCCGAGCACGATCCTTCGAGGCTGAAAGACAAGGTGTTCGTCGGCTGCATTGCGAGCTCTAAGGGAAGGGTTGTCCAACCTGACTGTGTTCGCGCCAACTACTATCGCTTCAGACCTTTCACGTATAAGGTGTGCGTCTCTGCGAGCTTCAACCCCGGTTATCCACTTCGACGATCCGTCTCTCGCTGCGACCTTCCCATCTAAAGTGATCGCCAGCTTGAGCACAACCCAAGGTCTCCCCTGGTAACGCTGTTTGATATAGGGTCTAAGACCAAAGATAACTTCGTAGCTATCTTTTAAGACCTTTACAGCTACGCCTGCCTCCAGCAATGCCTGCACCCCTAGACCCCGCACCTTAGGATCAGGATCAAGAGTCCCTATCACCACCTCTTCGACGCCCTCTTTCACTATCCTAGATGTGCACGGTGGGGTCCTACCAAAGTGTGCGCAGGGCTCTAAGGTCACATACAAGGTCGCTCCCTTGGGGCTAACTCCTTTCGAGAGAGCCTCATCAAAGGCCACTATCTCTGCGTGTCGCCCTCCTGGACCTTCAGTTGCGCCAACAGATACAACCTCAGAGCCGAAGGCCAAAGCTGCACCCACCCAAGGATTGGGCCTGGCAGAACGTACCACTGTAAAGCTTTTCCTTAGCGCCTCAGTAAAGACATCCCGCTCATAGCACTTAGAGGTCATCTATCTACTAGCTTGGGACGCGTCTGAGTTTGGGTGCTTTGAGTGGTAGTCGAGAAGCAGCGACAGAGCATGATCCAAGATGTCTTCGACCGCCGCTATCGACTCAATCGCTCCCTTTGGTGAACCTGGGAGATTGATAATTAGAGTGTCGCCGCGCACTCCCGCAACTCCTCGGGAAAGCCTCCCCAAAGGACTAACGAGGCGCATCGCCTCAGAAACCCCAGGGGCGAGTCTTTCAAGTACAGCCAATGTCCCCTCAGGTGTCTCGTCTCTTTTAGAAAATCCAGTACCTCCAGTAGTAACGATAAGACCAGCAAAACCGTTAGACATCTCCAAGAGCACTTCCGATACGTTTTCTTTGCCGTCCGCAACAACCCTTTGTTCGACAACCTCGTATCCGAGTGCCTCTAGCCTCTCTCTAAGACTGGCTCCTGAAGAATCAATGCGCGTGCCTGCTATGACCCCGTCAGAAACGGTTAGCACCTTAGCTTGAAATCCCAAGACAACTCCCCTCGCACAAAACGACCACCTCGCCAAAAGTCTACGTGTGATACCCAAAGACTCTCCCGTAAAACTCGCCAGGGCTCAATGCTTCCTTTACATGACCGTAGCACCAGAGACCAGCTGTACAACAGCTCCGCTTCGGCAAAGCTATCGGTAGAGTTATCTATACCCTCAAAGACACACGGTCGGATGAAGCCAGCCTACGAAGCCGTATGCGTAGCAGAGCGTCTAACTAAATTAGTCCAACACGAAGCAACCCTTTGATAAAAACCATAGCTAAGAATCAAAGACAGTTCTAGGTCTGAAGCCCTAGGGAGGGAATGCTTATGCATCCCACCAAATAATCCAACGGCAATAAAGCCTTCCCATGAACTACCCTCACGACAAAACTGTAGTTATCTAAAGAACCAAATGAAGTCCCTCAAGGTAGCTCTTTGTGCTCTGAACTGCCCTTAGCCAGCTATGGCTAATCTCGCCAAAGTCACTGGCAAGCTCACTCCAGAGTTGTTCTTGCCGCTCGCACTCGCAAACGAGCCATTGGAGTACCTCTTTAGGTCGATCACCTAAGAGATTCTCAAGCATGAAAGACTTTGTTCCAGGGCGGGTAACGGCATCTGTCTCTCTTGCACAGCGAAACATATCATTTTGAGACAGTATCAACCCAGACGAAAAGGGAGAGACCAGCAGAGATACGCTCAACTTGGCTTCAATGTTTAGACCCTCATCGCCAAAGAACCTACGATCCCTAAGTACGATGGGGAGCCGACCTATCACATCGAGCTCCAACTCCTCGACCTCGTCTCTAAGGAACTCAAAAAGCGCCTCGCTAAATAGTCCAAAGTGATCGTACGACTCAGATAGAGCAGTTAGATAAAATGGGACCCAGGCTAAGAGGTGTTCAAACAAAAACGCTGATCGAAGGTGCCTCACCCTCTCTAGGGTTAGATCATCCTTAGAACTTTCTAGCGTCTCGATAAGCCCCTGGTAGTGCTCGAACATGGTGAATAGCGCATCTGGTTCCTGAGGGACTGGAAGTCCAATCGCCCGATAGTACCCCGCTGCAACGTCCCTGGCCTCGCCTCCTAGCGTGGCAACCTCAGAGAGGTATATAGATGCATACGGCTTTAGATCAATCGCAAATACTTGCGTGTGGACCTCGGGAGTATAGTTCCCAAGGTCCAGCGCAGCAATCAATTCAGGGTGTAACTTTGGTGATACGAGCACCTCTCTCGCTATCTTGAGCAGCTCGATACGCTCAGACAGTTGAGAGGTACCATCCACCTTACTCACCGGGTTGCTGGTCCCTCACTAAGCGTTGCTGGGGGAATAACAAACGCCTCCTTGGATGGCTTCAACGGTCGCATAAGCCATCTTGGTCGCCTCGTCCCATCGGGCGACACGGTAACAGCAGAACGGGTCTTTTCCATCCACAGTAGATACTGTTCCCTGGCTTTCTTGGTATCCACATAAACCTCTCCGTGAACATCTCCAGGGTGGGCTTTGGTCACACGCACCGCCTGATGCCAACAGTGCATACCGGTTACCGGGTCCGGGTGCACGGGAAAGGTGAGGTTTTGGTGAACACCGACGTCTCCCCACCAGATTCTCTTGGTGTCGGGGTCTGAACTCTCATACGGTCCGACCTTAGACTTAGGATCTAAGTGCCACTCGTCTCCAGCTTTTGTAAGGGCAACCGTCCGCATCATCTGACGTTGACCGTCGTCATGAAGCTTCCATCGACCCATGTGATGGGAGCAGGCCACCACGCCGGGCTTTATTCCCTCGGTTATCCAAGGCTTCGCCACGAAGAATCCTATGTCAGTGTTCACTCTAACAAGGTCACTTTCAGATATTCCAAGTCTTTCTGCATCCAAAGGGTGGATCCACACCGGGTTCGTGTGTGCGATCTCATCAAGCCACTTGGAGTTTGCAGAGCGAGTATGGATCTGAACCGGAAGTCTGAAGGTAGATATCAGCACCATCTGATCCTTGTCCAACTTCTCAGGATGCACATGACTCTTGATGTAACCTGGTATCGCGTACTCGGGCCATCCCCACTGGGCAAGCGTCGCAGAGTAGAACTCAAGCTTGCCAGAGGGAGTTGGGAAGCCCTTCAGGATCTCTCCGTCTACGACGACTCCGACAGGCCGTCTACCTTCTGGGTCCGGATCTGGATCACCCATGGGCACTATATTCTTCGAAGACGGCTTTGGCTTCTTGGTAAACACACGACCAAAGGCTCCCACAGCGGGGTCCTCCAACTCTTCCTGTTCTACCGGTTCTTCGTAGAGTGCTCCTATTTTCTTCTTGATCTCAAATGCGCCATATCGCCTCATATAGCCGAGCGGCGTTAGCCCCTCTTTTGCTGCAGCCTCAGGAAGACCAGGAACGGAGTTCTCGAATATGTACGCATAGTACTCATCGATGGTCATCCTTTCACCCGGACGCTCCTTGGACTCGTAGTACTTTCTGATGCCGAGTGACCCATCTGGATCGATTCGCCAAGAGAGTTCGAACCAGAACTCGTTCTCCTCCCAGACCTCGCCGGGATTAACCTCGCGTGTATCTGTAACTTTTTCCCCGTTTTGTTCCTTGTAAGCCCTAAGGACCGGTTGCCGAAAAGATATCCACTGCCCATCGTACTGCTCGTAGGAGTGGAGGTCGTGCCTCTCTGAAGCATGACCAACCGGCAAAATATAGTCAGCGAAGTAGGAGCTTTCATTCCAGGTCGGAGTCAAGGCCACGTAGCATCCAACCATCGTCTCATCCATCAACGCCTCTACCCAGCTCATACCATCTGGGTTTGTCCACACAGGATTGTAGACTCTCGAGAAGTACACCTGCAACTTGCCCCTTCGGTCCTTTAGCAGATGAGGAAGGAGCTGAGACAACTCGTTCATCGAGAGTGGGTACTCGATAGGCCACGATAGCTCGTTCCACTTGTGGGGGTGATCAGGTACGTGCATCGGCCTTGGAACGTACTTATTCCATGCATTAGGAAACGTCCCACCGGGCGTCGCTACCGATCCCATGAGGGCATTTAGCATAAGTAGGGTACGAGCGATCTGCCAACCCCCTTCATTCCCTGCGGCAGCGGAACGCCAGGTATGGGTAGCTAGCGCCGTTCCCGCCTTCGAGACGACCTTTGCCACCTCTTCAAGTACCGACGCTTCGACTCCTGACTCTTGGGCTGCGTACTCAAAGGTAAAGCCCTCATAAAGTGTCTTCAGGACCGCTTCAAAGTCTTCAAAGGTTGCCTCAGGTTCACCTCTCACCTCAGCCATGTACTGGTCCCAGTTCCACCAACGGCGTACAAACTCCCTGTTATAAAGGTCGTTTTGAATAAGGTAGTTTGCAATAGCCAGGTTAATTGCAGCCTCCGAACCTGGCTGCGGCGATAGCCAAAAGTCTGCGTGAGTAGCCGTATTCGACAACCTCGTATCCATAACAATAAGCTTTGCGCCGTTCATCCTGGCTTCGGTGATGCGCTGAGCGTGCGGATTGAAGTAGTGTCCTGTCTCGAGATGAGATGAGATAAGCACGATCACCTTCGAGTTTGCGAAGTCAGCACTCGGCCGGTCTATACCTGTCCAGTAGTGCCAGCCAGCCCGTCCGTTAGATGAACAGACGTTAGTGTGTGAGTTATGACCATCGACGCCCCAAGACGCTAGAACTCGTTCGGTAAATCCGTCCTCACCTGGTCTTCCAATATGACAGATGACCTCATCGGTAGCACCCTCAGAGATCGCCTTGCGGAGCCTCGCCGCAAGGTCGTCCAGAGCCTCATCCCAGGACACTCTAACCCACTTACCCTCTCCTCGTCCCCCGCTTCGCTTGAGAGGATAAAGTATCCGATCAGGATCGGTGATCTGATTCAACACCGCCGGTCCCTTGGCGCAGTTACGACCACGAGAACCAGGATGCTCCGGATTACCCTCGAACTTTCTGACAGAACCTGAACTCTTATCGACATAAGCCAGGAGTCCACAGGCAGACTCACAGTTGAAGCATGTTGTAGGTATAAGCGAGTATGTTTTGATCTTCCTTTCGGGCCAGGCCTTGGAGTCAAGCTCGCTCCAGTTGCTCCAAAGCTCCTTTGGCGGAAACGAAGAAAGATCGGTCGATGAAGGACCTTGATAGAAGGTCTCCCCCTTGCTCTCCACGTTTTTTCGTATCGAACGAATATGAGCTGAAAGCTCAGTGTAACTCAAGCCTTTAGGCATCTAAACCCCTCATTGAAACTTATTAAGCGAGCGGAACTCGCTGCGCTGACTGGACAAAGGCATGCTCGTAACTGAGCAGACCCAATAGAGCTATGGACACACCCACAAGTGGTGAAAGAATAAACAGAAATCCAAGGGCAATTGCTGCCACTCCGAACCAGAAGAACTTCGCCATCGTTGATCGAGTCATCTCGAACACTGCCAGGTGTGCACCTGCGGTTGGATGGGGAATAAGTATCTCTGCGAAAACAAAGAGCGTATGTAACACCAGCATCGTAAGAAATACATCAGCGGCCCATCTGTAGCTGGTCACACTGAGATAGCTATGCAACAACGCAACTCCGCCAGAGCCGATCAGAGCCGCCTGCACTAACAGCATGGGACCCAACAGCGGCGACTGCCAAAGGTCACGAGCCTTCGACTGAGCGAATAGAAACGCTGTATAGACGGCGGTAAGAGCCCCGAGCACAATCGTAACTGGTCCTAGATCCTTTACATAACCAGAGTTGTGAGTAAACCCTAACAGAAGACTTAGAGCAAGAGCCGCTCCATAAAGTGAAATTATTACACCACCTCTTACGAGCCAGCTTTTCCACTGAGGATGAGTAAAGAGCAGGTAAAACCTCTCTGGATGTTTTAGGTCCACGATAAGGAGTACTCCTGTGATACCTAAAAAGACCAATGAAACCACCGGACCGATTACACGAGTCATCTCCGAGGAAAAAGACAGCTTTGCAAAGTAGCTAAGCAAAAGCACGAAAGGAAAGAATCCAGCGGCGACTCCCTTTGTCCAAGTATAAAGACTCACCTTCCACCCCCAGGGCACGGAGTGAGATATATCGTAGGACAACTTGGCTGCAGCCGATGAGTTGTGATGTCCTTTTTCTGGATGTCCCGAGTTCACAGTTTTGGTGGAGTCCTTCAGTTCAGACCACATGAAAGTTGATCCACCAGGTCTGGTCGCTGCTATGGGATCCAACGTCGCCGCATGAGCACCCTTGTAAAACAGCCCAGGCCTAGTATGCTTCTCAGCTTTCCTTACCGAGACATGTTCCCTTTGAACGACCTTTGAGACCCTAGAGTTCGGGTCTTTGATGTTGCCTATAAAGATCGCCTCTGTGGGGCAGACAGCTACACAGGCTGGTTCAAGACCGATCTCAATACGGTGCGCACAGAAGTTGCACTTCTCCGCAGAGTGGTCTTCTGGATTAATGAAGATTGCATCGTAAGGACAGGCGGCCATACAGGCTTTACAACCAATGCAGATTCGCTTGTCAAAGTCGACTATTCCATCTGCCCGCTGATACATAGCACCGGTCGGACACGCCGTCACACACGGTGGGTTTTCGCACTGATTACACCTTGTGACTTGAAATGCCCGCCTCACGTTCGGATAAGATCCCACATCAACAGACTTTACATAGGTGCGAGTAACGCCGAGCGGCACCTCATTTTCGCTCTTGCAAGCTGTTGTACACGCATGGCATCCAATGCAGCGGGTTTGATCCAACACCTTTACCCACCGTTCGGGCCCTCTTGAACCGACGTCTCGGCCTCCAGCGGATGGTCGGGCGTTCTCCACAACTCCTTCGTGACTTCTAAACATCACTGAGTTGACAGGGTTTTGCATCTGCGTCAACTATCCCCCTAACTCTAAAACCAATAGCTATAGGGTAGAGCATTACGGGCATATAACGCAAACACTAACGAAGCTATAGAGCTATATTTATCTTATATCACATGTAATAGCTACGCTAATGAAGCCATCTTCTAGAGATACGCGGCGTATGAACAAGTCAATCTTTTGGCTTACGACTTGCAAACACAGGAACTAGCCACCGAGAATGACTTTGTTCGTTCTCATTCCCCTTAAGAAGTCTTCAAAGGACATCTCCCGAGACCCTTCAGGCTTAACCCTAAGAGGTATCAGTAAGCCATCTCTACAGAGAACGCCGCCGGGATACGACTGGCTACTTATCACCTCGCCGTGCTCGTGCTGATTCGCCAGATTTTCTCCCCATGCGGCGGTTTCCGCTCTAAGTATCTTTAGGCGTCTTCCCTTTGCTGTGGTGTATGCTTGCTCCAGGCGTACCTTGGCCAAAGCCTCCGCCACCGTCTTACTCCAATCGATCCGGTAGAACTCCTTATCCAACTTTGGTGCAAAGGTCACCTCTCCCACCTGCGGCGCTCCTGTTAGATACCAATCATCATCTCTGCTAAACCAATCGATCACCATCTCGGTCCCTAAGGAGGTCAGGAGCCTCGAGATCTCCGATAGATACAGCCCCGAGATACTTACACTTCGCTGATCGAAGATACCGCCAGCGTCGAGTTCCTCAGTGATCCGCATAAGGGTAACGCCGCTTATCGCATCGTTTGAGAGAATAGACCACTGCATCGGTGCAGCCCCTCGAAAGCGCGGTAGCAAGGAGTAGTGTACGTTGATCAAGGGGCGGGTATCAAGAAGATCTTTTGGAACCAGCCTTCCGTAGGCCACCACAAGTCCAATGTCAAAGTAGCTAGGATCTACCTCTTCCAAAGAGTAGACGACTCGAATTCCATGGACTTGAGCCAGTTCTTCCACTGGGGAGGGAAGTAAGGAAGAACCTCTGCCTCTGCGTTTCGGCAGCCGGGTTACGACTAAGGGAACATCGAATCCGTTAGTTATTAGAGCTTTGAGATAGCTAGCTGATATCTCTGGCGTCCCAAAAAACGCTACCCTCCGATTAGGAGGTACAGAGACAGACACCTCCTAAAGTTCTTCCTTAGGTGGCCTTCTCATGGTCCCACCACCTTTTACCACCTCATTGCGGATCACCTTCATAGCCTTTTTTCGCTGATCCTCATCGAGCCGTTCAACCAGCAGAACTCCCTCAAGATGGTCGAACTCGTGTTGGAAGACGCGCCCCAAGAGATCTGTACCTTCGAGCTCGACCTCATTCCCCTCTAAGTCGACGCCGACAATAAACACGTCCTTAGGTCTGGTTATCGGCCACCAAAGTCCCGGTACAGAAAGGCACCCCTCCTCATACACCCACTCACCAGCGGTCTCTTTGATCTCGGGATTGACGAGAACCTTTGGCCCATCACCCACGTCATAGACAAAGAGTCTTTTATCTACCCCGACCTGGGGAGCCGCTAAGCCGACCCCTGGAGCATCGTACATCGTCTCGATCATATCGTCTACCAACGCAACCAACTTATCGTCTATCTCTTTTATATCTTGGGCTCTCGATCGAAGAACCGGATCTCCGTAGGTTCTAATAGGTAACAGTGACACAGTTACAACTTAGTCCCTTACAGTCAGTCGTAAGTACTTGAGGTCCCGTCTTTGACCTCTAACGACTCTTCGTTCAGGTTGTTGATGGTACAGTTGTAGTTCCACTAAGAGCTATGTACTAAATACCTTCACCTCGTAGCTCTGTCCCACCGTCTTCAAGACAAACAATCTACAAAGCTTCTGAGCGTAGAGGTGTGAAACATGTATAAAGCCTCAATGCTTTAAGTGCTGCGAAGGCGCTGCTTACGGCCTCCCCAGCAAAGATCGTATCTTAGCTTCACCAGGTCGCAACGACAAACATGGGATCCCGTAGGCTCCGCCTCAAGGTCATACCTCGAGGTAGCGGCGTACCGCCAGAGCTGAACCCATGGTGCCAACCACCACGCCAACGACAAAGACAACTATCTCTGTCATCAAGACGTCATGCGAGGTAAGAACGAAACCGCTTAGTAGGTGCACCTGGAAACGTTCGATTAGGTAGTTGAATAGCGCTCTAATAGCCAAGACCGCTCCTGCGGCGATTAGTGCACCTAGTAGTCCCTGAGTAAAGCCCTCGAGCATAAAAGGAATACGAATAAACCAGTTCGTTGCACCGACAAGCTTCATCACCATGACCTCTCGCCGGCGGGAAAATATTGCCACTCTGATGACGTTTAGAATTAGCACGGTCGCCGACAACAAAAGTATGACAGCTAGTCCTATAATCACGCCTTGAGCGATAGAAGAGATCTTCTCTAGCGTCTGGATAGCAGCAAAGTTATAATCGACCGCCTTGACTCCAGGCTGACCGTTAAAGATCTGCCCGATCGAAGGTGCCTCCGAGGGATTCTTTAGAACCACTCGGTAGGAGGGAGGTATCTGACTCTCACTGACGGAGTTCAAAAGGTCAGGCTGGTTCGCAAAGAGACGCCTGAACTCCTGATAGGAGACTGCCTTGTCTACGTAGAAGTACTTCTCGATAGAAGGGAGAGTTTGAAGTTGAGTGACGACCGCCCTATCCTGCGACTTGGTAGCGTTTGGTTGCATAAAGATTAGCAGTTGCACGCCGCCCTTCCACGCCTGGGTCGAGGTGGCCACTCCTTGCTTGAGAAGAAGAGCGGAGCCGACAAGCGCCAGCGACACTGCGATAGTCAACATAGCCGCCAACGACATAAGCCTGTTTCTCCAAAGATTACCGGCCGTCTCGCGCACTACGTATTCAACTGATAGACCCAAAAAATTACCTCACTATAAATCGAACGGCATCACACACCGTAGTCGACCTGTCAGCGTACCGTAAAAACCTAACAGCTATGCCTTACTGTGCCACTCCGAGTCCATAGACTCCACGTACTTGGTCTCTTGCGATGCAGCCAGAGTCCATCTCGATAACTCGACGCCTCATCTGATCGACGATCCCCACGTCGTGGGTAGCCATAACAACCGCCGTACCGGTTCTATTTATCCTCTCAAGCAGACGCATCACACCCCATGCAGTCTCTGGATCGAGGTTTCCTGTGGGCTCATCTGCGAGCAGAATAAGGGGGCGATTGATAAACGCCCTTGCAATTGCCACTCGCTGTTGCTCTCCCCCAGAGAGCTCGTGGGGAAGTCGATGCATCTTGTCCGCCAGGCCGACCAGCTCAAGTATCTGGGGAACTTGCTTCTCTGCAACTTTACGAGACTTACCGATCACCTCAAGGGCAAAGGCAACGTTTTCATAGGCTGTCTTGTTAGGAAGAAGTCTAAAGTCCTGAAAGATAGATCCAATATTTCTTCTAAAGTACGGTACCTTCCAAGAGGGTATCTTAGCTAAATCCTTTCCAGCTACCCAGACGCTTCCCTGATCCGCCGTGTCTTCTCTCAGTAAGAGACGCAACATGGTAGATTTTCCAGACCCCGACGGTCCGATCAAAAATACGAACTCGCCTCTTTCAATCTCTAAAGATACTCCCTTGAGAGCGTATTGACCCTTAGCGTAAGACTTATAAACGTTCTCTAGACGGATCACGTATGCGTTCCTTCCTCGTCTTTATGACAGCATCGGCACATAGACGTGCCTTACTTAGTCATGAGACTGTTATGAACCTTTTATCAATCTACCAATTTACCACAGTTGGTACGGTCTTACCGGTCAAGATGAGACCGTCTCCACTTCAAGAACTCTAGAACAAAACCTTTCAAATCCCCGTCCAGGACCGCTTGAACGTTGCCATTTTCATACTCTGAGCGGTGGTCTTTCACCATCTGATAAGGGGCTAAAACGTATGAGCGAATCTGCGAACCCCACGAAACATCGTCTTGGGGTCCGGCGATCCTTTCCAGAGACTCCCTGTGCTCAATCCGGGCTCGCTCTGCAAGCTTCGCCCTTAGGATTTCCATCGCCTTAGCCTTATTTTGCAACTGAGATCTTTCATTTTGACACGAAACCACTATCCCGGTAGGAAGATGCGTTATCCTCACCGCCGAATCCGTGACGTTTACATGCTGTCCACCTGCGCCCGAGGACCGATAGGTATCGATGCGAAGATCTTTGTCCTCAAGTGTCACCTCAGACGATCCCTCCTCTAGAAGCGGAATAACCTCTAGGGATGCGAAGGAGGTTTGTCTTCTGTGTTGAGCGTCAAAGGGAGATATCCTTACCAGCCGATGTACGCCTTTTTCAGCTGCAAGGTAACCATAGGCAAATCTGCCTCGAACGATAAAGGTCGCCGATAGTATTCCAGCCTCTTGACCTTCTGTAACGTCATCGAGCTCAAACTCCATGCCCTCAGACTCCACAAACCTTTGGTACATCCGAAGCATCATCTGTGCCCAATCCTGCGCATCTGTCCCGCCCACGCCCGCATGTATCTCACAGACCGCGTCACCTTCATCAAAGGGTCCTCCGAGAAGGGTCCGCAACTCCACCTCTTCAAGCAGCTCAAAGAGCCGTTCGGACACCTCGTCGAGATGTTCCCTGAAGCTATCGTCGCCTTCTTCGATAAAGACCCTTGCGATCTCCAGATCCTCGAGGTTTTCCTTTAGAGTCCTTAGAGTCTCGAGGTCTTGACGTATCTGACCGTATCTCTTCGTAGTATCTTTCGCTTTAGCTGGATCATCCCAAAGATTTGGATTGGCCATCTCAGCCTCTAAAAGTACGTGCTCTTGTAGCAGCCTTTCATGCCCTAGATACTGCATCGCAGCTCTTACTCTTGCAGCTGCTTCCTCATAGATCTCCTTATAATCCGCCAAAGTTGTCCTTAGACCTAGCTCGCTTTCCCGTGGCAGTGCTTAAACTTGATACCCGAGCCACACCAACACTTTTCGTTACGTCCCAGTTTCTCGGTGTCGTCCTTCACGTAGGGCTCTTGACTTTCTTCGACTTCTGCGCCAGCTGGATCGTCGTCATCGCCCTTTGACTGCATAATCTCACTTAGAGGTACAGCTCTACCTGGGTTGATAAGAGAGATGTCGTTAGGATCATTCGCTCCCCAGTAAGAAGCCTGATTTAGATCCACCTGGGCGACCGGCTCAGCGATTACGTCTACTGTCATAACGTATCGCAGATAGTCAGCGTCGATCTCTTCCATCAGTTCGCTAAACATCGCATAACCTTCGCGTTGCCAAGCGACCAGCGGATCTTGCTGACCCATCGCGCGTAAGTTTATACCTTCTCGCAGGTAGTCCATCTCTGATAGATGCTCTCTCCATTTTTGGTCTATCACCGTGAGCATCACCTCACGCTCGATCTCACGGGCGGTCTCCGCTCCTCCAGGCAGCCTCTGCTCCTTGGAGTCGTAGTACTCCTCGGCTTCAACCACCAGAGACTCAACGAGCTGTTCCTTTGAGACCGCTTGGGCCAGGTCGGAGAGAACAAACTTCGTCGGCCAGTAGGTTTTCACAGCAGAGATCAACCCGTCAAGGTCCCACTCCTCCTGAAAATCGCGCTCACAGTAGGTATCCACTAGATCTTGAACGACCTCGTCCAAGATTAGAGAGGTTCTCTCTCTCAGATCCTCGCCCTCGAGAACCTGCCGGCGCCTCTTGTAGATGATCTTTCTCTGTTCGTTGAGCACCTCATCGTACTTGAGAACCTCTTTACGGATCTCTGCATTCTTACCTTCAACCGTCGTTTGCGCGCGTTCTATCGCCTTTGTTACCATCTTGGCTTCGATAGGCTGATCTTCCGGAAATGTCTTCTGCATCATCCAGCTGACCGCACCACCAGAGAAGAGTCTCAACAGATCGTCTTCGAGGGAGAGGTAGAAGCGTGACTCTCCTGGGTCGCCCTGCCGTCCAGATCGTCCACGCAACTGATTGTCGATGCGACGGCTTTCGTGTCTTTCAGATCCCAAGACATAGAGTCCACCAAGCTCTCTAACCCTGTCACCTTCTTCCTTACAGATGACTTTGTACTTGGCGAGAGTCTCTTCGTAAAGGGCACGACCTTCGTCATCTTCGGGAGACCTACCCTGAGCAAGCACCTCCTGCAACGCTAGACCTTCAGGATTGCCCCCAAGCAAAATATCGACTCCACGACCTGCCATATTGGTCGCCACAGTGACCGCTCCCAGGCGACCCGCCTGAGCCACTATCTGTGCCTCAAGAGCGTGATGCTTTGCATTTAGTACAAAATGTGGCACGTCGTTCTTTTGGAGAAGCTGCGACAGTAGCTCCGACTTAGCAACCGAGGCGGTACCGACTAGTACAGGCTGACCTGACTCGTGTCTCTCCAAAATGTCGTCCACCACAGCCTGGAACTTACCCATCTCGGTCTTGTACACAAAGTCAGGTCGATCGATTCTGCGCAGTTCTCTATGGGTTGGTATAGGTATCACCTGCAGACCGTAGGTACTAGCGAACTCGGCAGCCTCGGTCTCTGCGGTTCCAGTCATTCCGGAGAGTTTTTCATACATACGGAAGTAGTTCTGCAAAGTAACTGTGGCCCAGGTGTGGTTCTCTTCCTTGATTCTCACCCTCTCCTTTGCCTCCACCGCCTGATGGAGACCTTCTGACCATCTTCGACCCTCCAGAGTTCGGCCCGTAAACTCATCAACGATCTTGATCTCACCGCGCTCAACTATGTAGTCTCGGTCTCTGTGATACAGTTCCTTTGCCCTGAGTGCCTGGTTCAGCTGGTGCAGATAGACCATCGCCGAGATATCAAAGAGGTTGTCGATGCCAAGGGCTTTTTCAACTCGCTCGATACCTTCCTCGGTTGGCAGAACGGTCTTTTTCTCCTCATCGACCTCGTAGTCGCGCCCGTTCTTTAGGGTCCTTACGATCCCAGCAAAGCGGTAGTAAAGCTCTTGTGACATATCTGAGGGCCCAGAGATGATAAGAGGGGTACGTGCCTCGTCGATAAGTATCGAGTCAACCTCGTCTACGATACCAAAGAAGTGTCCTCTTTGGACGATGTCGTCTAATGAACGCGCCATGTTGTCACGGAGATAGTCAAATCCAAACTCAGTATTAGTACCGTAAGTTATGTCACAGAGATAGGCCTCTCGCTTAGCCTTGGCATCGGGTATGTCAGGAGTTACCCTTCCGACAGAAAGACCTAGAAAGTTGTAGATTCGACCCATCCACTCCGAGTCCCTCTGTGCCAGGTAGTCGTTAACTGTAACAACATGAACACCCTTGCCTTCAAGGGCGTTTAGGTAAACTGGAAGAGTGGAGACCAAGGTCTTTCCTTCACCGGTCTTCATCTCTGCGATCCAACCAAAGTGGAGCGCCATTCCTCCCATAAGCTGAACGTCGTAGTGTCGCTGACCTATAGTACGCTTCGCCGCCTCCCTCACCACAGCGAACGCCTCGACAAGAAGATCATCAGTAGTCTCACCCAGCGCCAGACGCTCTTTAAACTCATCGGTCTTGGCGCGCAAAGCTTCGTCACTAAGTGCTACCATCTCATCTTCAAGATCGTTTATTAGAGGAACGATCTCGGCAAGTCTTTTAAGTTTTCTTCCTTCACCTGCTCGAAGGACCTTATCAAATATTCCCATTCAACCTACACAGTAGTAAGAGCCAAGATTCATCAAAGCGTTACGCGTTGCTTTAATACTTCAAGAATACAACTTCGGATCAGCTACATAAGATCTAAAGAGCGACAGACACCTCAGAAACGGCTAGAAACCAAACAGGGTCCCGAGTGACCCATGAAGCGAGAGGACTCGGAACCCATGACGACTATCTTCAACGCAACCAGGCGATTCTTAGTCGGCTTCCTGGTCGATAAGGCCGACCGTTCCATCTTCTCGTCGGTAGACTACCGCTGCTCTTCCTGTCTTGGCGTTAGAAAAGAGATAAAACGAGTGCGAGAGTAGATCCATCTGAAACGCCGCCTCTTCAGGATCGAGGGTGGGAACCTTAAAACTCTTCGCCTTGGCTATACGCACCTCTAAGTCTTCGCCCAGATCTTCATTTGCTACCTTGGCGCCTCGGTGATGAGGGTGAGAACGGTGAAGTACCTTTGTCTTGAGACGTTCCAGCTGGTGTCGGAGCTTACCCTCAACCCTGTCGAATGCCTGCAGAAGCTCCAATCCCGTGCTATGCGCCCGTACTACGTATCCGTGGGAGACGACGGTCACCTCGCAGAGGAACCGATCTTCCTTAGCCTTCGTGTTATTCTCCTCAAAAAACACCTCCACCCGCTTTGGCTCGTCTAAAAAGCGAGTCAGGTGATCGACTCGTTTACTAACAAGTTCTTTGAGAGAGTCATCCAGGTGACAACCCTTGTGCCGGAACTCCACTTGCATCTATTTCCCTCCTTATAAAGACGCTTGGATACCCACGAAAGAGACAGCTCTAGCGGTGGGTCAAACCCCGGTCCAACTACCACCGCACGGCCATCGGGCATGGAACTCTAGTTTGTACCTACAGTCCAAGACTCAAGGTACTGTCGCTGCGCCTCGGTCAGTACGTCAAGAGTCACACCCATAGACATAAGTTTGAGACGCGCCACCTCCTCATCGATCTCCTTGGGCACATCGTACACCTTTGGCTCGAGATGATCTTTATGAGTGGCTAGCCACTCAACTGAAAGAGCCTGGTTAGCAAAGCTCATATCCATAACAGATGCTGGATGACCCTCCGCTGCTCCGAGGTTCACAAGACGACCTTCGGCTACGACCATCACTTTACGTCCCGTATCTCCCACGAGGTACTCATCGACCAATGGCCTTACTTTACGCTTGCCGTTCGGGCCTGCTATCGCATTTAGGGCTGGTATATCTATCTCGATATCGAAATGTCCAGAGTTTGCAAGGATGGCCCCGTCTTTCATCAACTTGAAGTGCTCTTCTCGGAGAACATCCCTGTTGCCTGTAACTGTTATAAAGACATCGCCTTCTGGAGCTGCCTGGACCATCGGAAGAACCCTAAATCCATCCATTACCGCCTCTAAAGCAGGTAGCGGATCAATCTCAGTGACTATGACCTGCGCACCCATACCCCTAGCGCGCATAGCCACCCCTTTCCCACAGTAACCATAGCCAGCAACTACAACTACCTTGCCGGCAAGGAGCACGTTGGTCGCTCTAATGATTCCATCGAGGGTTGATTGACCTGTGCCGTATTTGTTGTCGAACATATGCTTTGTATTCGCATCGTTTACAGCAACTACTGGATAGCCCAAAGCTTTAGAGGCTTCCATGGCCCTAAGGCGAATAACTCCGGTTGTCGTCTCCTCGGTTCCAGCCACCATCTCTTTCAGCTGTTCCGCTCGTGTAGCGTGCAGACGGCTGACCACATCACAGCCGTCGTCCATAGTCACGTTGGGGTGCCAGTCAAGCACCGCATCTATGTGCTTGTAGTACGTATCGGAGTCCTCGCCCCTAATTGCGAAGGTCTCGATGCCCTCATGTTTCACCAAAGCTGCAGCCACGTCGTCTTGGGTAGAAAGAGGGTTCGAGGCACAAGCCCTGATCTCAGCGCCACCCGCCTTTAGTGTCTTGAGCAGATTTGCCGTCTCTGTGGTAATGTGAAGACACGCTGCGATCTTTAGCCCGACGAGAGGCTTTTCTTTCTCAAAGCGCTCCCGTATAGACCTTAGAACATCCATGGAGCTCTCCGCCCACTCCACTCGCTGTTTACCAAGTTCGGCAAGTGCTATATCTGCTATGTCGTAGTCCATAACCTCATGTCCTTTACTCATATCTGTAGACTTAGCTACATCTTTCTATTACGAGCTTACTAACCTTTGAGCCGTTCTTTAAACTCAACCAGTACCGGGATCGGTCCTGGGTCAACCCCAGCCAGTTTGGCTAGATGTAGCGACACGAAGTCACCTACGATTACCAGGTCCATAAGCTGCGCCAGCTCCCCCTCTCCTTCAGCACGATGTTCTTGGTACGTCTTTACCTTTGTAGCTAGGAGATCCTTTGCCAAAGAAAACCTTCTGCTGACCTGGGGGTGTTCAAGATCATGACGGAGAATGACCATGGAGAAACCGCCACTTCCCCCATATAGATTCTCCCATCCGGTGATCTCGTTGTGACAGGCTTCAGGGAAGACCCCATAGAAAGCTGGGGATTTTACGTTCTCGTTTACTTGCGCCTTCCAACGCATGGCTGCAGTGAGGCCCATAGCCGCCGATGAAAGAAACAGGGGAACGGTCGAGGCGATGTTCTCAGCGATCTCCTCTGCCACGGATCCCTCAAGAAGCAGCTGGTCTCTTCTGCGCTTTAGTTGGGCAACCGCAAGATCGATCCAGTGGGTCGCTCCGGGAAACAGACCTATCTCCTCTAACACCACTAGGGGAGGTATGGAAAGAGCCCCTATTGCTGCCCGAGGCTGCGGAATATTAGAGGGTACTTCTATAGAAGGGAACCCCGAGGACTCAGCGAAACGGGCGAGCTCTCCACCTGAGCTTACAACAACTACCTGCGCACCCTGCTCTGCAGCTATCGTTACCGCTTCGAGCACCTCCTCGGTGTTACCCGAGAAAGAGACTGCAAATACCAACGTGGAGCTTCCGACGAATGCCGGGACGGTGTAAGACTTGATCACGACTACCGGTACCGCCAAGAATGGACCCGCAATCGACAAGAGCACATCTCCCGTGATTCCACTTCCACCCATGCCGAGTATCACGATATTTTCTATTTCACTGCGTATAGGCAGTCCGTGAAGGGCCACGGCTGCGCTCGCTGCCGCTTCCACCTGCTCAGGGAGCGAGGCAGAAGCATTCCACATATCCAACGAGTCCAACTGAATCATAACGGTCTTGAAACTTCTCTTTCTTCTTCTACGCTATTGTGCAAGACTTAGCTACTTAGAGTCGAGACTTAACGATTTTTTCGTGTTCGTCCTCGCCCACTAGCTCAGACTCCTCCACCAACATAACAGGTATATCGTCTATTACTTTGTACTTTCGCCTCAACCTTGGGTTATAGAGGAAGTCACCGTCTTTTATGTACCAAAGCTCCCCTTTGTCCAGTGGACAAACAAGAATATCTAAAAGACCCTTTGAAAGTGCCATAATTATTTTCTCCTGATCTCTACAGATACTACGAGTCCGCTTTGGTAATGACCGCTAAGACCTCTTGGGTCTTGGAGGCGACCTCCAGGTCGGACTTGGCCTCGAGGTTGAGCCTCAAAAGTGGCTCGGTGTTCGAGGGCCGCACGTTAAACCACCACTCGCCAAGGTCCACGGTCAACCCATCTAGATGGTCGATCTCGCCCCTGCCTTGATAGGCGTTCTCGATAAAGACAAGAACAGCCCCCACATCTCTAACCTTGGTATTGATCTCACCTGAAGCGCTGTAACGCTCTAGGGGCTTCCTAAGAGATGACAGTGGTTCGTTAGCCTCCGACATGACAGAAAGCACAAACATGGTAGCGATAAGCCCTGAGTCGGCCCTGTAGTTGTCTCGAAAGTAGTAGTGGCCCGAGTGCTCTCCCCCAAACGCCGCACCTGTGTCTGCCATAACCGCCTTTATGTAGGAGTGTCCGACTCTTGTCTTCAGGGGAACCCCACCGTTCTCCTTTATTACCTCTGGCACTGCTTTGGAGCAGATGAGGTTATAAAGGATCGTAGCCCCCGGATTCTTCTCGAGCATCGCCTTGGCGACGAGAGAGGTCGTCGTAGAACCTGAGACTGGATTCGCTTTATCGTCAACCAAGAACACACGGTCTGCGTCGCCGTCAAAGGCAAGCCCAACGTCAGCTTTCTTGGAGACGACCAGATTCTTTAGATCTACTAAGTTCTCTGGCTGGATCGGATCGGCTGGGTGGTTTGGGAAGTTGCCGTCTAACTCAGGATAAAGTATCTCTAACTCGACGGGAAGTCCTTCAAATACCCTAGGGACGACCAAACCACCCATTCCGTTTGCCGTATCTGCGACGACTTTGAGCGGCGCAAAACTCTTGACGTCGACGAAAGAACGAACGTGAGCGACAAAGTCATCGAGAAGGTCAAGATCCTTGTTGTCAACGCCCTTGAAAGGCGTAGTAGCAACCGCTCCTGACTCGATCTGCAGAGCCAAATCCCTTATCACAGATAGTCCCGTATCTGAAGAGATAGGCGAGGCTTTCGGACCACAGAGCTTTATGCCGTTGTACTTGGCTGGGTTATGAGACGCTGTAAACATGGCACCTGGAAGCCCCAGCTTGCCTGAGGCAAAGTACAACATGTCAGTTGAACAAAGACCAATCTTTACAGCAGATACCCCGGAGGAGTTGAGTCCTTCGATGAAGGCGTGCACCAGCTCCTCGGCAGAGCTTCGCATATCGTGCCCCACAACCACCTGGTTTCCCTCAATGAATCGCCCGAACGCAGCTCCAATCGCTCTGCAAGACTTTTCATCCAACTCTTGAGGAACGACCCCTCTTACGTCATAAGCTTTGAAGATCGATGTATCCATCTCTGTTAAGACTCACCACCTATCACTGGTTCCGTGCTCCGGCAACCCCTAAAGGTTAGTCAGATAGGCAGACCTTCCGCCATGTAGTTTCCGTCTTAGTGTTGTAGGTACATCAAACAGTAGTTCGACTATCCCAATTACAGCTACGAGCGTCACCACGTCACCGGCGATGCTGGCCACTGTCGTTCCGTAACTAAGAACCACATGAGACGCCGTAGGAACCACCACCATCAAGTTTGGAGCCACCCGGTAAGGGCCCTCCGCTCCACTTACGTGCCAGTTGGGAAAGTAAGACTCCCTTACCACTACAGGCACTCCGATCTTCGAGACGCTAAATGATATCGAGTCCGTCTTGACTTCTGTGTTGTAAATAGAGACCGAAGGAAGTGTAGCCTCAGAGGGCGCTTGTGACCCCGGAGCTATCCTCTTCCAGTTGCTCGGACCATTTTGTGCTCGATATACACCCCACTCTTTGGGATTTTGGTACCACGATACTGAGTACTTTAGCCAATCACTCTTGCCGCCTCGCATGCCCTTCCACACGACAGGAAGGTGCGTAAGTGGGACAACGCTCTGAGATCCTTTCACGAGATATATGTTCCAACTTTGACCTAGAACAGACCCGCTTTGAGCTAGACCTGGATTCACAGCCGGAACGGTGGTGAGAAGCATTAGGTTCTTGTCTGCTGAGGCCTCCGCCTTGACCGTGGGAGTAAAGGCCATGTAGTACCTGACACCGAGCATCTGCAGGTGCTTTACCCCTAGAGCAACGTTCAGACCGTTGTAAGGAAGCCCAGCCATCGCATCAGAGGGCGAGTACGAGAGCTCCGATTGATCTATGAAGTGGTATGGAGTCGTAGCGGAGGACTCAAAGAAAAGACCTTCCATAGAGTCCACACACCCATGCGTCCAAAACGGTAGCAGCATCAGAGCCATAGGTGTTCCAAAGTTATTCTCGTTGGAGTTGTACTCCCACATCGCCGGACCGCACCCGTAGTTCTTGCCTACGGAGTTCATAGCCCCCATCAGCCTCTCGTACTCAGGCCAACCTGGCTTGGCCTGATAGCCCGAGTAGTTCCAACTAGCCCAGCTCGGTACAAACGACTGAGTAACATGACTTTGTAGCCAAGAGGGTAAGTCGACCACAGGAGCGACCACGCCCAATATCGTCACCAGAACGAAAAATAGCACCGCTCCCACCTTGGCCCGCTTTGAGTCACGCTCAAGTCGGCTTTGCACACCCAGCCCAAAGGACTGTCCTTGGTACTTAGAGCGCTCCCACAACTGATTCAGGTAGTCGAGATCGTCATCTAGATCTCTGTCTTTCCTCTCAGATAACTCCTTACCAAAACTAGCGACAGTGAGAGGATCTAGTTCGTCATGAGCTATGAAGTCCATACCTTCTTGCGAGGAACCCATGTAAGCTACGACCTTGGGTACCCAAAGTGCAAACTCCGCAACCGCTGTAGCAGCTAGGACATATATCGACATGACAAAGAAAGGCAAAGCTCTTGCGTTGTAGACTGCACCCTGGGGTAGTAGCACAAAGGCTACCACCGATACCACTGCCACGACGCTGAAGGTAAGACCGAGACGCCTGCGCCGATACATTGAAAAAACCACTCCAAGAACCGCCAGGTAGATCCATGGCCTAAGCTCGTCAGGCGCTAAAGCGTTTACGTAAGTGGTGACCTTGGTCCACCCCATGGAGGTTGTGTAGTAGATATTGGCCGCAAAGGGGATAAGCCAGAGGCCGCACAGTAGGGTACCTACGGCCCCAGCTAACGCTAGCTTTAGAATCTCTCTGCGGTCGGGACCCAACAGAACGTAAACTATCGCAACTGCAGCCACAAAAAAGGCCGGGAGCAGGTGAGACAGGGCGGTAAGAGCATACAAGACGGCCGCGCCAGCTATCTTTTTGTTGGAGTTGAGACCAGAGAACACCACCGCTAAGAACGCAACACCAAATGCTAGCGCCAAAGAAAATGAGTACTCACCAGCAAGGGTCGAAGCTATGTTGCCGCCATCTATCGTGTAGGTCCTATCAAATAGGTAACCAAGGGAAGCTAGTGCCAAGACGGTGGGATATGGCTCCTTTAGCTTTGCACTCCTGCCAAGTACATACATAAGTGGCGGTAAGGCAAGAGAACCTAACAACGTGATCAGCTTGAACGCTATGTCGTAAGGTATGAGAAAAGACAGTAGATCAACCAGTAGAGGAGGAAGCGGAAAGTAAAAGGTCAAGAGCGGAAACCCGTTGTACCAGATTCGAGACCATCCGCCTAGTTCAAAGTGCGAAAACACATCTTTCCAGGCAAAATACGGAACGATGAAGTGGGCGCCTGTGTCCCCTCCGGCTGTAGTGGTATTTGCAAATATCAGCGAAGGGTGAAGAGACAGCAACACAAACGCTGAACAAGCTATAGAGATGAGTGCTCCGTAGTTGCCGCCCACAAAGCGTCGAAGCCCTGACAATCTGGAGGCTGCGTTCGTTGCTCCTCCCCCGACTCCCTCGACTAGCACCGGTGACTCTGAGATCTGCACAGACTCAGCCTACATAACAGTTTCCAAGAAAATCGCCAGCACTCACGTGAATCTCAGCTTCGATTTGCCACAGCAACTACCTTTTGCCTTGTGATGCCAACTCCAACACCTCGGTGACCTCGGAGGTCTGTCCATCTTTGTGCCACCACCTCGACTCACACGCCGAACAGCTACTAAGCATAACCTTGTGACCTCCGACGGTCAGCGAGATTTCAACCAGTGACGTCTCTGCACAGTTTGGACAGATATTGGATGACACAACAACCTCCACACATCGAGCTGAACGCAACTCTCCCAACGCCTTACTATCGGCAGCACAGAAAAAAGCTTTAGCCGTAAAATATCCAGCGACGTTTTGCCCGGTTACGATATGGCTACCTGAAGTTAGTCAAGGCGACGAAGGCGACCAAGTTAAAGCTCATATGTGCGCTGATGGACATCCCCAATCTCCTGGTCCGATATGCCATAAAGCTAAGAACCATACCGACCACCCAAAGTCCCAAAAACTGTAGCGGTTCAAAGTGCGCAACAGCAAAAAACGCTCCTGTGATGAGAACAACGAGAACTCCCCTAGCCCTAGAGCCAACTCGCAAAAATAACGACTCCAACGACCTAAGGGTAAGTCCCCTGAAAAACAACTCTTCCATGATCGGAGCGCCTATCACAATCACCAAGAACACAAGAGCCTCACCACCTGAGCGTCCCGATCCAACCAAGGTTTTGGCGGGCTGAGAAAGCGCCTTCGCAAATGACGGGTTTCCCGCTTCAAAGGGGTAGTAAAGAGCCGGGAGCACAACGAGTTGGCAAAGCGCGCCAACCACTAAACCGACAGGAAGATCAGGCCAGAGCCTTAGAGAAAGTCCGTAATCGCGCACAAAGGAACCGGTGCCGTAGCGCTTGACACCGATAAAAAGGGCGACCATAAACACTACCCAAAGTCCAATCTCATCCACCGCTAAAAGCGGAGCATTGATCTTTAGGTGTGCGGTGTTTTGGTTCTGCAAGGCCGCTACTACCCCAGCAGAGATCGAGGCCACCAGGAGGGCTAAGGGCAAGGAGATCAAAGGGAGCCAAAAAGGAAAACTTTTGCCCCTAGGGGTATAGGAGAGATTTGGCTCTTTCATATCGAAAACCTTACCTTACAAGGGACTACAGATATACATCTAGCTCAGGGAAAGATAATTTACATCTATGAGTATCCTTAGAGAGCACCTAAAAGCACCTGTTATCCCATAAAACCGCTTAACATCTATAGGTATGAGTCGCAACTTGAACGACATGAGGTCATCAAACAACCAAAGACCACGGCCCTCAGCCGACCAAGGTTGGAAATGGATTGCTATCGGCATCTTCATCGTAGCGGGAATCTTCTTCATCTACTCATCGATCTCGCCTCGAAACACGGCACAGCAGATCCCCTACAACACCTTCGTAAAGGACATCTCTGGTAGCCAGGTATCCAGTGCAAACCTCGATAACACCACAGGAACAATAACGGGTACCTTGAAGAACGGAACCTCCTACAGCGTAAATGGTCCTTTGCCGCCTCTTAGCTCTGAGGTTTCACAACTTCAAAAAAGTGGCGTAAATCTAACGTTCTCCAACTCTTCGGCAGGGCTTTTAGCGTCGATACTCTCTTACGCGATCCCCTTTATCCTCTTCCTAGGTCTAATCATCTGGTTTAACCGAAGAGCTCAAGGACAGATGTCAGGAATAATGTCCATCGGCCGTTCTAAAGCCAAGCAGTACTCATCGGAGAGGCCTCGAACAACTTTCGAGGATGTAGCGGGATACAACGGAGTGAAGGCGGAGATAAAGGAGGTCGTAGACTTTCTCAAATCCCCAATGAGGTTTAAAGCTGTCGGAGCACGCACCCCAAAGGGCATCTTGCTCGTAGGACCTCCCGGAACCGGTAAGACCCTACTTGCCCGAGCGGTGGCTGGAGAAGCGGGTGTTCCCTTCCTCTCTGTCAGTGGGTCAGACTTTATGGAAATGTTCGTCGGAGTCGGGGCGAGCCGGGTCCGGGACTTGTTCCAGACCGCCAGAAAACAAGCTCCAGCCATAATCTTTATAGACGAGATTGACTCCATAGGTCGCAAGCGTGGGGCTGGTCTCGGCGGAGGCCATGACGAACGAGAACAGACATTGAATCAGATGCTTTCTGAGATGGATGGTTTCGATCCTGCAGAAGGCGTTGTAATAATGGCAGCCACGAACCGGCCAGACATACTCGACGAGGCGCTGCTTAGACCAGGAAGATTTGATCGCCAGATCGTGGTTCCGCTCCCCGATCTCGAAGAGCGGCTCCCTATTCTCAAGGTCCACTGTCGCGGTAAGAAGCTGGCAAGCGACGTCGATCTAGCCGTAATCGCTAGAGGAACACCAGGCATGAGCGGAGCTGATCTCGCAAATCTAGTGAATGAGGCTGCGTTGCACGCCGTTCGAAGAGGTTCGGATGAGATCTCGATGGCAGACTTCGAAGATGCAAGAGACAGGGTTCTGATGGGTCAGCGCAGGGACTCAATGGTTCTTTCAGAAGAGGAAAAGGAGAGGGTAGCCTACCACGAGGGCGGCCATGCTCTATTAGCGTACGTTCTCAAGTATGCAGACCCCGTGCACAAGGTGACTATCCTACCCACCGGCATGGCACTGGGTGTGACGCAGCAGCTCCCCATGGAGGAGCGACACCTATATCCAAAGGAGTATATCGAGGACTCCCTGGTCGTTCGGATGGGAGGCCGGGTCGCTGAGATGCTCGTCTACGGTGACCTCTCAACCGGAGCGTCCAACGATCTGGTCGGAAATACTGAGCTTGCTCGCAAGATGGTACGCGAGTGGGGCATGAGCGATCGTATCGGTCCGATGGCCTGGGGTTCACAGGGAATGGTCTTTTTGGGCGAGGACCTCATGCACTCAAGAGACTACTCAGAAGATACCCAGAGGGTGATCGACGAAGAGGTTGAGAGAATTCTGAGGGAGCAGGAGCAGCGTGCCACAGACCTAATGGTTGAACACCGATCTGGCCTCGAAGCCATCGCAAGAGCTCTTCTTGAGAAAGAGACGATCGACGGAGTTGAGGTTGGTCGTCTAGTAGATGAAGCTTACGGGCGAGAGGTACACCCAGGAGGTAAGAAGACCGGTGTAGTCCCACGGCTCGAAGCCGTTCAAAACATTGCGATGAATGCTAAAGACGAGCTCTAGTTTCTCCGCGCTCAATGTCTCCTCTTTGCCGAAATAGGGCGGCTATCTAAAGGGGTTGTCTTTGTAATTGCTACTTCCATGTCCTCTCACGCCTTCAGTCGGAGCGGACATGTACTTTGTAACACCTCTGTATCAAGATATGGATATGACAGAGATGCAAACACTGTTTCCAGAGGACGAACTTAGATTCGAACGATCTCGCTTTGTGATCACGGCTGCTGATCGAGAAAGGGGGCTGCTTCAGATAAAAAGAGCCAGAGAGATCCTAGCTCGCAAGTCAGAACAGGACGCTCAAAGTTCTGACCGGTCTAAAGATCTACTCACCCACTATCTGACCACATCACTTAGACAACACAGCGATACTCGACGTAGGAGGTAGTAACCAGTCTTGCGCACTCTAGTACCTTTGACGAGTCGGATCCCGAGCCGGTGAGAACCTAAGGTGCCATAGAGGTCGAGTTCCTCTCTGCACCGTTGCGGTGCTCCTCCTTTTAGACTCGTACTTGCTGTGAAAGATAAAACTCCAACACTCCTTAGCGTCCATGCTCACCCCGACGACGAGTCGTCGAAAGGCGCACCAACTATAGCAAAGTACAAGTCCCTCGGAGTTCGCTGCATACTTGTAACAGCGACCGGCGGTGAAGAGGGCGACGTATTGAACCCCGAGATGGATCGGGAAGAGGTTCGAGCAAATCTTCCCAGAATCCGAGATGAAGAACTCACGGAAGCATCAAAGATTATCGGGTATGATCAGGTAATCCGGCTGGGGTACAGAGACTCAGGCATGCCAGATACCCAAGCCAATAAGCGCTCGGACGCCTTTTGGAACATACCTATCGATGAATCAACCGATCGTCTTGTAGAGATCATAAGAGAGCAAAGACCACAGATAGTGATAACCTACCCCGAGGACCAGTCGGGATATCCCCACCCTGATCACATAAGGGTGCATGAGATATCGGTTAGGGCCTTCGAACTCGCAGGAGAAGCAGGTTACAAGCCTGAATTAGGAGAACCGATCACAGTATCCAAGCTTTACTACTCGTTGTGGACAAAGGCTAAGCTCTTAGGAATCGTGAAGAGGTTCGAGGCTTTAGGTATGGATCCACCTTTTTCTCCGAGCCGTCTGGAACGACAAGGGCAAGATCACTTGGTCACGACCATGATCGATGTTGGTGAATATCTAGATGTGCAACGCCGGGCCTTGCTCGCCCACCGGACTCAGATAGATCCAAAGTCACCATTTTGGTTCGGACTGCCGACCCAAGAGTTAGCAGCGGCCTACTCCACAGAGGACTACCACCTGGCCAGGTCGAACGTAGCTGTGGCTTCTATCTCAAATGGAGGTATAGAAACAGATCTGTTCGAGGGCATCGCCTACGACGACTAGTTTTGCGCCCTGAGCCCGCAAGACAAACAAATGATATGGAAGAGGAGTTCGGAAATACATGGGTAGATGGCTATCACAACAGTGGATAGAAGACACAAAGCGTCTCGGTATGGATATGCCCAAACAAGAAGGCATGTCGGCTGCGATTCAGTACACAATCTCAAACACTCCAAGTGGTGACGTCTCTTACGCTTGGATCGTAAAAGACGGCCAGCTGATAGACGCCTACCTGGGTGAGTGCAAAGAACCGGATGTAACTCTCACCATCGCAATGAGCGACGCTAGGTCCATGGCAAAGGGAGAGCTTGACGCGACCGCGGCCTTCATGCAGGGCCTCATCGGCGTAGAAGGAGACATGAACAAACTGATATCACTTCTGCCACTTACAACCTCAAAGGAATACCAGGATCTTGAGAAACAGCTCGCTACCCTTACGGACTTTGAGTTATAAGCTTACTTAGTCTTTAGCGCCCTTAGAGAGTCTCTTATACGTCTGTAGGTCGTTGTAAAGACGTTACGGCTACCCAGGAACCGGGTTAGTCTGTCGAAGTCTAACATAGCTTCTAGCCAAAGTGTTTGACTCTCCCAGTCACCAGAAAGAGCCCTGATCTCAGGTGAGTCTATTGCCAAAGAGCAAGTTATCTCAGTCACCCCGGGTTTAAGCTGTTCTTCGAAGATCTCGTCAAGGGCGACCATGGGTGAGGAAAACTCTGAAAGTTTCACATTAGATAGATCGACAACCTGATCGATTGAGACCAATCCTCGATCCCCGACAAGCTGCTTTGCTGGATAACCGAGGCGATCTTCTGTCGAGTTCGGCATGAGTCGTATGGGTAAAAGGTGTTCGGACGCCAGGTCCAAGACGATATCGAAAAACTCAGGTCGTTCAACAAGTGAGTCCTCGAAGCTAGATAGGTGGGTTACGTCAAAACCCCAATACAGTGCTCTTTCAAGCTGAGCACGCACCTCCCGGCGCAGTTCATCTATGTCAGCGTGACTCCAGAGATCTGCGGCCGTCGTAGGTAGACCCCCACCCCCATCCACCAGCGACGGTGCATTGGTAAGGGGTGATAGGTGAAAGATCTCGTTCCTACACGTTAGAGCAAGAGATACGCCAACGTCTTCACCGCCATAGTTTCTAGCTGCGTGTCTAATCCATGGACCGGGAACTACGAGCCGAGCGGAGTTGAGCGCCCCGCTCCTTAGAGCTTCGAAAACCGCCGCGTTCTCTGCGTGAGAGAAACCCAAGGGCTCCCCGCAAAACACAACTACTCGGTCGTAGTCGTCCAACCCCAGAAGCTCCTGCAAAGATTCGTCCATACATGGGATGTTAGCGGCAGACGAAGTCGCTGAAACGACTTCTTTACAGGTCATCTGGAGACCCTAGATCTTTCTAGATCCAAAGAGGCAGGTCCATTTATAAATCAAGAAAGTAGCGAGACCCATCAGAGACACCGCCTCCACCACTAGGTTTCCTAGAGTAAAGATAGCGGCCCCGCTAAATAGGACGGCAACCACAGCTAATGCTCTGCTCCACAGCGGAGGCTTATCTAGGCTACAAGATTTCTTTATATGGATAGACTTCACGACAATACTTTAGAATCCAGATCAAGATATGTGTCAAATCTAGGAGGAATATAACCGCCTCCCTGGCACTTGTAAAGGGGCAGTAGGAGGTTTGCTAATGAAACCTATCGTGGTATACGGAGCGTCATGGTGTCCAGACTGCCATCGGACGAAGCGTTTTTTAGATGGACACAAGATACCTTACGAGTGGCACGACATAGACGAAGACGATCAAGCGCTACGCATAGTGCAGGAGATCCAAGACGGAGGTCGAACCATACCCACAGTGGTGATCGACGACGGCCTAGGTCCCCTATTTGAGCCCACGGACGAGGAGCTAGCCTCCCGGCTTGGACTGCTAGTGCACACAAAGAAGACCAGATATGATCTAGCGATCATAGGAGGCGGTCCAGCCGGTATCGCAGCATCGATCTACGGTGCGAGAGAAGGAGTGGACACGGTGCTAATTGAAGCGTCTTCCTTTGGCGGCAACGCAAGCGTTACCGAACGAGTCGACAACTACCCCGGCTTTCCCGATGGCGTCGCAGGAGGAGATCTGATAGACCGATTTGTGGCTCAGGCGAAGCGCTACGAGATAGAGATGCTGGCGGCCACAAAGGTCGTATCGGTTCAGGCTGATGCCCCTTACCACAGACTGACGTTGTCAAATGGAGATACCTTAGAAGCTGCAGCAGTCTTAGTCGCCACCGGTTCCTCTTACCGCAGACTAAACGTAGATGGAGAGAACGAGCTTCTTGGGAAGTCCGTGCACTACTGTGCAACATGTGATGGACCGTTTTACCGTGGCTCGAAAGAGCTCATGGTCATCGGTGGTGGAAACTCAGCATTAGAAGAGTCGATGTTTCTCAATGCGTTCACGGAGCATATCCGCATAGTTCAACTTGAAGATCACCTCACTGCGTCGCCCATCCTTGTCGAAAAGGTTCTCAACTCATCGAAGTATGACGTCCATCTAAGCTCCGAAGTAGTGGAGTTCGAAGGTAGCGAAAAGTTGAGCGCCGTAAAGGTGAAGAACCTAAAAACCGGAGAGATCAACGTATATCACCCAGAAGGTGTCTTTGTGTTCATTGGACTCACTCCAAATACCGCCATCTTTGACGGCCTGCTCACCATGGACGAGGGCGGTTTCATCGTCACAGATCGTTGCCTCTCCACTAACATCGAGGGGATATTCGCCGCTGGAGACGTGAGGAGTGGCTCTACAAAACAACTTGCCTCTGCCTCCGGGGAGGCTGTTGCAGCGCTACTTCAGATCCGCAACTATCTAGCCCGACGAAATTAATCACCTCAAAATCCTCAGGGAGACCAAAGGAGTGAGCCTTCCTACTCATTCTCGACACAGGTATCGCGCATAGTCCAAACTCATAATTGACTCAACTCAAGCCCCGACTTATCTCTGCCATGGATAGGGTTTTGACTAATTTTAAAACCGCTTTACCGTCACCGGCATAACCTCCTAGCTTCTGCGATTTGAAAGGCTTGCTGTCAAAAAGGCGGCTTAGTAAAGATCTCCTACACACCCATGCTAAAAATCACAAGAATAGGTATTTTTACGGCACATGTGGAAATATTGACGATTGACTACGCATTGGCACTAAATGGTCTCTACCCATACATGATGATAAAAAGATCTATTGCACTTCAATAGATAAGTTACCGGTCGAACTTCCACACACGTCCTACCAAAATCCCTAGTAGAGATGGTACAACCTAGGCTTTTAGGCGATAAGGTCAATCTAATTGCTCTAAAAGCTCAGCCGGTGGCTCGATTAGTTCGAGGATTGACAAAGCGCCTTCGGACCGTCTCTCATCTGCGCTATTACCCAAAATCTGAGGGTTAGGGAGATCACTGACCACCTCACCAAGGAAGGTCGACCCTAGTGTACCCTGCTCGCCTGGGAGCCTAACCTTTATGAAGCTTGTAGCACCTCTAAAGACGGACTCATCAGCCGATAGAGACCCTTTGAACACCGACTCCGCAAAAGAGGTGATAGCGTCGAAGTTGCACTTTGACAACTCTACTGAAGAGGCAAAGGTACATCCCTCTAGGTGAACTGGGCCACTAAATTCAGACCTGAAAAAAGCTACCGGTCCTTTGAAGACACACCCCCGTACATAGAGCGGTCCGGTACTCCAGCACCGCTCGAGCGAGAGATCCTTATGGAACTTCGCTCCAACCATCTGAAACTGGCCTTCAAAGTTCACTCTTGAGAGATCAACATCGTCTTCAAAGACGGCTGCGGATAACTCCGCCCTTCCCTTAAATTTCGCCTCAGAGAACGAGACGAAGCCCAAGAACTTCGCCCTCGAGAACTCTGCATCACCACCAAAGACGCAGGAGTTATAGACGCAGGACCGTTCAAAATTCGCCGCAAAGAAGTTAGCGCCCGCTTCAAAGTTTGCATAGCTGAAACTAACCGAGTTGGAGAAGGTTGCGTTCATGAAGGCGACTTTGTCCATAAATCGAGCCTTATAAAAAGTGCTTCTCTCAGAGATTTGGGCGTTGGTAAAGTCGGTGCCTTTGAATACGGTTCGGTCTCCATGAAAAGTCGTCATCGAGAAGTCAACGCCGCCAAGAAACGACGCTCCAGAGAAAGACCCTTTGCCCACGATCTCAGCTCTGGTAAAGTCAACGTGCCCACTGAACTTCGTACCTCTGAAGTCGACACCCCCTAAAAAACGAGCTCCAGAGAAGTCACAGATACAGAGGAGCTCTAGTTTAGACAGATCGAACAGTCCAGGGATCAAGGCTCCTTTGAGATTGAGACGAAGCGCAACTTTACCTTGCCCACCGTCACCCCTTAGCAACTGGGTCAAGCCCTCCAAAGCGACCTTTTTAAGCTCCACCGACCCCACATCAACATCGATCTCTGCATCAAAGGAACGTAAAAAAGCGCTGTAGACATCGGCTAGATACTGCCTAAGTTCTGATGGAGGTGTTCCGACTCTAAGTAGACCCCTCAATCCAGCAACGAGGACAAGAGGATCGTCGCTTTGTAGCAACGAAACACATTGACGTATCTGCGACCCAATACTTCGCTCCAGGTTAGCTGACATCGACCTCACCCATCAAGAGCCCTCACCCTCCCTGCAACCGTAGGTAGAAAATCAGAACCACTTGACAATCAAACTAACCTGTTCACCATGAAGGTGGAGCGCAAACGGGAAAACTTGTGTTACCGATAGAAAATACCACAAGAGATTGACTGATCCTGAGTTTGGGTCTCAACCCTCGATCCCAAAAAACGCCTTGTGAAGCACCTCTTGGTTCTCAAACTCCGTAGTCGACCCCTCAAAACTCACCCGTCCCCCTTCAATGACACAAACCCTGTTGCTTAGTTGAAGAAAAGACACGTTCTGCTCGGCGATGACCATCGCTCTACCCGTACCGGTCAGAGTGGAAAGGGACGCTATAACCTCTTTTACATAGAGAGGAGATAGACCCGAGGAAGGCTCGTCCATCACAAGAACCTTTGGATTTGACATGAGCGCCTTTCCGATCCCAAGAAGTTTGCGCTGGCCTCCCGAGAGTGAGCTTGCAAGATCGCCCTTGCGACCTTTAAGCTCAGAGAACAGCGAATATACCTCTTCAAGTCTATGACGAACGTCAGATCTTTTCAGTCCATAGGCGCCGAGCATGAGATTTTCATGGATTGACAGAGTTGGAAACACTCCAAGCTCGCTCATGTAGGCGAGACCCATACCGATTCTCTGATGGATCTTGTACTTGCCGACATCCTCACCAAGGAGCTCGATGGAACCTTCTTTTAGTGGCAACTCTCCGATAATCGTCTTGATCATGGTGCTTTTTCCTGCTCCATTTGCGCCAAGAACGACGAGAGTCTCATTTTCAGTAACGTCCAGGTCAATCCCCCACAACACGGGGAGATCACTATAACCAGACACCACGTTAGAGAGTCTAAGAACGAAACGACTATCCACCTAAGAACACCTCGACTACCTTTTTATCTCTAATTGCGTCTTTTATGTTGCCCTCAAAGATCTCCTTACCGGCTTCTAAGACGACAACTCTGGTCGTAAGCGCCTCCAAGAAGCCCATCAGGTGCTCCACGACGATAAGCGCAACGTTTAACTTAGAGATTCCTCGGAGCATCTCAGCAAGATCGGAGAGCTCCGAAGGATTTAGTCCCGCTCCAAGTTCATCGACGAAGAGAACCTGCGGGTTAGTCGCCAGAGCTCGCGCCAGGTCAAGACGTTTTTGTTGGGCAGTATTAAGCGTAGAAGTCACACGATCCTTCAGATCCTCAAGACCTGTTGTACCAAGCACCGAGTCTCGTAGAGAGCCGTGGCGTCCCCCAAAGTTCCATGCGAGTTCGACATTCTCTTGTACCGTCATGTCTTTGAAGGGTTTTGGGACCTGAAAGGTGCGATTTACTCCAAACAACACTCTCTTATGCGCAGGTAGGTGAGTAACGTCTTTCCCACCTAGCCGTACAGATCCTCCGTCGCACGAGTATATCCCAGAGACAACGTTTACAAGAGTTGTCTTGCCACAGCCGTTGGGCCCAACCAACCCTACGATCTCACCTTGAGATACCTTCAGGCTTACACCATTGAGCGCCTTGAATCCACCGAAGGACTTTACGACTCCATCTACCTCAAGCACGTTAGTCAAGGTCACTACCCCCTCTGTCGCTGTCCTAAAGATCCCAAACGATTGATCGCGGTTCCTAAGAGTCCTACGATACCTTTAGGCACAAAAAGAACGAACACAACGATGATTGCCCCAAAGATCAGCTGAAAGTACTGAGGTTGCGTCACGCCAACGTAGGAGTAAAGACCGTAGAGAACGACAGCCCCTATTACTGGACCCATTGTCGTGCCCACTCCACCAAATAGTGCGAAGACGATAGCGAAAACGGATATCGAGATGTCAAAGACAGCGCTTGGATAAAAGATTGTTATCGTCCATGCAAAGACTCCTCCCGCTAGCCCTGCTATCGCCGCCGATATAAGCCATGCTTTTGTTCTCTCTACTACGACGTTTACCCCACTTAAAGAGGCGCTAACGGGATCGTTTTTGATAGCACGGAGTGCCAGACCAAGCTTGGATCGCTTCACAGCTATCACGGTCAAGATGCTAAGCCCTAAGAGCACCACGGCTACGACATAGCTCCCGCCAGAGCTATAGACAGAACCGATGTTGATCCCATAGGGACCTTGCGTAATTGACTTGAGTGACGGATTACCGATAATCGCATAGAGAGCTTCGGCTGCCGCAAGGGTGGCGATCGCAAAGTAAGAACCCTTCAGCCTCAAAAGCGGCATGAGAACAAGAGCAACCAATGCTGAGATCGCTCCCCCAACTATGATCGACACCTCCGGTGGCAGGTTAAAGTCCAGTATGGCCAAGGATGTCGCATATGCTCCTACACCGTAAAAACCAACATACCCAAAGGGAAGGTACCCAGTAAATCCGTAGATAATGTTCACACCTTCAGCTAGGGCAACGTAGATCATGATAGATATAAGCAAGATCTCATTGGAGTAAAAGTGAGGCGCAAGCGAGAATATAACCACCGGAACCACTACCGCTAAAAGATCCTTCAGGTTGCGTCTCTTAAGTAAAGACCCAAGGCCTCTAAGACTTTGACCCTTATCTGTCATCTGTCGATCGCCGCTCTTTGCGGGGATATCACCCAACTTCTCCTCGCTACGCACTACGAACCCTCTTCCCTAATACACCACTGGGTTTGAACAACAAGACCGCTAGCAAAAGGACGTAGGGAATAAGCGAAGACCAGGAAGGAAGGTATAACTGAGCTAGCTCGAAAGCTACTCCAAAGATCAAACCTCCCACCACGGTCCCTCCAATATTACCCAGTGAACCTATAACGATCACAGCGAAGGCAAGTATGGTGAGATTGACACCCTCCGAAGGATCGACCCCACCGATCATAAAGGGAGCGATAGCTCCTACCGAGGCTGTTATCGCAAGACCCACGCCAAAGGTGATAGCGGACACCTTCCTAACATCGATTCCGACCGCTGCCGCTTCTATCGGATCCGCCATGATCGCTCTCGTGGCGGTCCCTAGCTTGGTCCGATATAGATACAAAATCACTAGCCCCACCATTGGAATGGACGCTCCCGCAACTATCCACCAAACGCCGGGATAACTCTGTCCCAGAAAGTGCACAGGGCCATGCACGAGCGAAGAATCCGGTATGGAGCGCTGATTGTTACCCAAGAAAATCGTTACCAACGCCTCCAAGATCTGAGATACTCCAAAGAATAGAATCAGTGACAACATCTCAGGGTCTTGCGCCCTCGATAGAGGCCCATCGATGAGGCGATAGATGATGAATCCTGCCAACACCGTGGGCGGAATGACTAACACCACCGACAGCAGAGGGGAGATGTGATAGGTGTAGTACAGCTCCCAGGAGGCGAACCCGCCGATCATTATAACGTCGCCGTGAGCTAAATTTACGATGCGTTGCACACCAAAGACTAGGTTGAGACCTATAGACAAAAAGGCGTAGAATAGACCGAACAGTACCCCTGCCACGACGGCATACTCAAATAACACCATACCTCCCAAGCCAACTCGAAAGCGCAAACACACCTAGGACACATAAGCGGATGCTTCTCAGGTAAGAGTCGCACCACTAAGAAGCATCCGCATAACTAACCCTTTAGAACCCTCTATCCAGAGTCCTCCTCAGGGCGCAGGATACACAGCTGAAGCTGTCGCCTGCGAGGACGGATAGACGATTTGGACGGCGGTGTTGGTGTTACCCTGTGTAGGCATGAGCTGCGCTACAGGTAGTAGCTCTCCGACCTGGGCACCCTCGGAGTTTAGCTTAAACAAGCCTTCAAGTGTCGTAATCTTTCCAGACTCTGCCATCAGAGCAGAACGCAGACTCAGCTGAGAGATACTTGAGGCGTGATTGAGGGCAAGTTGGATCGTAAGTCCAGTATGGTAACCGTATATCTCAGGAGCGTTTACAGGACCTGGATACTGTTTCTGAAACGCAGCTTCGAAGGCGGTCGTTCCCATTCCAAAGTTCACGTTGTTGTATGAGATAAGCGGAGGTGCTGCATAGGTGTAGGTATACGCAAGTCCGCTTTCACCAACGTTCTTTTCAAGCAGCTGCTGCAGCTGTCCGGGAAATACGGTAAAGACCATCTTGAAGTGTGTCCCGCTCGACGCAAGATTACTAAGAAATGCTATGTCGTTATTTGCGTAACCGAGCTCAATCACCGCGTCTGGGTGAGTCGCAGCCACGGCAGAGATGGTCGTTCCATAGGAAGATGTCGTTGTCGGTATCGCTTGGTTGTATACAGGGGTAATGCCCGCTGCTTTAAGACCATTTACGATTGTCGTGTCTTGTGAACCATCGAAGTCGTTTGAACCGTACACCAAGGCTACCTTGTTGATCTTCTTCGCTATCAGGAACTGTACCAGAGGCTTTGGCCAAAGTGCGGAGGTCGGAAGGTCAGCCAGGACGATGTAGGGGTTATTCGGGGTAAAGAAGTTGGTTCCAGTACCGCTCTGGTCAAACAGTACCATGTGGTGTTCCTCTGCGATAGTCGCAGCAGGAGCTGTAAGAACAGACCCAAAGTCAGAGACAAATATGTTGACTTTATTTTGAGTTACAAGCTGATCGTATAAGGTGGCCGCCGTTGCTGGAGAGCTCTGGTCGTTGTAGGCAACCAGCTTTACCGGAATACGCTTCTTGTACGCTGCCACATATACCCCACCTTTAGAGTTCTCGTGACTAACCCAAAACTTGAGACCGTCATACTCAGGCAGAGACTGATCAGCAAACGAACCAGAGCCAGCATACAAAGTGCCAACCGTTATCTCGCTAGGCGCTGCCGAAGCAGATGAAGAAGACGCGGAAGACGATGCACTTCCGCAAGCCGCACTTACCAAGGCAGAAGCAAGCAACACTCCGCCAACTTTAAAGTTAAACCGATTCAATCGCATGGAAATGGTAATCTCCCCCTTCAAGCAACTTCAAATACATGGTGTATGTAGTGTATACATGAAGGCATTCCATTTCAAGCGGAAAGGAAGATTTTTGTTAACACTTTCTAAAAGTTTTGTTTCTCAACCATACCAACAGAGGCGCAGTTTTAGGCTAGGAACCCCACAGGTACTTTTCAACAAAGCTGCCTTGGGATAGAAGTTCACCTGGGCTTCCGTCGACAACGATAGAACCACCTTCTATTACGTAAGCTCTATCTACAAGCGACAGTGTCCTATCGATGTCCTGTTCCACTAGGATGATACCAACCTGATAGGCAGCTATATCTGGCAACGTTCTTGCCAGTGCATCTGCTGAAATGGGAGAGAGTCCTAAAGACAGCTCATCGATCATCAAAAGCGAAGGCCGCGACATAAGTGCTCGGCCAAAGGCGCACTGCCTTCGCTGATAGGCACTTAGAGAGCCTGCCAGCATAGAAAGACAGTTCTTTAGGTCTGGGAACAAGGTAATTACCATCTCTATGTCCTCGTCACCTCTGACCATCCCACCAACCATCAGGTTCTCTCGAACGGTCAAGGATCTAAATACACCTGGTCCGTCTGGAACGTAACCAAGGGACCTGCGAATCCTCTCTTCTGGGCCTAGTTGGGATACATCCACGCCATCGAGGGATATCTTTCCTGTTGTCGTCTGGATAAGACCCGCCACGGCGTTAAGCAGCGTCGTCTTTCCAGCTCCGTTGGCTCCGACTATTCCTACTATGTCTACCGTGTCCACCTCGAAGGAGATCCCCTCAAGCACCCTCTTGCCTTCCAAGGAGACTGAAAGTTCTTCGACGACAAGTTTGGACATCGAAAATATCCCTAGAACTGGCCCCTGCGCAGAAAACGACCACCGAGATACATCTCTACGATATCTTCTCTCGCCAAGACCTCTCGGGGCTCGCCCTCCCCGATCAGCTGTCCGTTAGACAAAAATATGGCTGAGTCCGCTATCTCTAGTGCCGCCCTTACAACATGCTCTACAGCAACTACGGTGATTCCTAAGGACCGTAGTTTCAATATAAGTTCCAGCGTCTCGTCCACCTGCGTAGGTGAGAGTCCGCCTAACGGCTCATCTAGTAGTAACAGTCGTGGATTTAGACCCATGGCTCTAGCAAGCTCCAGTCTCCTGGTTTGCGCAGTTGACAACTCTTTGGCCTCTAGGTCACTTTGATCGATGAGTCCACAGAGCTCAAGCATGTGGGCGGCCTTCTCCGCCGCCATCTTCTTCGATCCAACACCACGTGACTTTGCATATATCGGCAAGAATACATTGTCGAAGGTATTTAGATGAGAGACAACTCTTGGTATCTGAAAGGTTCTTGCGATACCTAAAGCTGGGACCTTCCACGCCTTAGCTCCAGTTATCTCCTTGTTCTCAAGGAAGACCTTACCCTTCTTAGGTTTAAACTCCCCGGAGATACAGCCTAAAAGAGTTGACTTTCCTGCACCGTTTGGGCCAATTACAGTGGTAATCGATTCCTTTGACAAAGAGAACGATACGTCCCGTAACGCATCGACGCCACCAAAACGACACCTTAGATTCACGACCTCCAAGAAGGGGTTAACCGCCATTGCCACCCGACCTTAGGGCTCTCAACGCCTTGGGTATGTATACGTAACTTCTTTTGTAGAACTCTGGATCCGTTGTCGGATCCGATCCAGGAACCTGCGGTGAAGGCCCTGAAGGCGGGGGGAAGCTCTCTGCATGACGCAAGACACCCAGTATTGAGATTAGAGCTACAACCACATCTTGGGTGGCATTGGAGTGTCCACCCACTACAGAAAGCGCAGCTGTGACCACAACTGCGCCCAGTATAGGTCCTAGCACAGTTCCACCACCACCGATCAGAACCATAGCTACCATAGTGAGAGAGAGCCTCGGATTAAATACAAGGTTGGGATCTAATGCCACCTGCTGAAACCCAAACACACCCCCTGCCAAGGCCGCTATAGCTCCCGAAGCTGCAAAGGCAGCGACCTTATACAACCTGGTATTTACTCCAACAGACCTTGCAATGGACTCATTTTCCCTTATCAGACGAAGAGCCCCTCCCAAGGGTGAGCTAACCACGAACGCAACAGATAAGGTCGCAACAACAGCAAGCGCCAGATAGATAAGGACAAATCCCCTTGTAGATGGATAGGCCATAATAGGAGAGGTCCCATAGGTTGTAATTGTAATTCCAACCCCACCTGGCGTCACCGACGAGTACCAGGAGAACACCTCAGAGACCGCAAGAGACGCCACCAAGGTGGCAACAGCGAAGTACGGGCCTCGAAGTGACAGTAACGGTACGCCCATTACAAGCGCAAATAAAACGGCAGCCACTGCCGCCACTGCCAGACTGGTAGCGAAAGACAGATGGCCGTACTCAATGGAGACCCCCATAGCGTACGCCCCTATACCAAAAAACGCGACCTGCCCAAGACTAGAGTACCCGGTAAGGCCACCGATCAGATTCCAGGACTGAGAGAGCGTAACAAGAAGAAACAGCTCAGCAAGGGAGCTGGTTCCTTTGAAAAGCAGCTCTAACGCCGACGAGATCACTAGAGCAACAAATAGGTATGTACCTTTCTTATAGGACCACTTACCGAGATGTACCTCAACCCTGCTCATCTAGTTGTACTTCCTCTAGAGGACACTCTTGGGATAAAGTCGAATCGAACAGACAACACGACCACCATGACAGCAAGAACTACCACGTCGATGACTCCACTTGGAACCAGTAACTCAAGTAGAGATCCAAGGGTGACAAACATCATTGTCACGAAGTATCCCCGCCAGAGACTTCCTAGTCCCCCCACGATCGCCGATGCTGCGATGTAAAGTGTCATCTGATCGTAGCTAGAACTGCTAATGGGCGAGGACACGGCATACAAAGCTCCCCCAGCAGCCGCTAGGAATGCAGCGATCGCCGATGTAATGGCAACTACTCTCGCTGAATTGATTCCACTTATAGTAGCCAACACCTTGTCGCTGCTTACAGCCCGTACAACGAGTCCAAATGAGGTCCTCTCGCTAAGCAGCACTATGATCAATGTAACCAGCAAAGATATCGAAACGGTAGCTGGGGTGACCAAAGACAGATCGAACCCATCTTGTACCAGATACGTCGTACCCAACGCTACAGGAATTGAGCGATAGTCTGAGGTCAAAAAGATACCAAGCAGTCCTGTCATTCCAAGACCGAGGGCGTAGGTCAGCACAATGTTGTAAAAGATCGGCCGCTGGGTAAGCACGGTGATGACCTTCGCCTGAAGTAGATATGCAAGTAGAACACAGACGGTAACCGCAAGGGATACAGCACTTAAAAGGGGAAGGTCAAAGTTAGAGTCGAATAGCCAAGACAGCAGACCCCCTCCAAGGAAATAAGCCCCTAGTGACAGATTTACAACACCTGAGACTTTCCAGAGGAGAGTAAAGCCAACCGTCGCTAAAGCTATCGCCGCCCCTTGCCCTACCCCAATCGCCAGGTTTCCCATGAGCTCAGCGGTATCCCGGTGCTAGCGGGAACGGTCAACAAGCAATAGAGCTAATGGATCATCGGTATCCTCAGACGCTTCTTGCGCACTTCTTAGGCGAGCAAGTCCATCTAAGATAGAGTTTCGGGTTATAGACTCCGCCTGCTCTTTATCCCCTACTCGAATCGCCTCCAACAAGGTAGCATGCTCCGACTTCGAGTGCTCCGCCGCACCAACCAAAGATACGTGCACACGACTATAGGGTTCTACGAGGTTCTGAACCTGGGTGACAAGCCTAAGGGCGTGTCTTTTTCCAGCTAGCTCGAAGAGTCTGCGGTGAAATAGATAGTGTTGCGACGCCCAACCGTCGAGATCATCGCTGGCAAGTTCCGACATCTTAATGAGAAGGGTATTGAGTTCAGCAAAGTCACTAGCACTCATTCGGTCGACCGCTGCGACCGTAAGTGGAGGCTCCAACTGGAGACGAAGTTCAAACAACTCCTCTATTTCTTTTCCGCGAAGTTCAGTAATGACCGCTCCCACACCCGGCCTCATCACTACAAGACCTTCACCAACTAGTGTCCTAAGCGCCTCACGTAGTGGTATGCGACTTACGCCAAACTTTTGCGCCAACTCGTCTTGGTTCAAAGATTGACCGGGGAGAATAACCCTCTCCCTCACCGCTCTGCGAAGAAGTTCAACGATCTGATCTGGGTGCATGTTTCGAGCCACTATCGACATAATATAACTCAAGGAGGTGAACCATCCCCCAAAGACGACGCCAAAATATTAATTCGCTTACTGTGGTAAGTCGCTCATTGAGATCCAAGGCGCTGAGTCAGACTATACATCCACCGGGAACCACTCGAGATCGCCCGAAGATCTCTTTTCGATGGATAGCGTTTATCCTCGCTCTATCCTTTACTGCGTCGGCCTGCCAGATAGTCAACTCCGCTCCATTGACGCAGAGTCGCGTCGTCACCATAGGCACCTTGTACGCAGGCAGCGGTGCGTTTGAGAGTTCATCCTTGCCAGAGCTTGAGGGTTTGAAGTTCTGGATCCATGAGGTCAATAAACGAGGAGGAGTATATGTTAGGGCGTATGGAGGTCTTGCCACTGTAAATCTCGTGGCACTTGATGACAAAAGCTCGCCCTCCCTAGCTCGCTTACTCTACCGGGAACTTATCACGAGATACCACGTCAATCTACTGGTGTCCGACTTCGGGTCGGTGCTCACACAACCCGCCATCGCCATGGCCCAGCAGCACCAGATGGTGCTGTTCGATCAAAGTGGAACGGGGTCCGGTTTCTTCCTCGCTAACGACCCTTTCTTGGTTCTATGCGATCTACCGACCTCACAGGTATGGCCTCTACCGCTTGGCAAGTTTCTGTTAAGACAGATGGTCAAGCGCGTGGCGATAATCTACGCCTCAAATCCTTTCGACTCAGCACAAGACCAAACGGTATCGACGGTACTAACCAAAGCAGGGCTACCTCCTGTCGCAAATATCTCTGTACCCACCTCAACCACCAATTATGCTCGCTACCTTCGTCAGATAGAACCCTTGAAACCTAAAGCGGTAATAGAGTTTGGATACTTCAACAACGACGTTGCATTTTTGAATCAGATCTACCACACTCCACTTGACGAAGCTTTGCGCTTCACGGCATTTCCCGGACAACTGTTATCTGACTTTATAGGTAGGGTACCCCCGCAGGCATTAGCGGGCACCTTCACCTATAACTTTCCTCCCTCGCTCCGCTACAGAACGACTAACTCAGGTCTAGATACTCAGAGATTTGACGAGATCTTTATGGCGTGGTCGAAGCATCCACCTAACTTCCTAGACGTTGCTGGATACAACACAGGTTTGATAATACAAGCCTCTCTACAACACGCAACGGACGATACTCAGCTTGGCATTCGAGCTGCGCTAAATTCGATCTCCGGCCACCTAAACACACTAGAGGGTACCTTTGAGATCGACTCATCCGGTGCCCAGCTAGGCGAGTCGCTTCCCATAGCCAAGATACTTTATCGGCACAGAACGGAAAACTTCATGAGTTTAAAAACTGTATACCCATAGACCGCTTAGCTCACAGTAGCTCCAATCACTACTTCAGCATCGACATAATTGATACAAGCTCATACCCTAGGTGTGCTGCTGCGATCGAGGTAATCTCGGCATGGTCGTAAGCGGGAGCAACCTCAACTATGTCCGCTCCAACTATGTTTGCACCCTGCAAAGCCCTCAAGATATGCAGGAGTTCTCTTGAGGTCAATCCCCCTGCTTCAGGCGTTCCGGTTCCTGGTGCAAAAGCGGGATCAAGAACGTCGATATCGATTGAGACATACAGAGGGGCATCATCTAGCTCTTCTCTAAGTTGCATTGCACAGTCTCTCCATCCCCTCTCCTCCACTTCGGATACCCCGATAACCCTGAAGCCAAAGCTCTCATCGTCATCTAGGTCCGAACGGTCGTACAGAGGTCCCCTGGTGCCGAGGTGGAAACATCTTTGCGAATCTAAAAGATTTTCCTCGAAAGCTCTGCGAAAAGGCGTTCCGTGCGTATAAGGAGCTCCAAAGTAAGTGTCCCACGTATCAAGATGTGCATCGAAGTGAAGAAGAGCCACTGAACCGTAGTGGGCAGCCATCGATCTGAGTATAGGAAGGGCTATGGTGTGGTCACCGCCAAGTGTAAGTACTCTCCTTCCCCGCCTTACATGTTCACTTACCCTGCTCTCTATCTGACCAAGCGCCTCATCGATATTGAACGGATTGACGGCGACGTCTCCGTCATCGGCGACTTGAACATTTTTAAATGGATAGGTATCTAAGGCTGGGTTATAGGGTCTTAGGAGTTTGGAGCCCTGTCTTATCGCACTTGGGCCAAAACGGGCTCCCGGTCTATAGGACACGCCCGCATCGAAAGGCACACCAAGGATGATCACCTGGGCGTCTTTGACCTCATCGGTCGAAGGCAAACGCGCAAAGGTGCTAGAGGTGAGAAACCTCGGAGCTACTAGAGAATTAGGTGGGCCAAGCGGCTCTTTGTCCATATTTTCCTCCCGATGTTACACGACACTAGCTCTGACAACAATGTGTCGATCGGAAAGCTTGCTGCACTCGACCGATACCTCATACCTCTGCCAGGTAGGCGTTATAACTTTTAAAAAAATACCAGTTTTTGAAATATTTCTAAAATACTTTGTCACACAGATTGCAACGTTCGTTTATTATAGGTCAAATCAACGTCAAGGGGGTATGTTGCAGGTGGCAGACGAGATCAATATCAAGGCACCTATAGGAATAGAAAAGCACTCAATAGATTGGATTCCAGATCAAGAACGCCACGGAAAGCTATGGCACCAGGCGCCCCTTTGGTTTCTTGGTAACTTCCAGTACTTTACGATTCCAATAGGCTTCATTGGGCCCTCCCTGGGTCTATCCATCTGGTGGACCTTTGTGGCAGGGGCATTGGGAATCGTAGTGGGCACAACTTTCATGGCTTTTCACGGCTCCCAAGGACCAAAGCTGGGACTACCGCAGATGATACAGAGTCGGGCGCAGTTCGGCTACAAAGGGGTCGTCATAGTACTCTTTGCCGCTCTGTTCACCTACGTAGCCTTCAACGTCACAGACCAGGTTCTTATGGCCCAAGGACTGTCAGGTGCATTTCACTTCAACGCTCAATTAGTGTCGTTGGTTGTGACCGTTATTGCAGCAGTCCTAGCCGTTCTAGGACACGACTGGGTACATAGGGTATTTCGTGTTCTGCTCGCTGTTTCGTTCCCTCTGATGGTAGTACTCACTATCGGTGTGATTTCAGGACACGCTGGAGCAGTGCCCAACAAGACCCACTACGGTTTCAGCGGAGTCGGTTTCATGGCTGAGTTCTCGGCCGCTGCAGCTTACAACATAACCTACGCGCCTTACGTCTCGGACTACTCTCGATACTTGCCCGGCAAAACAAGGAGCTTATCGGTCATCTTCTCCGTCTTCTTCGGTGCGTCCACCTCGGCCATCTGGCTCATAACTTTAGGAGCTTGGCTCGCAGTTGCACTAGGAGCATCAGACGGACTCGTCGGTCTCAAGGAGGCCGGCAACAACTTCATTGGGGGTCTCGGGTCTTTGACGGCCATATTCTCAGCTGCTGCCTTGGTAGCTACTATGGGCATGAACGCCTATGGTGGTGCACTTACACTTCTCACAGGAATCGACGCTTTTCATCGCATCAAACCTTCTTTGATGAAGAGAGCAAGGGTACTGGCCGTGCTGGCCTTGACTTTGCTTTGGTACTTCGTCGGCGAGTCCATCACTGCAAATGCCGTGAATACGGTCTTTACAGCACTTACACTTATGCTTTACCTTTTAGTTCCATGGACCGCTACTAACCTCATCGACTTCTTCTTTGTCCGCAAAGGCCACTATGCGATCTCGGAGATATTCAACCCAAAGGGCATCTATGGTTCTTGGAGTTGGAGAGGTCTTTTAGCCTACGTGGTTGGATTCCTATTCGAGATTCCCTTTATGGTGCTTCCCCAACTCGGGCCACTTAGCTACACCGGTCCGATCGCCAAAGTGCTTTCAGGAGTCGACATCTCATGGCTTGTGGGTCTCGCTACGACAGCAATCACCTACCTTTTAGTGACAAGATCGCTTGATACGAAAGAGGAGTCATTATTGATCGCAAAGTCCAATGAAGAGCTCCAAAACTCTTTTTCTTGACATCTCCGTCAGTATCGGTCCATCTCTAAGGTAGTAAATTGAAAGAGTTCCGAATTGGGCAGCGCCTAAGACACGCCAGAGAAAATACCCAACTCTCGCTCCAAGAGCTGTCTACGCGAACCGGCCTCTCCAAAGGTTTTTTATCGAAGGTCGAGCGAAACGAGACAACTCCATCTATCCCCTCACTCATCTCCATAGCAGAAGCGGTGGGGATCTCGATGGAAGAGTTGTTTCGAAAACCAGAGACGACCCTTGTTAGGGCGTCGGATCGACCAACGGTCACATTGCCGGGCAAGTTTGTGGTAGATACCCTTCTTACTTCAATAACAGAAAAGCGCGTCGCAGTGATTGAGACCGTCGCATCAAACAACGGCTCAGGTGGAGATCAGCTCTATAGCATCCCAAGTGACTGCGAGGTCTGTTACGTGATCCAAGGGCAGATCGAGATCAACTTAGATGGAGACCTTTACAGCCTTAGTGCTGGAGACTCCCTTACCTTCAACGCCAAGATACCTCACACCTGGAGGTCTGTATCTAAGACTTCTCCCGCAAAAATTCTATGGATAGTGGCACCCGCGATGCCAGACCCCCTGTTCTACGCAAATGTTCCAGAGCGCACCCAGGATCTAAAGTGACTCTAACCGTTGCTGCGGTGCAACTTTGCCAAGCCTCAAGAAATACGGAAACTAGTCTCCGCAAGGCACTTAGCTACATCGAGGTTGCTGCTCAGGCAGGAGCACAACTAGTCGTACTACCAGAGTTGTTTAGAACCGGATATCTCTTCGAAAGCTACGAAGACGCCCTCCCCTTCGCCGAACCATGCCACGGCAATACCTTCTGCTCGGTTCTGGGAGTCGCAAAGAGGCTGCAAGTGACCGTCGTTTACGGATACATGGAGTTAGAAGAAGATACAGGTCTGCTGTATAACTCAGCCTCTGTGGTAGACGAAAGCGGGCTGGTTGCCAACTACAGAAAACTTCATCTCTTCAGCGCCGATACCACTTGGGCAACCGTCGGGGACCAACTTCCTCCAACCTTTGAGGTCGCCGGCGTTAGCGCAACGGTAGCGATCTGCGCGGACATTGAATTCCCAGAGAGCTTCATCCTTCCATCAGCAGACAAGAGGCCCGCAGTTATATGTCTACCGACAGCGTGGGTCGACGAACCAGCACCCGCCTCGCAGTGGTGGCTCAGAGCGAAGGAAATGAACTGCTACGTTGTTGCAGCTGATCTCAGCGGCGTGGAAAAAGATGTTCGCTACTCAGGAGGAAGCTGCGTAATCTCCGACACAGGGACGGTAGTGGATATAGTTAGTGAATGCGAAGGTCTCGCTCTCGCAGCTATCGAACCTCGCTCGACGCAGATCAAAGTTTCACACCAAGATCTCAGCCCGAAACTCTTCTTAGCTCCATATGACTTTACATCCAATATCCTTAGAGATAGGATTCCATCACCTATCAGTCCACCTGGCTATAGAGCAATAGGGTGTTTCTCCTTTCCAACGAATATGGAGTGGCAAGGCACAACGCCGATTGAGTCCATTTCATCGGTCACTTTGGCCCATATAGATCAAGACAGCTCCGACAGATCAACAGCTCCCGAGTTGTTAGTGATAGCTATAGGTCCGTTGCCAAGCATTGATCAAAAAGGACAAAGTGGGATTGAGCTAGAGTTTCAAAAAGAGGCCGAGAAACTAATTAGTTCGTCCACCTACAGCGACGTGGTGATCGTATTTCCAGCTCCGAACCAAACAGATCAGCGACCGCAATATGTACATGCAGGTCGAAACGCAACCAGGTTCACCAAAGAAGGTACTATCGAACTGCTAGAACCATACCTGAAGATCAAGGTAATCACGGTGGATGAGCTATGTACTTGGGAGCCTGCACGTCTTTTTGCATTGGAAGGCGGGCACATGATAGTTGCGATAGGGAAAGAGAGTCCAGACTTTTCATCACAACCAAGACCTGCTCACCTCTGTGATCCGTATTGCAGTGATGGATACCCCCATGATCTCTCAGTTGGAAGGGTGCGCGCCGGAGAGAACAATCTAATTGTATTAGTGGCAACATCTTTAGCGACTAACGAAGTGTCCTCACAATCAGGCGTATTTGGACCCGACCATACAAGGGTCCCACTACAAGAACACTCGCTCTATATGAGTAATGAAGTCTTAGCCTTTCACCGATACATCCTTGAACCTGGGTCGAATGACCTTGTTTGCCTGAGCGAAAAGCCTTACTTACGACGTCGCAAACCAACCGTCTACGCTACCGCCCTTGGCCCAAAAAGTTACTATAGATATGGTCCAAAGCAATAGCCAAAGAAGGACCAAAGACTATTGGGAGGACGTTCCAGATCGAGGACCCCTTGTTGTTCAACATCCTATGTCGAGCCGTGTGTTTGATCCATCAGATCTATAGATTCTCCTTGAGAGACACTTCCAAGGTCTGAGCTAGAAGAACCATTACGAAGTTGCCACTATGAAACAGCTTTGACGCAATGCGCCGGTAGGAGCACAAAGCACACGAGCCGTTTTGGACTTGGGTCATTTAGGCGTGACGTTAACAAAGACATGATGTTCCAAGGACCGGTCCACTAAACACTACCCTGCAAACGGTAAAGGTGTATGTCAGCTCAGAGACGCCACCGGGTGTCTAGTTGCCTAATTCTTGGTATACCGGTACGCTACAGTTGTAAGGAAGTCCGGCAACTCGGAAGAGAGAGCCACTTCGCGCAGGATCTGTGCAGCTGTCCTTACCGTCTCATCTGAACCTAGCATCTGCACCTCTTGATCGATGAGGTTTTCAACTACCGAGCTTTCAACCCTTACACCCTCTGCAAGTTCGACTGAGTTGTTGACCCATTGCCAGATCTGCGAACGCGCTATCTCGGCGGTTGCCGCATCCTCCATTAGGTTGTAGATAGCCACCGCACCTTGACCTTTGAGCCAGGAGGTGATGTACCTCAACGAGACCGAGACGTCATTTGTTAGCCCCTCCATCGTCATCGTAGCTCCGTTGAAGTTTATATCACTAAGTTCACTCTCTCTTACAACAACGTCGTCCCGCAAGACCTGTAGCTGGTTGGGCCGACCCTTTAGACCGCTTGAAAACACCTCCATACACACAGGTACCAGATCGGGATGCGCAACCCAAGATCCGTCGAAGCCTTGTTGTAACTCGCGACTTTTATCTGATCTCACTCTTTCAAGCGCTGACTCATTTACCGCAGGATCTTTCCTTGAGGGAATGAACGCAGCCATCCCGCCGATAGCGTAAGCGCCTCTTCGGTGGCAACTTTGCACCAAAAGGTCGCAGTAGGCTCTCATGAAGGGCACATCCATTGTGACGGAGTTCCTATCGGGTAGCAGATATCTCGATCCCAGCTTGCCGTAGGTCTTGATAAACGAGAAAAGATAGTCCCATCTACCTGCGTTCATGCCTACAATCCAGTTACGCAGTTCATACAAGATCTCATCGATCTCAAAGACAGCCGGAAAGGTCTCCAACAAGACAGTCACCTTTATCGTTGAATGCTTTAAATCAAACCAGCGTTCAGAAAACTCAAAGATCTCGGCCCAAAGTTTAGCTTCTTCGCCGGACTCTAGTTTGGGCAGGTAGAAGTATGGACCTGACCCGATGGACTCTAGTTGCTTGTAGTTGTGGACTAGATACAAACCAAAATCGAACAAAGCTCCGGCGATGGGATCTCCATCGACCAGCAAGTGGCGCTCCAAGAGGTGCCATCCCCTGGGTCGGATGATGAGAGTCGCAAGCTCATCGCCCAACGCATAGCTCTTGCCTGACCCATTTTCGAAGGTCAAGGTACGGCGGATCGCTTGTTGCAACGTGATCTGACCGCTGACCATGTTCGAGAGACTCGGGGCATTTGAATCCTCGAAGTCCGCCATGAAAACGTCAGCTCCCGAATTTAGAGCATTTATAACCATTTTTGCATCTGTGGGCCCCGTTATCTCGACTCGACGCAACAGCAGGTCTTCGGGGATCTCAGCCGTCTTCCACTCAGAGTCAGTTCGCGCCCTTGAGTGTTCATCGAAGTGAAACCTTTCTCCCGAGCGAAGAGCTTCATTCCTCAATAGGCGTTTCGCTAAAAGACTTTGCCGCTTGGAGCTGAACGCTCCGTGCAACGCCTCCAAGAACACTAACGCTTCGTCTGTGAATAAGCGACCCAAGGCCTCATCATCTACGCCAGAACGTATTAGCTCTATCGCCAAGGCGACCTCCTGCTCTTTGTTTCAATAATTGAAACTATAGTTTTACATAATGGACAAGTCTACTGAACCCACGTCACTATCCGAACCCTCGCTCGTAGTTGGCACATTAGCGAGGGGTCTCAAAGTGCTGTCTTATGTAATTCGCAACGGACCATCGACAAATGGCGAGATAGCAACAGCGCTCCGCCTACCCAAAGCAACGGTTCATCGCCTTGTACAGGTTCTGACGGACCAAGGCTTTCTAGTTGAACTGGATAGTAGAAGCTACACAGTAGGAGTACCATTCATTCTCGCTCAAGAGCAGCTTCAAAACAACACTTTAGGGTTGTTCAAGCCGCTTTTAGAGTCAGTAGCAACGCGCTCTGGGGAGGCCGCAAATCTAGCTGTTCTGAACGGAAATATGGCTCTTTACCTGAGCTCTGTCCGGGCACGCCATCTCCTCGGAACCTTCACTAACCCCGGAAACACAGTTCCACTGCACGCAACCGGAGTAGGCAAGGCGCTACTAGCTTCGCTCGGAGAACAGGCGCCGAGACAATTGATACCCTCTTTGTCTCTGGAGCGATACAGCAAAGCTACGATAACCTCCGCCGAAGGTCTCCTGGGTGAGATATTGAAGATCGGCAACACTGGTCTGGCTTTTGACAACGAAGAGTACACGCCTGGCGTACGTTGTGTCGCAACCTGGATTAGATTAGGCAAAGTAAGCTTTGGGATCTCGATCTCCGGCCCTGTGCAGCGCATTGATCGAGATCGCATGAAAGAGCTATCAGAGATCTTGAAGGACTCCTCAACTAACTTTTGTAGACGTGTTCATGGAGCTGTCTCTCACTGGACCGATTCAGACCAGTTCTCCTAAATCTTTACAGATGGCAGAGCTCTTTGCTCGAGAGATGGCAAACGAAGAACGATGCGAACAGTAGCCGTCGACCACCCACATACTACAGCCGTGACGCCATTGGTCCCAAGCGCCTCTGGCTGAGACGACTCGCAATCACGAACCTACATAAAACCAAGTGTCTAGATGGATCAGATCGGCTGATGTTTTATTCAACCTCTACCAAGTCCACTCTCATCCAGATGAATTCGTATTCCAGGAACTTCCTAAATAAAACTCTCAGAAAAGCCACCGTCGCCGGCACGGTATCTTGTAATCATGAGAATCGACCAAGCACGTACATTAGCCGAGGAGCACTCCAAGGGAGGCGAAGAACGTTTTTGGCGAATTCAAAAAGTAGTGGACCTTGCCAATAACCTGGCAGAGACCATCATCACAGGTCAACAAGACGGAGAGACTCTTATCAAAGCCGCTTGGTTACACGACATTGGGCGCTCGTTTGCGCTCGTGAAGACTGGGCTCTACTTCTTGGACGGCGCCATGTTTCTAGAGGAGATGGGAGAAATAAAGCTCGCCCAGCTAGTAGCGAACTGTTCATTTTCTAAAGAAGAAGCCGAGATCGTTGGGCTTGGCTTGGAGCTTGAAAGATTTCCCTACCACAAAAGTCTCGTCTCGGACTGTCTTAGCTACTGTGACCTCTCTATCGATGATAGGGGTAAAAGGGTGATGTTGAGCGATAAGGTAGCGAGCATCAAAGAGAGATACGGGGATAACAGCAGCACCTACCTAGCCCTTACCAAAGCCTTACCACGAATGAAGGAGGTTTTCCTCGAAGTGGAGACGCTGGTTCGAAGAGAAGCAAGTCTTTAGAAAAGGATCAAACTATTCGTACCCCACCTAGACCTGAACTCTAATCAGTCTCCAACAAATAGAGCTATAGGTGGATCTGTATGACCCGAGGCTGATCTGTAAGCCTTACACTCTTTAAAATGTGGGTCAACCATCACCGTCCACCTGGGGCAGTAAGCCTCGCACACCTCTAACGAATCTAGGTTTGCCAGCAATGGGCTTCGACCGTTGCATCTAAGTGAGCAGTAGTGCGCATCATCAGATGCACCCCTCGCAGGGTTCCTCTGCCTGCCGGGAGCAGGTTTTGGTTCTCGCCTCATCGGCCGCGGCCTCGACGAAGTCGAGGTCTTATGCAGCCTCGCCCGGTGGTCGGTGACCCGGCCATCGGACCTGCCGTCTGTGCCACCTTCAGGTGGCCCGGGTACGTACAGGGCACTGGCGCCAACTACACCAGGACTGGCGTTGTACTTTGGCTAAGTCGCTGATGTTCTTTGCGGCGTTGTGATCCCGGTCCACTTCCTTACCGCATATCTCGCAGGTGAGGGCCTTTGCGAGCTTCTTCCCAGCGAGCGTAGCATC